>DAVY01000023.1:3936-4186 GCA_002505775.1 Euryarchaeota archaeon UBA130 | reverse complement strand
TTCCATTCGCTCGATGAAATCGACTGAGAGTATCCGGCCTTGGGAGTGTCTTCTAGTATATCCTCGATGCTCCCTACGTCAGTCATGGCTTCCATGAAAGTCTCCGCGGTAGCCATATAGATACAGTCACCTACTAATTCAGTAGTGGCATTTTCTTCGTAGTTGGCGGCGTTCTCATCCATACATCCCAGGATATCATCAACCAGTTCTTCGGTAATACATCCCGAGAGAGAGGCTACAATTAGCAATA
>DAVY01000023.1:0-3523 GCA_002505775.1 Euryarchaeota archaeon UBA130 | reverse complement strand
TGGGACGATTATGGTGCAGGGGACAGGATTTGAACCTGCGAAGCACTACGCACTGGGACCTAAACCCAGCCCCTTTGACCACTCGGGTACCCCTGCTTGACTCCTCGGGGTCATTCATCAGTCAAGAACTCAACGTATGGGGGGGTAACCATCGAATAGGGTCTTAACCCCCTTTTGGGGCGGCAGTACATGGCACGAATCGGGGTTATCGGACTGGGCAACTGGGGTACAGCCCTAGCCAAGGTGTGGTGCGAGGACGGCCACAATGTCCTTGGTTGGACGATTGAGCAGGAGGTTTATGAGTCCTTGATGACGAAATCTGTGAACGAGAAATACCTGGATGGCCATGAGATACCAGAGCTACAGGTCACAATGGAGCTCTCTGATATTGTCGAGTCCTGCGAGATACTCGTGCTATCCCTCCCTAGTGGTGTGATTCTCGAGGTAGTTGACAGAATCGTACCAAGTTTGAGGCCGTCTCAGGTGATTCTAGATCTGGCAAAGGGACTGGCGCCGGAGGACGAGGGGGGTTCGGGGCTAATCTCTGATTCCATAGAAAGGAGGTTGGATGAGGCTGGGAAGTCTAATCCAGTGGTTGTGATGACGGGCCCGACCATAGCTCCAGAGGTCGCTCGAGGAGTCATAACGACAGCAATTGTTGCATGTCATGATCATGGAGTCGCTGAAAGGATCTCCCAGAGGCTTTCCACCGAGACTCTCTTCCTTCTCCCAGCAGATGACCCGAATGGTGCAGAGCTTTGGGGCGCGTACAAGAACTGTGTGGCCCTTGCATGTGGATTGGTAGACGGACTGAAAGACTCTATCGGAGGAGATAACCTCAAGGCGGCTCTGGTTTTGAAGGGATTTAGCGAAGGTATGGCCCTTTTGGAGGCAATGGGAGCGTCCAGAACCACCGCATTCGGACCGGCGGGACTTGGGGATCTGTATGTCACGGCGACAAGCCCTCGGAGCAGGAATAGAACCCTTGGGGAGAAGCTTGGATCAGGAAAGAGCCTGGACCAGTCACTGAATGAGATGCACATGGTGGCCGAGGGCGTTAGGGCTACCAGAATGTTCCTGGCCAGGGCCCCAAAATTGGGCGTAAAGACTTCTTTCATCGGAGCCCTAGGGGAGCTTCTAGATGGAAGAATCGAGGCAGAAGATGCTGTCAAGATGATGGTCGATAACTGACAATCCACCGAGATAGGTTGATTTGTGCCATCCCCTAGGCGGAACGATAGTATTGTCCGTAGAAGATCTCACAGAATTTGAGAGTCGCCTTCTGAGGTGGATTTCCGTATCTGACTTCGTTGAAGTTCCATGGTCAACAGAGAGAGCGGCCGAGGCGTTCAAGGTGGAGGATGATCAAGTCTACCAAGCACTGGCCTCCCTTACCACTAAGGTACCAGATAGCATACAGATATTCTATGAAGACGGTGCAATCAGGATAGTGGCTGACCTACCTTCGTAGAGCATCTGGAACAAACACATCAATCCAGGAAGGTCTCTTCAAGTCGCCCTGCTCATTAAAGTACGAACGCGCGTAAATAGATAAGAAATCGATTATCACTACCACTACAAGGATTATGATAAGATAGGCAATCACCTTATCATATTGAAGGAATTTTAGGTAGAGGTTGATGTAGTAGCCAATACCTCCAGCTCCGACAATACCAATTACTGTACCATGCCTGAAGTTGTATTCAAACATGAAAATCGCCTGTGATATTAGTTCATTTGCAGATTCTGGTATGACAACCCCTAGAGCAGTTTCAATTTTCGACAGCCCCATCGCCCTGGATGCATCTAATGGGGTCCTGCTGAGTCCTTCGATGGCTTCATACTGGAGTTTTCCAAGATATCCCACAGTGTAAACTGTCATCGCAAGAATGCCCGAGAGAGGTCCAAATCCTACTAGTATAACGAAGAAAATAGCCCAAATGATACTTGGAAGACTTCTAGAGACTGAGAGAAGGAGCCTAGCTGGAAAGCTTACCCAACCTGGATTTAGGTTTCTAGCGGCCAGAAGAGAAATCGGAAGAGAGATTAATATCCCAAAAACAGTCGAAACAAAGGCGATTTTGATTGTCTCAACCAAACCAATCCATGCAGTAGAGCATGTGAAGTCGAAGAGAGGATAAACAGTACATACTGGATAGGCTTGAGGCTCCATAACGCTCCAATCAGGGGGCCATAGTGACTCTTCGATGAATTTGATTAGATTTCCAGGACCTTTAGAAAGCCTTCCCCAGTCATCAACCATGTTATCCACTAGAATCAAGGAGATTGCCAGAAGGCCTGTCAGAACTCCAATAATCCGTTGTTTTGTCAACTTCAAGTTCCCACCTCAAGAGCTGTTGTTTCTGTGATGAACGGGTTGACTCTTCCATCATCAATTACAAGCAATCTATCGGCTACTGATTTTGCCCGTGAGATATCATGTTCTACGAACAGTAGGGCACTATTAGATCCCCTTACGAATTCTGTAACATTGCTTAGAACTACCCCCATGGTCTCATCGTCTAACTCGCTGAGGAACTCATCTGCCATGATTAGCAATGGTGATTGGGCTAGAGTTCGGGCGGTAGCAACTCTCCTTTGTTGGCCACCCGAAAGTCTCCTTACTGGTTCATTCATTTTTTCCTTTAGGCCAAGTGATATTATTGCTGATTTAGCGGCTTCCTTCGCCTTTCTGGATGAGAAGATGCCCAATCCCAATCTAGGGCTGTATCTTGCGTTGGACCCAAGGAGGACGTTGTGCATAACACTGGCATGCCTAACCAATCCCAATCTCTGTGGTATGTATCCTACTTGTCCCCTTCTAGGGAGGGTCGGACTGGTCGATCCGCAAACCTCAACCTCCCCGGATAAAGGCCTTACAATCCCTGCTATAGTCCTAAGGAGGGTTGTTTTGCCAATACCAGACGGGCCTGCTATGGCGACAATCTCGCCCGGAAAAATATCCAGACTAGGGATTTCCGCCAGAGGATCTTTAGGCGAGTATCCTATTACGAGATTCCTGACCCTTATCACCGGCGACTGGCTATCTTGTCCTGATCGCATCCTCCTTACACCCCCGTCTTTAGGTGACCCTAAACGAGTATATGGTTCTGGTGGGAGAAGGATTATTCCAAAGATGGGCAGCTGTAGCTCAATATTTTCATTGACTGATTTCGAATTTATCTCCAAAATATTCCGATATTCCCGGGATATTGCTAATCAGGTCTGAGTAGCTACCGAGATGATCATGGGATGTTGTTCTAACCAGTCCATCTGTATTGAGTACGTTCTGAAGAATTTCAGAGGCGCATGTATTGCGAGGAGAGTCCTCATCCATTACGTGAATCGTGATATCATAGCAGCCGGTGTATGTTTGTCCTCTAGTTGTGTAGTTTACATAATACGTCTCATAGTTCATTGACATCAGAGCATTCAGTACTGCCGTCCTGGTTTGAACATCTAACACGGTTGGGTTGTACATAACTGGATGGCTTGGAGCGCGCCCGAATGCAGGGAGTGGGAC
>DAVY01000018.1 GCA_002505775.1 Euryarchaeota archaeon UBA130 | reverse complement strand
TCAGCGACCCTCCTGCTCCCTCGCACCGCCCGCCACGTTGGTGCCCAAGAACCCAACGGTCCCAGAAAAACAAAAAATTTTGGAAATAATCATCTAGGTACCTGCTAACAGAGCTCTGTGGCCGATGCTGAGTCGTTAAAGAGAGAGGCAGGGATAGCTGCGTGCAAATACGTGAAAAACGGCATGAAACTCGGTCTCGGAACTGGATCGACCGTTAAGTACACAATCATCGAAATCGGAAGAATGGTGGACGAAGAGGGCCTTGAAATCACAGGAGTGCCAACCAGTGAAGCCACAAGGGTACTGGCCGAGTCCGTAAACATCCCTCTGGTTGAAATTTCTCAGGTAGAGTCCCTGGACTTGACAATTGACGGTGCCGATGAATTCGATGGGGATTTCTCACTCATCAAAGGAGGAGGGGGGGCACTGACAAGAGAGAAGATTGTTGCAAATCTTTCAAAATCAATGATAGTCGTAGCAGACGAAAGTAAGAAAGTTGATGTTCTGGGGGGTTTCAAACTACCCATCGAGGCTGATCCACTTCACTCAGATTCCGTTATTGAAGAGATCAATGGATTTTGCCCGGGAGAAGTAAGGATAAGGGCCTCGGGACAAAAAAACTCATCGGGAAACCAACCCTACATCACAGATAACGGCGGATACATCATTGACTGTGAATTCGGCCCCAGTATCACAAATCCTACAGATTTGGAGAAAACAATCTCCGATATCAATGGGGTAGTCGAAGTAGGCCTATTTGTCGGAATTTGTGATGCGGTAATACTGGCATCGTCGTCAGGGGTCGAGATTTTGGTAAATCCCGATGGCAGACTCAATTGATTGTTATCCGAGGCCATTAAAATGGGATAGCGATTCGGATGGACGGGTCTGTAGCTTAGTCAGGTAGAGCACCCGGCTCTTAACCGGGCGGTCGCGGGTTCGAACCCCGTCAGACCCGCCAGCACCACCGCAAGGCGGCAGCGAGGCAACCATATACCACGGGCCCCTCAGGGGAGCCGTGGCAAAGCAGTATTGGATTGGAGACATTCTTGTCGGCTCCCATGACGAGGAGGTTGTCGAACTCTGTGGGTGGGTTCACAGGACTAGGGGCTCCAACAAAATTCGATTCTTGGTCCTCAGAGACTCTACAGGATCTCTGCAGTGCGTGATCAAAAAGGGTGCGGTTGACGACGAATGTTTCGACGCCCTCTCCAGTGCTCTAATAGAATCGAGTGTAAGGGTCACAGGAAAGGTCATCAGGACTGACAGGGAGCATGGTTACGAACTCTCGGTAAGCACGGGAAATGTGGTTGGGGCCGTAAACCCAGATAGCCCATTTCCGATTACAGAATCAGCGATGGCAGAGGCCGATGGGGGAGAAACTGAATTCCTACTCGATAACAGACACCTATACTTGAGAACCAGCAGGATGACAAAGATGTTGAAGATTAGGTCAACGGTTTTCGGTGCTGTCCACTCCTACTTCAGAGACCGTGATTTCATCGAATATCAGGCTCCTAACTTCGTAGCAGGGGCCGTAGAGGGCGGAAGCACCCTATTCGAAGTACCTTACTTTGGGAAAAAAGCCTATCTCACTCAATCTTGGCAATTGTATGCTGAGGCCGCCATGCCAGCACTAGAGAGGCTCTACACTATCGCTCCCTCCTTTAGAGCTGAAAAAAGCAGGACAAGAAGACACTTGACCGAGTTTTGGCATGCTGAAATGGAAATAGCATGGGGAGGCAATCAGGAAGTTATGGAGCACGGGGAGGCCCTAGTCAGAAGCATAGCCCAATCACTGGTTGAAGAAAGAGAGGATGAATTATCCGAGCTAGGAAGAGACAT
This sequence comes from Euryarchaeota archaeon UBA130, assembly GCA_002505775.1. Taxonomy (GTDB): domain Archaea; phylum Thermoplasmatota; class Poseidoniia; order Poseidoniales; family Thalassarchaeaceae; genus MGIIb-O5. The sequence goes on along the minus strand of DAVY01000018.1, from coordinate 2,716 downwards.
AGATATGATTCAGAAATACGCTGACTCCAAGTATCCGAGAATGAGGTACGACGAGGCTGTCGAAACTCTGCAGTCCAAGGGGGTCGAGATAGAGTGGGGCCAGGATCTAGATTACAGCAAAGAAAAAATCCTAACCCAAGACTTTGAAGTGCCTCATTTCCTTACCCACTATCCCCGCGTAGCCAAGCCATTCTACCATAGACCCGATCCAGAAGACCCGAAGTATGTTCTCTGTCATGACCTACTTGCCCCTGAGGGCTATGGAGAGATCATTGGAGGAGGGGAAAGAACTTGGTCTGAAAAGGAGATACTCGAGAGAATAGACGAAGAGGGAACTCCAAGGGAGCCTTATGAATTCTACATAGACATAAGAAGGTACGGAGGTGTCCCACACGGAGGCTTCGGAATGGGGATAGACAGAGTTTGTGCTTGGTTGTCGGGTGCTGATCACATTAGGGAGACGATACCGTTCCCCAGGGATAGTCGACGTGTCACGCCGTAGGCGTGCGACCCGAATCACTCTTACGCCTAGGCCGTGTGGCGTATACATGAACGAGGACTGGAGGACACTCGACATCGCCAATCCAACCGAAGAACACGCAATGCTCAGGGAGATGGTCCGGAGTTTCGTTATCGACGAGGTTGAACCGCAAGCGCTTGAGTACAACAGGGATGAAAAATTCAACGCGGCCTTATTCAGGTCACTCGGAGAATCAGGACTTCTTGGAATCTCGGTACCTTCAGAATTCGGTGGAGGTGGAATGGATGCAACCGCCGTCGCAATTATCAATGAGGAACTTTCCTACTCCGATCCAGCTTTCTGTCTAGCATATCTCGCTCATGACCAACTAATGGTAAATAACCTCGCCCAAAATGGCAATGAAGATCAGAAATCGAGGATTCTCCCAAAGGTATGCAGCGGTGAATGGATTGGATGCATGGCAATGAGTGAGCCAGATCATGGCACAGACGTCCTGGGGATGGAGACTTCTGCTGTACAGAGGGACGATGGAAATTGGGTCATCAATGGTAGAAAGATGTGGATAACCAACGGCTCTTTGGATGACGACGGAGGCACAGCAGACATAGTCTGGCTTTATGCAAGGACAGGAACCGATGACAGAGGAAGGGCGGAAATCACTACCTTCCTTGTGGAAAAGGGTACTGATGGATTTTCCGTCGGCCAGAAGATTTTCGACAAACTCGGGATGAGGGCTAGCAATACTGCAGAGCTAGTTTTCGAAGATTGCGTGGTGCCGCCTGAAAATGTAGTCGGATCACCCGGAGAATCCATGGTTCATATGATGAGAAATCTCGAGCTGGAAAGGCTCGGCTTAGCAGCTATGGCAGTGGGAATCTCCAGAAGGTGCTTATCTGCAATGAACAGCTATGCCAGCGAAAGGAAAGCGTTTGGAATGGAAATCAGGGATTTTGGTCAGATTCAGAGACACATTGCTGAGTCATGGGCGGAATACAGGGCGATGAGGGCCTATGTGTATGACACTGCAAGACAAATCGACTTAGCCAAATCAGGGAACAGATTGGACTCGGATGGAGTCAAACTGTTTGCAACGACGATTGCAAAGAACATTGCAGACAGGGCAATTCAGGTCCTTGGAGGGTACGGATATGTCGGGGAGTACACTGTCGAGCGTCTGTGGAGGGACGCCAAATTATTGGAAATCGGCGGGGGCACCCTAGAGGGGCACCAGAAGAATATCGCTCGAGATCTAAGGGCAGACCACGACGCAATTGAGAGATAGTGGTAGTCCCGCCCGGATTCGAACCAGGGTCCCCAGGACCAAAACCTGAGATGATGGACCACTACACTACGGGACTCCAAGCTTATGGCGCGTGGTATATGATTTGGACTTGACGGGCGAGAGTGTACTAGGCACGGGGCCGGCAGAATGAAAGAACCGCCTTCATACGATGTATCATGGCTCAACGTTCAGCTATGGTCCTAGTCTGCCTCATGTTGATGCAGACAACTTCTGCGTCAGTGGGGTTCGAGGAATATGCCGGGCACGTCGATGAGCGTACTGACCAAGAGAATCCAGATCCTTACTTACCTCCCTTCCAGGACGAGATTGAGCCCTGGGTCGATCCCTCGCTCATTGACGATTTGGAGAGAACCAACGGTAAATCCAGAGTAACTGTCATCACCAAGTCACTGCAGAATCTAGAGTACTGGCAATTGGAGAACGGGGCCCTCGAGGTGCAAGCGGAAGCGTCAAAGGGCGAGGTTTTGATACAGCAAGAAACCACTGATGGGGTAATCGATCACAGAACATTCTGGGTTTCTTCTCAGCTAGTTCAAAAAATCTCTGGAATAGAAGGAGTCATAGCGGTTATCGACGCACTGAAAGCACCTGAGCCTTATTCAATTGAGCCATTTCAAGAGCCCCCAGGTATTGATCCCAACACGATCAAGACTGGTGAAATTCACGGCGCGACAGAAGCATGGCAAAGCGGATACTCAGGCGACGGCCTCATTGTCGCAGTGGCAGATACTGGTGTGGATTTCGCGCACCCCGATTTAAATGGGACTCAGGCTAGGGTCACATTTGATGACTCTCCGTACAATGGTTGGCCACTGATGTTAGACCATAACAGCATGTACAACTGGATGGTCCATGGTGAGGCATACCCCGCCAGATCTACATGGTACGCAGATACCTCAACAATCGATCAAGACAACAATTCAGACGGGTTA
>DAVY01000019.1 GCA_002505775.1 Euryarchaeota archaeon UBA130 | reverse complement strand
GAGGGAGCAGGAGGGTCGCTGACAGTGTACGACACTGAGGAAAGTCCCCTCTCCGTGATGCGAGTGGCTCGACGCAAGTCGGGGGTCCGGGAGGGCCGGCTCTGCAACAGAAACGAACTGCCCCGGGAGTACGATGAATCCGCGAGGAGGAGGTTTCCCGACGGTGGCTGGAACGAGCAACCCCGCTGGAGCAAGTCCAAGCAGGCCCGTAGTGCATCAGCAGGGCCGGGTAGGATGCATAGTTGAATGCGACCAGCCGAAAGGTGAACAGAAAGGGGCTTATTCCCTGCACCCTCACCAATTTCTCGTCAGACTGCGTCAGCAGGGTCCACTATAGCTTCCAAAACCGAGGTCTCGGATAATGTCCCGCCATCATCGTAGTCCAACCAGGCTCCGTTAAGTGTGATTCTTGACCTTAGCTCATTGTAAACTACAATTATTGTGGGAAGTAATATTGCGCTTGTGAGTAATGCCAAAGCAATTAGTGCCATCATTAGAAGAAAGAAATTTTGAAGGCCGGGAATTGCCACGAAGAGACCCGCGGCCAAACCGGCACAAGTTGTAGCGGTGGTCTCGAAAATAGTGCGTCCCGTTGTGACGACGGATCTGACTATGCCTGCGGGGGTCTCACCCTCATCCCTTATCCTATCTATGATGTGGATTGAGTCATCAACACCTATTCCGAAGACTATGGTCCCTATCATCGCGGTGAAGACATTTACGTTAACTGAGCCCCCTCTCATAAGGAGCGGTTGCCACAACACAACAACTGCCACTGCTGTCATAGTAAATATGGCGAGCCTCGGGGATCTGAACAATACGGCCATTGTAAAGAGAAGGATTATCATTGTCCATACCGTGGTCTCATTCTGAGCCTTGTGGATTCCGGAGTTAATGTCGATTGAGATAGGGAGTCCTCCAGTTAGCTTAGAGTTGATAACTCCCTCATCGGCAAGTGTGGTTGACCTGCACTTAGTAGCACCTTCACACCCTCCTTCCGATAGGAAGCCGTCAATAGTGTCTCTGAGCCCAGTTGCGTCTTGGATGTTTATGTATGGTTGCCACGCGTAGACTAGTGTCTTGGTCTCCCCACTCCCCTGATCAGCATTCATCAGCATAGACCTTATCTCCGGACTAAGAGTGTCGAATACAACGTTGACCATATCCTCCTTCGAGGACAGTGTGGTAAAAGCCAGATCGCCACTCGTCAGGCACTCGATCTGCAATGGGTCATCCCAGCAAGAAGAGTGCAAGATGTCCCACAAGGACCTATCGAATGTCTGCTGCCCAGTAATATCATCTTGCACATGAATCGCTTTCAGAATGTCCACAATGCTCGTTGTGTCGGTGAATTCGACATTGTCGACCTTGATTTGCATTGCTTCTATGGAGTCTAGGACAGGGATGTCTCTTATTGGAGCTGTTCCATTGAATGAGCCTCTCTCTGTGGCATCGATGATGAACAGGTTTGTTTGTCCTCCTTCGAACTCATAGCTATACTCCCTAAGGGCCTCGTATGATTCTAATCCAGGTGGAACCTCATCAGACGATCCGGTAATGTCCTTGCCGAGTTCTTCCTCTAGAATCATGACTCCGCCAGCGGTAGTTACGATTGCCACTAACATCACCACGATGGTGAATCTGACAGGGATCTTGCCAATCGACTCCCAAACTACATCTAGGATTCCGAGGGCAATTGTTAACGACAGCATAGATGCAATAATCAGGGAGTTAATGGTCGACATTGCGCCGGAATATGACAGAGCGAATGCTGCAATTGCTCCGATAGCTATCGAAACATAGACAGTTTGATTCGTAGACATATCCATGTTTCCAGTAGATTTCCTGTATCTAAGTAGCTGGATAAGTGCTGGGACCATCACCATGGAAAGGAGGAATGTTACGAAGATACCGAGCAAGAGTGTGGTACCCACTGTTCTCATAGGCTGAATCGGAACAAGGCTGTCCCAAGTAAGAACACTGAAACCAATAATTGTGGTCAATGCCGACAGGAAGATGGCGTGTCCGGTTGTCATAGCCGCTCTGACGGTCGCAGTGAGGCTGATTAGTGGGTCCCATGGGTCAATCGATTCGGTCTCCAAGCCATCTCTGTTCAACTTCCAGGATCTTTCCAAGTGATCCTCAATCAGCTGTTGCCGATTTTCCTCGATACGGTTCGTGAGGTGAAGTGCGTAATCAACCCCCAAGCCCACTAATATCGGACCGGCGGAGATGATCATTGGCGTCAGCATGATATCAAGAATCACCGTGGTTCCGAAGGTTATCGCCAGACTCATCGCTATTGGAGTTCCGCAGATGATTATGACCTTAGCATTCCTGTGGAGAATCAGCATTGCGAGAGCGACCAATGCCAAACTAGCGGGTAGCATTGTCTCGACCAGTTCTAGGTATATTGCGTCAGATACGTCATGCAAGACAGGGGTGAGTCCAGTTACTGTCACCGCTCTTCTGGGCGGAATGTCATCAAGTCTCTCAGTGTCCATCGTCGATGTCAACTCGTAGGTTGTGTAGCAGAGCCTGCAGTTTTCCTCTAACTCGTCGCAGACGCCACTGCCATCATCATCGCATCCCTCGCGGGTTTCCCCGTCGGGGCCTAGGCCGTGGATGTATGCCTCAGCGAAGGCTAAGAATGCCTTGTGATCCTTGACTTGGCCGAATTTAGGATCGTCGCGGGGCGGTATATCAGTTCCTCCCATATCGAATGAAATACCCATAATTATGACTCCAGTATCCCAAATTCCATCGCCATTGGTGTCCCTGACCATTGACTCCATTAGGGACCCCGCATTTTCTACGAACTGGTCGACTCTCTCTTGTTCATCTGGAATTTCGTATCCGTAGTATGGGTTGAGGCCTGCAATGGCGCAGTTTTGCCCGTCACTAACCGGGAGGCCATGCTTCTCCATGGCACAATTGAATCTCCATGAGGAAGAGTTTGCCTCTTTGATTACCTGGGAGGGGGATAGAACCCATACGACCCCGTCATTCATTCCTCTATCGCTCTTGTCCCAGTCTAATCCTCGATCGAAGGTCCCATCTCCTGAGGTATCATCCCCTTCAATCCAAGACATCTGCGACAGGACGTTGACAGAGGTTATGTTCTCTTCGGTTCGTTCTGAGATTGAGGCGATTGAGTTGCCGGTTTGGAGGTAAATTATGACCACATCAGTTGACCATTGTTCCCTGACCTCCGACAGCAGGTCAGAAGAGTCTGCCCCATCAGGAAGATATACCTCAACATCGCCATTTATTTGTTGTTGGAAGTCCATGGCGAATTGCCCGATAACGGATGTGACCAATAACAAGAATGCGACAAAGATACCCGGGCTCCTCAAAATCGTGGCGTACGCTAACTCGTTCAACCTTCGGTAAGAAGAATGTGCTATGTCGGCGGCGTCATCAACCAGTTGGCCTACAGTATCGATGGCGTTTCCTACAGGGCCCTCATAAAACACTCTTCTAGCAGAGTTTACGCCCTCCCTTATCGGCTGGATTTTCTCGAAAAAGGATTGCCAAAACTCCTCCTCATCATCTACTGATTCATCAGCCGATTGAGAGAATCTGTCCACAGCTACCTCATCGCTCACAATATGTGGCGGTAACACGCCCCAAATGAGCATTGGCATCTAATGGAATTCCAAAGTACCTAAATTCAAGGAAAATAATAACTCCTCAGACTGACTCATCGGGTAAATAATCAGACTACAATCTCAATTGGGCATAACCATGTACCATCAGACTCTAAGATGAATAGTCCCTCGGAAGTATGATGGCGAGGCGTAGGGCGAAGGCAGCACCTAAGGGCAAAGATGAGGATGTTAGAACAGTAGCAATGCTCGTTACCGCGGGAATAATCAGCCTGGTTGTTGCAATTTCTGTAATTCTGGCACCTATACCTCAAGTTGGCCCTGACGAGGGGAATCAAGCGCCTGATTTTATTGCGGATGCCTACAATGGATTTGGATGGAACGAATACAGGCTCTCCGACAACTATGATTGGGACTGGAACGGATCATCGGACAGTAAGTGGATGTTGATTTATTTCATGGACACTGACTGTCCGTATTGTTGGGTCGATGGTGATGAAATGAGTCAGCTCCACTCACAGTGGTCTGATAGGGTAAACTTCGTCACGGTCGCAGCTGAGCTGAGCATTCCTAATCATGACAGCACCAGAGGAGAAATCGAGGCATTTAGAGACAAAACCTCGTATTTTGGATGTAATAGTGACAGAGACGACTGTATCGACAGGCCTGGGACACCAAATGACTGGCCGTATATCGATGATCGATCCATGACGATAATGAACATGTGGGGCCTTTCAGGGACACCTGTTTCATTTATCCTTGAGCCTGATGGTACTGTAGCTTGGAATAAGAATAAACATCAGGGGCAAGGAGGAGATGGAGAGGAGCTTTCAGAGGCCTTGCAAAGGCTGGTAGGTGGTCAATGATGAGCGTCATCACTCCCCCACTGATGGCTTTCATAGCGGGAATAGTGGTTTCTAGCTACCTATTGATCAAGGCCAAAGATACTTCAGGGGAGCAGGGTACATTAGGGGTACTAAACGCGAGCATGGGATTCTCAGCTGTAGGCATAATGGGGTCCGGATGGACTTGGGCAATACACAACTCAATGATAATGGGGTCTTCCTCGATGTGTGCTACGGAGGGGCTAGTACAATGTGGTTCGGTTATTGGAGACCCCCAGTGGAATAATCTCTTTGGAATCCCATGGGGGCTAATTGGAATTGTCTCTTTCGCCCTGATATGGTTCTTTGTCCTTTCAATCAGGATGGATATACACGCTAAGTGGGCGTCCGGGTATGTAGATTTACTGTTCTACGTCAGTCTCGCAGGAGTTCCATTCGTTATATGGCTGGTTTTAGTGGAGCTGACAATGGTTGACGGAGCACCACACATTTGCCCTTACTGCACTGTTATACACATAGCCCTGATTGGCATGGTTGCCTGTTCCTACTCCCTCAGGCAGAAGAGAGACACTGGGACATGGTCCTGATCCTGCTTCCGATGAACTCAAGTCCGCTTGCATTCTCCAAGCACCATGCACCTAGTTACCGGAGGGGCCGGTTTCATCGGCTCCCACTTAGTTGACGCCCTAGTATCTCGAGGAATCAATGTAAGAGTATTCGACAATTTTTCAAGTGGGAGGGAGGAATTCCTGTCCCATCATCAGGGAACGGGAAATGTCGAGGTGGTCCGTGGAGACCTTCTCAACATAGACGAGGTGCAGTCTGCAATGTCCGGCATCGAAATGGTCCATCATTTGGCGGCTAACCCGGACATAAGGCTAGGTACAGAAGTAACTGACACTGACCTCAGGCAAGGTACCTTGGCGACATACAATGTTCTAGAATCAATGAGAAAGGTCGGCGTCAACAAGATCTCTTTCTCATCTTCCTCTGCAATCTACGGAGAAGCTGAGGAAATGCCCACTCCTGAGACATATGGACCTGTGATGCCAATTTCACTTTATGGTGCTTCTAAACTCGGCTCTGAGGCGTTGATAACGGCATGGGCTGGTACATTCGGGGCCAATGCATGGATACACAGGTTTGCTAATATTGTCGGACCTAGGGGGACTCATGGTGTGATTTTCGACTTCATCCATAAATTGAAGAGAGACCCAAGTAGACTTGAGGTACTTGGAAATGGCATGCAGGAGAAATCGTACATGTCTGCAGAGGACTGTGTGCGTGCAATGGTTCACTTGGTGGACTTTTGTGTGGACAACGTCAGTTTGTACAATCTTGGGACAGGTGACACTTGCTCAGTAAGGAGGATAGCCGAGATAGTTGTAGAGGAAAGTGGACTAGAGGGCGTCTCGATAGAATATACAGGTGGAGATAGGGGATGGGCAGGCGACGTTCCAAAGACGTCTTTGGAAGTCGGCCGACTTCTGTCAACGGGATTCAAACCGGATATGGCATCAGAAGACGCCATCAGGCATACAGCTCGTGCCTTAATTACCGAAATTGGCCTCTAGTTGCCACACTGAGGCCCTGACTTGATAACTCATCTCACCGCGGGCGGTGCATGAGCAAGCGATGGTATCAGGAGAGTCGTCGTGACCCATGGAGAAGGGAGGCCCGATCAAAGGGGTATCGAGCAAGGTCGGCTTACAAACTCAAACAGATACAAGACAGGTTCTCTGTAATCAGAAGGGGCGATAACGTGCTGGATATCGGTTGCCATCCCGGAGGGTGGACGCAGGTTGCAGTGGAGGAGTCGGGAGAAAATGGATTGGTGATCGGTGTTGATTTATTGGCTACTTCTCCGGTAGAAGGGGCCAGACTAATTATCGGGGATGCCACCGAGGAGTCTACACTT
>DAVY01000014.1 GCA_002505775.1 Euryarchaeota archaeon UBA130 | reverse complement strand
CCACTGCCTGGTCCTCGAAGCCCGAGAGCGACATTGCAGAATGGTCTGAAGATATTTTTTCTTCATTGGTGTTAATTTCATCCTTCATGGATTCGTCTTCTTCTTCACCAAATCCTGGGGGCGGAGGAGGAGGAGGGATATTGATGCCAGGCGGCGGCGGGGGTTGTTCTGTCATAGTCGGCACCTCCTGTTCTGAACATAGAGGAAACATGGCTCTGTATAACGGTTGCTTGTCGTAATCTTTCAACGGGGCTTCAATCCTTGAAGTCTATTAGGCTGAACGGTATCGTAAGCGCATGGATGGTACATCTCCGCCAGTGCTTTTTGTTGTGGGGACCGCGGGAGCAGGAAAAAGTACACTAGTTACTTCATTTCAGAGGTGGTCAAGATTCCTAGAAGTAGAGACCCTTGCGATTAACCTTGATCCGGGCGCGGAAAGAGTCCACTATGACCCAGAATTTGACGTTAGGGACTTAATCTCCCTTTCCGAAGTAATGGATGAATATGACTTGGGACCCAACGGGGCACAGATATTGGCTGCTGACTTGGTAGCTTCACAGGCCATTGACATTCATGAGGAATTGGATGGACTTTCGGGTGATATCATGGTCATTGATACGCCCGGGCAAGTCGAATTATTCGCATTCAGAGAGGCTTCCAGTCACCTGGTGGAGGTCCTTGGCAGGGGAAGGGCGTGCCTAGCATTCCTCTTCGATCCAATGCTTTCTCAGACTCCAAGTGGCTTCGTATCCCAAATGCTTCTTTCCTCAATTGTCCATTTCAGGTTAGGACTACCTACTGCAAATTTCCTGTCCAAGTCAGACTTATTGGAACCTGAGACTTTGGATAAAATTGTAGAGTGGGGGGATAATCTTGGTGCTTTAGAGGCAGCACTTTATGAGGAGTCTTCAAATCAATCCATGTCTCACGGATCGGGCAGTCAAAGAGCAGAGTTCGCAATTGGGCAACTAAGAATGATGCAACATGCTTCAATCCAACCCGGCCTAATTCCTTTATCAAGTGAAAATGAAGACGGTCTAGCTGATGTCCTTACATTCGTACAGAGTGTCTACGGTGGCATGGCCGACACTCGTGATGGTTTTGCTGGAGATATCGAACATGAAAGAAACTGAAGCCAAAAGGGACCTTCTGTCTATAGACGACTTTGATGATGAGCTTTCACAGTTGATAGACTGGGGAATCCGAATGAAGAATGATGATGGGTTCGCAGACGCCTTCAAGCCACTGGATGGGATGTCCATTGGCTCAATTTACGAGAAGCCGTCCACAAGAACGAGGGTTTCGTTTGAGGTTGGCGTCAGTAAACTCGGAGGTCAGCCGCTCACACTACTCGCAAACGATATCCAATTAGGAAAAAGTGAGTCCATAGCAGACACTGCAGCTGTACTCTCCCGATTCATGGACGGTATCACATACCGATGCTTTGGCCACTCGGACGTTCAGGAGCTGGCTGAGCATGCAACCGTCCCAGTAATTAATGCGTTATCTGATAAACACCATCCATGCCAGGCCGCCGCAGACCTGATGACAATCAAAGAAAAGGAAGATTCTGTGAATGGGCATGTATCATGGGTCGGTGACGGAAACAATGTATTACACGACTTGATGTTGGCGTGCGCCTCACTTGGGATTGACATCAAGTATGCGACGCCGGTTGGGTTTGAGCCGGATCCGGGTGTTGTCTCCAGAGCGGCTAGTATTGCTAGTGACAGAGGTTCTAGCATCATATCCACCAATGACCCAATTGAGGCAGTTAGTGATGCGGGAGTTATCTACACAGACGTGTTTGTGTCAATGGGAGAGGAGGGTATGAAAGGAAAGCTAGAGGCCTTTGAAGGATTCCAGGTGAATGAAAACTTGGTCTCCCATGCTGATTCTGAGTACCTATTCATGCACTGCTTACCAGCTCACAGAGGGGAGGAAGTAACCGATGGCGTAATTGACTCCAAGAACAGTGTTGTGTTTGATCAGGCCGAAAATAGAATGTGGGCTCAGATGTCCCTACTTACCAGGATGTGCAACGAGGCGGCGTGGCATACCTACAATGAGCTATACTAGAGTAATGAGCTGATTAGTATAGCACTCAGCCCTAGAAGCATTGATTTCTTCAACATACCAGATGCCGAGTTATCCTCTCCTGTGATGATCTTTCCTTTCACCATCATGAGAGTCATAACCGCTGGTATCACAAGTACGACATGTAATGGAGGGAATATCCCAATGGCGAATGGAATCAACATCGAGGCTAGGGCCAATAAGGATGCAACCCAAGCAACAGTTCTCGCATTATCCGCGCCTATCCTCATAGCCAGTGTGTTCCTACCGACGTCACCTTCCATATCCTCCACATCTTTGATTATCTCTCTGGATATGCTGTAGAAAATTCCAATAGTGAATAATGACCAAACTTTCGTGTTGAATGGTTGGAGAGCGGCAGATGACCCGAAGACTACAACTAACCCTATCGACAGGCTGATAGCGATATTTCCCGGTAACCCTTTCTCTTTGAGTCTAAATCCAAATGGGAATTCGTAATTAATCAGGAGAATCAATGCCGTGGCCCAGATGAAAATAGAGGGGAGCCAATCAGATATTTTGAGCTCCGCCTCCAATTCTGCGATGGAAATTAAGTAATAACTGATGACCAAGCTAAATATGGACAACAGCATCGTTACCAAAGAGGCAATTTTCGCATTTTTAATCGAGATTCGTCCCCCGGGAAGTGGCCTGTCAGGACGGTTAACCAAATCAATTTCGAAATCATAGATATCATTTATCGCATTCCATGAGCACATGAAGAACAATACCGA
>DAVY01000024.1 GCA_002505775.1 Euryarchaeota archaeon UBA130 | reverse complement strand
ATATTGACCATCTTACTTTTTCCTTCAGATATCTTGTCGCTTCTGATAGCGTTGGTCCATTCCATGAAATCACCTCAGGCTTGACATTCCACCATCAAGATTGAGGACCTGTCCAGTAAGATTGTCTGGAGCCTCAGTCAGTAACCATTGAATCGCTTTGGCAATCTCATCAGGCTCGTTAATTCTATTCAGGGGTATTTTACTGACTGCCGCTTCTTTCGAGGACTCGGTTTTTGTTATCGGGGATGCAAGTCTTGTGTCAGTGAGTCCAGGGGCTACGGTATTCACCCTTATGCCCCTCTTGCTGTATGTCGCTGCGGCTGACCTTGCCATTGACTCCACTCCTCCCTTAGCGGCCGAAATAGCCTCGTGGTTGGTGAGCCCCACTCCAGCGGCAATACTGGATGTGAAGACCAGTCTACCCCCGCCGTTCCTTAGCATGTACTTGCATGATTTTGAAAGTATAAGGAAGGCTGATGTCAGATTTGTACTAAGAACCTGCTCGAAGTCAACTACCTTCATCGCATGAGGGGGTCTGATTGAGATTGATCCAACCAGATGAGCAACACCATCTAATTTTCCCGAGTCAATGGTCATGAAATTGCTTACAGCGCCATCAATGAACTCTTCATCGGTCGCATCTCCAATAAGTGTGATTACTCCAATCTCCTCTAGGTCCCTCATTCTGGAATTGTCTCTGCCAGTTGCGCACACCACGTGCCCATTCGCAACGAGTGATCTACAGAGAATCTGACCTATGTCGCTACTGCCTCCAACAACCAAGAAAGAACCCATTCAAAAGCCTCGTAAGTATTTCAACCAGACTTCGATGGATCTGCGGGGAACTCCCAAGAATCAAGTTGGAGTTCTAACCTCTTCCACAGAAGATCGCTGTTTGTAGTAATACCCATGATTTGTCAAGAGAGACTCTGCATATATACAGTCGTTTTTTTGACAATGAACGGGGTCCTCAGAATTGCTTAACTGACAGTTTCTGGTTCAGAATTTTTAGAAGCCCCCTCAAGGTAACCTCGCTTATGCCAGATACTTTGCAAACTTCACTCTGAGTCCTTGGAGAATCACTTTCCTGAGACGCCTTGTAAATTATTACTCCAGCTATACCCGAGGGCTTTTTTCCCTGCCATGAAAGATCGTCTTTCACCAATCTCCACATTTCCCTAACTCTGCCCAGTACCTCCGGCTTCATTCCCAAGTCAGAGTGGAACTTTTCGAAGTACTCCTCAGGCCCTGTGATGTGATGGGCACCAAGGAATCTTGATACTAGCCTGATGGTTCTCTTCAATTCTTTTAGATCTACATTCGAAGTCATGTCAAAAGCCTCAGCGACGTCTTCTATTCTCCTAGGAATTCTGGCTTCCCTAGCAGCGACGTATACGCACGCTGCGGAAACTCCTCTGATGCTCCTCCCGGTGACTAGCCCCCTTTCGACAGAATGCCTGTAGAGACCTGCCGCCTCTTGTTCTATCTGGGGGGGAAGGTCGCCCCTGTCTCTAATGAATTGCATAGCTTTAGACAGATTCCTGCTTCTGCTGTCCCTAGTCTTACTTCGTTGATCGATTCGTTGCCTTCTCCTCCAATCTCTTAGAGCCTTGCCAGACATTCCGTGCCTTTTGGCGGCCCCGGATGTTAGATCAGACCTTCTTATCTCAGTGGAAAGCCCCTTGTCAGAAAGAGTAAGTGTCGTGGGTGCGCCGACTCTGCTCTTGTCTTCCCCTCCAGAATGATTCGTCCACTCGGCTCCGAGGTCGATCATATTCTCCTCTGCGACGTATCCGCACACAGAGCAAGACGTTTCGCCTCTGATCTCGTCGGTATCCCATGAGCTTGATCCGCAAATGGAGCATGGCCTGAAAACTGACTCGGTTTTCCTACTCTCTGACGGCCTCATCGAAGGGGCGATTGCGCCTCTTCGTCCAGCTTTCACAGGCTCCTTTGCATTGGAGTTGCGCGATTGGCCGGAGTTCTCTTCAATCATATGAACCAGTGGTTGTATAGTGATAGGTGTCTTACTTAAACCTGCGCATATGATGATTACACTGAGATGCTGGATAAATCACCGGCCAATCATCGTTTAACGCCAAACTTATTCTCCCTCTCTCTCTCCCAATTGACATGGAAAACAATCCAGTCAGGACTTCACTTTATGAATCTCACATTGAGTGTGGTGGCAAAATAGTCGATTTTCATGGTTTTGAGCTTCCAATATGGTATTCCTCAATCAAGGAAGAGCACATAGCAACAAGATCCTCTGTTGGTATTTTTGATGTTTCTCACATGGGCTTCTTCAGATTTGTTGGTCACGATGTTGCTGATTGGCTTTCTGGTATTGGCACACAAGACTTCCGAAAATTCACAAAGGGGTCCTGTGGGTATACACATTTTTTGGATGAGGATGGAAATCTAATTGATGATATGATTTTTGCAGTAAAGTCGGACAATGAAATTCTAGGAGTGCCCAATGCATCGATGGTTTCCACCATGCTTGTATGGTTTGAGGAGCACCTCCCAGATGATGGCTCGGTGATAATCCATGATGAATCAGAGGGAATGAGTATTATAGCCGTTCAAGGCCCAAAATCTGGAGAGGCAATTTCCAGAGTAATAGGAGAAAATAATAGAATTGGGAGATTTAAATGTCGAGAAATCGCCAACAATGAACTGGGCATAACAGGTTGGATACAAGGGACAGGATACACAGGCGAAAAGGGAGCGGAGATATTCATACCCAACAGTCAGGCAACCATTCTCTGGAAGGAACTCATCTTCACAGGCTCTGAGATTGGCTTGGTTCCTGTAGGGCTCGGAGCTAGAGATACACTGAGGCTGGAAAAGGGATACTTACTATCTGGGCAGGACTTTCTCTGGCCAGGACTAGGCATCTCTCCTGACGTGAATCTTCCCGAGGGATTCCTACATAGAAATACAGCGGAAACTGATGTCCCCTTTGGCCTCAACATGAACCATGAATTCATTGGTAAGTCGAGCGTCGAGAAATCCTTAGGTGACTCTCCAAGGTGGGCGGGGATTAGGTGTGTTGGCAGGGGGCCATCTCCCAGGCCCGGTCATCCAGTGCTGACTTCTGAATCAGTAGACTCAGATATCATCGGATATGTTACTAGCGGTGCCCCCTCTCCAAGTTTGGGCGGTATTGGAATTGCAATGGCCTACCTAGACGGAGCTGAAATCGGCCAAAGTGTCTGGATAAAGGCATCCCCTAGAAGGACTGTCGAGGCAATTGTGGTAAGTCCGCCATTCCTGTAATGCAGTGGCAAGACTCATTGCTGAATGTCCCTTGTGAGGGTCTGGGTAGATACAGTGAGCGGTGGAATTGAGGCTGTAGCAATTAAGAATTTACAGACAATTTTGAGATCGAGAGGGATTTCAGCAGAGGCCCTTTTTTCTAAATATGATCTAGATGACAACGGAAATCTCAACCTCTCCGAATTCGAGGGTGCTCTCACATCCATCACAGGCCAAAAAGCACCTGGTGCCATAGTAAACGCTATTTTTTCAGTTTTAGACTCTGACGGGAATGGGGTAATTGACCTCCAAGAAATACTAACTCTGGTTGATTCAGGTCCCTCAGAATCCTACATAGTCGGTAATTCCCTCACTGTTTCAGACCATCCAAACGAATTCTACAATGGAACTTACACTCCAAATGGAGAAATGAACGGAAAACCACTCTTCATGAATTCAAACGGCGCTAGAATGTATTTCTACAACGCGGGTTCCGGAGGAGCAAGCTCTTGGAGTCTTGATGACAGGGAACAGGGCGGAAATCAGGACTACTACAGAGGAGGATGGACGAGGCCACCAGCAAACGGAGAACTCCCACTTGGAACTAGAAGGTGGGTTGGAGTCGGAAGGATTACCATAGAGATGAACAGCTCGGAACCAGTCGACCAGTCCACGGAACAGGGTATCCTCTCTGACACAGAACCACCCACTGATACAGCTGAAAACGACCAGAGTTACGAGGCCCCAGAAATTGAGGTCGTCGAGAATGACGATCCGTCGGTCCTTATGGGGGATGTTTCCGAGGATTTCACTACCATCCTTAGCAATTTAGAAGCTTCAGAATTCTCTACCTTGGAATCTCTGCAGAGAGCTAGGGAAATCGCGGATAATGAGGCCGAATCAAAGATTTCCAAACTACCTGCCCTGTTTCAGAACCCCGCTAGAGAATTATGGAAGGCCAAAGCAGACTCATTTCAGCTGATCGCCACTTCGAAAATCCCCTCAAATACAGATGTCGCACTGGGGCTATCAGCAGCAGCGTTTGGGGCTGTCGCAGCTTCTTCGATGGCCGATAACGAAGCTCAAACACCGGTAATCGAAGAAACAAGGCCCAAGGTGCAACAAGAGGAAACTGTGATTGAGGAGACGCTAGATGATGCAAGCTCAAGGGAATTCCCCAGAGAAGAATCTGGACCAGGTAACGATACTATCCACACGATTATCCAATCATTTTCCTCTGCAAGGATGCTTTCAGAGCAAAATTCTCTGAATGAGAAATTTTCTGGCACACCCCTCACAGTTCAAGTGAGAGTAATTTCAGTGGAGAGGAGTTTCGGAATCGGAATTGACGATAAGTACAGGGGAGGAAACACAATAATAGCATCCCTGATTACTCCCCAAACTGGTTCATCCCCTGCCGAGGTCGAGATAAGGATGCCATCGGATAGGGATACCTCTTCCTACAAACCAGGTCATGAAGGAGGTATTTCTTGCATGTTTGACGGGTGGAACTCGATAAGAAAAAGAGTGATATTGAACGCTCAGTAGCCTGAAGCAGCCAATGCCTCTTCGATCATTTCTTCAAGACTGATGGAAGGTTTGAATCCGCATCTATGGTCCAAAAACCAAGCATCAACAATTCCCCAAACCTCTCCCTCTGAAGACTGGTTCAACTCAACAGAAGCCCCGGTTTTCTGATTGTAAATATTAGCAAGCTCATTCATTGTAATCCCCTTCCCGGTCCCTACGGCAAAGCTCTCACGTGTAGGAGGGGGATTATCGAGGACGGAGAGAATCACCCTAACCAAGTCTTCGACGTGCACGAGGTCCTTGACGTCATCTCCTGTGCCAGGAACATTTATCCAACCGATTTGACTTTCATTGGCCCATCTGTGTAGTATGCCATTGCCAGGAGGGCCAGAAATTGGTACTCCTTGAACGTTAGAGGCCCTAATCACACTAACCGGCCTGTCAGCCTCGGCCCTCTCCAAAGCGTTCTCCTCCAGCCACAACTGCCCCTCTGCCGCTGTATCTCTGGGCGATAATGAGGACTCAGGCCCGTAGTAGTCATCACCAGGTGACCAGGGGGGATGGACCCTCAGGGTCCCTAGAATGATCATGTGTAGCTCTCCGTGCCTATTCACTGCATCCAAAACAGGTCTTGCGGCCTCCCGCATAATTAACTTGGATTCCCTATCATCCCTGGCTACACTAGTGTCTACCGGCCTTGAATTGATGTGTATGAGGGCACTACAAGGAGTTAGCATAACGTCCAAGGCCATATTATCGCCCAAGACTTCGTCTGGGATCACCACTGCAGAATCTCCCAGTGCATCAATGATGTAGGGAGCTACAAATCCGTCGGAAGCAGTGACCGCGACCTTCATGACACACTGACTGACTTGGGAGTAATAAGAGTGTGTCGGTGTACCATCGCAGAATCCCCCTCAAAGATAATCATAAACTCCCTACTCTTGGAACAACTTGAGGGATACCGTGGACCAGTTGCCAAATCTCGGTAGGGAGCAAGAAATGCTCGAAATAATGGGCTTGAAGTCCATGGACGATTTATTTTCGGATATCCCCAAGAAAATCAGGTCCAAGGGCCCTCTTCCTCTGCCCGGGCCACAATCCGAAGAGGAAATAATCAGAGATGCAAATAAACTGTTAGGGGCAAATGTTGACCTTGATTGTCGTCCCTCATTCCTGTCGGCTGGACTAGCTAGAAACTTCGTACCATCCATGGTGCCAATGATCGCCACTAGGGGGGAGTTTCTGACCTCCTACACCCCCTATCAGCCGGAGGTCAGCCAAGGAATGCTACAGGCCATGTGGGAATTCCAGACAATGATATCGGAGCTAGTGGAGCTTCCTATTTCCAATGTCTCAATGTACGATGCCAGTACTTCAGCCGCTGAAGCGATTACTTGTGCAGTAAGGGTAAAGTCAAAGAAAGTGGAGAAACCGAATACTGTCTTCGTCTCTGAGTTAGTCCCTCCCCATAGGATGTCCGTCATACAGAATTATACCCAAGGAGTTGGTATTGAGATAATCAAGCTCCCACATGGGGAAGATGGCCTTCTTGATCTCGAGAAAGCCTCGTCGGCATCCGGCTCATGCGCCGTGTACGTAGAACAGCCAAACTCATTCGGAATCTTAGATGAAGGCCTAATGAGGCTCAGGGAGATCGTAGGAGAAAAAACCGCAATTATTGTCGGTGTTGATGTCACTACTCTAGGGCTGGTCGAACCTCCTGGAAATTGGGGCGCTGATATTGTGGTCGGAGAGGGGCAGCCTTTCGGAATAGGGCCCACTGCTGGAGGGCCCATTTACGGCATATTTGCGTGTACGAAGGACTTCCTCCGCCTGATGCCCGGTAGGATTGTCGGACAGAGCATTGATACCAGTGGAAAAACCGCCTACACGCTTACTTTATCCACCAGAGAGCAACATATCCGAAGACACAGAGCGACATCTAATATTTGCTCTAATGAGACATTAATCGCATTAATGGGTGCTATGCACATGGCACTTCTTGGACCTGTTGGATTAGAGAAATTGTCCACAAGAATACTGGCATCGACTGTCAGGACAATGAATCAAATCTCTTCCATAGAAGGTGTGGAATTGGCTTTTCCCAATTCGCCCGTCTTCAGAGAATTCGCGATCAGGATTCCAGGAAAATCCGAAGATGCTCTATCTCACATGGACAAATTGGGAGTCACAGCAGGATTTGACTTGGGGAACTGGTGGAAGGACAAGTCCTCATGGATCCTTGTGGGGTGTGATGAAAGGACCTCCGAGTTGGACATTAAAGCCCTTAAGGATGCGCTCAAATCTTGGGTGGAGGAATCTAGATGACGGGGACTATTTTCGATTTCAATGGATCCAAGGAGGCCGGGTGGTCTCAACCAGACCCGATAACAGAAGACTACTCAGAGTCAATTCCCCCGCAATTGAGACGAAGTAAATTACCAGAGTGGCCGAGGGCCAGTGAGCCAGAGTTAGTTAGACACTACACCCAACTATCGCAGAAAAACTTTGGAATTGACACCGGTTTCTACCCTCTCGGCTCCTGTACCATGAAGCATAATCCAAGGTTAAACGAGAGGATTGTCCAGCATCCTGGAATAGACCGTATCCATCCCCTCCAGCCGGAATCACAGGTGCAAGGGCTTCTGGCAATTTACTACGAGATGCAGGAAATGTTGGCGATATGCTCCGGTATGGATGCCGTCACTCTTCAGCCGGTCGCGGGAGCTCAAGGAGAGTTTACTGCGATCAGATGTATCCAGGAGTACCATAAAGAGAGGGGAGAGGGACACAGGGACAAGGTCATTGTACCAGATTCTGCGCATGGAACAAATCCAGCCTCAGCTTCAATGTGTGGCTACCAGATTATTGAAATCCCAAGTGCCCATGACGGAAGGATAGATCTCGATGCGTTGCGTTCAGCAGTTGGGGATGATACGGCAGCTATGATGATCACAAACCCAAGTACGTTGGGAGTGTTTGAACCAGAGATAGCGGAAGCGACTGAGATTGTCCATAACGCAGGAGGGCAAATGTACTACGATGGGGCAAACTTCAATGCCATTCTTGGAAAGACTGACCCTGGGAGAATGGGTTTCGATGCCGTGCACTACAATCTACACAAAACCTTCAGTCAGCCACATGGAGGAGGTGGTCCTGGAAGTGGCCCCATCGGTGTCAAAGAGCACCTTTCCAAATTCCTTCCATCCCCAATAGTGGGGCGTCGTGAGGCTACGGAAGATGAAGTTGGGGTTGCTGACGGGTACTGGTACAACTGGGTTACTCCAGAAAGTACGATCGGCAAAGTCCAGCAGTGGAATGGAAACGCTGGTGCCGTAGTCAGATCATGGGCATTTTACAGAAGGTATGGCCGTGAACTGGAAACAATGAGTGAGCATGCAGTATTGAATGCAAATTATCTGAGACATGTGATGATGAATCCCGATCCGAATTTACAAATCCACGCCATGCCCGTCGAGGGATGCCCAGCCGATGTGGTAAAGCACGAATTTACCCTATCAATGTCTCCTCTAAAGGATACCAATGGAGTAACTGGAAAGGACATTGCAAAGAGGCTTCTCGATTATGGCTACATGGCACCGACCCTCTATTTTCCACAGATAGTCCCAGAGTGCCTAATGTTCGAACCAACAGAGACAGAATCCAAGGAGGTTCTGGATAAGTTCGCTCAAGATTTCCACTCCATATTGGCCGAGGACCCAGAGATAGTCCTATCCTCCCCACATACGACTCCGGTCGGCAGGGTGGATGAGGTATGGGCGGCAAGAAATCTGATATTAAGGTACAACAAATCTCAAGATCTATCCTAATGCATATGCGTCACACACCCCTCGGAATGTTATGGAGGCCCATGGAGACAGGAACTGGCTCAGGGGTGATCCAAATTGGTGGGGCCTTCCAATAGAAGAGACACCTCCCAGAATCAGGCCATCAGAAAGCGTATTCCCCGATGTTCTGACAACTCCCGGGGAGGAATCAAGATTTGGCTGGGAACGTCAGAGGATGAGGCCGTTAGCATGGCCCATTCTGAAACCATTAGCGTGGTCACCCTTCTTTCTAATTGCCAGTGTCTTCCCTCTAGTCTTCAAGGGGATGACTCCAGATGACCAATTCGTCTCTGGAACTATATTTGTTATATCCTGGGCGCTTCTAATTTTGCCGGTAGCCAACGCAAGAAACGTCCAACCAACCTCGGATAACTCTCTCCTGTCCCTACCCGTAGATTGGCTATCAATATCACTAGGAATAATTTTTTTCACAATACATATTGAATATTCTCCTTCATTCGGATGGGCCTCGTATGCAATGTTTTGGATTGCCTTTTTCAGGTCAATAAATATGATTTCCGAGGTATTCATGGTTCCTCCGGCAAGGATAGTTCTCCCGATTAGCAGGGACTCTTGGGATTCCTCCATACTCAGTGGAGATTGGAATATATCTGAAAAATTTTGGAAAAGAGGGGAAATAGCGACAGTTCCAGCGGGAGAGGGAAAAATGGCATTACATGGCTTCAGTCGAGGAAACATTGACTTTATCTCCCTGTCTTACGTTTGCAAGTATGGATTCATTCAAGACTGCCTATTCAAGGGAAATCCTGAATCAGAGAGAATCAATGAACTTCTAGATGAGTTCCCGGTTACTAGCTCCGATGTTGAGTGGCCTAGAAATCTGATACTATTTGATGAGGAAGAATGAACGGCAGGCATTTGAACCTCCTTACTCCCCCAGTGTCATGGACATATGTGTCGTACTAGGTTCTAAGTCAGACTTGCCAATCGCCGAGAAATGCCGTTCAGTGCTCGAAAAGTTCGATGTGAGCTTCGAAATTAGGGTCGCATCAGCCCATAGGGCGCCAAAATATCTCGAAGAAATAATCTCCAACGCTGAGGATTCAGGTTGCCAGGTCTTCATTGGCATGGCAGGAGTAGCGGCCGCCTTGCCCGGGGTCATAGCTTCCATGACCACCAAACCAGTCATTGGCGTCCCAGTCGGTGGCAAGGTCCCTCTGGATTCACTTCTTTCGATAGTCCAGATGCCTCCAGGTATGCCAGTAGCCACTGTCGGCGTTGATAGGGGTGACAATGCGGGAGCTCTAGCAGTCCAGATTATTGCAACCTCTAACAAGGATCTTTCAGATGCCTACGCAGAGTATAGGTCATCCATGACCGCCAAGGTCATATCGGATGATGAGTCCATTCAGGGGTGAGAATATTGGATACCCAGGTTCTGGTCGATGAGGCCATCGAGGCACTGCAGTCCAAGATAGATGACACCGCAATTATCGCATGTTCGGGAGGCATCGACAGCTCGGTTGCAGCAGTACTCGCTCATCGTGCCGTCGGAAGTCTACTCCATTGCGTGTACGTAGACACTGGATTCATGAGAAAGGGTGAGACTGATGAAGTAAGAAAGATGTTCGAAGATATGGGGATTAAATTACAGGTAGTAGACGCATCAGATAGATTCTTCAGTAATCTTGATGGGGTCACCGATCCGGAAGAAAAACGTAAGGTCATCGGTGAGCAATTTATACGCGTTTTCGAAGAAGAGCAGAATAAATGTGGTGCGAAGTTCCTTGTTCAAGGGACCATTGCACCTGATTGGATTGAATCAGGAGGGGGTCAGAGGGATGTTATCAAGAGCCATCATAATGTTGGCGGATTACCCGAAGATGTCGACCTCGTGATAGTTGAACCATTGCGGGAATTCTACAAAGACGAAGTCAGGCAGATTGCTAGACAATTAGGAATCAGATCCAGTGAGAGACAGCCGTTTCCCGGACCAGGTCTTGCAGTACGCGTGTTGGGGCAACTCACTAGATCTCGCGTCGAAGCATGCAGAGAGGCATGTCATATCGTGGAAACACGACTAAGGGAGGCATCTGAGAAAGGCCTATGCGACCTGCCGTGGCAATATTTTGCAGCTTTACTCCCAGTAAGAAGCGTGGGAGTCCATGGAGATGCAAGAGTTCATGGGGAAACTGTGGTGGTCAGAGCTGTCACAAGCCTTGATGGGATGAGTGCCAGATATTCTGAAATCCCACATGACGTTTTGGCACTAATCAGCACCGAGATAACGAACTCTCTGAAGGGCCAAGTCAATCGTGTTGTGTATGATATCACCCACAAACCCCCTGGCACAATTGAATGGGAATGATTCCGATTCATTGATGAACGTGGATTGAGCCGGCCGGGTTGGGCCGACATAGCTTAGTTGGTGGAGCGGTGGACTGTTAATCCACAGGTCGCAGGTTCGAGTCCTGCTGTCGGCGCCATCATTCTCTTCTAGCTAGCGCAGCTAAAGCCAGAACGGATATCATAGAC
Organism: Euryarchaeota archaeon UBA130; assembly: GCA_002505775.1. GTDB lineage: Archaea > Thermoplasmatota > Poseidoniia > Poseidoniales > Thalassarchaeaceae > MGIIb-O5. Next base: position 7,259 of record DAVY01000024.1, on the reverse strand, counting down.
ATTATTCCCAGTCCTGGAGTATCATCGCTTTCAGAATCGTTGAAATCATCAAGTGAGTCACAAATACCATCCCCGTCTGAGTCCCTTGGCGTAGAGTCAGAGTCTGAAGGATTGCTCCCACATTCCGCTTCATCTTCATCGGAGAACTGGTCTCCGTCGTCATCCAAATCGGAATTGTCCCCTAAACCGTCCCCATCCGTATCCATCCATTCAGATACGTCAGTGGGAAAGGAGTCATCAGTGTCCAGCACACCATCCCCATCATCATCTAGATCTATGTGGTCGCAAATTCCATCCGTATCTATGTCCGTGGGCGCTTCGTTTGGGTCTGCCTTTTCTGTCTCGCATGACTCTTCATCTTCGTCACTCCAACCATCATTATCGTCATCTAGGTCCATCGGATGGTCGCACAAACCATCCCCATCAGAATCAACTGGGGTTGAATCAGCATCCAACTGTGGGTTATCACCTTCGCCCTCGCAGTTCACCTCGTCATCGTCTGACCATCCATCTCCGTCATCGTCCGTATCTGCGTTGTCACCAATTCCATCACCATCTGTGTCAAAGCATTCATTCGGATTGGTAGGAAGATCGTCACTGGAGTCCTCGCATCCATCCCCGTCATCGTCCGTGTCTGCGTTGTCACCAATTCCATCACCATCAAAATCGCCCCATTCTTCATTGTCATCAGGGAACATATCGGAGTCATCATCAACCCCGTCTCCATCTGAATCTATGACACACGTCGTTTGATTGCCACCAGAAATACAAATGCCACACTCATCAATTACAGCGTCTCCGTTCGGAACGCCTGCACAATCTGAGCAGGTAGAATCATCACCGCCACAAATCCCACAGGCATCAATCATCGAGGGTCCGCCACAAACCCCATCACAATCCAAAAGTGAGATATTTGGATCGTAGGGGGCACAGTCATTTTCGTCCTCATACCCATCATTATCGTCATCAATGTCCATAATATCGCAGACCCCATCCCCGTCATTGTCGTCAGGTACACTGAATGCAGAACCAGAGTCTGTCAAACAGTCTGCCTCATCTGAGTCGGACCATCCATCCCCGTCATCGTCTGTGTCAGTATTGCTCCCTATGCCATCGCCATCTGCATCATCCCATTCTGTTGGATCTAGAGGAAATGCGTCATAGATGTCGTCGTAACCATCGTTGTCATCATCCGGGTCGTCGTCATTTGGTATCCCGTCGCCATCAAAGTCATCTCCCTCCGTCGCATCACAAACTCCATTCCCATTGCTGTCAGAGGGAAAATCATTCGAATCAATAGGGTCCGTTCCACACGTTACCTCGTCGACGTCATCCCATCCATCGTTATCATCGTCGGTATCCTCTACTAATTGTGATTGGGAGGTGAATGCCACATTATCGATATAAACGGATTCAGTCTGAGAATTAGATATAAATTCAATTTCTAAATTTCCTTGTCCGAGGGAACTTATGTCACCACTAAGGCTAGTCCATACCCCCATATATGTCGCAAACCCCCCGTTATTGCTACCGCCAGTAGCACCAGTCACATTCACCAGTTCTACCGTCGAGGAAGCTCCTACAAATCTGACAATTAGGTTATCTGAGGCTTCGTAGCTATTGCTGGACCCTCCCTGAACATAAATATCTAGAGCCATAGAGTCCGCAGTAACAGAATCCAAAATTAACGTAGCAGACCCATCAACGTCTCCCATCTGATAACCCTGTGCCCCATCAGTGTAATTTCCGACAGTACCAGTGTAATTCGCTGTTCCGAAGAAGTCACCATCTGTTAGCCCCACGCCTCCAGTCGATCTGTAAAATAGGCTAAAGCCCATCTCGGAGCCTGTGGTCTGGTTGTGGGCGATATGAGGCTCATTCGCATTATTCCAGAGATATCTGCTCAGTGACTGGTCTCCAGTGTCATAATATTTTGCACCGTTTGTGAAGGGGTCTTCGAACGACGTGTATGCTGTAACTGAATAAGAGGTGCAACCACTAACTACAGTATCGGGCAAACCGTCGCCATCTGTATCTGTGTCAGCGCATGGATCATTGGGAAAATCGTCATTCAAATCGTCGGTCCCATCACCATCCGAGTCATTAGCAGAGGCAATCTGGGCAGATGTAAGTAAAATCGTTGCAATGATTATCGGCATTAGCAAGCGGCGCTGTGTCATGCCACTCATGAAGGGGACAATTCAATAACGGTTACGTTAATTCACATTATCCTAGAAGTTTCCATTCCGTTAAACTCTTTGACCTCCCTTCGTTGGAGAGTTATGGAACCAAGAGATGCGGCGACAGATATCCTACGAGCAGTAGAAGACTCGGGAAATCACTATCGGGATAGTATTCCAATGATCGCCAGCGAGAATATTTTGAGCCCCTTGGTGAGAAAGGCGTGCAATTCAGATTTACATGGCAGATACGCTGAAGGCCTTCCCGGTAAGAGGTACTATCAGGGTTGTGACGATTTCGACACCATCGAGGAAATCGGAATCAAATCTGCCATGCGGGTATTCAATTGTAATTTTGCTAATATCCAGTCTACCTCAGGCACTGTTTCAAACATAGGGGCGCTCAAATCTTTAACAAAGCCCGGAGACAAAATTACCGCAGTCTCAACCGCTGACGGCGGACATATTTCGCATGCTAGAATGGGAGCTGTGGGTGTAAGGGGGCTGGAACTGATAACCTATCCGTGGAACGAGGAAAGGATGGAGCCTGACATCGATGCTTCACTCTCCATGATTAGGGAAAATGAGCCTAATCTGGTCCTCTTCGGACAGTCAGTTTTCCTATTTCCCACTCCACTGGAGGAGCTTGCGGACGCCGCCCATGAGTGTGGATCCAAGGTAATGTACGATGGTGCCCATGTGATGGGATTGATCGCCGGAGGGGTGTTCCAAGATCCTCTGAGAGAGGGTGCAGATGTCTTGACTGGGAGCAGTCACAAGACATTTCCTGGCCCCCAAGGGGGCTTCCTACTGTCCAATTCCGATGACCCATCATTCCATAAGAAGCTGAATAACTCAATATTCCCTGGCGTATGCTCTTCCTACCACTTGCACCATGTTGCGGGTAAGGCAGTCGCATTGGCGGAATTTGAGCAATTTGGATCGGACTATGCCAGTGACATAGTAAGGAATGCTAAGGCTTTGGGGGAAGCACTTTCATCGGAAGGTTTCGACGTTTTAGCCGAAGAGAGGGGGTTCACGGAGAGCCATCAGGTATTGACTCGACACGGCGCCCCAGACTCCGGAGCAGGAATGATGGCTGCTGATAGGCTGGAAAAATGCGGGATCATAACCAACATGAATATGCTACCAGGGGACACCAAAGCTATGTCGGGACCAAGCGGACTAAGGCTAGGAGTGCCCGAACTCACCAGAGTCGGAATGGGGGTACAGGAAATGACTGAGATTGCAAGATATTTCTCCAGGGCACTTAATTCCGAAGAAAACCATGGCTCAATAAAATCAGACATTTCGGAGTTCAAATCCGAATTCCAAACTGTAAGGTACTGCTTTGAACCAGGTCCCGCATACCCATGAATGCGACTGTTTCTGCCTCATACTTATTCCTCGGAGCCTATTCGCAACTTTATGCGTCGACTACGCCCGACAGCACTGATGCTCTGTGTGTTGATGCTTACATCCGGCTGTTTGGGACTTTTCGAAAGTGAGACCGAGCAGCTTGAAAATTTAGACTGCCAGACACATCCTAACCATCCAGATTGTTTCGTAGAGATCCTAACCCCAGAAGACTGCACAATTCAGGAGGTATTCACCGGTGACTCTTGCAGGCCTAAGGAGCCACCTTCACAACTCTTCTACGGGGAGGACTCGATTTCACTGGTGGCAGGTACTGAGATACAGGCACTAACCCCCTCATTCCAAGGTGATGGGCCCCAGAGTTGGTCAGTCAGTCCACAACTGCCCAGCGGATTGGAAATGGATCAATCCGGAGTAATCTCGGGAACTCCCTTGGTGGAGTCGGAGGGCGCCTCTCACACAATCACAGGGGTCAACGCGATGGGCTCTGCTACCGCTGTCCTAGAGATTGTAATTCTAGCTCCCATGCCAGAGTCTATTCAGTATCCAAGTAAAACTCTAACATGCGTATTGGATTCATACTGTGAAATCGGTCCTCCGATGTTGCTCGGAGGTCGCGTGCAAACATGGTCTGCCGACCCTCCCTTGCCTAGTGAGTTGGAAATCTCAGAGGATGGCTTCATCTCCGGAATAGTCAGATTTTTAGGGCAATCAAATCATACCATATGGGCGAATAATTCAGGAGGCTCAGCATACACGACCCTGGGATTAACTATCCTTAGCCCTCCTCCGGGAGAAATATCTTGGCACAGTGATCAATTCGCACTTCGTTCTAATCAAAGTATTAACATCCCGGTAAAAAATGACGGCCCCGATATTGAAACATGGGAGATTTATCCAAAACTTCCAGAGGGGTTGTCACTGCATTCAGGGGATATTCTGGGCACTCCAACAGAGAGGACAGAATGGATGAGATACACTATTTGGGCAAACAACTCGGGAGGCTCGTCAGAGCTAATGATCTGGATCGCGGTCCATGATCTTCAAGCAGACCAATCCGACTTACTGAGGGGTATCGGTGAGACTAATTGGGGAGGATGGCCTTCTCCTATAATTCCTATTGGAGAGTTGGCATTCCCCGTCGGATTCGCGGAAGGTGGCTATGGCACTGAAATTCCGGTTATCTCCGCCAGTCACGTCGGTCGGGGAAAGATGCTCGGATACGGCCACGAGAGTTGGGTCGATGGGCATGGAGAGGAGGAAACTGAGTTTTCCCTACGTGCCGTTGAGTGGGCCTGTGGGGAGAATGCAAATGTTGGTCTTGCTTATGGGGCCGGATTCGATGACTTTGAGGACGAGCTAAACGCTGAAGGCCACACTGTTCACCTATCTGTGACGCCTTCAGATCTCTCTGGCTTGGATTGCTTGCTGGATGAGTTCTGGAATGGACACGATGACCAAGATAATCAGGCCTTGGTCGATTTCATGCTAAATGGAGGTGGCCTTATCATGGGGGGGCATGCTTGGTATTGGTCTTACTCAAATACAGGTTTAGCGCACAACTATCCTGGCAATAAGATTGCCAAAACAACTGGGCTCTTCGTTTCTAACGCATGGGGCTACAATAGTGTCGATTTGTCTAATTTCCCAAATGAATTATCTACTCCTCATGCGGCAATCAAGGCGATAAGAGATGATAGGATAAACAATAATTCCCTCTCTAATGAAGATGCCGCTGTTGCAGATGAGATCCTATCTGTTTGTACGGACGTGGTGACTCTGGATTTCACTGAGTTCTGGTCACCACTCAGGGAGGTGGTCAATGTCACAGGTTGGTCAGTCATTGAATATGGCACCCTTTGGCAGGACATAGGACATAACATGGGGGAGGACCCTGTGGCAGATACGTTGTTGAGAGTCGAAGCCGCACTAACACAAAATCTTCCAGCCGATGAACTACCCTCTCATCCTAGCCATGTTGAATTCCCAGGGGAGGTTCCAGCGAACGCCACTAGAATATCTCGAACGGTTGAAATCAACGGAAATCAGAGTGGCCTGCCCAGTAACTTCGGCTACTCTCAGGCTAGATCCCATATCAGAATGACCACCGGATTGTATGCCGCGCCGGGAGAGGTGGTTACTGTGACACTTCCCCCTGTTGCAGTCGACTCGGATACATACGTTCTCGTGGGTGCTCATAGTGATAATTTGTGGGACAAAAGTCAGTTACATCGCCACCCCCAGATTGTACGATGGTGGCATGTTGATCAACAATACATGGAGGTCGGTAATGCATTCGGAGGGCCGATATACATCGCCATATCCCCTGGGTCTACATTGGGTGATTTTCAAGTCACAATATCCAATGCTGTGAAGGCCCCAACCTATATCCATGGCCAAACAGATGTTTCCCAATGGCTACAAGAGCATCGTCATGATCCTGCGCCTTGGGCGGAAATTGGCAGTGATCAGTTTATCCTGACAGTTCCTAGCAATGAGATAAGAGATCTAGAAGATCCAGACGATTTGATGAACTGGTGGGATGAAGCACTGGAGATGGAGCACGAACTCTACGGATTCCTCCCATGGCCAAGAGTAGAGAGGGCCGTATTTGATGCCCAGATTTCAGCTGGATGGATGCACTCTGGATACCCTTTCATGGCTCATGACCTCAGCGTCCCCGACGTAGTCAATGTATCTTACATGTCTGAGAATGGTGACTGGGGAATGTTTCACGAACTTGGCCATAATCACCAATGGATGCCTTCGACTCTTCCAGGAGCAACCGAGACTAGTTGCAATTTCGCTAGCGTTTACCTGATGGAGGAATTAGTCGGTATTGAGGGGCATAGAGCGATCAACCCAGATCAAAGAGAATCGCGAATGAGGAGCTACTTCGAAGATTCTCCAGACATCTCAAACTGGTCAGTATGGGTAGCACTGGATACCTACCTAATCATCAAGGAAGAATGGGGATGGGGTCCGATTACCGAGGCATTAAGAATCTACTACAATCTTTCAGGCGATGAAGTTCCGTCAGACGATTTAGAAGAATTCAATGATTGGGTCCTCCACATTTCAAACTCCACAGGATACAATCTAGCTCCATACCATCAAGCATGGGGATTCCCACTCACTCAGGAGACATTCGATGCTTTGACCCATCTCCCAGTATGGGTAGAAGATCCCTTACGCGGGGAGTACTATGCCTACTCAGCCATTATCCGAAATCTCTCCTCCAACGACCCCTCAGATTCCAACTCCGTCACAATTTCATGGGATACCTATGACAATGGGACGAATACCACTCTGACGTTCTACTATGGGAGGGCGGATATGGGAAATCAGACATCGGGCTGGGAAGGCAGTGCTAGTTTTGGCAGTACAACAGTTGGCAATCACTCACGAACCATTACCGGGCTGGCCTGTTGTGGTACCGAATATTACGGAAGAATCGTGGCTACAAACGAAGAGGGATCAGTTTGGTTCGGCCCCATAAACTGGTCAACAGATTATCTTCTGGACTAATCTCTCAATGGCTGACTCTTCGCAACAACTCCTCAAAACAAATATTTGGACAGTGACGCTGATGAAGTATCGCGATTGGTATCCAGATTATTGTATGTCCGATTGTAGCGATAAATGATGGAGCAAACTCGAGGCGAGGCTCACCTTGCATGACTAATGCGACAGCTCCCAGTA
>DAVY01000003.1 GCA_002505775.1 Euryarchaeota archaeon UBA130 | reverse complement strand
TAGGAATGGTAAGAAAGGATCTTGATGTGGATTCAATAGTGTTCGTAGGTTCGGGTGAATGAATGGGCGACAGGAAACCTGAGGTAAGTGAGTTTGACTCCGTAGATCCGGCACCACCTAGTGATGACCGAAATGTTGCGAGGCTCAGAGAAACGATATGCAACGAAGAAGAGAAGATGTTCCAGAGGATGCGTGCACTTTTCGCATTAAGAAACATTGGAGGTGAGGATTCGGTAGAAGCTTTGGCCGCCGCATTTTCTTCATCCTCAGCCCTGTTGAAACATGAGATTGCGTATGTTATGGGTCAGATGCAGGATTCTTCAGCGGTACCGTTTTTGATAGAGAGGCTCGAAGATTTTGATGAGGATGTCATGGTAAGACATGAGGCGGCTGAGGCATTGGGAGCCATAGGAGATAGAACTGCGTTAGGAGTTCTACAGAGATTCAAGGACGATAGGGATATCGTAGTGGCAGAGTCGTGCGAAGTCGCGTTGGATCTATTGGACTGGGTTGCCAGTAAGAGACTGGACTACTCTGAGTGAATATCTAGCCAGACTGGCTCACTTTCCATGCCACATCCGTCCTTTAGAAATCTCATTAATCCCTGAATGTCTTCGTCTGACATCTTATTTCTTACCTCAGTTTCGAAGTATTCCTCAACCCTATCCTCGGGGAATCCCATTTTTTTGGAAGTTCTGGATATGACTTTCTTCCTCCACTTACGATCATTATTGAAAGTCTCTATCTGTCTAATCATTTGGGAGTGTGCCTTGAGTAAAACATCTCTTGGTGAATCTCTCCTAGCTACAAAAACACCGAAAACCATCGGAAGTCCAGTTACTCGGGTCCACTCTTCACCTAAGTCCATTCTAACAAGCTCAGGATTAGATATTGACGCAAGTATGGCCCTGTCACCTATCAGTAAAGCTCCATCGCACTTCTCCATCATAGAGTTGATATCCGGCCCTGACTCCACAAATTTTGGATCTAATCCGCGGTTCTTTACTATCCAATTGAGCAAGACCTTCGATGTGGATGAGTCAGTTGGGAGTGCTATGTCCCTCATGTTTTCAATAGGGCGGTTCCCAAATAGTAAAACCGAGCCTACGTTTCCATTGCTTACAATTCCTATTTCGGGAAGAAGCATCAAATCTTCATTATTTGAGGCATAGTCTGCTGATGGTATGGGCGCCGCAATGCAATCCCTACGCATCACATGCCCGGTAAGCCATGCCGGAGGCGCTGATAGAATGGTCCACTCGGGATTTAACCCGTCAAAAATTGGATCACAATTTGAGAAGGAGACACGCCCGATGACATTTTTCCAACTCATCTCATCCCTCCAATGCGACCACGGGAAGTGATTTTGATGGCTTGCCTTCTGGAAGATTGATGATTTCGAATTTGGAGTAGGTGGAGTTGCGCTTTACTGGAACCGAGCCTGTCGTCACAATCATCCTTGCAAGTTGCTCGGAGCTAGTCGTAAGGCTTGTCTTACTGCCGGCCTCGTGCATAATTTCCTCATGACCAACAGTTCCATCCAAATCATCGGCACCGCAATTAATGGCGAAGGATGCGAGTTTGTCCCCAATATTCATCCTGTAAGCTTTGATGTGTGGAATGTTGTCCAACATTAACCTGGAAACTGATATCATCCTTATTGTCTCAAGTCCAGATGAGAGCTGGGCCTCCGGAAGTCTTGTCTTGTCAGGAAGGAATGGATAAGGGACAAAGCACTGGAACCCACCTGACAAGTCTTGTTGTTCCCTCAACCTTAGGAGGTGGGTGATCCTGTCCTCAATGGTCTCTATAGTTCCAAAAAGCATAGTACAGTTTGTCGGCATTCCTAGTGAGTGGGCGATTCCATGAATATCCAGATACTCGTCTGAGGATTCCTTACCCATACAAATTCTATCTCTGACACTGTCTACTAAAATTTCAGCACCACCCCCGGGGAGAGAGTCAAGTCCGGACTTGGAAAGTACTGACAGCGTCTCTTCAATGGAAAGAGATGACCTTGTTGACAGGTGCTTTATCTCGACTGCTGTTAGGGCCTTAATGTGGATTTTAGGGAATTCTTCCTTGACTGAAGAAAAGAGCTGGCAATATTCGTTTACCGTCCAAGTAGGGTGAAGGCCACCAACTGTATGGACTTCGTCGATGCTATCTGAGTACGGACGTATCCTGTCGAGATATTGATCGGAGTTCAGAGTGTATGCATCGGGGTGCCTAGGGCCTTTCCTAAATGCACAAAATCTACATGCTAGAACACAAATATTAGTTGAATTTACATGTAAATTCTCATTGAAAAATACTTTTTTTGAGAACCTGGAATTTTTGACCATGTTGGCAAGAGAAGTCACCGATGAAATCTCCTTCTCTTTCATCAATTCAACACCTTGGTCGAATGATAGTCTACCATCTGAAACTAGTGTTTCTAGACAGTCGAGGGCGATTTTACTGGATCTAACAGCTAATGGGACCTCCATTGATGAGAGGGCTTCCCTCCAATTGGGATTGGAATACATCATCGCCTCGTCTGACATGCTGATGGTAATGTGGTCTGGCATCGCCGTGATAAGAATTCGTCTACGTTCACGTTACGACCGTCCGGAAAGCATCATTAGTTAGATTTTCTAGCAGGTCCATGAATTCAGCAGACCGGGCATCTGATATGACAACATCACAGCTAGGCGAGTTGGCTTTGAGATGTCGGAGGCACATAGTGAAAATGATTCATGCTGCTGGTGCTGGTCATCCTGGAGGATCATTGTCCGCGATCGATATCATCGCTGCCCTTTATGGAAATCAACTAAGGTTCGATGTCGAGAACCCGGATTGGCCGGATAGAGATCGATTCATCATGAGCAAAGGTCACGCGAGCCCTGCCGTCTACTCGATTCTATTCGAAATGGGCTTCATCACTGAAGATGACATGATGTCATTTCGTAAGTTGGGCTCAGTTTGTCAAGGCCACGTGGATATGAAATGGACAAACGGGGTCGATTTTTCGGCAGGAAGCTTGGGGATGGGGCTGTCTTTCGGACTAGGATGTGCATTAGCCGCAAGGATGGATTCCAGTAATCGTGATGTTTGGGTGATGGTTGGAGATGGAGAAATACAGGAGGGGCAGTTTTGGGAGGCTGCAATGGCCGCTGATTTTCATTCCGTGGGAAGATTGAATCTTATTGTTGATAGGAATCGGATACAGAACGATGATTTTGTAGAGGTCCAAATGGAGGTCGGGGACGTCGGGGCAAAGCTTACTTCGTTTGGCTGGGATGTAATGGAAATTGATGGACATGATATGGAACAGGTTTCGCAGGCAATACAATGGTGTTCGTCAATGACAGCCTCTCCAACAGCGATCGTGGCTCATACAATCAAGGGGAAGGGTGTTTCTTTTATGGAGGATAATCCTTCATTCCATGGTAAAGCCCCGAACGATAACGAGCTAGTAATAGCGTTGGAGGAGTTGTCATGAGTGCTCCATCAACTGGTGGAGCCTCGAGAGATGGATATGGCTCTGCACTACTGCGGTTGGCCGATGATCCGCGTGTAGTCGTACTGGAGGCCGATTTGGGTAAATCAACAAAGTCTTGCCTTTTCAGAGAGGCTAATCCAGAAAGAACAGTATCTCTCGGTATTGCGGAACAGAATATGATTTTGGTAGGAGCTGGAATGGCGTCATCAGGAAAGATTCCGTTTGCAAGTACCTTTGCAATTTTCACTGAGAGGGGATTCGAACAAGTTAGGAATGGTGTTGCCAGACCTGGCTTGGTGCTACATCTTTGTGGAAGCCATGGAGGCATACATACTGGAACAGACGGAAGTAGCGCTCAGTCAATAGAAGATCTGGCGTTGTATAGGACCATACCAGGAATGACAGTAATACACCCTTGTGACGATCTCTCATCGGAAGAGCTGACTATTCAGTTACTTGATCATGGGAGGCCTTCATACACCAGAACTGCCAGAAACAAGACTCCCAGAATGTACGATGAGGAAAGTTGTAAGAAGCTTAGGATTGGCAAGGGGTCGATACTTCGTGAGGGATCTGATGTGGCTATAATCGCTTGTGGAGTGATGGTCTCCGAGGCCATCAGAGCGGCAGAGGAGCTGTCAAAAAATGGGGTCGAGTCTACCGTCGTCGACATGCACACGATTAAGCCTCTGGATACAGAGTTGATTGATGAGCTCGTTCAAGAATGCAAGGGAATTGTTACTGCGGAAGATCATTCGGTGATTGGTGGACTAGGGAGTGCGGTCTCTGAGCACGTTTCATACAGAGGAGGGGTTCCGATTAGGATGGTAGGTGTTTCTGATAGATTTGGGGAAAGTGGCGAGCCGGGAGAACTAATGAATCTCATGGGGATAACTTACGGAGATATCGTGGATTCATGCGAATCTCTACTGTCTTGAATCTAACATTTTCGCATTCGGATTGGGGTTTCATTCATGAAGTATCCAATCGGCCGAGGAGCCATGGAGGACTCTGACAAGATTAAGGGGGTCCTTGATGGAACGATAGATCCCTCTGAGATTAGTGGAGATAAGAAGCTTTATTCTATGGCTGAGAGAATATATGGAAGAGAAGCATTGGAGGATATGGGGGTTGAGCCTCCAGTCGAACCTCCCGAGAGTGGCATAAAAGCAATGAACGGAAATGGCGGGGTTGAGATACCAATAAAAGACTCCGTGGGCACAGTGAATCTTGGCTCCCAAAAGAAACCTCGGAGAAGAGTTGTTTTGCCTCTTATTATGTTCACACTACTGACGATTTCTGGTTTCAACGTCGTAGTCGGAATAGGTACGGTTCTACCAATATGCGAAGATGAGCCCCCAGAGCAGGAGCTTGAATTCAGCTCTAGTGCGCAGTTGCAGAACAACACTCTGTTCATTGTTTGGAAGATGACTGGACTCAATAACGGCTCTTCCTACACAATAGAGTGGCAAGTTTCTCAGAATGGCTCGGCAGAGATAGTAGATACTGGTAATTCGACTTGGGTTTCAGATAACGATCCAGTTAGATTTGATAATAGAAATTGGTATGTCGACGCCCCTCCCTACTCGTATTTGTCAACGCTTTACGAAGATGATTTGATAGTGGCATTCTCCAATGGTTCGGGAGATTCCATTACAACTCTTTCCGAGGAAGCAAATCGGGTTTCTTATTGTGACTCAAACACCCGCCTTATTTGGACCGAATATCAGGATTTTGAGAATAAGGATGCTTGGGGAGAATCCGGCACTGGTGAAATTGCAGATGGTGCAATGATGATGCTTTTTGCATTAATGATGATTATTACTGCTAGGAAGAGAAGCTAATACATCCTGGCTAGATGTTGCTTCTTGGTTGTCTTCTTTCCGGTGATTACGCATTTCCTGGGTTTGTCATATTCCTCAACGCATTCTCCAAGCATTGTAAGTCCCGAAAGCTTCTCTAGAATTTCTGCGTCGGAATCAGTTCCACAGAATGGAAATGAATACACCATTCCATCCACTATTGGAGAAGTGAATTGGTGTCCTTCCCCAACATTTGAAATCTCAGGGAGTTCCGAAACGAGATCAGAGAAATGTCCACCAGCCCTATCTCTAAGCACGTCTGCGACGGAAACCAATGCTGAATTTACGGAGTTTAGAATATCGCTTATTGGGGCCTCGTATTTCTTCCCAGTTCTCTCGGATATAATGCAATTTCCCGAGTCAATGTCCCTTGGCCCCAGCTCAAGTCTTATCGGTACTCCCTTGATCTCCCAGTCATAGTGCTTAACACCGGGCCTGACGTCTCTATCGTCAACGTATGTCCTTAATCCAGCATCATTGAGACTGTCTCTTATCTTATGGATAGCGGGTATTACATCATCCCTCACATGGGAGGCAATGGGAAGTAGGACTACTTGGTAAGGGGCGACGGCTGGAGGCATTATTAGTCCCTTATCGTCTCCATGCATTCCAACCAATGACCCGAGCAACCTCTCGGACATGCCAAATGTGGTCTGATGGCAAAACTGATTCTCTCCGTTTTGATCCTCATACTTGAGATCGAAGGCCCTAGCCCACTGATCCCTGTAATGGTGATAGGTTGCAACCTGTAAGGTTCTTCCATTTGGCATGACTACATCGGCAGCCATAGTGTACCATGCACCGGGAAATGTATCCCAAACAGGCCTCTTGGAGACAAGGCTCGGAAGACATAGGTCGTGGAGAATCCTTTGAACCATGGTTGCATCTTCGGAAATTTGCTCTGTAGCCCCTTTCTCATCCTTATGTACCGTGTGTGCCTCGAAAAAGTGAATCTCTCTTACTCTAATGAATGACCTAGTCTGTTTGGTCTCGTATCGGAAGGTATTGACGATTTGGAATGTTTTCAGAGGAAGATCGGAATGACTTCTGACCCAAAGTGAGAACATTGTATACATAGGCGTCTCAGAGGTTGGTCTGAGGAACATGGGTGCTTCTAACTCATTCTCCCCGCCATGGGTTACCCAATATACTTCTTTTTTGAAGCCGGAGTCCTCTTCTTCCATCCTGAGTTCAGAGGGGTCTACACCTGCTTCTCTGGCCGCTTTCAACCTCGAGACTAGCTTGTTTTCCTTATCCAGAAGATTCTCGGGGACTAGTAATGGGAATCTATGTTCATGGTGGTCTGTTAGGGCCATCTGCTCTCTGGCCAAACCATCGATAAGGGACATCGCCTTGAGGCCGTATGGCTTCCATACATCCATTCCCTTGATCGGATACCTTTTATCCACCAAATCAGCTATCTCTACAATTGAAGGGTACCAGGAGTTGAAATCTGATTTCGGGGGTATTCCCCTCTTGGCCTTTCTCGGAGCGCCCATGTAACGCCGAGTACGAGTTCGGTTTGAATAATTCGTATATTAACGGGCCTAATTGGAGATATATTCCTCTATTTTCAAGCATAGGGATTGCAAATCGGGAACCTCGGTTGTACTGCCATTGGAATCAACTAGCCAACACCTAGGAGCATCGGGATCGACCAAATCCTGTAGCCGATTAGCAATGACCGCATCTAGTGAATACTTGTCCATCTGCAACTTTGCCTTTTCAATTAATTCGGAATGACCAATATTGCTTTCAAGCTTGAACCCTATTGAGACGCTCCTTTCCATGCTGGAGAGAATTTCTGGAATCTGCTTTTTTGTCGGTACTAGGCTTATCGAGATATTTGCGTCACCACTGGGAATCTTTCCAGGAACTACCTCGGGGACATAATCTAATACTGCCGCAGAGAATATCCACACATCTGGGACTTCTTCTTTGGAGACTTGCTTCGCTTCATTCAACATTTCTTCTGGAGAGGTACGGTGTCTGACATCAGGGAGTTTGAACGTCGGCGTTGACGAAGTGTTTCCAGCAATACAAATCACGTCATGGCCCATTCTGTATAAAAATTCTGAAATTGACCACCCTGTATTTCCTGAAGATGTATTTACAATACTGCGAATATCATCAATTGGGGAAGAGTTGGCCCCTAGGGTCAAGGCAATTTTTTTCCTTTTCGGAAGAGATGAGTTAACGATATGGCATAGCTGTGAAACAATCTCGATTGGGTCCGATTGTTTCCTTTTTCCCTCTCTTTCCTCATCTAGAATGATATGGGAGCCTTCTTTCTCAAGTGAGTCCAGTAAATCCGCAGTTACAGGGTCATCAAAAAGATCAGAATGCATCGAAGGGACAAATATCAGTGGCGTTCCGTTCCCTCGGGCTGCAGATAGAGCCATCATCACCGGAGAGTCCATTATTCCATTCAAATGCTTAGCGATTGAGTTCCTGGTAGCCGGAGCTACCACGATGGCGTCGTAGTTCCCCAGTTGCGACATTGATGAATCCCAAGCAGTGATAACTTCTGATCCAGTACCCCAAGAGATGGCTAAGGGAGTGATAACTTTGGTCGCCTCTTTGGTCATGATGGGGTGAACGGATGCACCGTGTCTCCTAATCTCCCTTGACAACTTGACTGACTCTACCGCAGCGATTCCACCGGTTATTGCCAATAGTATGCGCTTATTGGCCAGAGATTCGCCATGGAGGCTCACGCCGGTGTCCGAGACCATGCTTTCGGATTGCCGAGTGATTCATGAGTGCGTCGCTCCTGTGGGGCTTGAAACGCATGAGCCGGGGCATGGAATCTATAGTCAGACACGTGTCAATTCTGATTTTCTTACTATCCTTAGTACAGATATTAGTGATTTTCAGTCTACCTTATGAGAATTCAATTTTCTTCATATTCCCCTTGGTGCTAGGATTAGTTGCTGTACCGATTTCTATACTGGGCTCCGTTCTTTTGAGATTGCGCAAGGGAGCTGGAATTTTCATCAGCACAATCTCTTTGGGTTGCCTAGGTATATGTTTCATTACTGAGGGGTTCTTGATTATCTTCACAGGACCTTCGGTCATAATCGGAGGGTTGTACGTACTTCTGGGGATAACATCATTGAGAAGGATCCCGACGATGAACAACCCCTCATTCATTTCATGGTTTGGAGGAGCAAAGGAAATTGGGGTATCGCCAGTGGGCGAGAAGGAGGTTGTTGCATTATGCCCCCATTGCTCAAGCATCTTAGCTGTAATTCCGTCTCTGCTCGCGGAAGCAGACAGGTGCCCTGAATGTGACGGCCTATTGGTTGTCTAGATTCTCTCAAGTGAAACTGAGATTCCCATCCCGCCCCCAATGCACATTGTTGCGACGGCCTTGCTCGATCCTGTCCTTTTGAGTAAAGAGGCTGCCTTTCCAACTATTCTGGCTCCGGAAGCTCCAAGTGGATGGCCTATTGATATTGCACCGCCATCGATGTTAACTTTGCCTCGATCGATGGATAGTTCATCTATCACTGCGAGGCTTTGAGACGAGAATGCTTCGTTGATTTCAAAAATATCCACGTCCCCGATTTCCCAGCCTGACCTCTGAAGAACTAGTTTAGTCGAGGAGATAGGGCCTATTCCCATCAGCTCTGGGGGACAACCTGTAACTGCGCTGGAAACGATCCTGGCCAAAGGTTCCATGCCGTTCCTTTCGGCAAACTCCTCACTGCAAATCAACATGCAAACAACCCCGTCAGTCAATGGAGAGGATGTTGCCGCTGTGACAGTACCATTTTCGACAAAAACTGGACTTAGTTTAGACATTGACTCCAAACTAGTATCCCTCATGCAACCATCCTCTTCTATGATTCCAATATCGTTCTCAATAGGGCATATTTCTTCTTTGAAGTACCCATTATCCCGTGCGTAGATAGCCTTGGAGTGGGAGTCAAGAGCAAACTCCTCCTGAGAAAGTCTGGATATTTCCCATGATTCTGCAACATTTTCGGCTGTAATTCCCATATTGATGTAGGCCTCCGGAAACTCTGCTTCCAAAGAAGGGTGGGGGCTCCAATTGAAACCCCTTCTTTTCACCCTGCTCATGGATTCTACACCAGCACATAGGAAGCACTCCCCCCATCCTGATTGAATGCTAGAAGCGGCGACCATGATTGCTTGCATGGAAGACCCGCACAACCTATTGATTGTCATACCCGGGACACTGACAGGTAATTCTCCCAAGAATGTGGCTAATCTTCCTATGTTGTAACCTTGCTCGCCCTCCGGATAAGCACAACCGACAATGATATCATCAATCTCACTGGTGTCGAATAGGTTTCTTTCTAGAAGCGCCTTTGTGACTTGCGAGAGCATTTCATCTGGACGTGTTTCCGACAGCTCCCCCTTGTGTGCACGATGGAATGGACTCCTCATCCAATCGACAATTACCACTCCCACATGTTCCGGAGGTACTAGGGGAAAATAACCCTTGGTAGGTAAATTGCGTGTAGGCGACCGACCGAGAGGTTCATGAGAAGGCTTCAACTGGGAGGGGTGATAATATGATTAGAGAGTGTGCAACACATGGCTATTTCTCGGATGACGATCTTTGTCCGGCCTGTAATTCAGAGGGCAAGTTCATCATGAGGGGGAATGAAAGAGACTCAATAGCGAGAAGACTGGCTTTGGTGCTCAGGCATGCCCCAGAGAAGTTTGACTTAGAGATGGATATCAATGGATGGATAGATATCAAAGACATCATTAGGCAATTCAAGAAGTCCAATGAAAGAAGGTATCACTGGCTAAGGCCACACCACTTTAGGGCGATATCCGAAACAGATCCAAAAGGAAGATACGAGGTAAGGGGGAACATGATTAGGGCAACCTATGGGCATAGTGTGGAGATAGAGCTAGATCTTCCCACAGACAATATTCCACCCTCTCTCTTCTATCCATGCTCACCGGATGAGGCTGAGAATCTCCTAGAGGTCGGAATCTCTCCGAGCGGTAGATCCCACGTACATCTTTCAGCTACGGTTAGGTCAGCCGCAGAGGCCGGTAAGGTCCATCACAGTAGCCCAACAATTTTGGAAGTAGACACTGCTTCTATGGTGGCTTCTGGCGAAACAGTGTGGCACGCGGGCGTCACCGTGTACCTGGTGGACTCAGTTGCTGGGGAATATCTCAGCGTTCTGCCTTCTGATGACCCAGAGTTCCAGTTGGCCAGAGCAAAGTGGGACGAAGAAGAGTAACTAAATCTCTTCTCCGCAAACAGGGCAAAAATCAAGATCTGCCAGCAACAGAGAAGAACACTTTGGGCAGGCATTAGAATCATTACTTGTAACCAGTTCATTTCTATTTTCAATAGACCTAACCGCTGAATCCCTCTCTATGAAGGGCGATGGCGATTCGAGTGATTCGAGCTTCTGCAAGGAATCCCTGAAAGAGATGGTCTCTGAGATGGCGGATTCGATGTGGGTTCTTCTCCTCTGCCTCTCTTCGGGATCCTCGATATGGTCTGTAGCTGCAAGCTTGGCTTGGAGCCACCTTTGGAAAATCTCGACATCTCCGGGCTCGCTCATATCGGTCCCAGTGCCCACATAGAAATGAACCTTTCAATAATCTGATAGGAGAACCCAAATCTGATTAGCGTGTCAGAGAAGTCATGGTGGCCAAGGTGGTGGTTAAACTAGGAGGCGGCCTAATTACGGATAAGTCGTCCATAAAGACACCTAGATTGGACATTATAGACTCAATCTGTGACGAAATATCTAATCTAGTTTCCTCGGGAAATTCCGTAATTATCGTACATGGAGCTGGCTCATACGGACATTTGCTAGCCAAAAAATGGTCCTTATCTCAAGGTCTAAGAAAGGATTTTTCTCAACAGCAGCGTGAAGCAGTTCAGATTGTCAGGAGCGATATGAGGGAGCTCAGTAGTTTGGTGTCAAAGTCACTCAGGGACAGAGGGCTAGAGACGATTACCTTCCCCCCTTCGGAATGGGCCAAAAACACAGGAGACTCCTTTGAAGGAGACGTTTCAATGTTCGATTCTTTTCATGGTAACGTGGTACCTATTACTTTTGGAGATATAGTAAATGTCGATGGAGCCGCGGAATTTGGAATCCTATCTGGCGACGACTTGATGGCCAGAATTTCTATTGAGATCCCTTCGGTAACTCATTGCGTTTTTTTGCTTGGAGATGCTGATGGTATGATGGACAAACCGCCTCATTTAGAAGGATCGAAGCTGATAAAATTGTGGAAATCTGGAGAATTTGTGGAAACGGAACACAACACCGAACAGGATGTAACAGGAGGAATTGAGCTCAAAGCGGAAAGGGCATCGCTTATATCGAAAAAAGTAGAGGAGGTATGGTTCATCAATGGAAATTGTCCAGAAAGACTGTCGGAGCTACTTACAGACGGCACCACCATTGGTACGAAAATAGTCGGTTGATTGGATTCTGTTATATGTCGTTGGTTTGTCCCGGAAGCATGGCCGATGCGAACGGCGCCCTGTCGGGACATGATAGCATGCAGGCTGAAATGATGGACGAGCGATGCATCCTTGTGGATAGCGATGACTCGGTATTGGGAAGTGAGACCAAGCTGACCTGCCACTATGGAGATGGGCTATTGCACAGGGCTTTCAGTGTCCTTATTTTTGACTCTGAAGATAGGCTTCTGATTCAACAAAGGTCTACTGAAAAAATTACATTTCCTGGCATTTGGGCTAATTCTTGTTGTAGCCACCCATTAGATATTGATGGAGAAAACGGTGATCCCGCTCAAGGTTGTATCAACGCCGCCATTAGGAAGCTTCCTCAAGAGTTGGGGATCAGCCCAGAAGTGGCAAATTCTATTGAATTCAAACATATTGGTTCTTTTCAGTATAAGTGTAGATGGAATGATGAATGGTTAGAAAATGAAGTTGACCACGTCCTAGTGGCTAGAGTACAAGATTTAGAAGTCTCTCCAAATAGTAATGAGATATCAGATTACATGTGGGCAGATTCTAAGGAGATAGCCGAAATCATAGATGGTTCTGGAAGATGGGCGTCTGAGTTAGTCGCACCATGGTTTAGACTCCTTTGGAAGGAGTTCCTTGATGAGGGGTATCCTAATGTCATGGAAATTGAAGAAAGAGGTGGGGTTGTAAAATTTGGAGAAGTCGATATCCATGCAACTTTGACACCTCCTGGATCATCTCTGATGAATGCTCTGAAGAGTCATCGAAATGATGTAGAGTCTGAAATAATGAAGAGTTTGTCAAAAATAAAGCAGGAAAGGTTGCATGGTGCGATGAAGCATCTCTTTACGGGTGGGGGAAAGAGGCTCAGGGCAATAATGCCGAAGCTCGTAGGTGATGCAGTTGGGGGCTCTAATCCAGGTCACAATACTCTCGGCGCATCCATTGAGATAATCCATAACTTCACGTTGGTGCATGATGATATTATGGATCAGGATCCGATAAGAAGAGGGCTTGATGCAGTACACGTGGCATACGACGACGCAACCGCAATCAATGCTGGTGATGCAATGCTCGCTGTCGCATTCGAGATTCTAGCTGAATCGGAGGACATCGAGGCTGATGTCCTTGTTTTCCTTGTGAAGTCCATTGGAGAGATGGTGAGAAGAGTAGCGGAGGGGCAGATGATAGATATGGAATTCGAGAAAAGAGACAAGGTCTCTGAAGATGAATACATTGAGATGATTGCTGGAAAAACATCTGCCATGTTCGAAACCTGTGCGATGACTGGCGCAAAGTTGTCCGGTGCGAGTGATGAAGTGGTGAGATCTATGGCTGAATGGGGGCTAAATATGGGACTTTGTTTCCAGTTGATGGATGACCTGATAGATATCACAGGAGATACGGAAACCCTTGGGAAACCCGCTGGCTCAGATATACTACAGGGAAAGAGGACGCTAATCGCAATTCATGCCCTAGAATCAGGTAATGAACTACCATCATTCATGGAGGCATATGGTTCAGGTGAATGCGATTCTGACCTACTTGCTGAAGCTGTACAGGAGCTCTATGATAACGGCTCTATAGAATACGCAAGGGATAGGGCAATGTTCCACCACTCAAAGGCACACTCATGCCTCGACATCCTCGAAGATTCACATTCTGTGAAAATACTCAGAGAGATGACAGATTACCAATTAGTCAGGATAAATTAATCAGTCCTGATAATGAGATTCACCTGGTATCTCTGCCTTGAGTCCCTTTCTTTCCCTGATCTCCCCGGTTACTTTCTCAAACAGATTTGGTGGCAAGTGTACGAAACCGGCATTTTCCATGTTCCAAATAGCCCTGCCTTGGCTTGCAGCACGGATGTCGTTAGAGAAACCAAATGTCTCGGCAACTGGAATGGTGCCAATAACCTTGGTCACACCGTCTTCAACTGGCATATCCTCGATTATACCTCTCCTGGTTGAGACCTCTCTGGTTACTCCTCCAATAACGTCATTCGGAGAATCAATCTGGATCTTCTGAATTGGTTCAAAGATAACTGGCCTTGATCTCATGAATGCACCCTTGACGGCGTTTCTGACTGCCGGGATGGTTTGGGCCGGACCTCTGTGAATAGCATCCTCGTGAAGCTTGGCGTCTACCAGTCTGACCAATACGCCCATCAAAGGCTCGTCTGCGACTGGCCCCTTCTTGCAAACGTCATTGAATCCATCGATGATAAGTTCCCTTGTTTCATGAAGATTCTGAATCCCCTTCGTATCATTAACTAGGACATTAGTACCATTAATCGCGTAGATCTTGCGCATCATATCCTTGTCCATTCCATATTCAGCAAACTGGTCCCCAACCTCCTTGGCATCTTTTGATCGTACTGCTCCATCCCTGAACTCTCCGGCTCTGAGCTTTTCGACAACTATGTCTGGAAGAGGCTCGGTCTCGATGTAGAACCTGTTGTGCCTGTTCGGTGATTTGCCTTCGAATGGTCTACCCTTGTTATCACTCTGAACTGATTCCCTGTATACCACAATTGGCTCACTGACCTTCACTTTGATTCCTTGCTCTTCTTCTAACCTGTATACAGTTATCTCGAGGTGGAGTTCCCCCATTCCAGCCAGAAGAGCTTCACCCGTTTCCTGATTGGTTGAGACATCCAGGGATGCATCGGCTTTAGCAAGGCCTCTAAGTGCATCTATGAATTTAGGTAGGTCCTTCATTGATTTTGGCTCGACTGCTACAGTGACGACTGGCTCCGATATGTGCCTTATTGCTTCGAACGGAGGGGCATCCTTCTCCCTAGCTATGGTGACACCTGCCGCGGCACTTCTGATTCCGGTGATTGCGGCAATATTCCCAGATGTGACTTCAGAGGTAGCAATCCTGTCCCCTCCAACCATCATGCCCACCTGTTGTACTCTCTCGGCTTTTGCCGCACCGATAGCCCAAACTGACTCTCCGTGTTTAATTCTTCCAGAATATACCCTGCCAACAGCTACTTCTCCAGCATGTGGATCCATCCAGATTTTTGTTATCATGAGTGAGAGGGGGCCATCGGGGTCACACTCCATCATTGCTTTTCCGACACCGGAATCTAAGTCCCCTTGCCAGATATTTGGGATTCTATATTTCTGCGCGATAACCGGAGAGGGGTGCTTTTCAACCGTCATGTCCAATAGGACAGTGTGGACTGGTGCGAGTTTAGCTAGCTCTTTTTGATTGTCATTATGACAATACTCGAAAATCTGTTTGAAGTTGATGTTGCTCTTCTGCATGTAGGGAATTGACATCCCCCAATTATAATACGCAGAGCCAAAAGCTACAGTCCCCTTCTGAACCGATACCTGCCATTCTTTTCTCAAATCCTCTGGAGCGTAGGTGGAAATTAGTTTGTTGACTTTAGTAATAATTTTCTCGAATCTACTCATCATCTCCGGACCGTCTATCTGAAGTTCATTGATTAGTCGGTCGACCTTATTGATGAAAAGAACCGGTCTTACTTTCTCTTTCAGTGCCTGGCGAACAACTGTTTCTGTTTGGGGCATGGTTCCCTCAACTGCGCATGCTAGAATTATGCATCCATCTACAGCTCTCATAGCCCTGGTTACGTCACCGCCGAAATCTACGTGGCCTGGTGTATCGATGAGATTTATGAGGTAGTCTTGATCATCAACAACGTGTACCATAGAAGCGCTTGCGGCATTGATCGTGATTCCTCTTGCGCTCTCCTGTTCGTCGAAATCCAGAACTCTTGACTTTCCTGCCAAATCCTCTGACATCATTCCTGCTCCCGCAATTAGATTGTCCGATAATGTAGTCTTTCCATGGTCAATGTGTGCGGCGATCGCGATGTTTCTGATATGCTCCCTATCGTGCATTATCTCTGTAGCTCGCTTGATGTTGTCTTCCTTACGACCCATCTCAATTCCTCTATTGGTCTCGCCACCTGACTTTGGTTCATAAATCCGATTGTGGGGAGAAGTAAAACTTGACTAGTAGAGGTGCTAGTGTAGGTGTTAGGATTACCTAGCAGAAGCGGCTATACGCTCAATCTCTTCTCTCTTGCCAATCGAGAATGCGGCTACATCTCCCTCGGCGGCCTTTGATATCTCACTGACGATCCCTTGGACAAGGGTTCTCTTACTTCCAGCCGTAGCGGCTGTGCATCCTATTGCTAAATTTCTCAAGGCGATGTCCAGTCTTCTGCTGGGTGATGAGTCTACTGCTTTTGGAGTGCTTACTGCTCCCTGCTTTATTCTAGTAATTTCCTCGCATGGAGCTGCCTCCACTATTGCATCGATGAAGGATTGAAGGGGATTATCACCGGTTCTCTCATTGATTGAGTCCAAAGCTGCCTCGTATGCCTTGGCGCAGTGCTGTTTCTTCCCTGAGAACTTTCCTGTCCTCATCAGATTATTTATGAATCTCTCAACTACTGAAAGTTTTGACTTGCCGAACCATGCGTTTGCGTGCCTTCCCCCACTGTGAGGAGTTCCTATGGTTGTGAGATTGATGTATGGAGCTAGTCCTGGGTCGGAGCAGGTAACTTCTGTAGCGTCCCACTTGCCAAACACCATAGTGCCAATGCCCGCAATAGGGGCTTCAGCCCTCTTTTCTTGTTGACTTGACTGATCCGACATGAAGGCACCTTACCTGATTGGCTTCTCTTTTCGTCCCCTAACCATCTCATCTAGAGATACTCCGTTGACCTTTATCACCTTGAACCGGACACCCGGAAGGTCCCCATATGAACGCCCCTTGCTTCCGCCGATACCCTCGACAAGGACCTCATCGTGCTCATCGATGAATGATATCGCTCCATCTCCTGGAGCGAAAGCTGTAAGTTGGTTACCAGTTTTTATTAGACTAATCTTAACAGCTTTCCTGATTCCGGAGTTTGGCTGCTTGGCCTCGAATCCTACTTTTTCAACTACGATTCCTTTTGCCTGAGTACTTCCCATCAACGGGTCATGCCTCAGTACGCCACCTCTTTGTTGCTTGAATTGACGATCCCTAAATTTGCGTTCCTTCCAACGATATTTCTTCCTATCGGTCTTCATCTTCTGCCCGGAGAAAAGACCTCTACCCAAAGTGACACCTCAGAATGACGCTCCGCCGACCCTCATGGGGTATAAGAGCGTGACGGGGAGCCCCCCGCTAATAGGGTACCAGAGGGGGATAACCTCACTAACATTCAAGCATCTATCGACTCCGGCCCCCGATATGGCCTTCCGTGACATGCTAGCAGGCGTCCAAAACGTCGATGAGGCGACTAGCGTGATTCACGGCATGATAAATACTTCGAATGATCTTGGAGACATACCTTTGCTATTCAACAAAATCAGCGAAGCTCCCGGACACAGGGCGGCCTTGAACGTATTAGAGAAATCTAGACTCTGTGAGATGTTTGACATATCTCCGGGGGATTTGATAGATGTCTTGGCTTGGGCAATGGAAAATCCAACCGATCCAGAGATAGTCGAGGCTTCGGATGCGCCGGTGATGGAGTCGGGACAAAAGGTGGTGGACTTGACAAAGATTCCAATTCCGTGGCATTTTAGAGAGGACGGGGGGAGATACCAGTCTGCATCGATCATTATAGCTCAGTACTCTGGAATCAGAAATGTGTCATTCCATCGTCAGCTTTTGAGAGACAGAAATCACACCGTAGCCAGATTGGTCCCGAGACATCTTAGAACCCTCAGTGCTCAAGCTGCTGATGCTGGGGATGACGTACATGTTGCCGTAGTGAATGGGGCGGATCCAACTGTTCTTCTCGCGGCAGCGATGTCATTCTCCGATTATGTAGATGAGTTGACCGTGGCATCCTCCTTACACATGAAGCTTCATGGGACTCCTCTGAAGGTGGTAATTTTACCAAACGGGGTGATGGTCCCTGCGGACGCAGAGTATGCGATGGAAGCAAGAATTACGCCGGAAAGGGATGATGAGGGGCCATATGTGGACATAACTGGGACCGTGGACGACATCAGGCAGGAACACGTAATTGAGTATGATAACGTATTCCACAGAGATAATCCTGTTTTTCATGCCCTAATTCCCACTGGTATTGAACACAGGACACTGATGGGAATGCCAAGGGCTCCAACGATAAAAAATGCAGTTTCCAAGGAAGTTGAATGCATAGACGTCCACATGACTGATGGGGGCTGTGGCTGGCTTTCGTCCGTAGTACAGATTGTGCCCAAGAACAAGGGGGACGGCATGCTGGCAATTGATGCGGCGTTCAGGGGCCACCCTTCTATGAAGCAGGTAGTCGTGGTTGATGCAGACATAGATATTTCTGATCCCAGAAGAGTCGAATGGGCACTTATGACAAGGTGGCAACCAGACAAAGACACTGTCGTCCTAAAAGGTCAGAGGGGCTCAAGTTTGGATCCGAGTCGTGCAGATGACGGGATAACGAGTAAGATTGGCATGGACGCGACTTTGGATCCTGGAATCGATAGGGCTCCGTATGAGTCCGTTTTGTGAGGCTCTCATGACGAGGACAAATATTGCAGAAGCTTTGCAACATCCAAGGAGGAGTCTAGGAGATAGGCACAGGAGTCAATCGGAAAAATATGTCTCACTCGCTTTAGACCAAAGAGGCGAAGTTATTGCTGATCGAGCAGTAAATCTTGAGTGGGGGGAGCAGAGTGCGAGGCAGGCTGTTTTGTATGACTTCACAAATCCGGACAACTGGGTTGCCCTAGTGAGAGTGAAGAGTTTACTTGGAGACTCGGCTGGGATTAGGGCCGTATTGGAAGACCTGTTTACTGTTCTTGGGCGAAAACCAGAACATATCGCCCAACTTGAGAATGTGGATTTCCTATCGAATGGGACTATTCTATTAGGAGCGTCGTTAGAGGCCGACCCTTTAGATGCCGATAAATGGTGGAAGATGGTATCTCAATCCGATGGCATGTTGGAAGAATTTTCTGAAAGAATGGGGTCTCTGGATTTGAGTGACCGTAGAGCCAATGTTCTTTTCTCCAGGAGAATAGAAAGAATGAGAGATTCGGGGCATGAAGAGGAGTTCTTGATGCTATCCAGGCTGATTCTAGCACAGAGGCCTTCGAACCATGAGGCATGGACGTCGCTTGGGAGGATGCATGAAAGAAGGAGGGAGTACAGTGATGCTTGGCTCTGCTATGACCAGGCACAGAGTTTTTTTCCCGGTAAACCCGTCAGGGATGAATTCAGATCCCGCATGGAGAGAGAAATCGATGGATCGAAAAACACAGCTTGGAATCCACCCGGAATAAGTCAAAGAATTGACTTCCTCATGAAGATGGAAGAGATGGCATCATTGGATAATGGAGAGATAATTCAAGAAGCCGATGAGAAAGAGAGTCTTGACCCTCTCGACATTATCCATCAACTGATTAGCGAAGAGAGGATTTCTGAAGCCTTTTTCAAGTCAAGGAGATTAGCTTCCGAAGGTGTGGATGGAGCGATGGAAATGTATGAAAAATTGAGAGAAATGATGGGGGAATAGTAGTGTTTGTTGTGTGTTGGGTATACTCCAAAAAGGGCCTTGTGGACGAGAAACCTTGGATTATGGTCCTCAACAAGAATAGGGGCTGGGAGCTTCCGGGTGGTGAGATTTCTGAAAATGAGGATTTTGACATAGCCGCCTTGAGGGAGCTTTACGAAGAAACAGGATTACTTGGAACCGCGATTAGGTATGATGAGGGTATCATTGAAGGAGGAGTTGTGGTTTTAATTGAAGTCGAAAATTCCCCAAACCCTGAGCCATGGGACTCATTGGACCCTTCAATAATCGAGGTTGGCTGGTGCCTAGAACCGCCCACTAGACTAGCATGGGAAGAAGAGGAGCTTGAAAAAATTAGAAATCACGACTGGAGTACATCCAAGACCCTTGAATCCTGAATTTCTTCCTTTCTAGCTTCCAGCGCGTTTTTCCATATTGGCCTGTCTAATTTTTCCGAAGCCTCCAGAATTAGACCCAAGTCAATTCTTGACTGACCGGAGAGATCATTGCAAAGTAATGGGAAAAGGTATTCCACCACATCCGCAATGTCACTCGGATTAGAGGGTGTTTGGCTGTTTCCTGGCCCCTCCCTCGGACTGGCATTCTCTAGTATTGCAGACATTGTGGGAGAGTCCTCATCTATTTCATCTAAGGCAAGGTCTAGCCACTCAAGGGATGCGGTAACAGCTTCAGGGACCATGTCTGACTCCATGAAACCACACCTAGCCGACCATAGATGCCTCTTTGCTGGAGCGTAGTCGCCCATAGACAAAAGAATCCTACCGACCTCTATTCTTGATAATGATTTGATATCAATAGGGTGGCCATTATTCAGGGAGATCTCAGAGTGAGTGGCAAGGGACATCATCAACTCTCCTCTGTTAGCATGCCATGTAGCCAGATTTAGTAAAGCGAGACCGTGTAATGAAGAGCCCCTAGAAATGGCGTTAAACCTATCAACGCACCACCTTAATTCACCCCCTATGTCATCTGTTGGGACAAGTCCTATCAGCGCTCTTTCCAGCCTTACCCTAGCCTCTATCAGGTGGTCGCGGTCAGGACCTGATCTGGACCTATTCAGGACTTCTTCCGAAATTTGCTTTGCCTGTTCAGTATCACCATCCGCCAGGAGGGAGAGCATGGACTCCAAAAGGGCGCCGAGTTCACTACGATTTTCTTCATTTGGCATGCTTCTCACTGTGTTTCGTAAGCTGTTACAAGGTCATCATACTTCTTCCGCAGGTCATTTTCCCTAGAAGAAAGCCTATCCATGTGTTCTTGAAGTGCTATCATGGAAGCCTCTAAATCGTCCTTTATTGAATCTCTGTCCCCAACTTCCAGCAGTAAACTCCCAATTGCTCTGTAAACCGGCTTTTCTGGATCTTGCTTAGACAGGGCGTCCAATGTTATTGATATCTCACTTAGCTGGGTTGTGACACTTTGTATCTGTGCTAGTGTAGACTGTAATTCCTGAGCGACTGCCTTCAGAGCCTCAGCAACTTCATTGTTCGAATTCATATTAATCATCCTGTCCAGTTATTGCATTCAAAGCTTGCTCTGAGGCAATCACGCCCCTCATTGTCGAGTTCCAAATAGCCCTAAGGTCGGAGAAGGTTCCTGCTGTGAGGGCTATCGAAATTCTCTCACCTGAATGAGTATAGTCTGATTCTGTCCGAAGTCCGCTTGCAATGTGCTCTGCGTGAGGGTGTGAGAATTTCAATGACAGGGAAATACTTCCCTCATTCTTCCTCTGAGTCGGCAACTTCTTCTGCCTCCACGATTTTTCTCTCAAATTCCAAGGCTGCCTGCTGGGCGATCACGGCCATGTCAGTTGCAGTAGCCCCTTCCATGGATCTCCTGACTACCCTATTGTTAGCATCCGATGCTCTTGTGAATGGTTCCCACACGCCTCCGGTGAATGTGTGCCCACACTTCCTGCACTCCCAGATCCCCGCGGCCTTCCTCCTTACCTTCTGGTACTGGCATGATGGGCATGTGTATTCCTTGGACTTCTTCCTCAGGGCCGATCCAGCCCTTCTCCTTACGCTGACTCCGTATCTAGATCCGAATCTAGCTGTAAGTCCTGCTTTTTGAGTTCTTTTTGCCATAAAATCACCTCTAGTCCATCAATTCTCTTAATTCGGCACATCTCTTCTTGGCATGCTCCATTATGTCTGCAAACTCATCTGCCGTGAAGATTCCCTTTAGACCCTTTTGGAGAGAGTGCACATGATCGTCATCACCAAGGGTGATGTGGATCCTTTCGTCTCCTCCTAATTCCTCTTTGTACGACGCATCGTAGACGAACCTTCCGCCCACCTTGTGATATGAGCACATTATGGGCTTCTTAGAGACCTTTAGAGGGGAGTCTTGGCCTACCTCAAACTTCTCAGCTGGGATGATTGCAGACCTTAGGGCTGCAATTCCAGCCAACGCAAAGGCATCAAAGAGATTACCATCGTCAGAAATGGCATGCAAGTCTAGGATTACCTGCCACGCCTTTTCTCCTGGTATAATACACAAATCATCCACATCGATACATCCGGATTCCCTGATTCCCCTGTCTACAACTCTCCCAAGTTCGATTGACTCGGGACTTGGTGGACCTGCCTCCCAATGTCTGCCAGCAATTGGCCTTACTTCACAGGAACACATCAAACCACCCTGGTTTGGCCTATCAGGATAGGGAGTCATTAGCTGGAATTTCACACCTGCTAATACTATGGTGTTGCCCATGGTGACTCTGGCGGATCCTTCGGCCCTTGGCAGAATTCCCGTTTCGAGCTTTATCTCACGGCCCTGGTATTGCCCTCTGCCATCTAATCGGGCGTCATTCATTGCCAAATCCGATAGGTGGTCCCTGAGGAGATTTGGGACTATTGGTGCACTCATTAGTTCGCACCTCCCTTGAGGGCCTCGACCATCAGTTTGTGAACCTGCATTGCTGCATCCACATTGTAGTCCCAAGCCTGCTTGAATTCATCTGGTGATAAATCGCCGTCCATCTGAAGGAAAACCAATTCCCCAGTGTTGGGAAGTATACCCATTGGCAAATCGGCTTCCCCGTAATTGTCCTCCTCTTTGTTAAGGTCACAGACGACTACATCATTGACCTTTCCACTTGCCACACTTACCACCATATCTGTCATCGGTATCCCTGCATCGGCAAGCGCTACGGATGCTGCAGTGAGGCCTACGCATCTTGTTCCTGCCTCAGCTGAAATAATTTCTATGCTAACTCTGATCTTGGATCTGGGGTAGAGCTCTAGTAAAACGACGCTTTCCAAGGCATCTTTTGTGACTTTACTGATTTCCCTGCTCCTTCTGTTGAAGCCCGGTCTAATTCTGTCCGTAGTTGAGAAAGGAGCCATATTGTAGGCAACGTCGATTACTGCTCTGTCTTGCCTTTGAATCTTCCTTGGGTGGGCCTCCATTGGGCCGTAGACTGCCACTATGGCCTCATTAGTACCCCAAACCATCCTGCATGAGCCGTCTGCTACTGGGACAACACCCGTCTCAATCGTGATAGGCCTGACGTCACCTGGCTTTCTGCCATCCATCCTAAGGCCATTCTCATCTATCATTTGTACATCTCCGTATCCACCCATCAAGCACCAACTCCTACTATCCTAGCATCGGAGGATATGTTTTCAATCCTCTTTCTGACCTCTAATATGTTCTCCAAATCCCCATCTATCCAAAGGCGTCCGTTGTCGGTTACGACTATCCTGCAATCGGTTTCCATCTTCATGGCTCTCAGGAAAGAGCCACCCTTTCCAATCAGGTGGCCTAGTAGATGTGGGTCCAATTCATCAAGGGCCCCTGAGCGAATCTTCCTAAGGCCCATGCCCTTCATTGTAACCACGCTCTGGTGGGTTTCCTCGACTTCTTGCACTCTGCAAAGTATTGAGTCGCCTATGTCTAGAACTTTCCTTGTTCCTCCGAATTCAACTTTCGAAGGACCTAGGCTCATCGGGAGTATTGAATTGAATGGCGCGCCTATGTCGACGAACCAGATGTTGTTCGTACACCCTTCTATATGGCCTATCACCAAATCGCCAGGCCTGGGCATATATTTTGTGTGGAGGGGGCTAACTGATATTGTGTTACCCTTCCTATTCATTCTTCCTTGTTTCGTTGATTTGACTCTGTCACCGACGACTAAAACGCCATGTCCAGCTTCAACCCCCTCTGATGGCCCCAGGTCTTCTCCTGGCACGACGACGGGGGATCGTCGTGAGTTTCGCGGTCCGTCCGCGTTGCTCTCATTACTCATGTTATCGAGCTGGCCGACCGGCCTACTATTCATAACCGTTGATGTTAACACCTACGGTGAGAAGTCAGTCAAGTTCCTTCACCTCAGCTTCAGAAGCCCTTCCTGAGACCTTGCTTATGAGCTCGTTCTTCATACCCCCTGGGACCTCGACAATACAGGCCCATGTGCCATCTGAGAGCCATTCCTGTCGCATTATCACGTCCCTCAGAATCTGATTTACCGCACCATATGAGTGCCCGGGGATTTTGAATGCCAGTCTTACCGTAATGAATTGCAGAGGTATGAGGGGTTTCAGAACCCTCACTGCATCGGAAACTTGGCTTTCTACTGATTTGAACGGATCCACGGAAAATCTCGCCTCCTCGAGGGCGTTTTCTATTCTGGTTCTCGGGTGGGGCATCCTAGTTTTTGGGTCCGTAGCGGTGGTTGCAATTTCATTTATGATCTGAAGTTTTTTCTCACTCACCATCTTCTTTCTTTGCGCAGTTGTTAGTTGTATGGACCCTTGTCTCAATATGATTTCAACACAGTGTAGGATATCAATAGTTCCGAAAACCTTCTCCAATGCCTCGGAGGTAGGCCTCTCGCCGTTTCTGGAATCTGTCCAAACTTCGCTTACTGCTAATAAATCGTCAATATCTACGGAAGCACGGTCTTCTTTCCATGCATCAACCAGTTCTGGATCCACAAGAATCTCATATCTTGATCCGCCCTTCTCAAGTCTCGCAATGACTGCATCATCCAAGCTGACCATGTGCATCCTATGTGACCAAGGCATAAGGAGATATGGCTAATATCCGCTCTCAGAGCTTGGATATGTGCTTCTTCAAATCCTCTGGGCCCAGCTCTCTATATCCTGAATTATCGATTATGCATATCTCTACGGATTCACCAGTAAGGCCGTCATCGAATGTCTGGGATAGTGCTTCAAGACCGATTTTGACAGCGGCATTTTCCGTCATACCGGCCTTCCATTTGTCTTCAAAGTAGGATATAACTTCGCTCCTTCCGCTTCCTATTGCTCCTGCGTGGTATGACCCATAGGCACCAGACGGGTCTGTTTCATAGAGATGTGCGCCTTCAGAGTCGACTCCTGCGATTAACAAAGCAGTCCCAAAGGGACGAGCCCCCCCATATTGAGTGAATGATTGCTTGTAGTCACACATCTTCTTCACTAGTGTTGTCACATCAATGGAGTCGCCGTAGGTCATTTTGTTAATCTGGCATTGTACCCTTGCCCTGTCTACAAGTTGCCTAGCATCTGCGACTAGTCCCGATGTTGTAATTCCGATGTGATCGTCTATTTTGTACATCTTTTCGATGGATTCTGGGATTACAAGCTTACTTGGAATCCTTTTTGCTACAATCAAGATTACTCCATCGCGAAATTTAACTCCAACGGTTGTGGACCCTCTCTTTACCGATTCACGAGCATACTCGACTTGGTGTAGTCGTCCGTCTGGTGAGAAAGTGCCTACTGAAGAATCGTATCCGCGTCCGCTCGGTTGCATCGTAATCAGCTGTGTTGCAACATCGGCCTCTTATCAAGGTTGGTTGGAAAGTGGGTCTTGCTTCGTTGCATTCAAGCGGTATGTTCGTTTCGGTTGTTGTGTGAGGGTAGCAGTATTGTGCTCAGGCGGTAAGGACTCCACGTATGCAACGTGGTGGTCTTTGATGAGGGGGTGGGATGTGAAAGCCTTGGTGACCCTGTGTGTGACAGGTGACGATTCCATGATGTTCCAGATGGAGGGGGTTTGCGTTGCAGGCCTCCAATCTTCTTCTTGTGGGATTCCGTGGCTTCCTATCGCCACTCGAGGTAAGCCTGAGGAGGAGGTGAATGATCTTAGAAGGGGGTTGAATGGGGAGACTAGCCCCCAAGCGGATTTTGAAATATTCTGGCCTGAAAAATGGGAAAGGTCTGGCATTATCCTTCATGATGGAGAGCTGGAGATTGACGCATTAATCACCGGAGCTCTAAGGTCTGACTATCAAAGAACTAGGTTGGACAGAATGTGTTCCAGTCTAGGAATCAAATCATTCTCACCTCTATGGCACCATGACCCCTCGGAGCACATGAGGCGTTTCCCTATGGAAGGTTTCGAAGTAAGGCTATCATCCATTTCTGCGGACGGACTTGGTGAGGAATGGATTGGTAGAGAATTAACTGAAGAAGCTGTGGAGGAACTGATCCAAACGTCCGAGAAATTCAGGTTTAATGCTGACGGAGAAGGTGGCGAATACGAGACCCTAGTACTTAGTGCACCGCACATGAAGGATTCAATTAATCTCAGAGGGGAAAAACACTGGGAAAAAGGCAGAGGGTCCTGGAAATTAATATCGGGAAACTTATCCAGTAATCGCTAGCCTCAAACAGGAAGGGCGTCTCCGAGGGTCGGTGGCATAGTGTCGGTTTCCCCATTGGACTACAGATATGGAAGAGATGAGGCCAAAGCGATTTGGTCAAGAGAAGGAAGGCACTCTAGGCAACTTGAGGTTGAGAGGGCCTTGGTTTGGGCTCATTGCAAGATGGGCAGAGTCAGCGCCGAGCACTACGATATGGTAGCTGATATATCTGATCCCGGAATCGTTACAGCTGACCGGGTAGAGGAGATCGAAGCAGAAACCAAACATGACATAATGGCCCTTACTAAAGCCATGGCCGAGGCTGCCGGAGAAGCAGGATGGTGCATACACTTAGGGGCTACAAGCAATGACATCGTTGATTCTGCCGTTGCTCTCCAAATCAAAGACAGTGTAGAAATACAAATCACTACCCTGAAGGCACTAATAGAGACCCTTTGTGATATTGCAGAAAGGGAGAGAGATACAATAATGATCGGGAGGACTCATGGTCAAGCCGCCGTTCCCATAACATTTGGTTTGAAGGTAGCTGTGTGGGTTGACGAATTCAGGAGGCACATTGAGAGGCTAGTCACAATGAGGCCTAGGATAACAGCGGGAAAATTCCTGGGAGCTGTCGGGACAGGGGCCGCTCAAGGTGAAGACGCGCTAAAGCTCCAGAGTCTTATTCTCCAAGAACTAGGTCTGGAGGTTCCCGTAGCCACCACGCAGGTAGTTGGAAGAGATCGCTACATCGAGTGGGTAGGTTGGATGGCAAACGTCTCAACCAGTATCGAAAAGGTGCTACAAGAAGTTAGAAATCTACAAAGAAGCGAGATTGCAGAGGTTGCAGAGGCTTTCGATGTGGAGAAACAGGTTGGTTCTTCGACCATGGCCCACAAAAGAAATCCAATAACCGCTGAGAATGCCTGCGGATTAGCCAGAATAGTTAGATCAATGATTATACCATCTTACGAAAATGCCTTACTCTGGCATGAGAGAGATTTGGCTAACTCTTCATCCGAGAGATTCACCCTCTCACACTCAATGATATTACTTGATGACATAATCACAAAATGTGACCGTGTGATGTCTAGACTTGTAGTAGATAGAGACAGGATGCTCAAGAATATCGAGGCGCAGAATGGCCTTGTAATGGCCGAGAAGATTATGTTGGCCCTTGTGGATAGTGGCATGCCTAGAGACGAGGCCCATGAAGTTATGAGGAGTTCATCCATGAAGGCTCTCGAAACTGGAATGAATCTGAGGGATGTCTGTTCCGAGGACACCAGAATCAGCGATGTTTTTCATGAGGAGGAGTTGCATCATTTGTTTTTGCCTTCTAGCCATCTCGGAGTATCTGGGGAAATTGTTGACAATGCAGTCTCAATAGCCAGAAAGGCAATTGGCGATTCGTAATTTTAGCACTACTCTACCGAGTAGAAGATTCCTCTTATTACCTTGAACCTGACTTCCAATGCTATCAAAATTATCAGAAGGATGGTAGCCCCAACTGATAGTTTTGGGTCTGTCATCGCAAGGAATAACACCAAGCCTGTAATGGTTGAGACGATTCCAAGCAAGAGGATCATTGCATGAGGTCCGTATTGATTAGCGTCATCGAGTGCGACTCTCAGGAAACCATCATCCAATATAGACGAAATCATGCCCTCGTCGGAATCCCGGAATTCGGGTGCCTGCCTCCTAGGGATTCTGTCAGCCATGGTATCTCCGTATTGCGGATTAGGTAATACGTAGATTATATTTCTCTGAAAAAAATCGTAGCAATGCTCTTTCACCTAATCTTTTACGAAGAGACATGATAGGTTACGAGGAGGGGGCTGTACATGTCTCAGCAAGTCCTGGCTCGGGGAAGACGGCTTTGTGCCTCGGCGTAGTATCGGGCATAATCTCAAGTGGCGGAAAGGTGGTTTGGGCATGCAGGGAGATGCCGAATTTAGATAGAGCTAGAGAGATTCTTAGCGGTATTTCCGAGGAGGGTTATGAGAATATTTCCATAATTCATTTTTCGAGTGAGCTCCCAAAATATACTGATGCTATATTATCGATGAGTAGGGATTTCAACAAGTCGGATATCGTCATAGTGGACGATTGGTGCGGAAGCTATGGCAGGGCTAAAAAAGAGGAAATTAAGTCGGTTATGAGGATATCAGAAAATTGTAAGGCTACTAATGTTGTAATTACCTCTAGCTCATATGAGGATGCATCCGGGGCTTCGGAAAGTAACTGGATTTCCAGAGGTGGGAGGTCAGTTAAGGAGGCTTATCAGACGGTTTTTCTACAAAAACATCCGATGAGACAAGGGGTTCGTATAATTCGTTCCGAAGGTGTCGAAAAGCTACTGTTAATGACAAACCATGGTCTTGAAGAGATATCTAGTTGAGCTTAGAGATTAGAGACTCCATTTCTGAAATGGCTTCTTCTGTAGGCTCATACAATTCCTCCGGGGACCTTGCGACCCCAGAGTATTCTTTCTCAACAGAGCTCGAGGATCCTGTAAACCTCCCAATGATGAAGAAAACCATAAGAAAGGCTGTCAGAATCAGGATGGCTTGTAATACCTGTTCTGTCTCCATGATTACCTGAGGCGTATTTGAGATAAAAACCTACATCGGAATTCCATGTTCAAGAGGCATTGAAAGATGCCTTCTGTTTGATGGAGTGGGTTGTGACCACCCCTCCACAAGGTCCAGACCAACTGGAGACCACTGATCAAAAATCCAAGATTTCTCCGCTTTCCTTCTGCATTTATCGCAGTAAAGATCCTGTCCCCTTCCTTTACTCCGCATGGAGATCCCGCAACACTCGGGCCGAGAAAGATTCCTAGGGCTAGCAGAGTCCAATTTGAGCCTCTCAAGGTGTATAGAACCGTCTGGTGATCTAAGTCCCATCCATGAAATCCTGTCTCCCGGCATCAGCTGCCTCAGCAATTTATTGACGTTGCCACCTTCATTAAAAGCCACTAGGTTCAAACCCTCTTGGTCAGAAATTACCTTGACGGTTGCATGAGCTCCTTTCATTACCTCTGGCTTAGAAATGACCGTCCCACTGGAAGTGCCCTCTAAGTGGTCATCGGATAATTGATTCGTGATGTGAGATGACCACTTGAAGCATCTCTCGTTTCCTTCTACACCTTGAATCCACGAGTTGGCTGACTCCACTGCAGACTTGTTTGCTCCCCGTATTCCGTAAAGGACAGGGCAGGGAGTTCGAGGGGAAATAATGCCCTTATCAGACGTGGGATCTCTGTTCATGAATGTATCAGGGAAAAGCCTAGACATTTCATCTATTGATTTCTTCGAGATTGTCCGCTCAGTACCGATTTTTTCATCTGCTCTCCATCCGATTAGCTCCCATGAATGATTCCCTGGTGGCATCCAAGAAATTGCTGCGCTAGCGCCAATGACCCCCCACTGATCTTCGTGGGAGAGAACGAATATTTTCGAGTCGGTTACTTCTTTGATTCTATCATCTAGACTTACCTCTCCCCTGACAGCTTCCCAATACCAATCAGAGGGAGTCGCATCAAAAGAAACAAGGAGAGCTGGAGAAGGATTATTCTCGGCATCAGGATAGCTAGCAATTTCTGACAATAAATCATCAAACCATGATTTACAACAAGCAAGTAAATTGCTCTTGGAATCTAAGGGAATTTCTACTACTGCGGAAAGAGCGCCATTCCCCCTGGTCCTCCTTGACGCATACGGCCATAAACGAACTAGCCTCCTTTCAATTATCTTGAGTTCCTTTATTTCATTCAAGCGACCCATGAGTTCCTCGAATGAGTATGTCGTACATCCAAAATCTGGATGGTCGGTATCATCCAAGCCAATCCTAACTGTCAAGTTACTTTTTTTCATGGTCAATTCTCCAAGATTTCGGAGATTACCTCACTGATACCAATATCCGGATTACATCTGAATGATCTGACACCGTGAGCAGATGCTGCCATAATATCCACGTTTCTATCTCCTACCATCACTGAATCTGACTCCGAGGGGCGATCTTTCCAATTATCTCCAAATTTGATATCTGCCTCTTTCAAGGACTTGCCAGCGTGTGCGGCATCGATAATCTGTCTGCCTGCTTCAAGCATACCGGGATTCGGTTTTCTGGCCCATGAATTATGCCATGGGGCGTATGGGCTATGAAGAGTCAGGTCAAGGATGGCGTCTGGGTCCGAACGAAGTAGCTCTTCCCTCATCTTGTCGTGAATCAGTGCTAGGTTTTCTCTAGACCAAAGCCCTCTGCCAATGGGGGACTGGTTAGTAACAATACAGATCCTGAATCCATTCCTCCTTAGTTCTCCTATAGAATTGGCGGCATTTTCAAGAACGAACACTTCAGAGGTATCATTGACATAACTCTCGAACCCCCTGATTATCACACCGTCTCTATCCAGATATGCAATCTTGCCTCCCCAAGGCTCCTCGGAGGGCAGTGGTTCTAGATGCAAGGGAGAATGCAGGCTCTCCCTATCCCTCATTGGCGGGAACATAATATCACAGCTCTTTTTCCGATTTTACAGCTTCTTTGATGATATGGTTGATTATCAGCTGGACGTCCTCAATCCTTTCCATCGAGGTACTGGGCACGATTATAGCCAAATCGACAATTTTTGCAAGTTTCCCCCCTCCCATTCCCTTGTAATCACCGGTAATTCCTACTGTATCGCATCCGATGCTCTTTGCATATTTGATGCCGTTGATAATGTTGTCCGAGTTTCCAGAACCAGAGTATGCAATGACTAAATCACCCTCAGATGCAAATGTGGATAGCTGTCCGACAAAAACTTGTGAATAGCCTTCATCATTGGCCCATGCGGAGAAGGAAGAAATGTTATCGGAATGTGATATAGTTTTGAGTCCTAGCTCTTTGGACCAATCCCCTGCGCTGTGTGATGGAGTTGCGGCACTTCCCCCATTCCCGATGAAGTGCACAGTTGAGTCGCTGGAAGCGACCGACAGGACCTTGGAATACAGGGTATGCAAATCGCCCATAGGTAGCTCATCGATAGTTCTCTTAAGGTCGAATAGGTAGCCATTTGCGAAGTCCAAAAAGTCGGAAGTCATGTATTCGCCCGGCTATCCGTTGAGGGCATCATATTTACGGGTTGATGGCTCGTTAGTGCCATGGAGGACCCAATCGAGGCTTTGACATCCTCTTTCGCTGATGCTATCGGAGTGCCTGAATTCTCGCTCTGGCTCTCATTCTGCTGGTTCGGCGCTTTGTTATTGGCGTTCTCTTTCCATCGTGGAGAGTCGGCTCTTGCCTCATATTCCGCGGCAATTGGGTGGTCACTGCTAGGACTATTTTTCTACATGCAGTCCGCTCACTTTGTTGAAATTAGGGATCCGTTACTTGTCATCATGACAGCTGGTGCCCTTCCAGCGGGTATAGTCTTGGGGATTTGGGAAATAAGGAACTGGGAAATGAAAGACGAGTCTATGATTTGGCTAAGAGGCGCTGTGGCTTGGTCGGTAATACCCTATTACATCGTTTACAGCATACCAATCCTCAATATGGAATTCGTTGAAATGACGGCTCGGAGCACAGAGTGGTTGCTAGAGTTTGCTGGCCTTGGTTCGTTTGAGGTTGGGGAGATGATGGTTGACCTCCCGGAAGGAGCAATCACGGTTTCACAATGGGAAGGAAGTAGATATTTCCTTACCGAACCTCTTGGAGAAAGTGGCTTCTTCATCCCATTCAACCATTCAGATGGGACACCAGTTAGTGTTAGCTTCATACTAGCTTGCTCTGCCCTCCAATCGATGATAATTTTCGTCGGTGCGATAGTAGCATTGAGTTCAGTCTCTTGGAAGAGGCGAGCCAGGGGCTTATTGATTGCGATCCCAACGATTCATGTCCTTAACGTATTCAGAAATGCGGGAATAGTGTGGCTAAGTGATACGTATCCCAACTGGAGGCTTTATTCTGGTTCTGAGATCGATATGTTCGACTTCACCCATAGCTATGCGGCAAAGCTGGCAAGCCTATTTGCGATGTTCCTAATGGCCACCGCATTATTCGATCTTCTTCCAGAGTTACATAGGCACATAATCAGGATTACAAAGCCTTTGACCAAATTGTTTTCGAAGAGTGAGACTAAGTCAGCGCGATCTTAGTTTCTCATAAAGATCCCCAGTAAGTGGCATCTGGTGCTCCCATGCGAACTCCTTCATCACCCTCAGAGCTTCTTTCTCTAATTCGGAATCCCCAACAAAGTCTGTGACATCAATAGTTGCGTTCCTAGTATTCGCCTTGAAGGCGGCAATCGGCTCTTCCTTGTGGAATACCAGATAGGCGGAGCCAAAACCAAATCTCTCCCTTAGCAAACCTCCAAAGTAGTGAATCAATGGATCAGAAGGGGGGATCACTAGATCGCGGGTCTTAGGAATCCCCTCGGACTCCAAAATCTCCTTCCTGCCCCAACTGATATCGTGTTGGTCGTCCACTAGGAATCCTTTGATCAGGGTGCCGTCTTCCTCAAACTCATGGAGAACATCGCTAATTTCTTCTGGGGAGAATGGGGTTCCAGCAAGCCTTTCGAACTGTTTCATTGAAATCACGGGATAGTCCTCAACGAGTTCCCTTAGATACTGCCTTTTTATGCTCCACAAATCATCGCTTCTCATTGGCTCTACTGTCTTGAATCCGCCTCTGTAATCCTGAACCAGGTGCCCGCTTCTGACCAAAGGAGAAATTAGTTTCCTGAACTCCGCCCTTCTCATTGCCAATCGCTCCATAAATACGGATGGGTCGTTATGATTTCTGAAGAATTCCAATATTCCGAAATCGTCATCCTCGGGAGGTGCGTTTCTAATGGCAAGCAATCTCTGGAAATGAGGGAGTCTGGCCCAAACCTGATGACCTCTGAGGTTGGTTCCCTGGTGAAGTTGCTCTGTAGCGGCCATTGACTGAAGGTCGACCCTGAACATCTCACAACGGCCCCTGAGGGCGAAGTCGTCTCTTAGCTCGTCGATTTCCTTGAGTGCGTATGTCTCATTCTCCCATCTACTGACTTGATGGATGTTATGAGTGTGAAAGAGAAGCCTGTTGATGCTCTTCCTTGGCCTAGGTTCTACTACTCCTCCCCTGATGTATCTCTCGCCGTCTCCCATCGAGACGAATCCGAGGTCGGAAAGGATTGACTGTATATTTTCATCACAATCGTGAACTGGGACTCCATTGAATGAGTGCATTACGGATACATCGACCAGCCTATCTCTGTAATTTTCCAGAAGATCGTTGAAGGTGTCTTTGAACTCGTCAAGGTAGGAATGCGGAATATTGACATCCTTGATTTCCAGGTAGTCATTGACTACGAACATCAGTATTCTCCCTATAGGGTCAACACCTTTGAAAACAGGATGATACCATCCCTGCTTCAGAATCATTCTAACTTCTTGTATGAAACGACTACAGAAAGGATCCGATTGTGCAAGAATACGCATGTTCCTGTCCTCGGCCATCGGGGAGAGTAGTCTCTCAGCGTCTTCATGGGAAGAATAGTAATCCGTTGGATCGGGTTGCAGTGCTACAACTCTGCAGATCTTCCCATCGTTCTCCAAGTCTCTCAACACTTCAGCCAACTCTTCTACTGGCCTACTTACAAAGAACCTCAGTGTATGAAGCCTCACGGGTCCGATTTTCGAAATCAATGCGGTTAGGGCCTCGGGGAAATCCATTGGCTTCACTATTCCGTGAATTCTCCTGAAGAGGGCTATAGATCTCTTTCTGTTCGGAACATCGAGGTACTGCTTAGCTACAATGAGTTGCCTTTCTAGGTTTGAAAGGGCTCTCTTGACACTCTTCTGGATATGCTGGTTCTCCTTTCCTCTTGGGTATTCAGCGAGAATCTCTGCCCTTGTAATCCCCTCCTCGGGAATTTTTTCAAGAAGCTCCTCCTCTAGAGAGCCAATCCACGGATCTGAACGTAGCCCCAGAAGCATTGGAATCTGATCTAGGGTGGTATAGCCTACCCTATTGTGCAGAAGTCTGCCATTGTATACATCCTTGTCGTGCTTGAAATCTTTCCAATCCCTGAATCTAAAATTCTCCACCCTGTGTATGAGCTCATCCCTTCTCTGAATCAGTGCTAAGGACCTTATCGCCTCAGAAGGCTCAGAGAACTTTGTGAATGATTTCTGTAGAAGTAATGTCTGCAGAGTTCTGTAATCAACAACTTCAACGCTACCCCCAGTTATTCTGTACTCGTCTACCCGGAGTATGTATTCACCCTCCTCAGTCTGTGTAAAGAACCCTATAGAGACAAGATTTCGCATTTCAAGTTCTTGTAGTACGGCTTCTACCTGACCTAGAGGGAAAGGTAGTCTCTCACTCAGTGAATCAAGTGTCTGGGGACCTTCTGATCCTAGCATATCAAGGAGCTTTAGCCTGAGGCAGTCCAGTGGGTCAGACAAAGTTGAGGAAACCCACTTAGAGGGAGTGGCCCCGCTAAATTCTTCAGCAATCTCATAAGTCAGCCCCCCGGTATAAAGCGCTCTCAGATCCTCCATCTCAGATGCTCCTGCAACAGCGAGACAACCCAGTGTACCGTGGACTCCGGCCATCCTCATTGAGAACCATTTGTCATCGATCTGTTCGTGATTGGTATTGCGAACCTTGGTTATTAGTCCCCTCTCTGCGAGCTCGTGAACCCACCCTCTGATAGTGGATATTTCTATCCCACTTAGCTTTGAGTTGTAAAGGGGATTGGTTAGGCCACGTTCCAAACCGCCTCCCATATCCATCAATCTCAATAGGTCGATTGCATTCTTCGGTACAGCTACTTTGGATTGATAGTAGTCCGAGATTGTATCCTTATCCAGGTCTGTTGCGAGAGACCTGGCCCCTAGCAAGCGCCTGAGAATCTCTGGATCGACGTCTTTGATCAGATATGCTCTAGTTCTGAGGCTTAGCAAATCCTCGAATGCTGACATGAATAATGTCATCCCCAATGGGGATGGCATTTTCACATGTCTATGGACTATCCTAACGTCCTCACTATCCATCCTAGAGATGAATTTCCCAAGTTGCTCCATGTCCAAGTCACCGGTCAGAATCTCACTCATTGCTTCACGGATGATTACTGACCCTTCCATTTGCCTATGCTTTGTCATTATGGCCTCCGCTTTCTGTTGGAATTGCTTTGGACTTACTTCCTCGGCCCCTATTCTTCTAGGGTTCAACATGCTCCTAGACGAAACTTCCCTGAATCTCTTGGAGAAAAGTTGGGAATCCATCATGTATCTTTGGAGAATATCTTCACTAGTATCATTTCTGAATACTTCAGGAATTTTAGAAATCTCAACCTCATGACTGAGCTTTGCTAAAAACCCATTTTCATCAAAAGAAAGCTCATGGATAATTATGTTCTCTTTGGACGCAATTCCTGCAAAGAGGTACCCAAGAGCCAGATTGAAAGCCCTACCTCTGCAGGTCGTAACCACATAGGTTGGCAGTGGAGAGTCTACCTGTTCGATTAGTATTCTGTCATTGGAGGGGACCTGGAACGTCGTCGCAGTGTGTTCGTCCAAGAACTGCTTCAAGGCCATGGCTACTGGCTTGTTTAGCTGGAGGGCCTCAGTTAGAATAGGCTCGTAGTCCGTTCCCATTCGGGCCCCTACGGACACTTGTCCTAGTAATCTCAAGACTGCTTGGCTGAGCTCATGGGTTCGACTGTTGGCCTCACCCGTCCACGATGGAATCGTTGGCCTGTAGCCGGTAGCAGGGGTTACGTTGACTCTCGTTCCCCTTACGCTAGCAACCCTGTAAGTTGAACCGCCTAGTAGGAAAACATCGCCATTCCTCAGGCTAGAGACGAAGGAGGACGATAGCTGTCCCACAAGTGTCCCATCCCCGGTGAACACTAGGTAGCTGTTGTCGGGAGCAATGGTGCCGATGTTGGTGTAGTATATCATCTGGGCAAAACCTCGCTTGCCGAATCTGTTATCTTCCCAATCCAGCCAAACTCTCCTCTCTTCATCGAGCATGTCTAGGACTTCGATATAATCATCATAAGGGAGGGACCTGTAAGGCCATGATGATGAAACTAACTCGTATGCATCATCTATATCCCACTCTTTGATGATTGTGAGGCCGATTAGGAATTGTGCAAGTACATCAAGAGAATTCTCGGGGAATTTAAGTAAGTCCATTTCACCTTCGAGAATGGCCATCTGAAGTGCTACGAGCTCCACCAGATCATGAGGAGACGTTGGGAGGAACCTGGCTCTGGGCAATCCTCCGACTTGGTGTCCAGCCCTTCCTATTCTCTGTAATGCTGTAGCGATTGATCCTGGAGATCCGACTTGTATCACCAGATCCACTGAACCAATATCTATTCCCATTTCCAAGCTTGAAGAGGAAACCACGCATCTAAGTAGGCCGTTTTTTAATTTGCTTTCAACGTCAAGTCTGATTGCCTTGTCCATTGACCCATGGTGGCCCTCGACGCCTTCCATCCCTGCAATTTTCAATCTCTGAACTACTGTTTCAGTCATATTTCTCGTGTTGACAAAGACCAATGTTGTGGTATGGGCTTCAGCTAATTCCTTTATTCTGTCAACATTGTGATCAAGAATTTCCTTGACGGGAATTGAGCTAAATCTCGGAGTTGGCAGAATGATGTCCAAATCCAGCTCCCTGTCACCTGATATCTTCGCGATGGCTACCTTCTGGGGATCTACATCGGATTCCCGTGAATCACTAGCAACTAGGAATTCTGCAACCGCATCCAAAGGCTCCATCGTAG
Organism: Euryarchaeota archaeon UBA130; assembly: GCA_002505775.1. Taxonomy (GTDB): domain Archaea; phylum Thermoplasmatota; class Poseidoniia; order Poseidoniales; family Thalassarchaeaceae; genus MGIIb-O5. The sequence continues at coordinate 6,340 of DAVY01000003.1, read as the reverse complement.
CGCTAATGCCGATTCTCTGTACGTCTGAGGAAACGACTGAGTCCATCAGTGCCATACTGAGTGACAGATGTGTACCTCTTTTGGTTGGTACGAGAGAGTGCATTTCATCTATAATGAACCATTTCATCTGGTCTAGGATTGGCCTGAATCTCTTTGACGCCAAGCCCAACCCTAGTGATTCAGGGGTTGTGATTAGGATATGGGGCGGCTTTCTTAGCATCTTTTCTCTTTCGCTTTGAGGGGTATCACCAGTTCTGAGACCTACCTTGATCTCCTTAGCCCTGCTTGGGAGATACCTCTCCTTTATCTCTCCTAGAGGGCCCATGAGATTCTTCTCTATGTCATTGGCTAGTGCCTTGATCGGGGAAATGTAGACGCATTGTACGGCATCTGGGAGAGAGCCGTCCAATGATCTCCTTACCAAGTCGTCAATAATAGTGAGAAACGCTGTCAGAGTCTTTCCAGAACCTGTGGGAGAGCACAGTAGTAGATGCTCCCCATTGAGGATTCTCGGTATAGCGACCTTCTGGGGCTCTGTAAAGTCTGGAAACTTGTCTTTGAACCAGTTCCTTACAGGAGGACAGAGCCTTTCCAGTAGCTCTTCGGACTCCATCCTATCTTCTACATACTCGATTTGAGGCATTTTTCTCGGCACCTATCAGTCCCTTGGGCTTCCTATGAGTACATCAATGCTTCTCTGCAGACCACGTTTTGATGGGTTCGGAAAGTCGCTTAACCCGAAAGTCGGGGGGATAAGTCTCATTTCACGAGGATGGCTTGAAAGACAAGTAGTGGGGTCGGGAGGGCAATGGCCGAATCTAGGAGGTTGGACCGACTCACTTCGATGATGCGCAGGCGTGGGATAGTTCTACCTTCGTTTGAGGTCTATGGAGGGGTTGCTGGACTGATAGATTATGGCCCTGTCGGGGCTAGGATAAAGAGAAAGGTGATTGATTCTTGGATTAATCATTGGACCTCTGGCGGAGACATAGTGGAGATTGATTCCCCTACGATTACCCCTCGTTCTGTCTTAGTGGCCAGCGGACACGTGGGCGAGTTCAATGATCACATGTCAGAGTGTAATTCGTGCCAGTCTGTTTTTCGAAGTGACCACTTAATTGAGGGTCTGCATCCAAATCCAGATACTCTGAATGGTTCTGATCTGGACTCCATAATTCTATCGAACAATGTACAATGTCCAAATTGTAACGAGTTTGACTGGGCGGATGCACGTCCTATGAATCTCATGTTCCCTACTACCATAGGGGCCATGAGCAATGGTAGAGAGGCCTACATGAGGCCGGAGACTGCACAGGGAATGTTCATGCTCTTCCCTTCTCTTTACCGGCATTTCAAGCAGAAGCTTCCCTTTGGGGCCATTCAGACGGGCAGGGGATACAGGAATGAGATTAGTCCTCGGCAAGGAATGATCAGGCTCCGAGAATTCAACATGGCAGAGCTAGAGTATTTCATTGATCCACTAGAACCTCCAGCAGGTGATTTGGAGAGAAATACCGATGAAGTGTGCATGATACCAGACCCTGAGGGGGGCTTCTCTGGAGAAGTCCATATGAAATTCAGTGATGCCTATGGGCGTGGAATAATCAGGCACTGTACTGTTGCGTGGTTCATGCTAAGGACCTATGAGTTCTTGACTGGTATTGGGATTGATGCAAAGAAGATTAGGTTCAGACAGCATGCTGGATCAGAAATGGCTCACTATGCCTCGGACTGCTGGGACTGTGAAATATTCGGGGAGTATGGGTGGATAGAATGTGTAGGCATCGCTAACAGGACCTGTCATGACTTGGAGTCTCATGAGGCCCATTCCGGGACAAACCTACTCAGGGCTTGGCGGCAATTCGAAACCCCCAAGAAGATAACAGGGGAGGCGCTTTCACCGGTTGGGTCGGTAATTGGGCCGGTATTCAGACAAAGGGCAGGGGAAGTATCTTCTGCATTGTCCGAATTAGATGAAATTCCTTCATCATTCCCATTCATTCTCTCGTTAAGAGATGGCTCAGAAGTGGAGATAACGAGCGACATGGCAACGATCACTAAGGAAGACAGGAATGTCCATGGAGAATGGTTCACCCCTCACGTGATCGAGCCCGCTTTCGGAATAGACCGGATAATTTGGCACCTTCTAGATCATTCATACGTCGAAGACGGTAAAGATGAGGAGGGATATGTTACCCTTAGGCTAGATGGATCCATCTCACCCTACGACTTGTCCATAATGCCACTCTTCGACAAGGAAGGAATGGGCGAATTTGCAAAGGAGCTTTTCGACAAGCTCGTTTCACTAAGAGGAGTACAGATTGATATGGACAGTTCGGGTTCTATAGGTAAAAGATACGCAAGAGCCGATGAGATTGGTATTCCATGGGCAGTCACGATTGACCATACCACCCTGCAAGATGGAACCGTGACCATCAGGCGGAGGGACGATCAGTTACAGGTCAGGGTTTCCTCGGATGATTTGCACAGGCACATCTCTAATTCAACGATTGAATCATTGTTCTGACTCCCAATCTTCATGGGGTCCCGGCTCTACGGTATGTTGTGTCCGAGACTGGTGCCGGAGAGGACTGGACAGAGAAATACCGTCCGAGCACGATTAGGGAGATGGAAGGCAATAGCCCGCAAATAAGGTCGATAAGGCAGTGGTTGGAAAGCTGGACGGGGAATGGATTACCGAAAAAGAGGGGGATCCTACTTTCAGGTCCACCTGGCGTAGGAAAGACAACAATCGCTAAGGCTGTCGCCTCTGAAAGAGGGTGGGCGATTATAGAGCTGAACGCTTCAGAGGAGAGGAACGCTGCATCAATAAGAAGGGCCGCGACTAGAGGATCTCAGCATATTTCCTTGGATCTGTTCTCTGGTGGTTCGGTTCCAGATGGGAAAACCATAATCCTACTAGATGAGGTCGATCACCTAGCAGGGGGATTCTCGAAGATTTCAGAGGAGAGGATTGGCAAATCCCTGTCTCCCGACGATGACGCGTCTTCGATATCGGGGGATTCTGGTGGTAAGGCGGAGCTGATGAATCTTCTCGAGATTTCCAAGCAACCAGTCATAATGACCTGTAATGATCCAATGAGGCTCTGGGGAGGTGGAAGGTCCTGGAGGATGAACAGGGATAGGATACTAAGGGTAGCTGACATGGTTCAGTTCAAGAGGGTCAATCCCAATGACATGAGAAAGATTGCATACAGGATACTAGATGGAGAAGGGGTCAAAATTGATCCTGGGGCACTCGAGGAGATAATCTCCGGAAATCCAGGGGACCTACGTGCTTTGGTCAGAGATATTCAAGCTGCGTCGACTTTAGCTGAAGGATTCATTACCGTGGATGAGGTAAGGGGGCTGAGCTCTGTCGCGATCAGGGATTCCCAGATTGACGTTTTCAGAGCGATGAAGGAAATCTATGCCAGCAGAAGTGGGGCCGAGGCTTCTGAGATTCTCAGAAACAGTGACAAGGACCCAGATCAAATGCTAGCGTGGTTCTCATGGAATAATTTGTCCGTGTTCGATACTAGGGGCCTCTCGACAATTAGCGAGGCCATGGAACTGGCAGATAAGTCACTGGCCACGAAATTTACGAATAGAGCATTCAGGTCTTGGTATTGGGGTTCCGCCCTCACTTCCCAAGCCGCCGTGTCTCAGAAGCCAGTGACTACTGACCCCTACCTTGGATACCCGGACTTCCTTCGCAGGGGAGGTGAATCATGGAGGACAGTTAACGTGGTTTCCGCTATGTCGGAGAGTGTGTCCACTAGTCGCTCATCCTTCAGGGAGGAGCTGTGGCCCCTGATTCTAGCTGTCCATGATGAGGCTCTGGGAGGAAATCCTCTAGATTTCAGTCTGGCAATAAAGATGGGGCTGGGCGTGGAAGAGCACTTGTCCCTGCACGGTATCGCCAAGAGCAGTAGGCAAGGCAAAGACGTGATCAAGAAATTTGAGAAGTTAGAGGATGAAAATGAGATACCTGAGCTGGTGATTGAGGATAACGTTACTGCACCTCCCACGGATGAGCCAGAGACTAAAGGGAAGCAATTCACACTTGACTCGTTCTAGACGTCGCTTCTCCATGTCTTTGGATGCAACAATACCAGAACCGTCAGAAGCTCTAGACGTCCGAGCCACATCAAAAGAGAAGCGATAATCAACGAGGGCTCCCCAAGGGAAGCCCATGTGGCAGTGGGGCCAAATGCCCCAAGTGCCGGACCTGTGTTTCCGAGTAGTGATAGGGACACAGAGAGGACGTCTGTCATATTCAATGAGGGCTCTAGCAGTGAAAAGGCTAGTATTGATGCGGTGACGAGTACTGTCCAGGAGCTCAGCATTCCAAGTACCGTCCAGATTCTCTTCTCGTCTATTACTTCGTCGTTGAATCTGATGGCGACTACTTTCTTGGGCTGTATGATTTTCAGAATTTCCCTCTTTGAAAGCTCGAATGCGATCCTAATCCTTAGCACCTTCAGACCACCACCAGTGGACCCGGCTGTGGCCCCGATTATCATCAGTAGCAGGAGTACGAATTGGCTGAATAGTGGCCATGTGGCGAAATCGGCTGATGAGTATCCAGTACTGGATATGGATATCGCTTGGAACATTGAGTGTCTCACAGTCTCCAGAAAGCCTAGGTCTTCTGACCCTGACTGGAATATGTTGAACGCCATCGCCAACCAAGCTATGGTGAGTATGAATAGGTAGCTCCTAACCTCTCCGTCCTTGAATGCCTCTTTCGACCTACCTGCGAGAATAAGGTGCAGTAAGCTAAAGTTGATGCAGGTAAGAACCATGAATACCATCAAGATTACTTCTATCCTAGCAGAGTCGAAAGCCATGATCCCACTGTCTGAGGTTCCGAATCCTCCTGAGGAAAGCGTGGTCAGTGCATAGTTGACTGAATCAAATAGTCCCATCTCACCTACGAATCTTAGAAGTATCATCTCAATCAGAGTCAGAACTATGTATATTGTCCATAACCTTCTAGCAGTCCATTGCAGGGATGGTCCCAACCTAGACAGAGAAGGGCCTGTTAGCTCGGCTCTTGCCAATGACATCCCGCCACCCAGAGCTTGAGAAAGAATCAGTAGACCTAGCATGATTACTCCCATGCCACCCAGCCATTGTGTGAGAGACCTCCACAGAATCAAGCTCTGTGGCTGGGAGCTTATGCAGTCACTACCCTCAGTGCATCGTGGGCTGGTTGCGTGATCAATCACTGTCGAACCGGTTGTCGTGAAGCCAGACATAGATTCGAACCATGAGTGAATCGCCCCCGACATAACGTCAGTCACAGCAACTGAATCCATGGAGAGCTCTGCAGGGCCATAGAATACCCCGCCCAACCAGTATGGGAGTGCGCCTAGCAAAACCACGGGAATCCATCCTAGAGCGACGGAAGCGAAGGCTTCCCTGTCCCTCAGCCTAGAGGCGATATCTGCGCCCCTAGCTAGTGAGACGAGACTCTGACCGACTACCGCGGCCAATATTAGTGGAATCAAATAAGCCCTAATTGCGAACTCATAACCTTCTGCTTCCAAGTAGCAACTATACGCCGCGACCAGTGCCAGCGGGAGGGCGACCAGCCTTATCGTCCAACCAAGAATGAAACCTACGACATCCCAGCGCATGGTTAGCTCCCGAGGCTCTTTTCCAGCTTCTTCAGGTGTTCCTTTAGCAAGAGGATATACAGCCTGTCTCCCAGCAGGATAGTCTCTACATCGTTGGGGTCGAGGACCGATATTTTGCCATCAAAGTCCTGCCTGTCTATCATTGCCACTCTTGCTCCTAATTTAGACTCAACTTTCGAAACCGACCAACCCTCTATTCCCTGTTCTTCTTTGACCTCTGCGGATATTGAGATTACCTCGGGTACGTTTGGAATCACTTGGAACGTACCCGGTACATTCATGTGAATAGATTTCAGTATTCCTGTTACTACGACTTGCCGTCTACTTACGGGGTTGATCGAGCCGATTCTATGCACTGCATCTACCAGTGCCCTATCCCTCAGAACAAGACCTGTTCTTTGCACACCCTTATCTTTAGCTCTCATTGAAATCGCAATATTGAGGTTGTCATCTTCCAGAGCAGCAACGGCGATGTCGTGGTTATGAATATCTAGCTCCCTAAGCAGATCTTCATCTTGGGGATCCCCATGTATAACGTCCAACCTCTTGCTATTCCCTACGCTAGAGCCTACGAGCTCGTTCGCAAGATCCAATTCGGGCTCAATCACAACCACGCTGTGACCGCTTCTGAGATAGTGATCAGAAAGTCTGACTCCGAACTGACTAGCACCAAAGACTGCGACCTGAGCTTTCTC
>DAVY01000017.1:45530-92902 GCA_002505775.1 Euryarchaeota archaeon UBA130 | reverse complement strand
CAAGTAAGAGAGGCAAGGCTGAATGCGGGCGCAGGCTTCATAGTCGCTGTTTGCGGATCCATGATGACGATGCCAGGACTGCCCAGCAGGCCTGCGGCGATGGACATGGACATGGATGAAGAGGGACGACTCACAGGAGTCTTCGGATAGGTGGAAATATGCGCAGAGTAAAGCGACTCGATGAGGGAGTTCGTCTACGCGTGGAGGATGAAGACGACCTCTGGGTTCTTTCAAAAATATGCAGAAAGGGCTCCTCAGTGGGCATGCTTTCCCACAGAAGGGACTCCACCACCGGTACCAAGGAGGATGGAAGAGCCAAGAGCGCTGAGAGAAAGCCGATGTGGATACTTCTGGACGCCCATGAGACCGCATTCCAGTCTTTCACAGATAATCTCAGGGTTCACGGCGTCATCAAGGAGGCGAAGATAGACGTTGGTAGCCATCACACACATATTGTATCACCGGGGGATGAAATAGAGATATCAAGAGAGGGGGGCTTGGAAAGGTCTGATCTAGACCTAATCGAAGAGGCAATATCATCAGGCACCAAAGCCAAAGCCGGACTAATAGTCGTCGAATCAGACGAGATTCTAGTATTCGAAGTGACATCAAGGGGGATCAGGGACGTCTCACAGTTCTCTATGAGAGGAGGGGGAAAGAGAGTGAACGACCCATCCTCGGTCAGGAATGCCTTCTTCGATGATGTGGCGAAAGAGGTCGGCATGGTCTTCAATGACGAGATGCCATTGGTAATATGCGGCCCCGGGATGGCGCGGGAGAAGTTCGAGAAAAGCCTCAGAGACTCGGGGTCGAAGAATACCATAACGAATGCACCCACGTCCATTGGAGGAAGGTCAGCTGCCAACGAGGTACTATCCGAAGGAGCTGCAGACACGGTCCTTGGGGAACATGTTCTAGTGAAGGAAATCAGGGCCATAGAAGAGGCACTAAGGAGAGTTTCAGTCGATGGCGCGGTAACTTACGGAATATCCCTTATCTCTGACGCGGCCTCACAAGGGGCGGTGGAATCACTGATCATCGACGCCTCGATGATAAGGGAGGGGGACGACGACTCGAGAGGTAGATGGGAGAGGATATGCGAGGAAGTAAAGTCATCCAGAGGGGAGGTAGTCCAATGCTCAGTCGACCACGATGCCGGACAGCAACTGTTGGGCCTTGGCGGAGCCATAGCCCTGTTAAGGTGGAAGCTGGACCATTAATCCTATGACTAATTATCATCGGGTACAATCATGGAAGGTCCTCCCCGGCTGATATCCTTGGGCGAACCAGGAGGTAGTGACAACGCCAGCGCAGTAGCTTCGACAGCTCTCGACATGGGAGTCCCCAGTATTATTGTCACCTCCACACATGGTGAGGCATTCGAGACGTTTGACCATGGTGCTGTAGACTGGAAGAAACTAATGGAGACAGCGCATTGGATGGTCAACTGCTCATCATTGGTAAATCTAGGTAAAAGTCCTGCAATGGCATGGTCTGCATCAATGACATTCGCCGAGCTCGAGGGTTGCAGGAATGTAATGGTGGTAGACATGCCAGGCGATCAAGAAACAATCTCGAAGACATGGGGATTAGTAGTCGGTAAGATGAGGCAGATCCACGTTTTGTTCTTCACCAGTGAAGCGATGAAGGCCGTCTCCTCACTGGAAAATATGGAGGAAGATGACTTCCTATCCCAAGTCAGAGCGAAAACGATGGTTCCCATCGTTTGTGGAATTATATCAGGTGGTTCTGCTGTTTCGGTGTCGCATGCCATGGGGAGTTTCGAAGTTGACATCACGGAGCATGGGACTGGTATAGTATGGCTCGCTGGATTCCTTAAATCGCTGCCATATTCAGGAACAGGAATCAGTGGAATCAGGAACGCGTCCTCCTGGTAGTAAATTGACTATGTAGCCACAATTCGTACTTTTAGCAGAAACCCCTTTTGAAGGGACGTCCTTTCGCTGGGACCCGCGAGGTCACAAGCATGTCACTGAAACTAGGTCCGGCAGGCGTGCCTCTTTCCTGCAAAGGACGTACTATCGTAGAGGGCATGGATGACATCACAGCACTGGGCTTGGAAGCCATGGAGATTCAAACAGTAAGGCCAGTCCAGCCCAAGCACTTCGATCAATACTGGCAGGCGGGTATATTGTCATGGGACTCTGGAATAGAGATGAATCTGCATGGCCCCTACTATGCCGAGCTCCTCGGGAACAGAAGGGAAAGAAACAGGTCCTTGGCCAAGATGGAGGCGTCAATGCAGGCAGGGAAGATCATCAACGCCAGACACCTCGTTTACCATGTAGGCCCATACGGGGAATACGATCCTGGGATCGAGGCCAATGAGCAGGTCGCCAACATCTTCTCCGGCATAGTGGAAAGGGTCAGGAGCATCTGGGGGGAACAGGATGAGGACGCGTATACTGCCTTCCCATGGATATCCGAGCAAGAGCCCTCCCTTGTCGGCATAGAGACATCAGGCAGGCAGGAGCTATGGGGCACTGTGGAGGAGGTCCTCGAGGTATGCAACCACGTGGAAGGGACCGTACCAGTCCTCAATCTAGGACACATACATGCAAGGGGGCATGGATCGATGAGGACAAGCGAGGACTATGCCGAGCTCTTTGACATGGTGAGAGAAACATACGGGGGTAGCAAGTTCTACTGTCACTTTGCTGGAATAGAGCACAGGATGGGCAATGCCCTCCACTACACCCAAATCAAGAAGTCAGATTTGAAGTTCGAGCCATTTGCCGAATTCCTCGCCGAGGAAGGAGATTGGATGGATATCACTATCATTTCCGATTCGCCCCTGTTGGAACACGATGCGATGTATATGATGCAACACTACGACAAGGCCAGACAAAGGCTGATGGAGATAAGGGCTCGTGATGAAAGAAGAATCAAGCTAGCCAAGGAGAGTGGGCTAACTCCTGAGGAGCTTGAACTTCTAGAACAGGAGGTGGCCGAAGCCAAGATCAGGGAGGAGAAGGAAGAGTCCAAGGCCTCAACCGCCACGGCTAAGGCACCCTCAAAGATGATGTCGTTCGATTCTCCGGAAGACGATGATGATCTTTTCTAGAACAGCTTCTGCTGGACACCTTTGACGTTCTTGCCCCTCCTTTTCTTAGGTCTTCTTCGGCTACCATGAAGTTGTAGGACCTTCTTGCTAATCGATCTCGCTTCCTCCCCTCCCCTGGCGGCGTAGCTCCTGCTGACTCCCTCTTTCCTGCTCTCAAGCTCATCGAGTATTGGGGATGGGTATGTCCTTCCTATCACGCAGGATATCTCATTCTGGAGCTGTATTGGCATTTTCCATGGCTCATGGATGAACTTAGTTGGCACCATTGAGAGTTCAGGCACCCATTTCCTAATATATTCGCCACTTGGATCCTGGTCCTTTCCTTGCTTGGTCATAGAATAGGCCCTGATAGTGTTAATTCCAGTCGTCCCTGACTGCATGCCAACTTGCGACCAGTGAATCCCCGGTTCGTAGTCGAGAAACTGCTTTGCAAGGTAGGCCCCAGTCTCTCTCCATGGCATCCAGAGGTTGTATGAAGCCGCTGACATTATCATCGCCCTCATCCTGAAATTTATCCATCCCGTGGAATTCAACTGCCTCATGCAAGCATCGAGGAAAGGCCATCCTGTATTCCCATCCTTCCATCTCTCGAAACGATCATCGTCAAGTTCTCTCCTTAGATTTCTGTCTATCACAGGATTCTGAGCGACCAAATCAAGATTCGGCTCCATCTCCATTTTTTGGATGAAGTGACATCTCCATGCCAGTCTCCTCCTGAATGATGAGAGGCTCTTGATCCAGTCATCAGGACCTTGGATCATTGATCTGTTTTCCCGGATCCACCTAATTCTAGATGTTGTTTCCTGAACGGCCCTCCTCATGGATAAGCATCCTGAGGAGAAATAGGGGGAGAGTCCCGAGCCATGCTTGACAGAAAGTGTGGGGCTTGAGATCCCCCGTCTGTACTCCCTTCCTCTATGGCTAAGGAACGACTCAAGCCTCTCAATCGCAGCATCCTCTCCTGGAACAGGCCTCATTGTCAACTTCCTTGGATAGAAACCCAAATCCTCCAATTGGGGGATTTCACCTCCGAATTGGATACCTTCAGAGAAAAATGGAGCATCACTAAGTGGCTCCCTCATCCTCTTATCGCGTCTCCTCTTCCACTCGTCCCTCGTTCCCAGCCTACGTACCACTCCGTTGTGGGGATACTCGGCCCATTCGATCCCCTTGTTTCTGCACCAGCTTAGGACGCGCTTGTCCCTCTGAAAGGACCAGGAGTTTCCGGTTTCCTCATGTGACAGCAATCGTCCGATTCCGTACCTTTTATCGAAATCTTCCATGACACTGACCGCATCGCCCACTGCAAAGTGTAGGTCTGCGCCCAAAGCCTTCAGTGCGATGGAAAGGTCAGTGGCGCAGTCCAACTCCCACTGGACATGAATTGGATCGATATCATCAAGCTCCAGTCTTTCAGGCTCTAGGATAAACAGGCAAATTACCGGGTTTCCTGATAGAGATGCACTTAACAGAGGCGCGTGATCTCTGGTACGTAGGTCCTTCTTGAACCAGACCACATCCACAGGCATGGTCTCAGATTCAGCAAGAGTAGTATAAACCCCAGTTTAAAGTCATTTTAAGTTGACGGGATTCTATTTCTGAAGGCTCAGTTTGAATCTCTCCAAGTTTTTTGCCCTACTCTCTTTCCTATCAACAATCGGAAGGGGGTAGTCATCCCCGATAATGCAACCAGATGAGACTTGGACATCAAGGGGTGCTAGATGAGGCTCAAAGATGTATTTCGAAGGATAATCCTTCAGCTCAGGAACCCAATGCCTTACGAACTTCGCAAGGTTAGTCTCTACATTTAGGCTCGACTTTGAGTCTGGGCATGGGTTGTATATCCTGTAGTAGGGCATCGAAAAAGGAGCAACTCCGGCCAGCCAAAGCCAATTACCATTGTTTATGGCCCAGTCACTATCCAGGAGCTTTCTCTCAAACACATCCCTGCCAGCTGTCCAGCTCTGCCACAGTTGCCCCCTTGTGAGGAAGCATGATACCGCATGTCGCCCAAGATGATGCATCCAACCAGTCTCCTCGAGCTGCCTCATCATTGCATCTATGTATGGGTAGCCAGTCATTCCATCCTCCCAACAGCCGACCAATTCAGAGTCATACTCGCCCCAATCGATATCCTTACAATTCTCGTTTCCGGTATTCTGGTCCCAATTATCCACAGACCTAGACAATAGGTAAAACATCTCTCTAAACATCATTTGCCCGTGCAGTGACTCTGGGGGCTGGGTGTGCTCTCCCATTAGATAGGCCTTCTTACACTCGCTCCACAACATCCTGATGGAAAGGCATCCGGTACTGAGGTAAGGGGAAAGGCCGGTCGTGCTCGGCTCTCGATGGTCCTCATCCAAGTTGGTTGAGCTGGTCCTCGGCTTCTTGAAATTGTTAACATAATCCTTCTCCCCACTAACCTTTCTAGATAGCCTCTCTAAAGCCTCTCCTTCGCCTCCCCGAAAGTAGGGAGCCTCCAAGACTCTTCTCGGATAATTGTTGATTAGATACTCATCCAAGTCAGATATGCCAACTTCAGAATCCAGAGTGACAATTTCAGACATCGGTTTACTTGAAACCGGCGGAGGAAGGGGTTCCCCAATATCATAGAAACCAAAATCATCCACCCCGAATTGTCTCTGGAAGATCCTCTCCATGTCCTTCATTGATTTGGGATTGGAATAATTCTCGGAGCTTACAGTTTTCTCGATATCAAGAAGAGTATGGCTCCCCGAGAAAATCCTCGATTCAAAATCCATCCCGCCAGATAACTCCCAGCCACTGATCTCGGCTGACACGGACAAGCTCTTGGGCTCGGAACAGTATTCGTACGCAAGGTAAGGCGTACTCCCGTCCAAACCTCTGATTATCGCCTCCATCGTCTCAAGATAACCCCCTCTCACAATCCTTAGCCTGAGGCCAAGCTCCCGTTGGAGACTATCATCAAGGTCTCGAAGTGATTGCACTAGGAACCTAGCTCTATTGAACCCAATCCCACCCGTTCCCCCAGATCCCAATTCCTCGTCCATAACGAATACTGGAAGAATACTGTCAACTTCGCTGGACTCGCAAGCCCAAGTTAGAGCAGCATTATCATGGAGCCTCAGGCACTTGCGGAACCAAACTATCGCAGTAGGCACGCCTAGTGTGCCAAATTCGTACTTTTGAGCTATTGTTTAAACCATGGCTCGCGAAAATCCGAGATTTTACCCATCAGTAAGATTTGAAGACATGACCATGGTGGCGAGGTTGCTACGGGACTGTAGCTCAGCTGGGAGAGCGCCGCACTGAAGATGCGGAGGCCGCTGGTTCAAGTCCGGCCAGTCCCACCAAAATAATCGTTCTAATCTAGAGATTAGGCCTCTCGAAGGGCTTCAGACTGAATCTCTTGAAGCCTTTTCAGGCCCAGCTCGGCCATGTCCATTAGGGAATCGAACTGCTTCCGTGAGTATGTCGCCTCCTCTCCAGTGCCCTGAACTTCCACAAACATTCCATCACTGGTCCCAACCACATTCATATCCACGTCAGCATTGCTGTCCAATACATAGTCCAGATCAAGGAATACTTCCCCATCAATCAGGCCCACGCTAATTGCGGATACATCGTTCGCCATCACGCTCATTTCATGTGCATGCTTTTCCTCAGCTGTAAGCTCTGGAGCGGTCCAACCATTAGCGATATCCTCTCTCGTCGGCCTCAACTCCTTAGGTAGACAGTCCCCTGAGTCTATCAAGCGCCTGACAGCGAGCCTCAGGGCTATACATGCCGCAGTAATCGATGCACACCTTGTACCGCCGTCAGCATTTAGGATATCACAGTCCACAGTCAGTGCTAGTGGACCTAGCTCCTCTAAATCCACAGCCCCTCTGAGCGACCTCGCCACCAGTCTCTCAATCTCCATGGTTCTCCCTTTCGCGCCACTTCTTTCTCTCCTGAATCTGGTATCAGTTGATCCGGGTAGAAGGGAATACTCTGCATGGACCCAGCCCCTGTCTGAATTCTTTGGAAACCATCTTGGCAGGGAGGGAGCTTTGGTTACACAAACCAGCACAGTTGTATTTCCCTGTTTGTAAAGTAGCGACGAAAGTGCGTTGGGGGTGAAATCCAAAGTTACGTCCACATCACGTAACTCATCTTTCTTTCTGTCAGTACTAATTTTGCCAGATTTCATCTTCGCCATGGTGCTCCGAGAGGACATCACATGTTCAATCATTCGCGTCTTGCGTGAGCTGGACGAAAGGAATCTATGAAATCAGGATCCGTTGTTATGTAAGGCCCCCCTATCAGATCCACACAATACGGAACTGCAGAAAAGACCTCATCTAAAATTTGCCTAATGGACCTGGGAGATCCGGGTAAGTTGATAATCAGACAGCTCCCCCTAATTCCTGCAATTTGTCTCGAAAGAATAGCTGTTGGAACGTAATTTAGAGATACCAACCTCATTTTCTCACCAAATCCAGGTAGTATCTTTTGACACACCTCCTCTGTTGCCTCAGGAGTGACATCTCGGGGGGACGGGCCTGTTCCCCCTGTGGTAACCACCACCGAGCAACCCCTTCTATCTACCAGATCGATCAATGAGGAGGCAATAGAGTCCTTTTCATCGGGAACCACCATTCTTTCAATTTCCCAAGGGGATGTTATGGCTTGTTGGAGAAAAGACTCTATTGCTGGCCCGCTGAGATCTTCGTACTCGCCTGAGCTTGCTCTATCGGACGCTGTCAGAACCCCGAACTTGCAGTACTCCCCGCCGACCATGAGAAGCACAGGGGGTCACACCGGTTAATGTCGTTGGTCATAATACGATTCAATGGACACCTTCATTTACCGCCGATGTCAACATGCCCACCCTGAGGTGATGAAGTGCTGAGTCTTCCCCAAACCGCACGTTGCGATATCATCCATGAATTAGAGGCAAACCCCTCTGCTCCGGGAGTTCCCATTACGGGCAAATTTGACTCAGCCTTCCTCATGTAGGAGGCAGATAAATGACCGTCGATGGAAAATATGCAAATCTGGTAGCTACTGTTAAGGAAGAATGTAAAGACGCCAGTGAAGAGGAAATAGCTGAAGAGTTCAGGAGATACGAGGAAGAGTTCCTGATACCCCCTGAGGACGCACTGAGATCGGTTATCAGGAAGTTCCAAACCATTGCAGGTATTGATTTGACTGGCTCATCAAGCGCCAGAGCCCCCCCTCCCTCTGAAAAGAAAGTAGACAGGTTTGCAGACCTTGGTTCCGATGACAGGAACGTAACTGTAGAAGTTGCCGTGGTTTCATACACACCCAGAATGCAGAAAATGAAAAATGGTGAAGAGAGGCAGATAGCCTTTGGCTGGATCGAGGATAACCCTTGGGAGTCTAGCGACAAGAGAGAGAGGTGGGATTACAAGGATTGGGGGGGCCATAGTCAAAATCTAGCTCCCGGATCCGTGGTAAGACTCGAAGGTGTTTCGGTCAATGAGTGGAACGATAAGAAATCCATCAACATCAACAGGACGTCGAGGATTTCTGTTCTGAGAGAGGGAGGGCAGGCGAATCCCGAGAGGACTGATGAGCCTATCTCCATCGAAAAGGCTTCGCAGTCAAATGGATTCGTGAATATTGTAGCCAGAGTTCTTTCAACAAAGAATGATGTCATTGTCAAGAGAGATGGTTCAGGGCAACTGAATGTCGTTAGAGGGAGATTAGCCGATGAGACTGGAAGTATTGGAATGCTATCTTGGTCAGAATTCGATCATGAGCCCGGTACCCTACTCAAAATAGAGGGGGCGTCAATCCGAAGATTCCGAGATACTCCTGAAGTAAATATTGGGGACACAACAAGGGTAGAGGTGTACCATGACAATTCCTTCGCAAGCATGGACGAATTAGCATCAACAAAGAAGAGTACTATATCGGGTTTGAGAAATGGCATGAGGGACGTTGAAATCACTCTTCAGGTGGAATCGTGGTACAAGAGGTCGTTCACTGCGAAGGATGGTTCGGAAAGAATCGTCAGAAGTGGCGATGTAATGGACCCAACAGGGAGATGCAGACTCACTGCATGGTGTGATTTCGATCCCAAGCCGGGAGACTTCATACACCTAAATGAAGCCAGAGTGCAATCATGGCAGGGTTCCCCAGACCTCGTTATTGATGATATATCCCAAGCGACCAACTTGGAAAGTCCGACATGGGAGAAGATCGATCCGGATGATCATTGGGTAAACGTGGGTCTCACGGAATTGGTGGCAGGAGGAACTAGACGGGGCATCCGTACGAAAGGATCGATTGTCTTAGTCACGGGTGACTCGGGAATAATTGAGAGATGCACTGTACAACTACAAGACAGAGATAGGAAGTGCAGGAAGAGACTCAGGGACGGCGTATGCGTTGACTGTGGCCCTCAGAGAGGCGAGGAGGACTTGCGAATCAGGATGGTCCTAGACGACGGAATATCCAATGTATCCCTATTGCTATCCAAGGAACCTGCAGAACATTTCCTAGGCATGACTCAAGCTGAGGTATCTGAGATGATTTCCAGAGAAGGCCAAGACTTCTTCTTATCTTCAGTAAGGGAGAAGGCGCTTGCTAGATCGGTCTCCGTGAACGGCCTAGCCCTCATAGATGACCAGGGGGCAATGCTACTGGCCGACAGTGTTCAAGACGATGGGATGTCCGCGTCAACGGCAGCAGATATGGCCATTGAAAGATGGGGGGTGGTAATGTGATGGAGTCTCGGAGGGCCCCTCGCCAAACCGCTATCAGGATGCTTGCACAGGAGTACTCAGATGCATCACTGACTGAGATGGGCACTGGAGAATTCGACCCATCATTCGTCATTACCAAACTCGGGGCCAGAGTAAACAGGGCTCTTGTGGCAGGGGTGATAGACAGACTGGAAAGAAGGGATGGAGATAACGGACCAAGCTATTCCGGACACATAAGGGACCCAACGGGAAACCATGTATTCAATATTGCACCATTTCAAGAGGAGATGCACGCAGAAGCTGAAGAGCTTCTCGCGAGATTCGAGTCAGGAGACAGATTCTTGATTTCCCTGGTAGGAAAGGCAAGATGGTTTGAGACTGAAGATGGAGGAGTCTTTACCTCGCTTAGAGTCGAACAGTTGGCAATAATTGACAAAGAGAGATACTCAAGGTGGCTCGTGGACGCCGCTGAAGCCACTTTGAGGAGGATGAAGGCTTACGAAGACTCAGAGGGATTAGAGGCTGAAGCAACGACTCTTGCAAACGGAGGAATTCCAAAAGACGTAGCTGAAGGTATGGCTCAGGCAAGATCGCACTATCCAGAATTTGACTTGGAAAATTACAGGGTAGGGGTTTTGCAGGCCCTTTCTATTGCATCAGGGAGGTCCAGCATGGCCGAGGCCGAACTAGAGATGTCCCGCTCCCAGGTGAGGGTCGATGACCAAGGCATAGAATCTCCAGAAAACAAAGCTCCAATCGAGCCTGCAGGAGACATATCTGCAACTATCATCAGGGCAATAGAATCTGCTGACGGAGGACAAGGTGCAGAATACGACTCGATCATCCTCGCATGCGTCCAATCAGGATTCTCCAGAGAAGACGCAGAGGACGCGATAGAAGGAATGAGGGACGTTGATGGCACAATTATTGAGCCAAGATTTGGATTTTTCCAGGTCCTCTAGGGCTCAATCTCGCGCAATATCGAATCGGCAATTTCCATTTTCTCCCTTATCCTGAGTGAAGATGATTCAGAAATCACCTGTTCCCTCAGTATCGAGTTGCCACTCATGCCCCCAAACTCTCCTAGTCTGGCCCCCCTTATCTCTGCGATATCGGTAGATACACGCGAAAGCCTTGATCTAACTGTTTCATCATCCACTGGCCAACCCCTTCTCTTTGATAATCTGATCATGAGCTCCCTTTGCGCTTCTCCCCATACGCCCCCGCTTCCCCTAAGTATGGTGCCCACAATCCTATCAATCTCGGAAGCATACGATGAAACTAACTTGAGGTCTTGCTGAATCTCGGGTCGGAGGGTGTCTATGCCCAACACCAAGGAATCATGAGCATCTTCAATGACTGCAATCGGCGAATCTGAGTGAAAATCAATATCTAGCCCCTCTAATTCCAATTCGAAATTTTCCTGAGTAGGTGGGGAAATGTCAGTAGTTGAAAGTTTCAACCCGTTCCTCCTGAGGCTCCTCTTGATTCTTCCCCACCCGTTGAGTTGGTTAGTTAAAACCCCGGCTACTCTTCCCATCAAGACAGTTCTATTTCCTGTCAATGGCGCCTCTAGCCTTACACAAAGCTCGTGAAGCTCGTCCCTGTCCATCTCGGCGAGCCTTTCTATTGTCATCCTACGAGAGTCGAAATTTAGATGCAACCACAGACGCTGACGCCTCTCTCTTTGGGATCCCGATGACTTAATTCCGAAAATTTTGAGAATTTCCCCGAGCTCACTGTGGCTCATGCTTTGTATCCCGTCCCAAGATAGGTCCAAGTCTTTCAGGACTATGCTATGAATCAAACGTGCCCGCAGAACCTCCACAGAGCCACTCTTGGAAATCTTCCTAGATTCTGCCATTTCCCGTAACTCAACTAACCTGCCCTGGTACAGGATATCGAGTAAGGACGCGTCATAGATCAAGACATCACCAGTTTCCGGGAAGACAGGGCAGTCATATCCGTTGCGTGTGCCAGCGGCCTCATCCGTGCGATTTGATGGGTACTGAAATCTTTCGTTAATCATCAAGAACAATGAAAGGGGGGCTTTCAGGATCCGTGTGGAAATCCTTTGGAACATTTCTAGAAACTTCCTTCATGATAGTCTCCCAATCCCTCAGGGATGCAACAGTAGCTCTTTCGAAATCAGAGTATCTAATTACCCTATGAAGTCCTACAGTTCTTGTCCCATCCTTGGAAACAATTTCCAACCTAATTTCAACATGTACTTCTTCCTCAATAACATCTCCGTCAGGGTCAAGGCAGACCTGCTCCAATGTCAGATCACGAGTAGATTCTGCCTGCTTGATCAAAGATCTGACTTGACGATGCCTGACCATGATCCCAGTCTTTCCAAGAGATTCAGCATCTAAAGAGCCAACGAAGTTATTCTGGACCCACCAAGCAGTCTCCCCCTCTTTCTCAGAAATTTCATCTGAGATACTTTTCGGGAAGCGACTCCTTGCCACGAAAACTATCAAGTCGGAATAAGCAGGTGGAATGAAGTGAGGATCCCCCTCGTTCAGTCCATCAGGAAGGAGGGAGTGCCTTCTGGTTACAAGTTGGCATTTGTCGTAAAGGCCCCTTGCTACAACGAATCCGTCGATATCTCCAGACTCCCTCAGTTCCTCCATCCATTTTGTCAGACTCATTGGATCGGAAGGGATATCTGCCCTCCCCTCAATATCAGCATATGCTTCTGGTGAGAGTACCCTGATTCCTCTTCGAGCCCTCCTCAATTGTCTTCTGCCTAGCTTGCTCTCGCACAAGAGAATCGCCGACTTAGGTTGATACTGCAGTTTGTTCTCAGACACGAGAACGGGGTACGGCCTAACGGGGGTCCTCGCTCCTACTATTTTACAGCCAGCTTGTAGAACCCCAAGCATATTGCCGTGTATCATGCCAGCAGGAATTGCCAGAACGTCTATGTCACCCGACTCTAGTCCCCTAAGGCCATTCTCTAGACTATCAGCCTTCGTTAGACTGATTTCAATTCCTGGAGGCCCATCAGAGGAAAGAAAAGAGGTTATTCTAGACTCAACAGGGCAGTCATGAGAATCCAGTGTAGCTAGAGTAATTCCTTCTTCCATCGCATCCACCTCTAGGGAGGGAGCACCCACTGTGCCCGACTAAGCGCACGCACACTCGTTGATATATGCGACCCTAGCCCATGGTAATGATAACATGGTATCCAAGCTATCTGTAAAGCGCGGTTTGGAGAGGAGATTGAATCTCTTCGAGGAGGAACTGGAGAATCTAGTTCAAGAGGCCATCTCATCAACTGGTGCCCCTGCAATGGACCTAGCCCGTGACGTACTTCTCTCAGGCGGGAAAAGACTCAGGCCCCTTCTAGCCATCCTGACCTACGAGGCCTCTGGAGGGAAGGATGTAAAGGAAGTGATGGACCTGGCTCTTTCCGCGGAGTTGATCCATACTGCCACACTAATACACGACGATATCTATGACCAGTCGAGATTCAGAAGAGGAAGGCCCACTATTCACTCATCCCATGGCCTAGCTCATGCGATCATCGCCGGAGACTATCTATTTGCTCTTGGTTTTTCCAAGGGAGGGAGGTACGATATGGATGTCGTTGACATGATAGCGAGCTCCTGTACGAATATAGCAAGGGGTGAACTACAACAGTTCAACCACATCGGCGACTTGACAACCACACCCGAAGATTACTACTCTATCATAGACGGAAAAACCGTTGGTCCGTTCGCCACAGGAACTGCATGTGCCGCCTTAGTTGCTGGAGCGACCAAGGAGGTATCAGACATGATGTATGATTTCGGGACTGAGTTTGGGAGAGCCTTCCAGCTTGTTGACGATCTCTTGGACCTCACTGGCGATCCAGAAATGGGAAAGCCCAGAGGTACCGATGTCCACGAGGGCAAGATGACGCTTCCGATCATCCATGCACTAACCATCTTGCATGGATCAGAAAGGGAGCACCTAGCTGACGTACTGAATAATTTTAGCGATGACAGATGGAACGAGCTGACTACCCTGTTGGAGATATCGGGTTCCTTCTCGTACACCAGGCAACTAATCCAGAACCACGTCGATCGCGCCCTCGAGATAATTTCCAATCTTCCTTCCTCAGATGCCAAGGACCTCATCTCAGAGGTAGCGTTAATCTCCAGAAACAGGAAAGTGTAATTTCAGGGATATCATGACTGAAGATCTCGAAGCTTGGGATGTTATTGTGATTGGAGGCGGGCCTGCGGGCTCCACCACTGCTAGGTATGTAGCTGAGGGAGGTAAGAGGGTGCTAGTCATTGATGGCAGGGACTCAATTGGATCTCCATTGCAGTGTGGTGAACTTGTACCAACAAATGATGAGATGAGGAGGCTATGCCCCAATGTTCCAGACATTGATGATCTATTGCAAACCCCAGAGGAAGCAATCTCCCGAAGGACCTCTGAGATGCATATAGTGCCCCCTTCCGGAAAACCCCTGAAATATCCATTTGACGGACTGATGTTAAACAGGGTAATCCATGATGAATGGTTGGTCAAACTTGCCTCGACCAAGGGGGCAGAGTTCATGACTGGATCGAGAGTAGAGGCAATTGAGGAAAACACGGTCATTTTGAGGGACGGAAGACGACTCAAGGCCGAAGTAATCGTTGGAGCGGGGGGTCACAATGATCCTTTGAGAAGAAGTCATTGGGAGGAATCCTCACTCAAGATTCCAATAAAATTCGTACTTATGGATGGTGATTTTGGCGACGCAGTAGAACTTCATTTCGGCTCCATGGCTCCGGGAGGTTATGCCTGGGTTTTCCCCAAGGAAGGCGGCGCAAATATAGGACTTGGAATCCAGAGAGAACTCTCCAAGGGAAGCTCGTTGAATTCTCTCGCGGACCAATTCATATCAAAGTATCAAGGCGAAATTACTTTCAGAGGAGCTGGTTCTCTTCCTATGTCGGGGACGATACAGAGTTTCGTTAAGGGAAGCCACCTATTAGTAGGGGACTCCGCGGGCATGGTTCTTCCTTCTAATGGCGCTGGAATCACCATAGCCATGATTGGCGGTAGAATCGCAGGACAAAAAATAGTATCACATTTGGAGAATGGCACATCCTTACACGAATATGAAATCGAATGGAAGCGTCAGATGGGGTCCGTCATGAGAAATTCAAAGCTATCATTCATGATAGGGAGCTGGATAATGAGGTTACCAGATTGGATTCTAAATATGGCATTCAACCCCCTTACCAAGCCATTCGTTTGGAGATTTGTGACCTGTCGCAAGCCATTCTTCATTTTTTGACTAATCAATGCTCATTTCATTGGCTTCTCGCCTTGCCAGATGGTAACCATCCCCGGAAAAACGACCTTTGCACGGGCATTTTCAAAGCCCAGTTCTCCCAACATCGAAACGTAATCCCTAGTTGTCCCGAAGCTAACATATGTCTTCGTTAACCATTTCCAAGGATGGCCTCCAGTTCCGTAGAGCAACCTCGCATACATGCTAACGTAAGTCCTCATCCAGAGCCATCCAAGGAAGCCATGGAGCCGATTTATTTTGGCCGGATCTGCGATAATCAAAGCCCCGCCCGGCTTTAGCACCCTTAGAACCTCTGAAATCCCTGCTCTCTTGTCAAACCAATCCCTGAAAGAGAACAGGGTGCAAACTGCGTCGAAGGACGAGTCATCAAACGGTAAATCCTCAGCCTTCCCCTGAACAAATTCAGCTGGCTTGTCACCTCTCTGAGAGCGTGCCGAATTCACCCTTTCTTCAGCAACTCTGAGCATTTCAGGAATTGGGTCAAGGCAAACCAAATCATACCCTTCAACATCCTCAGCAAAACTACCCGGGCCACACCCAACTTCGAGAACTCTTCCTTTCTCAGGTAGCCTCTCTCTCACCATCTGCCTCCATTTTGTGACTTGCCCAAAGGTCGCCACTCTGTTCACCTTATCGTAAACGGGGATTGTAGCTTCAAGATTTCTCTGAAGCTCTTCCCAGTCTTCCTTGCCTATGGTCTCAGTGTCCACGAATGTCCCGCCGAGTGACCCATATTTGGATAGTTCCCGCTCGGGACCTCTCTATTTTCACCCGTCAATCATCTGATACTCCCGAGGTTATCATCATAAACTCGATATCGGTCCCATATGCCGTAGGTGCGAAAAATGGGCCGAGAAACAGTCCTCAAGGCAATCAGAAATGCTGAAAACAAGGCAAAGGAAACCATCTCAGATGCGGAATCCCAAGCCTCGGAAATTATCACCAAAGCTAGACTGGCAGCAACGGAAATAATTCAGTCTGGAAGGTCTGATTCAGAATCCAACAGCCAAGGTATGATTTCAGAGGCTCGTGGTCTTGCAGAGAAAGAAGCCAAGAAGGTTTCCAAGGATGGCGATACATCAATCAATTCCATCCACAAGGGAAGTGATGGCAACAGAGAGAAGGCCGTGAAGATAGTTTTGGACGCTTTTAGATCGAATTAATCGCCGGAGAGTGTCTTGGATGTCGCAGGTTAACACCCAGCAAATGGGAAGGTTCATTGCCGCGGGATCCAAGGACAAACTGGGTGGTGCTATTGAAGCCCTGGCACACCTGAATGCTTTGCACATTTTGGATTACGACGGTACGGAAGATGGATTCTCGCTCGGCACTCCCGATCCTAGCTCAGAGGAGGTTGGTAGGTCACTTGTCAAGGCCAGGTCCGCGGCTTCGATAATAGAATTCAACGGACCTGAAAGGGCAGTCCCTTCCGCTCCAGTCAGAGATAGCCTTTCCAATGAACTGCCAGGCAAGATAGACGACCTTCTACAGGCCCAATCTAGGATCGATGAGCTGGATAATGAAATATCCTCCACTGAGGAAGAAGAAGCATCTCTAGAGATGGTTGCCTCGCTAGGACTAGACATAGAGCTCCTGAGCGGATATGACTCCATGTCTTCATTCGTAGGTACGGTCACTGAACCCATCCAACCCTCCTCACTAGGTGAGTCATCAATGGTCTTCAACTCAAAGAACGGAAAGCAAAACATGGTGGCGGTTTTTGTCAGGAACGACAAATCCCAAGACGCTACTAATGTGCTAGAATCCGTAGGATTTGAGTCTATACCTCTCCCGACTGGAGAAGGGTCCCCAGCAGAGAGGCTCTCACAGGTCAAGGGTCGCAAACACGATTTGACATCTGAGAGGGAAGAGCTCGCAAAAGCCATCGAAGAATGGATCGATGCAAATGGCGAGGATTTAGCCTGTGGCCTAGAAGTCCTAGAAAGGGATCACGATGTACTGACTGCACCGACCAGGGTTGCTGTTTCGGACCACGCTTTCGTGATTGATGGCTGGATCGAGATGAGGAGGTCAGATGAGGTTACCAAAGCACTAGAGCCATTTTGCTTGTATACAGAGTCGGACCAGTTTGAACTCATTGCAGGAGGGGGAGGTCATGGCCACTCAGACCACCACCACCATCAGGAGATGCCTCCGATATCCTATCAGGAGAGAAGCACAAGCAAACCGATGGAACTACTTACAGATGCTGTCGGAAGGCCCGCCTATGGAAGAGTTGACCCAACGATCTTCATGATGTTCACCTATCCCTTATTCTTCGGAATGATGCTTGGCGATATGGCATATGGCCTAATCACCATGGGGGTCGGCTGGATGGTAATCAGGAACTCCGCCACCAATGACATGCTAATGCTCGGAGGGAAGTTTCTAACATATATTGGATTAGGAACTCTAATTTTCGGCTACATCTACGCAGAATTTGCTGGATGGGAGATTTTCCTATATGACAAGCTCACCTACCCCGATGGAAGCTACATGAAGGACTCGGCCGGGCATTACATGTACAGCGAAAATCTGTCTCCAGTCGCATTCCTTGCAAATCTCTATCCATTCAATCTCGATCATGGATATGGTCCTGTAGCAGATTTAGGCTACGGAATCACACTCTCGTTCCCGTTCCACAGAGTAGGGAGTCACCTTGAGGACCTCATAGTTCTAACCATCTACGTTGGATTCTTCCACATCCTAATGGGTTTGGCCATTGGATTCAGGGACATCCTCCTGTACGGTAACGGGCATGGAGGGGTAGGGCTTGTTTGTGCATTCTTTGAGAAGGGTACTTGGATGGCTCTACTGATCGGAGGTTGGATGTTTGCGTATGGATTCCTCGGCGATAATCAGGGTTGGCTCGGCGCAGAAGAGGCTGAAGCACTTATGGTTCCAGGGGCTGGAATTGTGCTTGTCTCGGTAGTGTTACTAATGTGGACTCTGTACAAGTACCATGGAGTGCCATTCCCAATTAATGTGGGCCTAGCTCCCATAGAGGCGGTTGGAATGATGCCAACAGTAATTTCTTACGTGAGATTGTTCGCAGTTGGAATAGTTGGCGTCAAGATCGCTGAGACCGGCAATGAGAAGCTATTCGAGCCTCTGGCGCACATAATTGAGGATATTGCACAGGCATCAGCGATGGACCTTGTCTCGATCCCCCTACTTCTAATCGGCTGGCTATCAGTCCAAGCATTCGCATGGATACTAGGTGTTTTCAGCCCCAACATTCATGCAGCAAGACTCCACTTTGTAGAGTGGATGAGGCAATATTACGATTCAAGCGGTGAAGAGTTCAGGCCATTCGGCTTGAAATCCAGATACGTGGAGGTAGAATAGATCAGATCAGATTCCAAGCTTTAGCTTGAAAACAAGGAGGAAAAAAAATGAACATAAGAAACACGATGAAAGGAATGAGCGCTCTTATGGTGATGACCTCGTTTGCAATGATTGCATCCGTGGTAGCAGCACAAGAGGGAGACACAGCAACAGCAGCAGCACATTGGGATGCACAGAAGCTAGGAGCAGGTTTGGCTCTTGGATTGTGTGGAATTGGAACTGGAATGAGCCAAGGGCCAATCGGAGCCGCAGCTGTCGGTATGATATCAGAAGACTCTAGCAAGTTCGTTAGCGGGCTGATCTTCACCGCTCTACCAGAGACAATCGTACTTTTCGGTTTCCTAGCACTGTTCCTGCTCTAAGCGGGACAAAGGACCAAAAGTGTAAATTTGAGGTAATGAAATGTCACTAGAAGCTCTATCTAACGAGATCAGCATGCAAGCTGAAGCCGAGGCAAAATCAATCATTGATGATGCCAAAGCGGAGGCAAAAAGGATCCAGAAAGATGCCATGAATCAGGCTGCAAGTGCGGCAGCAGACGTAGAAGCACGCGCAACTAAGGATAGCAAGCAGATTTCCATCGAGGTTGTCGCAGCAGCCAGGCAGGCCAATCAAAAGAGAGCCCTCGTCGCTCGACGGGAAGAGCTTGACCTCACATGGGAGTCAGTCAAGGAGAGAGTCGCCTCCCCTGAATTAGAGGGAAGAAAAGAGATTCTAAAGGGACTGGTCAAAGAAGCAAGCTCATCTAACTCTGACATGATAATGAGGCCTGTAAGCATCGACAGAAAATCACTGTCTTCGTCCAATTTCTCTTTGGGTGAAGATATAGACGGACTTGGTGGTTTTGTCCTTGAATCTAAGGATGGATCAGTCGTCCTTGATTACAGGTTTGACAGTCTCCTAGAAGACGCATGGAAGGCCAATCTAGGCCCAGTTAACAAAGCACTATTTGGTGAATAAGGGAGTGATTGTTTGTCTAATGTGAGCTATGGGCGTTCGAATGTCTACAATGCCTCCGCAAGGGCGAAGGCAAGAAAGGCATCGCTCATAGACTCAACAAGGATGCGCCAGCTTCTCCAACAAGGTCCAGATTCCATAGGTGCAAGCATTGGGGAGTTAGGATACAGGACAGAGATGGACCTGTACGCATCCAGAATGTCGGGAGCAGACGCTGTAGAAGCCGCACTGTTTCACAACATGGATAACGATATACATCAGGTAATGAGCTTCTGTCACGGACATCTGCGCTCACTTGTAGCCATATACGTCGAGAGATTCGACTACGAGAAAGCAAAAACCGTACTGAGGGCCATTAATGGTGGGGCTTCTGATGAGATGATAGAGGACCAGATACTTCCTCCCGAGAACACCAGAAATTCCCCATGGCTAGCAATTGTCAGGTCCACTGAAGGACTTCAAGAGGCCGTAGACGCGATGTCGGGTACCCCTTGGGGCAGAACACTCTCTAAGCTAGAAGGGGACCTAACTCTGGAAGAAATGGAAAATGCTCTGGACATGCAATATTTCTCAGATGCAATAAAGGCGGTCAAATCCGGCAAAGGAGAGCCGAGGCTACTTCGCTATCTAAGGATGGAAATTGACCACAGGAACATAATCAACCAACTTCGTGCAATAAGACTTGAAACCTCACAGGAGAAACGATCCTCCATAGTGATTCCTGGAGGTAGGATAGACAATAGTGTGATGAAGCAGGCTTGTCTTGCAACCAATGACTCAGATTTAATCGAGGCACTAGGGAGAAGCAGTTCATTCGATGCCACCGGCTTCGAAGAGGCCATGAGTAAATCCTCGAGCCAGGGGACCTTGGATCCATACGCAGAGTTGTTATCTCATCAGAGGCATTCACTCCTGAAGAAATTCTCTCATCTAAGCCCGATTTCCCCCTTCCCGGTGATTCATTACATAGAGTGTAAAGCTCTTGAAATTCGGAATCTGAGATTACTCGTTAGAGGGAAGGCAGTCGGCCTTCCAGACGATGTTATTGAGGCTCACATGGACTATTGAGGTGAAAGAAATGGAAATAGCAGTGGTAGGGCCTCTTGAGTTCACATTAGGTTTTCAACTAGCAGGTGTAAAGAATCTGTATAATCCGAGTAGCGATGAAGAATTGTCAGAGCTACTCAAATCACTACTCAACCAGAGTGAGATCGGGGTTGTGGTAGTCGATAATCAAGATCTCAACAAGCTTTCCGATAGGCTCCGCTTACAGCTTACGGAAAGCGTCACCCCTACTGTATTGGGGATTGGGACCGAGGAAGATAATACACTCCGGGAGTCCATCAAGTCTGCCCTAGGAGTAGACCTTTGGAAGTAAGTAACTAAACAGGAAGTGAAAAAAATGAGTAAAGAGAATGGAGTAATCTACCGGATTTCCGGACCAGTTGTAACAGCAGTAGGAATATCGCCCAGAATGTATGAGGTCGTCAGGGTTGGCGACGAGGGCCTGATGGGAGAAGTAATCGAGTTGCATGGCGATCAGTCTGTAATCCAAGTGTATGAGGAGACCTCAGGAATAAAGCCTGGGGAGCCAGTTATCAGGACTGGTCAGACTCTCTCGGTGCAGTTAGGGCCGGGGTTGTTGACCCAGATCTATGATGGTATCCAACGCCCTCTTCCGAAACTGGAAGAGACCATGGGCGTTTTCATCACACGTGGTGTCGATGCCGATGGTTTGGACCTCGAGAGAAAGTGGGAATTCAATGCAGTTGCCAAGAAGGGAGATGAGGTGAGCTCAGGGCAAGTCATCGGTAAGGTTCAGGAGACTGAGACAATCGAACACCGAGTCATGGTCCCACCAAACGTGAGTGGTAAGGTGAAGAGTATCAAGTCTGGCACATTCAACATCACTGAGACTGTTTGCGTATTAGATGACGGGACCGAGATTGCCATGATGCAAGAGTGGCCAGTACGTCACCCGAGGCCTTTCGTCCAGAAGTATGCACCTGATGTACCTCTAATTACTGGCCAAAGGATACTAGATTTCCTATTCCCCCTCGCAAAGGGCGGTACAGCGGGAATCCCGGGTCCCTTCGGGTCCGGGAAGACTGTAACACAGCAGCAACTGGCCAAGTGGTCGGACGCACAAATCGTGGTCTACATTGGATGTGGAGAGAGAGGAAATGAGATGACGGAGGTTCTAGACGAGTTCCCACACCTGATTGATCCAAACACAAACAAGCCACTGATGAACAGAACGGTGATGATTGCAAACACGTCCAACATGCCGGTAGCCGCTAGGGAGGCATCGGTTTACACTGGAATAACCATAGCTGAGTACTTCAGAGACATGGGATATAATGTAGCACTAATGGCAGACTCAACTAGTAGATGGGCCGAAGCAATGAGGGAAATCTCATCGAGACTGGAAGAAATGCCTGGAGAAGAGGGCTATCCGGCTTACCTGTCCAGTAGACTAGCAGAATTCTACGAGAGGGCAGGAAGAGTGGAGACCCTTTCAGGTTCCGACGGATCGGTATCCGTGATAGGTGCGGTCTCACCTCCCGGCGGTGACATTTCAGAACCAGTAAGCCAAGGTACTCTGAGAATTGTGAAGGTTTTCTGGGGCCTAGATGCGGGACTCGCCAGGCAGAGGCACTTCCCAGCAATCAATTGGCTAAATTCGTACAGCCTTTACCCCCAAGCTTTAGATCAATGGTACAGGGATAACATTGCTCCCGACTTCCCAGAGGTCAGGACTGAAATCAGTACGCTCCTTCAGATTGAATCTGAACTGCAAGAAATTGTTCAATTGGTGGGTTCAGACGCACTCCCTGTAGATCAGCAGCTCACGCTAGAAGTTGCTAGGATGATTAGAGAGTTCTTCCTCCAGCAGAATGCATTCCATGATGTCGACACGTTCAGCGACTTGGACTTGCAGTATCACATGGCCAAGGCCATACTTTCATTCCAAGAGGAGGCAAAGAAAGCAATTGCCGGCGGAGCACAGTTGGAGGATGTAGTAAACGTTCCCGCACGCACAGACCTCATGAGAGGAAGGTTCGAGAAGGGATATGAAGACAGAATCAGTGATTTGGTCAGTGAGATGAACAAGCAGATCGATGCTAGCATGGAGGCAAATTGAGAGGTGATATTATGAGTGGAAAAGAGTATAGAACCATTACAGACGTAAAGGGGCCTTTGGTCTTCCTAAACAAGACGGAACCCGTATCATACGGCGAGATAGTACAGCTGATGCTGAGCGATGGATCAATCAAGAATGGACAGGTTCTCGACACGTCGGATGATCAGGTAATCGTACAGGTTTTCGAAGGCACCGCCTCCGTTGACAGACAGACTGGAGTCAAATTCCTAGGGGACGTTTTCAAGCTCCCAGTTAGCAAGGGACTAATCGGCAGGATTCTTGACGGGGCAGGACGACCTCGTGATGGCGGTCCTGATATTGTCGCTGACGAAATGGCAGACATAATCGGAGCAGCAATTAACCCGTATTCCAGACAGAGCCCAGAGTCTTTCATTCAAACAGGAATATCCGCGATAGATGCTTGCACATCACTAGTAAGGGGGCAGAAGTTGCCAATCTTCAGTGCTAGCGGTCTCCCGCACAATGATATCGCCTTGCAAATTGCCCGACAGGCAAAATTGGTGGGTAGCGACGACGACTTCGTCGTAGTTTTCTGCGCGATGGGGATAACAGCTGAAGAGTACAACTTCTTCGTGCACGATTTGGAGAGAACAGGGGCACTAGAGAACTCGGCTCTATTCGTTAACCTAGCAGACGATCCAGCGGTCGAGCGACTAATCACTCCTCGTCTGGCTCTAACCGCGGCGGAGTATCTGGCTTTCGAGCATGACTACCACGTCTTGGTCATATACACAGACATGACAAACTATTGCGAGTCATTAAGGCAAATCGGTGCTGCCAGAGAAGAAGTCCCGGGAAGGAGAGGCTACCCAGGGTACATGTACACTGATCTTGCTATGCTGTACGAGAGGGCCGGACTGGTAAAAGGCAAGAAGGGGTCAATTACACAGTTCCCAATACTTACAATGCCGGGGGACGACATAACTCACCCGATCCCGGACCTTTCCGGATACATTACAGAGGGACAAATTGTTATTTCCAGAGAACTTCACCAAAAGGGAATATATCCGCCGATCAATGTTCTTCCATCACTCAGCAGACTGATGAACGCTGGTATCGGAGATGGAAAAACAAGAGAGGATCACAAATCGGTGTCCGACCAGCTTTATGCCGCTTACGCCCAGGGCAGGGAGCTTAGGGGGCTAGTAGCGATTGTAGGAGAGGATGCCCTGAATGAGCGTGACCTGCAGTTGCTGAAGTTCGCTGATATCTTTGAGGACCAATTCCTAAGGCAAAGTAGAGATGAGGATAGGTCGATCAGCGAGGGTACCTTAGATCTGGCTTGGAACCTTCTATCGAACATAGATACCAAGTACCTAGTCAGACTTGATCAGAAGTGGATAGACAAGTATCATCCAACAGAGAAATCATCTAACGAAGAGGAGTGAATCTGAGGTTTTAATATGGCTCTGGACATCAAGCCAACAAGGTCCGAGTTGATCAACCTTAAGCGTCGCATCAAGCAGACCAGCAGTGGCTACAATCTCCTGAAAATGAAGAGAGACGGCCTATTTCATGAGTTCAGAACTCTTCTCTCGGAGATGATATCAGCTAGGGAGGAGCTTGTTGGGACCTATAGAGACGCTCTACAGGCAATCAGCCTCGCCTCCTCCATAGAGGGGGGGCTATCGGTTAAGAGTGCGGCAATAGCCGCTTCAAAGAGGCCAGAAGTCAGTGTTTCCAAGAGGAACATAATGGGAGTTGTCGTGCCAAAGGTGGATGGCCAGAATCTCAAGTTATCAACCGAAGATAGAGGATTGGGCCTAATAGGAGGTTCGCCGTATATAGATGAAGCAGCGGACTCGTATTCGTTACTAATTGAGAAGGTAGTGAAGGCCGCTGAAATGGAGGCAACTCTGAAGCGACTTCTGGAAGAAATCGAAGCCACAAAAAGAAGAGTTAATGCTCTCGAGTTCAAAGTAATACCAGAAATGAAGGAAGCGCAGACATTCATACAGCTGAGGCTAGAGGAGATGGAGAGAGAGGAAACTTTCCGTCTGAAGCGATTCAAGAACAAGTAAGAGTGTGGACCTCAAAAGCGAGGGGTAAAATCAGACTTCCCCTTGCAACATGCATGACTTCTACTGAGCCGTCGCAAGGAAGGCTCGAAATCGACGTGGAAACGTGGAGCAAGAGGGACTTAATTCAGGTAATCTCATCGAGATATTTCATACTAGGCGACCCTGAAACTGGGGAGTTCTCTTGGAGAGTAAACGCTATTGGCGGAGACTCTGAAAGTGAATGCCTAATTAGAATGAATAAGCACTTAGAGAAGTTAGGGATGATCGGACTTTTGGATAAGGGAAATCCCCCAATTCTCACAGTCACAAATCTCCCAAATGATGTTTTCGTCATGCCAAGGTGGCAACAAGTGGTGATCTGGATTACCATGTTTTCATTCATGACCATAGCAGGATCGGGACTGATTCTGAGGAATGACCCAAGTTTGGAATTCAATGCCTCTTTGTTAGCTGAATCCTGCACTCATTTCTCCTTTCCCCTCATCGCGTCTGTTTTCTTAGCAAGCGAAGTTAGGAGGAGAGTTGCAACCAGATATGGAGTATCAATAGGACATCTGTCTCCCCTAGCGTTCCCCCTCTCAGAACCAATTTGGCCATTCGGACTTGCTGGCTTTATCTCCCAAAGACGTTCCGATCAGGTCCCCATCCCAAATAGAAAGGCTCTCGGACTTATTTCGATTTCTTCCCCTCTTGTAATGTTCATCTCGGGAATTTTTCTAACAATCCTTGGAATCTCGTACACCTCCACCCAACCTCCAGATCTGGAGTCTCCTCCTATGGCATTCAGTGGCAATGTCATAGTTGGAATTTTGGAGTCACTAGGGATAGTAGAATCCCTCGATGTGAAGTTACAATGGCTTGACCCAATAGCAATAGCCGGCCTAGGATTATGCACAGTATCATGGATAATGATGCTTCCAATCCCCGGATTCCCCGGGGATCATCTCCTCCATTCAATACTGGGCCCGGATAATCTCCTGTCGGATGACAAACAGACGGCAATCTTCGCATCAACTCTGGTAATTATGGTCCTTATTTTTGCTGCTGATCCATGGTTTCCGTGGTTAGTAATCGCCACAATAGCGGTTTGGAGGAGATTTAGTCCTACGCCAATATTAGACCCATTCGTAGTTGATGAATCTTCAGGCCTCGATGATATCTCGCGTAATCAATTTGTAACAGTGATTGCCATGGTCATGATTTTGGCATTCCCAGGCGTAAATGGGTCTTACAGTGTCACGGAATGGGACGAGGGAATAAAGACTTCTCAGTGGCCAAGTGAAGTGGTTTACACAGTTGGAGAAGAGACAATTATTCCTCTTGCCATAGCTCCCGAGGGAGTTGTCCCAGTGTCTGGCTGGATACAGTTCAGAATAGAAGGGCCAGTTAGTCAATTAGGCCTCTCTTCTGATTGCTCCGATACTCAACAGGCGTGCAGGGTGGATGGGATTACCCAATCAGAGAACTCCATGATCAATCTCATATTAACCGAAGAAAACTCCCTAATATTGGATAACATGACTGCGAGCATTCGAGTTTTCACAGAGATCACCGGACACTATGATGAACACGTGATTGCCCTAATACCAAACCATACTCGTTATCAAGCAAACTATCTCTGGGATTTTTCTGGAACATTACAAGACCCCCAAATTTGTACCGTTGTGACCGTAGGTGATGACTCAACCGGGAACGTCTCCGTGGCCAATCCTAGATGGTCCATAATAAACGGCACAACATTGTCAAAAGGAAATAATTACATTTGTCTAGAGGGAGTTAATGGCGCTTCAATTAGCGGCCCCATTGATTACCTTGGTAGGCACCTCGGGCCCCTCCTCTACATTACTTGGGACGATGGAAATTCCAGTTCGTGGCAAACACCCATCGTCAACTCCTCTCCAGTGATTAACTCCAAAGATGGGATCATCAGCATTCCCAGGGAATTTTCTGGTTCAACCATTGGATATGTGGAATCTACCTCACCTTTCTGCCCCTCCCAGTCAGATTTTCCGGTTGTAGACTCAGATACTTCTTGGAACAGAACCTTGGGTGATTACTCATTCATCCAGATTCCAGGAACATACTCTGGAAACGGCTCTTTGTTGTTGAAGGAGGACGGATGGCTTGTCACATGCGAAGATTACACATTGACTTCATCCTTCAAAATTTCAAACGGGCCCCAAATCTGGGTTAGTCCGGGGGGGTTGAATAATGGAGTGAAATACATAACCACCAGTGTGATAGAAATTACTAATTTCCAGAATGAGGACGAGTTAATAACCATCTCAATTTCTGCCCCGCCCGGAGAAACATGGAGTATAGATTCACCCGAGTCAATAATGTCAAATTCTAGTGCAAACGTCACACTCAACCTACCTGAAAGTGGCTATGAGGCGGTTGTGTGGGTAATTCCGGACGACTCTGGGACTACTTTATTCACGGATATCAGAGAGGTTTGGAAATGAGGGTCGCTATTCTCGGCGTTGGCTCTATCGGAGGAGTCTTTCTTTCATCACTATCTAATGCAGATGTCGACCTCTTAGCCATATCACGAGGCCCCACCGCACAATCCCTAATTTCTGAAGGTTTGATAATACACACGCCTGAAGGAGCAATTGAGGTAATCCCCCCGGAAAGATTCGAAGTGTATGACAGCGAATCAGGACCAGTGCCAGAGAATATCGTCGGTAGTTGCGATATCGCAATTGTTTGTGGCAAGTCATATTCCACACCGATTCTATCACAGATTGTCGGAGATATTCTCACTGAGAGGGGAGTCGCCCTAAGTGTACAAAATGGAATGGGTCATGCCCAACATATAGCCAGTAGAGTTGGTAAAAATCGTACTCTGGGCGGAGCTACAACCCATGGAGCTTGGAGGGATAAGGATGGGACTCATTGGGTAGGTCGGGGCTCCATTACTATAGGCTCACTTGATGGAAATCCTCCTAGCAACTCGGCAAAGTCACTATTGAAGGTACTGGAAGACGCTGAATTATCACCCATATGGGTTGATGATGTGAATACTTCTTGTTGGGAGAAGCTCCTCATCAATGTCGCAATTAACCCCATCTGTTCCATCTCAGGAGTCCGGAACGGTGCTTTACTCGAGAGCCCGGGTCTGTGGGACCAATCGCTATCCGTTCTCGAAGAGTCCCTGATTGTTGCTAGGGCCTCTGGAATCAATCTTACCTTTGAAGAAATGCAGGAAAATCTCCTAGAAGTCGTCCAGTCTACCTCTGAAAATAGATGCTCAATGCTGCAGGATTTGATGTCGGGAAGGAGGACTGAGATAGACTCAATCTGTGGCTATGTAATTATGATGGGAGAAGGACTTGGGGTCCCAACGCCTCTAAATTCAATGCTGAGAGCTCTCGTTAGAGGGATAGATGACTCATCACAGCTAGACTGATCAATTCAAATCAATATTATAGTGCAATCCTAT
Source organism: Euryarchaeota archaeon UBA130 (assembly GCA_002505775.1). Classification (GTDB taxonomy): domain Archaea; phylum Thermoplasmatota; class Poseidoniia; order Poseidoniales; family Thalassarchaeaceae; genus MGIIb-O5. The sequence continues at coordinate 64,877 of DAVY01000017.1, read as the reverse complement.
GTTTCCCCTTCTGGATTTAGATGCCTCAATGACCATTTTTGAGACCAGCACTAGATTACGTAGTTCAATCAGGCCCTGGGTAGGTTTACTACTCATCCAATATCTGGCTACCTCCTTCTCAATATGCTCAACTCTCCTTCCAGCCCTATCCAGCCTTGCATCACTCTTCACCAGCCCCACATCCTGAGTCATCGTGGCTCGAAGAGCATCCAAATCAGTGATCAGAGGAATATTTTCTACTAGTTGGCCCAAATCTTCCGACCGCCACCTCGGTAATCCCGTTTCCAAACTCGAAAGCCCTCCACATTTCCAATCTCCTATGATTTTCCTCGAGGCTCTTCCCGAGAATACCACGGCTTCAAGAAGACTATTGGATGCCAGCCTATTGGCCCCATGTAACCCCGTGCAAGCAACTTCTCCGATTGCATAAAGGCCTTGCATCGGTGTTCCTCCTGACATGGCTCTTCCGAATTCATCTACCGAGACTCCTCCTACCATGTAGTGTGCTGCAGGGGTCACTGGAATCGGATCCTTGCCGAGTTCGATACCCTCATCATCTAGCCTTTTGGCGATTGTTGGGAAAGAGTGTAAAAGCTCATCTTTGTCAAGATGCTCTGTCACTAAAAGGACATTCATTGCACCTATTCGCTTCATCTCAGTGTCAATCGCTCTAGCAACTACATCTCTGGTATCAAGGCTCCCCTTTGGTGAATAGTTCAACATGAAGGATTCAGAAGAGGGATTATCGCCTCCTGACATCCTCCATCTGTAATGCTCTTCAATTGTCATTAGAACTGCACCATGGCCCCTGAGTGCTTCGGTAATAAGAAACGGTTTGACGTTTGAGGAATGCAGTGCGGTCGGATGGAACTGAATGAATTCCATATCTCTGATATCCGCACCAGCCCTGCTAGCCATAGCCACTCCGTCGCCGGTCGCGATCGAAGGATTAGTGGTAGATCTGTGCATCATCCCTGAGCCCCCTGTCGCCAGAACTACTACTCTCGAGGGAAGGGTCATTACAATTCCCTCAGGAGAGAGACACCAAACTCCAGATATCCCCTTAGATGGATCCCCATGTTCTTTCTGAATCAAATCAACAGCCATCCAATTCTCCAAAATAACGAAATTAGAATCAGTCTCTCCTGAGGCCACTTCAGTGAGGGCACGTTCTATTTCCGCCCCCGTCCTATCTCTTGAATGGAGAATCCTTGCTCCGCTATGTCCTCCCTCGATTACCATGTCGTATTTGCCTGAAGAATCATGGTCGAACTCCACGCCATGCCCAATTAGGTCCCTGATACGTTCTGAGGCTTCAGAAATTACGCTTCTGACAACTTCTTCGTCACAGAGTCCAGCTCCCGACTCAAGGGTATCTTTCACATGTGACTCTATTGCTTCTGAATCATCTGGGTCAAGAACACCCGCGATTCCACCCTGGGCCCAATTAGTAGAAGATGCAGTAACTTCCTTTTTCGTCACGACTGCCACGGTTAGTCCCGATCTAGCACATTCGACAGCTAAGAATAAACCTGCGATACCTGACCCAATAACTGCAATGTCAACCGCCTCGAGCTCTGTCCCTGACACCACTAACCCTCATGATTGCCAGCACCGGTTACCCTAGAATCTTGTCCAATGGCAATATCTTCTTGGCGGGCGATAAGACTCTCTCTAATCGTTATGCTGCGCTTTTGTTAGCCTCAACATTGATAGGCGTAGAGGCATGGAGGTCGTGTCTAGTGTCGGCGGAAAATTTTGCCGATATTAGGTGATGGGATGCATCTCAAAAGAATAGAAGTCGAGAACTTCAAATCATTCGGTGGCGAGATGGTCATTCCATTTGACGAGGGATTCACGGCAATAACAGGTCCAAATGGAAGTGGAAAGTCAAACTCGGGTGATGCCATACAGTTTGTTCTTGGCCCAAAATCAACCAAGGCCCTCAGGGCTTCCAATGTGTCTGAATTGATATTCAACGGAGGTGGGCGAGGTAAAGCTGCTAAACACATGTCTGTCACACTAGTTTTCGCAAATGTCCCAGAACATGATGGAAGGAGGCGCCTCAGGATTGATGATGATGAGGTTTCATTCACCAGATCGGTCAGACTAAACAGAAAAGGTGAGCCCATCTCATCATTCAGAATAGGAGAGAAGCCCTCAACTGCTACAGAGATGAGGAGGGTTCTCGCCGAAGCAGGACTGAGGGGTGACGGCTACAACATTGTCCTGCAGGGTGACGTGACAAATCTGGCAACAATGACTCCGCACAAGCGAAGAGGGGTCCTGGAAGAAGTAGCCGGAGTGACGGCATACGACGATGAAATCCGCAGAGCAAACACCCAAAGAAAGCATGTCGAGAGTAGCATAGAGACAATCGACCTCTTGGAAGACGACAAGAAAAAGCAACTCAAGCAACTCTCAAAGGAGAGGGAGCAGGCGCTCAAGTACAAAGACCTAAAGCAGGATTTCGATAAGTCCAGAGTGATACTTTATCAGTCCAGATACAGGAATAGACTGGACGAGGTTTCCTTGTTGGGCAAAGAAAGATCCGACTATTCGGAGAAGGTCAGATCTCTGGGGTCATCATTAGCGGATGGGAATAAGAAACTGGATAAGTTTGATACAGAATTAGTGTCGGTTGAAGCGGAGCTAAGAAAGGCCTTGGCTGGTGATGCTCAGCGGATAATGGAGAGCATCAGGAAGCATGAGATTGATATCGAAACCGGAACCGACAGAATCGGCGATCAGAGGAAGATAATCACAAGCTCAAATGAGGAGATTACAACACTAACTAAGGAACTTGAGAAAGCTAAAATTGCTTGGGAAGAGTCGGTCAAGAGCCTTGAAAATGCCAAGATCTCATTGGCCGAAACAAATCAGTCACTAGTTGACGCCGCAAAGGAGGAGTCCGATGCAAGAAAGGCAATTGAGTCTGGAGACAAGTATGCTAGGGACCTCAACAGGGCGCTAGGAAAGGCCAGCGAACGGGTCTCTCTGGCTCAAGATGCGTACGCACAGGCCCAACTAGAATCAGACCGCGCATCGCAATCATCACAGCTAGCTTCTGAAAATCTAGCCGATCTGGAGGAGAAATATGAGGAAGCGGTAATGATAAGGGACGATCTAGAGCTTTTAGGTACAGAGATCAGGGAATCTGGTCCAGATTCCGATAGGTCATCCATGGCCGACGATCTAAGGAAGCTTCAGAAGCAAGAGGCAGAGCTTAGATCTGATAGAGATAGAGCAGAGATAAAACTCCGAGATGCAGAGAGGGAACTTAGTAAGGCTAAAGCAAGGCAGGAAGCGAGATCGAGCTCACCCGGGTCGGCAGTGACTATAGCGGCATTGACCAGACTCAGGGAGAGCGGAGAAATATCCGGAATCCTAGGGACTTTGGGCGAACTGACAGCTCCAAAGAATCCTTCCCATGAGGAGGCACTAGCCACCGCATTAGGAAATGGACTCAGGAGCATAGTAGTCAGGGACGACGAAGTAGCCTCGAAGTGCATCAAGTGGCTTAGGCAAAACAGTGGGGGAAGAGCGACCTTCTTACCACTCAACAAGCTGAAGGTTTCGAGGCCACAAGGAAGGACCCTCCTCGTGGCTAGAAATCCGGGAATAATTGGATTTGCACAAGATCTCCTAGATTACGATCAAGAAGTCGAAACTGCGGTAATTTATGCAAGCAGAAACACTCTGCTGGTCGACTCAATGGAAGTTGCCAGAAAGAATATGGGAGGAGTTAGGATGGTTACATTGGATGGCTCCCTCATTGAGAGCTCCGGGGCAATGACCGGGGGCTCTACATCTCGTGGAAACAGGCCCTCATTCGGAGGGGGGACAGGTAGTAGCTCTAGCATAGACAGGCATGAAATGATTGTCCAAGAAGCAAACCTTCTGTATTCCACTGTCGATGCCGCACTCAGAGAGACTATGCTCAATCTACAGTCACTTAGGGATCGAATCAATAATGTCGACGGGAGCGATCACTCAGTCAAGCTCAGAAACTGGAAGTCGGACTTGGAGAGGGCCAACAAATCACTTTCTGAAATTGAAGGTAGAATGATATCATCCAGAAAAGAGCTCAAAGAAAGCGAGGAAAATAGGACTAGAATGATATCATTGTGTGAGGAGGCCAAGCAAGACTTAGATAGTTCGCTTAAGGGAAGAACTGAGGCAGCAGAAGCCCTTCAGGACAATACTCCAGATCATCTCTCTGAGATACTCAGAGGCGCTGAGAGAAAGAGAACTGAGGCTGAGAGGGAAAGACTATCATGTGAATCGTCAATTGCCACCAACGAAAGTCAAATTTCAATGATGGAACAGAGGGTCTCTGACTTAGAAGCTAGAATCTCAAAGCACGAGGGAGAAATCAACTCCTCGGAACTTATGATTTCTAAATTAGAGTCTTCTATCTCGGCATCAAAGGCAGAATTAGTGGATCTCAAGGGCAAGTCAGAACAGTTTGATGAAGAACACAGAATTCTGACAAACAGACGGGACGAACTAGTCGAAGAGAGAGCCAGTCTAAGAGCAACCCTAGACCAACTCTCCAAAGACAGAGTGACCATAAAATCGAGAATCGACGAACTGAATGCTCAGATAAGTCAGAAAACCAATGCGGCAAAAGAAACAGCTCAAGAGTTAGAGGAAGCAGGCGTCGAGATTCCATCAGATGATATTCAACTACCAACAATAGCCGAGGCGGAGAGAGCGATGCAGGGGCTCGAACGCCGCCTCGGCAACCTTGGTAACGTGAACATGCTAGCAATTGACCAATATGACGAAACTGCAGAAAGAATAGCCGCACTGATGGAGGATGGTAAGACACTTAGAGCTAGGAGGGACCACCTGGTAAGCATTTCAGAACAACTCGAAAATGAAAGAAAAACTCGATTTATGACAGTATTTGAGCATGTAAACAATAATTTCAGCCGAGTCTATGAAATTCTACAACCATCAGGCTCAGGAAAGCTAAGACTAGAGAATAGTAAGAATCCGTTTGAAGGTGGCCTTGAGATGGCTTGTGTCCCTCCGGGTAAGAGTAGGAACACTAGGAGATCCGCCCTCTCAGGAGGAGAGAAGTCTATGGCTGCCCTCGCATTGATTTTTGCAATTCAGGACTATGAGCCAAGCCCGTTTTATTACTTCGATGAAGTTGATCAAAATCTCGATCCATTCAATTCTGGAAGGATTGCAACCCTATGCAGAATTAGGAGTGAAAGGGCACAATTCATTATGGTCACACTTAGAAAAGTGAGCTTATCACTTGCCGATCATCACATCGGGATTACTCATGCAGGAGACGGTTGCAGTAGGAGAATAACCGATTTCGACAGGGCCGCCGCAATAGAACTCAGTGAGGAGCTCGAGGCTGAGAAGAAGGCTCAAGAGGAGTCCAAGGCAGAGAAGGATTCCATGCCAGAATTACCTGATCCAAGTAACATGCCCAAGGTACCAGAGCCTCTGCAGACTCCGGCTAGCTTGGGCGGATTGGCTGAGAGAGCGGGCCTAGATTCCTTGGGGGAGAGTGAAGTAATAGAAAACGCAGGCGCTGAAGACCAAGTAATCGAGTCCCTTAGGGAGAGAACAGAGGAATGGACGGAAGATATTGATGAGAAGGAGAAGGTTATCTTCCATGATTCTCAAGACGAAAACGAAGCTCCGGAGGAGGATCCACAACAAGTGGATGTTGAGTGAGGTGTTTGCCAATGTCGGTTTTGGACGGTCAGGCAATGAGGGACGATATCGTCTCAAGGCTATTGGGTGGAGAACCAGACCTGTCTACCAGCAAGTATCTAGACAGGATTTCAGAACTAGCCGGCATGGAAGAAGCTGAACACCAATTCCTGATAGACCCATTCGACAGATCCGTTGCTCTAGTTTTTCAGATGTTCCAAAGTACCGATTTAGACCCTTGGGATGTAGACCTGTCCAGTTTTTTGGAGATGTTTTCATCAAGGATAGAAAAATCCGAGAATATTGATCTCCCAACCTGTGGGAGGCTGATCAGGATGGCCTGGGCCATTTTGAGAAATCAAGCGTCGTCCCTGATTGAAAAGCAAGAAAGAGCGCTTGATTTCGAGGAAGATGATACTTGGGATTTCGAAGGAGGGTGGGAGACCGAATTCGATGATGAAGATTACAACTTCTCGGTTGGAGTACTTTCAGGTGCGGCCGACGACGTGCTACCATCAATTTTCGAGGGCAGGGTCCACCGGGAAGAAGGTCGTCCCGTGACTCTTGGAGAATTACTAATGGGATTACAGGAAGCCGGGAGACTGGCGGAGGAGCAGAGGACCAGAGAAAGAATTGCCCAAGAGAGGAGAGAGGCGCTTTCAACAGCACGCGAGAGATTCAGTGGGAGCCTCCATGTCGAAGATTTGGAAGGCGATTTAGAAAGAACATGGAACGCACTCCGGTCTAGATCCGAGGGCCAAAAGGAGGCAGTGTCCTTAAACGAGGTATCTGAGCATCTAATGGGACTAGCTGTTGACTCTGGGGTGGGGCCCGATGAGGCTAGATCAGAGGCTCAGGTAACCGCCCTAGTATCTGCACTTTTCCTCACAAATAGAGGCTACACTGAGATCTCACAGGAGCCCGGAAGGAATGGGAAGGTCAGTATCGCTCCTCTTTGGGAAGGAGAAGACAGCTTTGCTGAGTTGACCGCCAAGCTCCACCCGGGAGAAGTAGGGGTGATTACGAATGAGCAGTAAACCAGAAATCCACACATTACTGGAGGCTATTTTATTCGGTGCTGGGAAATCCATGTCAGTCGATGAATTGGCCTCTTTGCTTTCTTTGAGGAACTTTCAGATTGCAGAGGGACTACAGGAACTAAAGTCGATGATGGCCACGAGGAAGTCAAGCGCATTACAACTCACAGAAGTTACAGGGCGATGGATTATTGAAGTAAAGCCAGAAATCTCCCCATCATTGCCCGAGTCATTCAAACCAGAAATTCCACAGAGGTTGCTTCCCGCCGCAGCTCTGATAGCATACCATCAACCCATGCCCCAAGCACAGCTAAGGGACATGCTTGGCCCGAAAGCGTACGATCATGTCAGGGATCTTGCTAGCCTGGGGCTCATCGATAAGAGGAGAGACGGCCTCACTAGGAGACTTACTACAACAAGGAGGTTTGCTGAGTACTTTGGCTGCCCTGAAATAGAATATAGAAAAGTAAGGACTTGGTTCAGGGAGGAGGCATCGAAACTGGGCCTAACCAGTGCACAGCTGGCAGCCTCGCTCGCTCCCGATGAGCAAATGACAATTTCAGAGTTCACAGGAGAAGACAAAGAGATAGAAATTGATGCTCAGGCCGAGGAATAACTACACCCCATGAGTCTTCCCAGCCCCTCTGTGACCGATTATCCTCGGGCTACCCCATGGGATCCCATCTTCCAGTTTATTTATCCAGCTATTTTCAGAGCCATCCCAATTCATTCTCCTACCCTGCTGGAGTATCATCTCAGATTTCCTAATATCTTCCATCTCAGACCAGTATGGAAGGGAGCCACTGGCCTCAGACATCAGGTCCCCCAAGTCCTCAGAAGAAGATTTAGAAAGCCTATCTGACCACTCTTCATCTAGTGGTTGACTAGCAGGGCGTGGCCATCTAAAACTACCATCGGGCTTGTTCAGAACCTCTGGATTCAAGTGGTCTGTAACTATTGAAACTCCAGCTCCCAAAAGTCGATCTTCAAGGTGCAGAGGTGCGGGCCAAACGAAAGCCCCCATGCCTCTCAAAGATTGATGTAGCCTAGCAAGGCCCTTACCTTTGAGGCCCACGGACCTACCTAACCTAGCATATCTCTCCCACCCACTTAGATACTCTACGGCCATTCCCACAGATTCCATACCTTCATCTCTGAATTTGTCTGCTATTGATGGGACAGATGTCAAGAAAAATTGAGGTACGGCGAAGAACTTCTTCACCCTCCAATGTCTCCCCCAGGGTCGGATTTTGGGAACTAGTTGAGTTACAGGTATTCCAAACTCACATTCCCTAGATGCCTTTGCGATCTCTGGTGAGAAACTCGTTACTATCGTCGATCTAGGGGCTAGATGCAAATCTTGAGTCATCAATGAAATCTTCCGCATTATCATCTTTAGATGTTCATTATGGGATTTTCCGACAACAGGATGTGGCATCTTTATTTCAATATCCACTGTTTTACATCCAGACTGCCAATTTTCTAGGAATTTCCTATCATCAATAACCTCCTGAAGAGTCAAAACCCCCTCATTTCTCAAATCGGATGTGTGGATATTCTCGATGCATCTAGGCCTCAATGGTCCTTTTTTTGGTAGTGCCTCGTCATGGTAAATTACAAGCTCACCGTCTGCATCCATCCTGACATCAAACTCAACCCCATCAGAGAAATCCATCCCATGCTTCAGGGCATGCAAAGAATTCTCAGGGGGCTGGTTCCACATATGTCTACTGTGTTGCCGAAGGTGTGGGGGCAATTAATGCAATCTGAGAAATTATAGTGACGCAACAATACTCATTACCTCTCTGCCTCTACGAAGCTTAGGTATTGTCATGACAGAAGCAGAACTAGACCGCGCGTCCAACCCATTAGAAGTGCGAGGATATTGTATGTATGATTGGGGAAAGTCGTCATTTGAGACAAGTGTAGTTTCTGCAATATTCCCCACTTGGTTCGCTTACCTTTTCCTAGAGGCAAATGGCCTGAATACCACTATTGCGGGTATAACAATGGAGGGAGACGCATTAATCGCCTATCTAGTGGCATTTGGTACTTGGGCGGTCGCCATAATTGCTCCAGCCTTAGGAGTCATAGCAGATTACAAGCCAGTCAAAATGAGTTGGCTAAGAATATTGACCTATGTTGGTGCGGGATCAACGTTCCTACTTGGATTTGACTTCCTTGCAGGAGACGGTAACGAATGGATATGGCTCCTTATCTTTTACTTCATTGCAAACATAGGTCTGAATGCTGCTGGTGTATTCTACAATGCACTGTTGCCACACCTTGGCAAGGATGAAGAGATGGACAGTATCTCCAACAGGGCGTATGCATATGGATATCTGGGAGGAGGTCTACTGTTAGTCGTCCACTTGGGATTAGTATTGGGCATTGGGGGAGACGCGGTGATAAGATTCTGTCTCGCTTCGTCCGGAGTATGGTGGTTCGGCTTCGCACTTTTTACGTTCAAATACGTGCCAGAACCTCCGATGGAGAATGACAAAGACGTACCAACAGTTAAGGAGGCTTATGCCCAAGTCTGGCAGACTCTCAAGGAGTATGATAAGTTCAGGACACTATTTACGTACATGCTGGCATACTTCTTCTTTATTGATGCCATAAACACCGTATGGGCTGTTGGCCCAATATTCGGTGCAGTCGTATTAGGAGTCACTACTACAGAGTTGATGATTACTATAGTAGCTATCCAATTCGTCGCTTGGCCATGCGCCTATGGGTTCACTATCTTAGCACATGCTTGGGGGACGAAGCGTGCTCTGAATGCTTCTCTGGTAGGTTGGCTAGTACTCAGCTTTGCAATCTTAGGGTTCGCACCACTGGAGCTCGATTCACACGATGAGTTTGAGGTAATGTACGAATGGAACGATGAGTCTCAATCATATGAGGTTCATGTCAATTACCTTGCTAGTGAGATAGCCCAAAAGCTAGATTTCGAAGAAGGCGAGTTCGACGAGCAAAAGTGGGCTGGCGATTTCTCAGGAATGTTGCCAGTCGAGTTAGATGAAGCTACTGAGACTTACAAGTGGGCTTACGGAGAAGACTCTGATACTCAGCTATTGTTCCCAGTCGATGGGGATGTCGCCGACATCCTAGAATCGATAACAGACTCAAGATTCAGCATCAGTGTCTCCGGCGGACCTTTGGATGGATCAACGAACGTGGGGATAGATCATCCGACAAATCTAGGCGATGGAGCATTAGATGTAATTCCAGAGACGGTAAGGAAGTATGTCTGGGAACCACTTGGAATAGCGATAGGAACGCAATTCTTGATTCTGGGATGTATGATTGGGACATTATTTGGAGGATCACAGGGCCTTTCCAGGAGCATCTTCGGACAGATGATTCCTGAAACAAGGAGCACAGAATTCTTTGGATTCTTTGGATTCTTCGGAAAGGTAGCGGCGGCAGTTGGGCCACTTCTATACGCAACTATGACTGTAATGTTCGACAGTAGGGTCGGAGTTCTCAGTATAGCTGTCTTAATTGCAATAGGCGTATTCCTGATGAGGTACGTTGACGTTGAGCAGGGACGTGCTGATGCTAGAGCGGAAGATGCTAGAAACAGGGGAATCAATCTCGATTAGTCATCACATGGAGAATCAAAACAAACTCCAGTAATATGAGAACTGGTCCAGCCACTAGGAACATTGAGATTGGATCCGGAGGGGACAGGAAAGCTCCGAAGCCCATCCCAAGGAACCACATCACCCCTCTATTACGCGTCATCGAGTCGACATTGATTATCCGGTTTCGTAGTAGTATCCATGTGAGCAATGGGACCTGAAATCCTACGATAGAAGCGAAGTAAAGGCCAACTATGAAGCCAATCCAAGACCTAAGTTGCCAAGTAGAGCTTAGATTCGCAGAAGCAGCGTCCTCGGAGAGATAGTCAAGAAGGAAAGGTACCAAAACTTCGTGTGAATACAAAGACCCAGTCAATGCTAATAGCAATGAAAAAAGGACAATCACAATCAGGCCTGACAGACTCCCCTTTCCTGTGTAAGCCACCCTCTTTGCCTCAGAGAATATCTTCCTACCGTTCCATGAAATATCTCCAACAAGAAATAAGACTGACAATATCGCACCTAGATGTACTCCCATCCTCAGTCTAATCAGGACTGCTTCCATAGGATGGAGTATGACGACCTCCACATTCTCCGGTTTGTATGCGGTCGAGTTTAATAAGCCCTCAATGACCTTTCCTGAAAACGGGTATCCTCCGACAAGACCGATTAAGAATATGGCAGTAAGTAGTAACAATCTCCCCCTGATATGCCCAATCAATCCACGAAGCTCAGCACGAGGGAGCATGTCGCCCGGGGAATATTCCATGTCCTCGCGTGAGGGTCCCATAGGTCAATACATCGCCTAAGATTTCCTCAGAACTATAGTTAGTATGTCTCCATCTGAGAGGGGGTGATCCAAACCGACTCTCTGCCAATCAAATTTCGCACTGGGGCCCTTAACTCTGGCATATCTGAATTTCCTAACGAAATCCCTGTGTAATTTAGCACATACGTCACGCACGGTGGATGTGTCCTTAACGATTAATGGCTCGACCATATCCGCCTCTTGTCCCTGAGGCTTTAGGAATATGGACATGAAATGCAGATTATCAAAGATGAAGTCTTTCATATTCTCAATTCCTTCACCGGTTTTGGCTGATACTTCCAATACTGGCCAGCCCATAGGCAACATCTTCCTCGTCCTCTCGAGGTCATCCTCAGTTGCAAGGTCAATTTTATTGACAACAACAACTGCTCTATTGTATATCCTATTTCCAGCTAGGGTGTCCACGATATGGTCATCAGTCACATCAGTTCTCAGGGTTACTGTAGCTGAAACAATTCCAAAGCTCCTGATTATCCCCTGAATCTCCTCTTCAGATAGATTAGTTTGCTCTACCGTGGATCTTACCACTATTCCTCCCCTCTTGGTCCTAGTAATGAAAACTTGAGGCTCAGGTTGATTCAGCCTCATTCCTGCCATCCAAAGCTCCCTGTCAAGAATATCAAAATGCGACTCCTGAAACGGATCGACCACATAGAGAACCATGTCAGACCCTCTAATTACGTTCAATATTTCCCTCCCTCTACCCTTTCCCTCTGAGGCACCCTTTATCAGTCCTGGAAGATCCAGAATCTGAATCTTAGCTCCTCTATGATCCAAAACTCCGGGAATACAAGTTAGCGTCGTAAATGCAAACGCTCCAGCCTCAGAGTCTGCACCAGTGAGCTGCGATATCAGGCTAGATTTACCAACACTAGGGAATCCAACCAGAGAAACAGAAGCATCTCCTGACTTTTTAACTTCGAAACCAGCGCTCGAACCACTTTTCTTTGCGTGAGCTACAGCTTTCTCCTTCCTTTCTTTCAGCGACGCAATTTTGGCCTTAAGCCTACCAATGTGGCCTTGTGTAGCCTTGTTGTACTTGGTCTTGGATATCTCATCTTCCAAGGACTTAATCTGCTCTTCAATGGTCGCCAAGTCCCCTCCCTCCAACTATTATTCCTCCTACGCGAGGACCAACTTATTGAATTCCGTGGAGAAAATCATCCATAGTGATGCGAGCGAGGGTTCATGCCACACTGCCGACTGGTATAGTCGAGGATACATATGCCCGACCTCATAGTTTCCCTAGTTGACCCCAAATCTCTCGATTCAATCATGAATATGCCAATGAGGTTGCTGATTGAGGGTATGGAATCCAGAAGCCTCAGGACAATCAGACCAGACCAGATACCCCCATCAAGACAGTTCGATGTCGACCTGGAGGGCGAAGTTCTAGAGTGGATAGATGAGAATCCAAGCTTAGATGTTGACTATTCTCTCAGAGAGCAGAATATCCCTACTGAAAATAAGCTAGAACTGCTTCTCCTGATGTGCCATTGGGCATCTTCAGTTGAATGGAGGTGCTGGGATGCAAGACTTTTCCTTTACCTGGAGCCAAGTCTGGATTACGAAGTCAAAAGTACGGAATCATTCCTTTCTCCGAGCCTTTGGAAGGACTTTTCAACAGCAATCTCATCCTACGATAGGTCTTCCTTTGTCGAATCCGTGGTAATGGACTGGATGTCCAGAAGGGAGTCCCTTGGGGAAACCATGGATCCATCATCAGACCCGCGTATACTTCCTACAATGGAGTCTCACCAAATTATCTCGGGTTCGCTATTTGACATAATTGAGGGATCTAGGTTAGAGGGGAACTCCATACTCTTGGGTAGGGAATATCTAGAGGCTAGGTCGTGGCACCTGGGGGACAGAACACTGGAGGACATTATAGGGTGATAGAATGACAGAACTTCCAATGACTCCAGGTCCGCCAGACAGTCCACCTCCTCCTTCGGTTGTGGTTCTTGGAAGGTTCCAGCCTTTCCATAGAGGGCATGCACACATGTTAGAGTTTGCAGATAGTTGGAGGTTGAAGAATATGCCAAACGCATCCCTGGTCGTGGCCATTGGATCTTCAAACAGGCCGGAGAATCTCAGAAACCCGTGGACACACTCAGAACGCTCTGAGATGATTTATCGGTGGCTGGAATCATCAAGCATTCGAGATACACCGATCATTGTCACTATTCCAGATATTGACGACCCCCCCAATTGGGTTTCACACGCCGAATTATACCACGGAAGGTCTGGGGTTTTCCTATCCAGCGATGCATCTTCTCTGAAACTGTACGAAGATTCAGGGTGGAACACCATCGAGATCCCTATGGAGGATAGGGAAAGATTCGAAGGATGGAGGGTCCGTGAGACAGCAAGGATGATGTCCACCATTGATGATCCCGAAGCCGTCCGGGAGGTTCTTACTCCAACAATTCCCGAATCGGTTCTAATGCTGATGATCGACAATCAATATCTCAGGAGGCTTGCATTTATGGGAGAGGGCGGAGAGCCCGTGGGCTGATCACCAGTCACCTTCGAATGTGCACTTAGGGTCACAGTAGTCAACCAGAACTCCTGTTATCAGGTAGCCATAAGCCATCATCTTTGCTTCGGGAACCTCTAGGACCAGATTATGAGCAAGCGAATGATGCCACATTGGACCATTCGTATTGCCTGTAGGAAGTGGAGGAAAATCTCCGTCGAAATAGGCTGCTGAGGATCCTTCGATCGGTCCTTCAACCACATCGACTCCGAATGGATGATATGCAGATCCGTTTACAACGGGTACATTCCCGGTTCTTACAGCTCTGTCAGCTGAGAGTGTCGTAACCTGTGCATCCATCATTGAAGTGAGATAGAACATATCGAAAGGCTCCAGGACATCATCATAACCAGTTTCCCTGAATGGCAGGTAGGTTTCACCATCTGTGGAGTCCCATATCGATTGAAGTAGGGCTATGCAAACTGCACGGTCCAACCTGGATGGGAGCGAGACATCGCTTGAAAGGAGCTCAAAGAATTGCCCCGGATGCTCATCGGACCCGTAGTGAGTGGACCTCTCCACCTGATGAGTAAATGATGTCCCTCCCACCCAAAGGACCCCCCAATCAAGCTCAGGAACAAAGGCAAGTAGAGAAGGGCCCCTGAGTCCCCCTAGCGAAATTCCGATATAATTCACAGTCTCGACATCAATCATGTTTGTACCGTTATGCTTGAAATGCTCAATGTCTGAACAGATTCCCGTTATCGTCCTCACCATTGAGATATGATTCACTACAGCCTGCATTTGCCTCTCCTGTTGGTATTGGAATTCCTTTAGGTCCATCAATGCGAAAGTCATGGCATCCAAGTCACCATCCGAACTCCAACCCTTGAAGTCGGTAGCAATAACTACTGTCTGGTATTCATTTGCAACTGATCGAGCATTCATGGCATATGAATCTCCGTCACCAAAAAGTCCGTGCCCGAAAACAGTAAGTGGGCCCGAAGTATTGTTTTCGGCCAGTGACTTGGGAATTAGCATCGTGAAGTCTATCTCTCTGTTCTCGACGAATTCAGGATCGCCCCCCGGACCTCTCATCAAAGGCGATCTTGCAAACTCATTTTCCATGTAGTGAGGAGTTGTGATAGTCCCCCTGATTAACCTCAGAGACGTTCCATCGTTTCCAAAGTCCTCCTCAACCTCTGTGATCTGGCATCCAATTCCATCACCGCCCAGTCTCTGCTCCGCATCATCCCTCATGATTAGTATGTCCTCCAGGATAGACTTAGTCGAAGCTGTGTGGAACCACCATGCAGATTGCAGGGAGCTTCTCTCAAATCCAGCGTCTTCAAGCTTATTGAAAACTTCCTCATAGGGCTCCCTCTGCCCCTCAATGCCATCTGAGTCCGTTTCATTACCGTCTCTGAGTGCCTTGAATCCATCCGATGGTACTATCGAAGTACCTTGTTCATCTACTAGATTCCTGAATCCAACGGCATAGGGGGTATTGTGATCCAAGCCCTCAATTGTTCTCAAGAAGATTATAGTTTCCTCATCCTCTTGTGCGCGTGCATCCAACTCGATCCAGTGGTGTACTTTCTCACCCGTATCCAGATTTAGCAATATGCTAGAATGTCCATCCATCGTCGAAATTCCAATGTCAAACTGCGTAGCCATTCCAGTGATGTTGGGGACTTCATCAAAGGCAGTGAAGATTTGTGTGGATGGGCTGAATCCATCAAGACGATCCAGTATCACCATATTGTCGCTTACCGAAGACCTCGTGTCCGGTATCGCTTCACCATCAATACTCAGACTGTATCCGGTGTCCCTAGTCTCATCTACGTCCAAGAAGGCACCTGAAGGGAATGGAAGCATGCAGTGTATGTGATTGGTATCGTCGCAGAATTCACTGCCCCCGATTTCAATAATCTCGTCTTCTGGAACTTCGGTACTGTTGTCTGTCGGATTGGTAGGTTGTTCTATTTCATCAGCGCCCTTCTCATCTGAATCGGCACCTGGCTCCCCGGTACATCCTACGAGTAACATTGACACAACTATTGTCAAGGCCAATATTTTTCTGGTCCTATTTTCCATCCATATCACCAAATCAAAACAAACTCACTAACAGTCAGTGCACCATACGTCTTCCGGCATTTCTCCATTCAGCCAAGAAGTGAACCAGTCAGAAAATGAAACCGATTCATCTTCAAGTTGGTAGAACCAACTAGAAAATAGGATTCCATGATTGTCACCGGATTCTATCCATCCTGACATCTCGACCCCCTCGCTCTCTATATGCAATTCAGAGTTTCTCAATCTCCAGTTGTAGTCTTCTGGAGGATTGTTTAGTAATCCGTTGAAGTACTTCATTGTCTCATCTTGGGCACTGTCAAATCTACCATAAGTTATGTCCGGATCGTACATATTGAGGAATATGTCCAAGTGTGCACTTGTCATATCATTCCAGTCCAGAGAGGACCCATTGTAAGTGAGCCCATCCAGCCAAGTGAAGGAGGTGTTATTCAATCCCCATGCAGGGTAAAGATCGGTAGTTCCAGTGCTGGTGACTCCTCCTGTGCTGTCATGAAACACGAATATGTTGGCTTCAGGTATTGCCTCAGATAGGCTCCCTGCATAGAAACCAGCAGCTATTGCTCCTCCACTGGAACCGAGGACGTAGTATGTACTAGCATTTGGATGGCTGGAAATGAAGTAATCAAACGCGCTCATGGCGTTGGGATACCCCCTGTGATGCATCACGTTATCCCCGTAACTCAGGGTCGTATTTCCCATGTGTACGTCCCCAGTACAGTAGGGTACGAATACCATCGAAGCGTCTATGAGCGGATTATTTCGGTTGTCTAGGTCCAGTATTCCGCCCCATCCTGTCGGATTCTGCCAATAGGCCCCGGTACTAGAAGAGTTCTCCACAGTGCAAGTAAAATCATTCCAGCATGCCCCACCCCCGTTGAAGAATAAAACTGCCACATCAGAGTCTCCATCACGTGAATAGAATGAGTACTCGGACCCGTCTGAGCACATACAGTCCTCATCTTCCGGGTCATGCTTGGTCCATGTTTCGGTATATTTAGGAACCCAATAATCACAGCTCCCATCATCATCGGTGGCCTCTGGAACGAAGTTGTTAGCAGCGTTGTCAGTGCACCCTGGAACTTCGTCGATGTCAAATATTCCATCACCATCGGAATCCGAGTATGTACAGGGGCCTTCTAGAGTAGCATTTTCATCATAATTTTCGGCTTTTTCATCCATACAACCAACTATTTCTATTGGTCCATCAGCTTCTCCAGAGCATCCCGCTAAGAGCATGCAAGAGATTAGAAGAATGGCTGTAAGCCGCCTCACACCATCAATCATAGATTTCCATAGGAGGATGATATATATCATCATTCCTCGGTCATTTCAGCCACTATCACCTTGGAGGCAATGAGTACCCTTTCGTGTAGCATATATCCTTCCTCTATGACTTCCATAACGAATCCCGACTCCACTCCTTCTGGGGCGGGAAGCATTGCAACTGCCTCCATCTTAGTCGGATCGAACTGCTTATTAATTGCCTCAATATGAGTAACTCCCTCAGATTCCAACGCGGTTCTTAGGCCACGAAGAGTCATTTTTGTTCCTTCGAAAAAACTGTCCCCATCAGCCCCATCCGTTTGGTCAATAGCCCTCTCCATTCCACCGAGTAGTGGGAGAATTTTTCTTGCTAGAGAAGATGGACCGTATCTAACTGCCTCAGACCTTTCCTTGGCCGATTTCTGCCTAAGATTGACCATATCTGCGGCTTGATATTGCAACTCCTTCTCGAGTTCAGATACCTTTGCCTCAAGCCTTTCTAAATGACCTTCCTCTACCTCTTCAGCACCTTCCGAGTCAACGTGCTCGTCTTCGTCCACGATCCTTCGCCCCCATGCTCCTTCAATAATCCAATGGAATACTAGCCAGAGTAGAAGTACTCTCCAGCCGATTTTTGATCCCTATCCTTCACACTTCCCGGTTTGTTGATACGTGGCCTCTTGGATTCATGGTCTCTTCTGAACGTGACCTCCACTCCAGAAAGGAATCTATTCATGCCCTTTCTGAGGCTTAGGGGCCCAATAGCATGCCCCTCCTTTCCGCCAGTTCCTTCGAATACCAATAATGAGTCACTGACTATGTCTACGAAGTAGATATCGTGATCAATGACCATTGCTGCCTTTTCATTACTCTCCATGGTTCTGCGAATCGCTTTGGCCGCCTCCATCCTCGCGTTAGCATCCAGATGAGCACTCGGTTCATCCAGAAGGTAGAGATCGGCTTCCCTTCCAAGGCAAATAGCAATACTGACGGCCTGTAATTCTCCCCCAGATAATCTGGAAGCCTCCAAATCTAGCATTTTGTCAATCTGAAGAGGTCTAATTACCTGGGTATGGAACTCTCCCGACCTCCACTTCGTACCAATCTCCACATCCAACCAGAGCTGGACGTTGCCTTCGAAATCAGACGTCACGTGTTGTGGCTTGTAGGAAACTGATGCTTCCATTGTGCACCATCCCTGATCAGGCTCCAGCTCTCCGGCGATCATTTTTACCATCGTGGTCTTTCCCGTGGCATTTGGTCCAACAACACCGATTACCTCTGCTGACCTGACCTGACCTTGTCCAGTCGTGAGGTGAAAATCCCCCATCTTCTTCTCCATATCCCCCCATTTGAGGATAGGGAGACCGATATCCTCGCCTCTGGTTCTCCCTCTGACGAATTTTATGGGTTTGTCCCTAATCCTAACATTCTCCTCAGGAAGATATCCGTCTAAATATGCGTTGATAGCGGTTCTGGTGGTTCTGGGAGGTGTGAAAATCCCATATCCAGCTCTCTCACCATATACCACATGAAGCAAATCGCAGAGAACATCAAGTATGGCGAGATCGTGCTCAACGACCAGAACTCTCTTACCATTTGAGGATAAATCTTGAATGATTCCCACCATCCTCATTCTTTCATAGATGTCCAGGTACGAAGAAGGCTCATCGAAGAAATACACGTCCGCCTCCTTCAGGAGGGTAGCACACAGTGCAACTCTCTGTAACTCCCCTCCAGATAGAGAACCTAGCTTTCTTGAAAGAATATGTTCAATTCCCAAGGATTCCGAGTATCGGACTATTTCCCCCCTATCATCTACTCTTTCCAACAGCTCTCTGACCTCTCCCTCGAAAATCTTGGGAAGCCTGTCGATATATTGGGGCTTAACAGCAATGGTAACGCCTTCTTCGGACAATAGTGCAAGATAGTCGCGTAGTTCGCCTCGGGGAAATGTCTGAATCACCTCATCCCAATCTGGAGAATCATTACGCCAATCACCCAAATTCGGTTTTATACTCCCTGATAGAAGGTTAACAGCGGTGGATTTACCCATTCCGTTCGGCCCTAGGATCCCGACAACCTGCTCTTGTCGAGGAGCTGGTAGTCTGAAAAGTCTGAAGCCGTTCTCTCCATAGCAGTGCGTCATCTCTGAGTCAAGCTCTTCGGGGAGATTAATTACAATCACCGCGTCATCTGGACAGTGCCTTGCACGATTGAAGCAAACCGGACACGCCGATTCTAGAATCTTGCATTTGTCCCCCTCAAATTGGATGCATTCCCGTTCACAAAGCGCTGAGTATTTCTTCAGATATGCGTATGCGTTGCTGTTGGGTTTGCATCTGTCCTCGACCAAGACTGCCACCCTCATAC
>DAVY01000017.1:0-45147 GCA_002505775.1 Euryarchaeota archaeon UBA130 | reverse complement strand
TTATATGGCTAGGAATCGGTAGCGTGCGTAAACATAACCGGCTAAGGCTATTTTCTCAGACTTCGATAGTTGGACTCTCTCAGTGAAAACATCTCCTCCCTTCTTCCTTATCTTAGCCATGATCGATTCGTAGAATTTCGCCATTGCAGCAGGGGAATATCGGGAGGCTTTGTTAAGCATTGGGAGTAGCTTGAATGCTCTCTCTCTATACCTCTCAGCCTGTTCTATAAAGTCCTCGACAAATGGCTTCCATCCCGGGTGAGTTATCACCTTTGATCCCTCGAGTACGTCCTCTGGGGTGATTCCAAATCTAGCTAGGTCTTCGGTTGGCAAGTAGATTCGATTTCTTGCCGCGTCCTCGGCAACATCCCTCAGGATATTGGTCAATTGCATGTAAATGCCCCATGCTTCTGCGTACTCAACGGCCATCGGGTCATCATATCCGTAGATTTCGATGCAAACCAATCCTACTGTTGAGGCCACTCTGTAGCAGTATGCATATAGGTCCTCGAAGGTCTCATATCGGTTCCTATGGAAATCGTCTTCCATACCGCTGATCATATCATCAAGCTCCTGTCGCTGAATTCCAAACTTCCTCACCGTGTCCTTTAGTGCAATAAAAATTGGATCGGTGGAAGTGACGTCCTCGTAGGCCGTAGAGAGCTTTTTTCTATAATAGAATAGTTGTGACATCTTTTCATTGTAGGATGTCCTGTCAACCACTGGATCTCCGTTGCTAAGACGCTCGATATTTAACCTGTAGTCGACTGATTCAGGGTCATCCGAGGATCCTCCTGGAAAGTAGTCAACATAATCCCCATCCGCTATATCATCGGCTCTCCTGCAGAAAGCATAGTATGCACAGATAGCCCTCCTCTGTAAATCTGGTAGGTATTTGAAGGAGTGATAGAAGTTACCAGCTTCCCTCCTTGTCAGCTCCTCACAGTAGTCGTAAGCCGTCTCCACAATACTCACTGGGACCTCATTCTCTGACCAAATGGGAGCGTCTATGTGTGCAAATGGATTAACTAATTCCCCCCTTGTTCCTATTACGCCCATGAATACCGCTCCCTCTCTTACGGCTTCCAAGGCCGTAATGCTAATTGCGCGCACCGCCTCCTTCGTCATTCCAACGGTCTCTCTTACTCTGTCAATTCCCTTTGCTTCAATGTCCGGTTCGATGAGAGAAACGCTCCTCTCGGAAACGAACCCTACTGTCAGGGACTCCCCTGTCTCCTCAGGAACAGACATCTGTTCCGATTAGCGACAAAGTGGCCCTATTGAACCTCTCCCTAAATTGTGTGTACTGCTTACCTTTCAATTGCATGCATCTGAGGGCCGAATCAGGGTAACAGGGAATTCGACATCCTCTTTGAAGGGATACTTAGCACGACTTTACGAATTATGCCCCTAATCTCGCTTCTCGAGACCTTTATCCTATTGTCTCCATCTAGGACGTTTTCTGTTTTGAGAAGCTCCAGAGTCCTTTGCCCTATGATCACTGGGATCATGCACGCCGCCCGTAGTCTGTATTGCCTGTGGGGGAGCATCTGGATGTATCTGACTGCCTCCAAGAGGTGTTCCTCAGCTTTCATGATATATGTATTCATCAGAGGTCTGAATAAATCCATATTGCCCTTGTCCAGTAAATCCTCTGGCACTAGGCCAACGCCGCTCAAATCTTCAGAAGGAATGTAGCATCGCATTATGGAGAGGTCCTCGGGAATGTCTCTTAGGATGTTAATGAGCTGTAGAGCCTTACCAAATCTCGTCCCAGCGTCTAGCATTTCCCTTCTCTCTGAATCCGCTACTTTGAATGCATGGTTCAAGCATATCTCCGTCCAAAACTCTCCTACACTTCCGGCTACTCTGTATGCATAATCATCCATTTCATTGTAATTTTTTAGACATGATATGCCTCCTTCCTCGTTCCCTGAGAACCTTAACAAATCAAGCTCCTGTCCTCCAATGATTATGCCCAGACACTTTCTAATCAGGTCCTTGTCCGTCTCAGAGGACTGATCAAGAAGGCCAACCGGACCATGGGCACCGATTAATAGGGCCGCCTCAGATGGATTTTTCTGGACCTCAGATAGTTTTGTGAAATCTGGCATAGTCTCTGACCTTCCTTGGGCCCTCTCGTTGTAATCCCTCAGAAGATCCAGCAGGTACTCTTTCTCTCCTTCAGGTGAGTCAGCAATTGTATCGGATATTCTAGCTAGAAGGTACAATAGCCCTATTTGCCCCTTCACTGATTCGGGAAGCCTCTTCAGTGTGAGGTAGAATGATCTCGAAGTCCCCTCCAAGAGCTTGTCATTGAATGTATCCAGACTTGTCATAACTCACTCCGACCTATGCGTGGAGGCCATACGCCTAAGTCTCTCGCAAACCTGCATCTGTCAGAGCCCCGACTAGAACCCTCCCTATCTCGGACGGGTCTCTAGCCACGTAGATTCCAGCTTTCTCGAATGCGACGAACTTCTCAGACGCGGTCCCCTTGCCACCCGATATTATAGCTCCAGCATGCCCCATCCTCTTCCCTGGAGGAGCGGTAGATCCTGCAACAAAACCTACCACTGGCTTGCTCATATTTTCCTTTACCCATTCAGCGGCATCCTCCTCTGCAGAACCCCCAATTTCTCCTATCATCACCACTGCGACGGTTTCTGGATCATTCTCGAATGCCTCAAGACAATCTATGAATCCCGTTCCGCTAACTGGGTCTCCTCCGATTCCAACACATGTGGTTTGCCCTTCATCAACACTCATTGTCTGAGCTACAGCTTCATAGGTCAGAGTACCTGATTTGGACACGATCCCAATCCTTCCCTTTTTGTGGATAAATGCGGGCATAATTCCCACTTTGCAACCCCCATCAATCCCCGGGGAAATTATGCCAGGGCAGTTAGGCCCAATTAAACGGACTCCGTCATACTGTTTCACCTTGTCAACAGCTTTTATCATGTCCAGAGTCGGTATTCCCTCGGTGATACAAACGATTAGCCCTCCCCCATTTTCATTGAAGGCTTCTGCTGCTTCATGGATTGCTCCCGCGGCAAAACGAGCAGGTACATAGATCGCACTAACATCCGCCCCAGTTTGAGATACGGCTTCACTCATGGTGTTGAATACTGGGATCTCATTTCCTTCCAGATCAATCTTCTGACCGCCCTTTCCTGGGGTAACTCCCCCAACCACATTGGTATTGTAGCGAAGCATCCTCGTTCCATGGAATGTACCCTGTTTGCCTGTAATTCCCTGAATCAGGATCTTACTATCCTCATCTACCCATATGGCCATCAGTTACCGCCCCCTATACATTCTACAATCTTCCTAGCTCCCTCGGATAGGGAGTTAACGGTGTGGATAGATATGTCGCTTCCATCAAGAATCGCTTTTCCTTCCTCATGATTGGTACCAGAGAAACGAACAACTAGTGGAACGTCCAAACCAATCTCCTTTGAAGCTTCAATAACACTTCTTGCCACCATGTCACAACGAATTATTCCACCAAAAATATTCACCAAAATTCCTTCGACATTCTCGTCCTCAAGAATGATTTGGAAGGCCGCGGTAATTGATTCGAGAGTCGCACCTCCTCCTATATCGAGGAAGTTTGCAGGCTCACCTCCGTAAAGCTTGATGACATCCATGGATGCCATTGCCAAACCAGCGCCATTAACCAAGCAACCAATATTGCCGTCCAACTTGACGTAGGAAAGACCAAGGTCATTAGCTCTAATTTCGACATCCTCCTCCTCTGAAAGGTCTCTAACCTCCTCCCTCCATGGATGCCTGAAGTTAGCATTCTCATCAAGAGAAACCTTGGCATCTAAGGCAATCATAATGCCATCTTTAGTCCTAACTAGTGGGTTTATTTCGATCATTGAACAGTCCCTTTCTAGAAACATCCGGTATAGGGATCCTAACATGTTGGTCAATTCTTTTGCTGAATCACCGGTTATCCCCAGAGACTTTGAAAGAGACTCACAGTCTTCCACTGCCAGTCCACTTGAAGGGTCTGCCCAGATTTTGTGAATGGCCTCCGGGGTCTTCTCTGCGACTTCCTCAATGTCCATCCCTCCCTCAGTAGATGCCATTACGAGAACAGATTTACGGTCCCTA
Organism: Euryarchaeota archaeon UBA130; assembly: GCA_002505775.1. GTDB lineage: Archaea > Thermoplasmatota > Poseidoniia > Poseidoniales > Thalassarchaeaceae > MGIIb-O5. The sequence continues at coordinate 41,022 of DAVY01000017.1, read as the reverse complement.
TCAACCAGAATGGCAAGGTAGAACTCATGATCAATATCACAGCCAGCCTCCACGTACATGTTAGTCACTATCTTTCCGGAAGGACCAGTTTGCTTAGTGACTAGCTTGTTACCACAAATGTTCTTTGAAAACTCTAGGACATCTTCCCTTGAGAAGGCTATTTTCACACCTCCTTTCATCACTTCTTCCCCTGAGTCGGGGTCATACAGTATCCCCTTCCCTCTTCCACCTGCATGGATCTGACTCTTCACGGCTACTATCTCGGACCCAAGAGAGTCATAAGCTTCAATCGCCTCATCAACACTCTTACAGTGGACGCCCTCGAGAACATTTACTCCGAATTCACGGAACATTTCCTTGGCTTGATACTCGTGGATGTTCATAATACAAGCCCCTCCACTCGCACTCTGTCTTTGAAGGATGCGCTAGTGGGACCTAGGCAGGGACACGCAGCGCTCAAACAGTTCCACCATCCCCCAAGGTCATGGACGTGTTGGTACTGGCCGGTGGCTTGGGCACAAGACTCCGCCCGCTTACAGAGGGCAGAGCCAAGCCGCTTTTGCCAATTCTTGACAAGACTCTCCTGGAGAGGGTGGTTGAATCCATCCCGGAAGATTTGGTCGATAGGGTGGTAGTTGCTGCCGGCTACGGTGTTGAAGAAATCATTGAATTCTCCGAGTCAGACGTGGTACCATACGAGGTCTTGCTCTCCATAGAACACGAACCACTAGGAACAGGGGGAGCTGTGGCACATGCTGTTCCAAAGCTCCAGGGAGAGGGCCCAGTAATAATCCTCAACGGCGACCTAATCTCAAGTGTGGACGTAAAGGCGCTGCTTCAACATCATTTCACTACTGGTGCTAGCGCAACGCTCTCTCTTTGGGAGGTCGAAGATCCCAGCAGATTCGGGGTATGTGACCTCGATGATACAGGTATGATTAGAAGATTCCAAGAGAAACCAGAGAGAGGAACGGAGTTTTCCAATCTCATAAATGCCGGATGTTCAATAATTAGCAGAAGTGTATTGGAATCTCTACCATCTGGAAAATACAGCATGGAGAGAGAGATTTTTCCTTCAATTGCCGAATCCGGAATGATGGCTGGCTTGCCATTCAAGGGTTATTTCGTCGATGCCGGAACTCCCAGTTCATTCATTGAGGCTTCTATGGTATGTATTGATAATGACAGATTTACAGCTGGAAAGAGGGCTGATGGCTCTTGGATTGGACCTGATTCAGTTGTCGAGGGATCTGTAGAGAGCTGCTCAATCGGAAGTAATGTGGTGGTATCCAAAAATGCTTCTTTGAGAAACTCTGTAATTCTTGAGGGTGCCACAATAGGAAATGGGGCTAATCTTGAATCATGTATCATAGGGGAGGGGGCGATGATTCCCCCAAATGCTGTCATGGTCGGGGAAATCATAGTTAAATCGGAATAACCCGCCACCTGCGAAGTATAGTCCACTTGGGCCATGGGCGGCCTAAGGCAGGGATAGTTCAAATCTCGGGGTCCCATCCCGCAAACATGAAGAAGCCTCTCATTATTGTCAATTTCAAGACATATCAGGGAGCACAGGGACATTCAGCAGAAGTGCTTGCACGCGCCATGGAATCAGTTCAGACCGATGCACGACTAGTGGCAGCAGTTTCAGCGCTTGACCTTTCGTCAGTAGTAGAGGCGGCTCCTAATCTAGAGGTATGGTGCCAGCATCTGGACCCAATAGGTTTCGGCTCCAATACAGGGTGGCTTCATCCAGAGACGGCTATTTCTAGGGGAGCCAAGGGGACTTTGATAAATCATGCAGAGCACAAGGTCAGCCTTGAGCATGTCGCCATGTTATTGGATCAAGTCCCAGAAGATTTCGAGATATGTGCCTGTGCAGCCGATATCGACGAAGCAAAGTCTCTGGCCGCATTGGTGCCTAACTACGTAGCAGTGGAGCCTCCAGAGCTAATCGGGGGGGACGTCTCAGTCACATCAGCTGATCCTCAAATCGTATCTGACACGGCTTCAGCAGTAAGAGAAGCCAGTGAAGAAGTCATGGTCCTATGTGGCGCAGGAATCAAGTCCGGGCTCGACGTTTCGAAGGCCATCGAACTCGGCGTCAGCGGAGTTCTACTAGCTAGTGGCGTGACCAAGTCTTCAAACCCAAAAGAAGCGCTTGAGGACCTAGTCTCTCTTCTCTGAGGGGTCACTGAACGTGGTGGCCAGATAGCTTATGAGGGCCAATGTCAGTACATATCCAGTGAAGTTTAGCTCAGCTAAACCCTGTACTATCAATACTAGAATGAAGTGTATTGACATTACTCCCAGGAGAACCATATGAATAATGTGGGAACCATTTAATCTCGGATCAATGAAATCGTAGAAGTAGATGCCCGACCTTCTGGCATTGAATGCCGAGAATAGGACGTAAATACAACCGAATATTACTGGATAAGGAACATACCATAGACTCAACGAAATATCAGAAACCGCCATTTCAATGAGGATGAAGATCACGTTCCCATTGTGCATTAGCTGACTATCCCAGTTGAAATAATGGGTGATATTATCCCCTCTCTCATTGGCTTCAGGTATCAGCATGTAGGTGACGGTAACTGTCACTAGAAATGCCGATGCTATTGCAGAGGAGAAAAGAGCGGGTACTAACCAGACCGCCCATTCTCCTAATTCCCAACCGTAGTGAACAGACCAAGAGGAGTATGATGACACAGCAAAGTAGACTCCCAATAATGTGAAGCTCCACATTGTAAATGCAGACATTCTTGTCGTTCCGGTAATCTTCTTCGGACCATACAATTTTGTCTCATAGTCTAGAACGTTGTAGGTCATACCCTTTGGATCGAGAATTATTGATGCGATAGTGGAAAAGCATACTAGAGATACAATCGCCCTGAATACGGCAATCACTGGTGTGGAAAGTTTTTCAGATGAGGATATGCTAGAGATTGAATTGCCCTGAAAACCATCTCCCATGTAGATCAAAAGTAAGGACAGCGCGAGTACGATCCCGACCATTGAGAAAGTGGTCCACGAACGATCAATATCCGAGTACTCCCTTACTCCTGCCATACAGTTCCATTGATACACCAGATATCAATTATGCGCCTGATTGTTTGTTTACATTACAATGATCTTCCACAAATGAATCATGATCCAATCAATGCGTCCCAGACAACACCTTCTGGTGCCAGCCACTATCCCAGAGAACTAATTTATCAATTCCAGTTGACAGAATAACTTACGGGAGAAAAAACGAGGTGACTATCAACAAACTCGAAAAAGACGAATTCTAGCAAAAAACACTACTGCTTCGCTCTTTTACGAGCGGCCTTTCTCCTTCTCAGCTTCTTCTTACGCCACTTCCAGCGCTGCTGCCCTCGCTTCTTCCAAGCGCGGGAACCCCTCTTCATGGGCCCGGCCGACCTACTGCCCGTATATGAGCGATTCGTGAGGCAAGCCAATTTTATGGCGGGCGATACAGGATTCGAACCCGTGTCACCGGCTTAGAAGGCCGGGATGATATCCAGACTACACTAATCGCCCGTACCGTCGCGCACGCATCAATTAGATGAACCCTACTTTCCAGATCTCGAGAAAGGTCTGGCGCACTTTGGGCACCTGACTGGCCTTGTTACCCTCCTTCGCTCCCATGAATGACCACAATTTCCGCATATCCACTGCCTTTCTGGGAGGCTAGAGAGGACTTCTTCCCTCATACTTCTGAGAACAGGGGATTCATTCAACTTCGGAGCCGGTGCGACAGATGAGACAATTTCTGAATGTGAGCCCCCATGATCTAGTAAGCCTACTGCATGTAGTATTTCATGGGCGAGTGTGTGAAGCAACATAGCCTCATCATTTTTCAGTTTCGGATTAATCCCAATCGTAATCTTTCCAGGAGGAAGTGACAGTCTTTTCCTTCTGTAAATCTCGTTATGGTCACATTCAAACCTCGTCATTCCCAATCTTGAGTCTTCCTCCTCGAGCCAAACCAGCTCTAGCTCTTTCTCAATGTGTTTTAGGAAAGGGGCATCCATCCCTTCTAAGGCTCCCCTTATGTCTGTGAGCAACTTTTCAGGAATCTCGGGCCCGCCAATCATTTTGACCTGACCGTCGCTACCACCCATTCTCCTTAAATGGACCTAGGAGCTCGCCTGTATATTGGGCGTGTGGCGCAGCTTGGAAGCGCGCTTCCTTGGCATGGAAGAGGCCCCGAGTTCAAATCTCGGCACGTCCACCATCTTCTCCTGCCCTGCACGACCCCCTTGTTCTGAACATTCGCCAGACTCAATCAGCTGTGATAGAAAATATTAACTATGAATCAACACTAATTTAGGCATAATTCTTTCATTCGTTCAGAAATAATAGAATTACATGTAATTATAATTAGACTGCATCTCTATTTCTGTACATACATTCAATTAATAAACCGCCCATTATTGGGGACTGGTTATGGCAACTAAGTCAAAATTAGAGTACATCTGGTTGGATGGATATGAACCGACACAAAGCATGCGAAGTAAGACGATGATTAGAACAAATTTCGGAGGAACCCTTGATGAATGCCCCATGTGGTCTTTCGATGGCTCATCTACTCAACAAGCAGAGGGAGGGGACTCCGACTGCCTGTTAAAGCCGGTTTTCATATGCCCTGATCCTGATAGAATAAACGGCTTCTTGGTTATGTGTGAGGTTTTGAACGCTGATGGAACCCCACACCCTTCAAACGGAAGGGCGACAATAGAGGAAGACGATGACGACTTCTGGTTCGGCTACGAACAAGAGTACTTCCTATGGGACCCAGAGACAAACCTTCCACTTGGATTCCCCCGTGACCAAACACCACAAGGGCAGTTTTACTGCTCTGTTGGTGGAAAGAATACATTCGGAAGAGATATCATAGAGGCCCACTTGGACATGTGTCTCGAGGCCGGCTTGAACGTTGAGGGGATAAACGCCGAAGTTGCAGTAGGGCAGTGGGAATACCAGATCTTTGCGAAGGGTGCCAAGGAAGCTGGAGACCAGATTTGGGTTTCCAGGTATCTAGCAGAGAGGAATGCCGAAAAATACGGACTCTCTATCGAGTGGCATCCAAAGCCACTTGGCCCTACGGATTGGAATGGTTCTGGAATGCACGTAAACTTCAGCGATGGAAGGATGAGAGACGAAGGGGGAGAGGAGCTCATGAGTCAGATTTGTGAGGCCTTCGGGAAGAACATCAAGAAGCACATAGATGTCTACGGTGCTCACAATGAGCAGAGATTGACGGGCCTACACGAGACCCAATCTATACACGAATTCTCGTACGGAGTCTCTGATAGGGGGGCTTCGATAAGGATACCAATAGGGACTATCGAGGATGGATGGAAAGGGCGTTTGGAGGACAGAAGGCCTTCATCAAATGGCGATCCATACAAGATAGGAGCAGTAGTAATTTCGACTACTAAGTCATCTTACTAGATACTATACTGGCCACCTCGTCAGCACATCCCCAGGAAAGGGTCACACCGGCTCCGCCATGGCCATAGTTGTGAATCACAAATTTGCCAGAGGCCAATTTCTCAATTTCGAGCCTGACTAACTTCCTTGAGGGCCTGAGGCCTACTGCCACTCCCACAATTTTCGATCTGTCCAGCTCGGGCCAAAGTGACTCACATTTGTCAAGTATGTGTTCTGTATCTTCTTCCCTTATTGTCTCGTCCCAATCCCCCCTTTGCGCTGTTCCACCCAGAACAGTCACATCCCGTCTGGGAATTGTGTATATCAGAGATTCAGGACGCTGGTCGAATCTTCCGAATCCCGGATCTTGTTCGACGTATACAATCTGCCCTCTGACGGGCTCCAAATCATCATCTTGACATAGCTCCTTGCCACCAAGTCCACAACAGTTTACCACTAAATCTCCAGGTAATTCTTCCAACGAACCCACTTTTGTTATTCTTAAATCGCCACCCAGACTCTCAAATCTCTCCATAAGCCATGGCATGTAAATGTGCATTTCAATCACTGGCGCCTCTATTTCCCAGCCAAATGTGTAACCGGGAGCGATTTCGTCACTGTCAAGGATTCTAAAGTGAGGGATCTGTTTGCTCCAGCCAGGGGCCGGGGATTCGACCTCAAGGAACTCTTTGCCCTTCCTCATAGTGATGCAAGAAACGCCTTCTTCTTCCATGAGACGTACCAGTTCATAGAATGTTTCAGCAGACCACTGGTTGGTTTTTTCCAATGGTTCGGCCAGGAATGGATACCACCAAGCGGCCGCGGTATCAGAAACAGTATCCGGGCTGATACTTTCTGTGAAAATCGTCACATCGTGCCCTGCCTCTAGGAGTCTTATGCCTGTGCTCAGGCCGGAGACTCCGGCTCCGATTATCGAGATGTCTAATACGCTATCCTGCCCAAGCACTGGGTATCCGTCCGAGAATAACCTCATGAGCATACCGCCCTTCGGTCGACCATGCCTAAGATCAAGAGGCCAGCCAAGGGTTGGTGGCGTCCTGAGAAGTATAAGAAAATCTTCAGAAAAGGGCCCAAGGTTGAATCAAGTGAGAAGGGACTGCCCCCTTGCCCATCATGTGGAGAATGGAGCATGCAAAGAGATGGAATCCGGAATGAGCTTTTTTGTGGCATCTGTGGTGCCGTATTGTGATTCGCTAAGACAATACGCCAAACCCAACTCCGACTATTGTCGCAGTGATGAGAAACCGCACCGGGGGCAATAGGCACCAAGAGTGATGGGCGATCTGAGCGACACTAAAGATAGGTCACAATCAATGCCATCGTATTCCACATTGCATGTGCAACAATTCCCGGAATTAAGCTACCCGTCCTAATCCTAATCCAACCATAAATCACCCCTCCTATTGCCGCCATTCCGATGATGTATGGGTCGAAATGAACAAGTCCGAACAACAATGAACTAAGCAAAATAGCAGGCCATTTGCCATGAATCCGATTGATAGAATCTAGAATGTATCCTCGAAATAGGAGCTCTTCGGATATCGGGGTCAGAATACAAATCGAGATGAAAGTTAGAATTAAGGCTGAGCTGGATGATTCCCAAGATGTGCCGCCAGGAAGTTCCGGAATCGTAGGCTCACCAAACATAGCTACAAACATCACCCCGTATACCAGCACCAAGATATTGTCTACAATCATAGCAAACACTGGTACGGCCAATCCAATTGTCAAGCCTCTCTTCAGCGAGCCAAAACGAAGTAATTCCCTAGTCCTTTCAAGACTTCCATCTACGTAAATGAAAAACAAAATCATCGGAATCAAAATAATTTCAATTACAATCGATCCAATCGAGAAAGCCGGACCTTCTCCAACCCCTACAATCATCAATAGAACGGTCATGGCCAATATCCCTATGATTAGAACAACCATCCAAGATACGAGAAATGAAAAAATAACCGCCCAAGAGGCAATCTTACTTTTGCTGACTCCTTCAGTTGAGTAGTCAATTATCGGCTCAGGGGGCAGAATAGGATTCATTGTGAAAAAATTGATGAAAGCTCCCTGAACAGCTCCTCCCCTGCCATCCATGACAGTTGAGGATGCACTGGTCTATTCACATATTCCCCAACAAGTCCCCTCATTGTCAGGAAATTGGGGAATCATTCTTGACCAGAGGACTGTGCAAGTGTTTCGATTGCATCCATGTTTGAGCTCTCAGACGACCATATAATCTCCCTGTTTCTTGTCATGGGCTTGCTCATAGTGACAAAAGTTAGGGACATGCTTGACAATGGTGGGATTCTGGCCGCTCTTACGGTCGGTTTGACAGTATCTTTGGCTGGACATTGGACCTGGCTCGTAGTATTGATGGGATTCTTGATCATAGGCTCATCAGCTACGAGATGGAGGTACGAGGAGAAGCTAGCAATCTCGTTAGCAGAGGCTAATGAGGGCCTCAGGGGGTGGAGGAATGTTCTGGCCAATGGCGCCGCGCCCATGCTTGTATCCATAATCAATTGGCAGTACCCCGAGTCCAGCTGGGACTATCTGGCATTATCATCATGTGTAGCAGTGGCCTGTTCCGATACTTTGGCCTCAGAAATAGGGTCACTGGATACCAGAACGAGGAGTATAATTAACTTGCAAGCTGTCCCCCAAGGAACAAACGGAGGGATGTCCCCAACCGGAACAGTGGCAGCAGTTTTCGGGGCACTTTCAATAGCCGTTCTTGCGGCAATATTGCCTGTGGATGGAGGGTTCGATACATCACTTCCAATATTCATTTGCTTGGTTTCCGCGATAGGTTGGTTCGGTTGCCAGATAGACTCCCTGTTAGGGGCTGTTTTGGAGAATCAAGGGCATATCGGAAAGCACGCTGTAAACTTACTAGCTACATTCTCAGGAGCGGTCCTAGCGGTAATCGTAAACTATCAGTTCCTGTAGGAACTGTTAGCCGTTGGGTTTGAACGCCATAGCCTGCAGCGAGTCACATGTTGGAGCCGCCTCTAAGGTCGAGAGTCGTGATTCCAACGGCTCTGTTCATCGCGTCATTGATGCTCGTATCCCCCCTTGTGGCCAGCCAGTCGACAACGGGTCCTGAAGGGCCAGGTGAAACTTGGGAGCTTCCGACGACGCACAATCTGTTCCTGAAAGGGGACCTCAGCGATCCCTATCTCGATAGAAACTGGTCGAAGCTGACAGGCGAACCGTTAGGGAGAGCGGAATTCACCAAGACCAGCTCCGCCCTAGCTCCTAACCTTATTGATATCCAATCCGCACCTCTCTCTGAGTCTCTGAGATTCCAAGGAAACGTGACAGTCAGGCTTTTTGCATCTCTAGAAACCACGAATGATGCCTGTCGCCTGTCTAATATTCTCCCTGGCTCTGCCGGATCCGAAACATCATTCACTGTGTGGCTCAGCCTTGGCTCTAATCAGATATTGGCCCAGGCATCAACTAACTCCCTGGCTATGGAGGAGTCATTCGGGCTGGCTCATGAATTCTCGGTACAGGCAAGTGACGTGAACGTCACACTGTCATCAGGAGACTTGGTTTCACTGAGGGTCGACGTCCAACACGAGTGTCTTCAGGGAGGTGTACTTTGGTGGGGGTCATATGATGCCGGCTCTGGAATTATTCTCGACGGACAGATACTGGAACCTTCTCTAGAGGTGAAAATAGACTCGAATAGGATGGCAAGGGTCCAGTTTACTCCCCTCTCGCCATGGGGGGAATCGGACTATGATTGGCAAGTAATCGAAATCATAGGGCCCATGGACTGGGATGAAATGGTCCACGGAAATGGAGACGAGGATCAGAGGTTAGATCACTTCGAGACTCCTCATACTACCCTAATCGGAGAGGCCAACCGTACAATCAGGGCTTGGTCAACCGACAAGCCCCTGTTGCCAGGAAAGTACATGATTGACGGCTGTTTCATACTCACCGATCAGGACCCCAGCAACACATGCCACTCTGTTGGGATGCTTAGATTCGAAGTATTCGAGGAACCAGATCCACTTCTGGGGAGCTTCTGGGCGATAGTGATAGTCCCACTCTCAATAGTTCTCTGGATTATCTTCTCTATCAGGGAAGCCACACTCCCTCTGCTTTCCTATGTAGTAATTCTAATGCTTGCTCTTTCAGTGTTAGGCCCAGCTGCAAGCCTACCCGATATCGACTTCGAAGCCAACGAGGGCAGGGGGGCCGCTCCACCCTTCATTTTATTATCACATGATTCTGATATGGGGGCAGTATCATTAGATGATTTACTGGATGGTTCGGATGCAGTCGTGGTGGGGCTATTCCAGTCAGGCTCCCCTTATGCAGAACATCAGAGAGACGATTTTGAATCTGCTGGCATCATAATGGATAACCGAGTGAAATTCGTTCAAATTGCCACAGGGGGAGAGCTCTCTGCGGTAAATCTCGATGTGCACGCCCAGTCAATAAACGAATCATGGCCACTGCTGATGGACGAATCAGACTCAAGTACTGGATTCGCCTTTCCTAGTGGCCCCACCGATGCAGTCATAGTGATAGATCCGGCAGGCTTTATCGCATCATGGAGCCCAGGTACTATGCCTCCAAACCAGATTAAGGACGCTGTCGAGTTGGGACTTAAAGGCTCTGGAAATGGCCCCTATGGCTTGTTTATCATGATTCTGTCGACTGCACTTCTTCCACTTTTGGTCCTCTCTTTACCAACGTCTCAAAAGGAGGAAGAACCTGAAAAAGGAATGAACCCATTCGCAGGAGCTATTCTGACTGTATCAGCTGCATCCGTAGGCTTCGCGTTATGGGCAGTTCCAGTATCAATACTCGCCTCTATTGGAATGTCCTCGTCATGGTTGCTGGTCGAGATAATTCTCTCAATGATACTCATATATCATGGTATGTCGACTCTATTGAAAGGCTCAATTTTTGAGATAGAGGCACTTTCAAGACTTGCGCACTCTAAGCTTCCTGAATCATATAGGGGATGGAGAGGCCAAGATGAATTTATTCGTGACACATATCTTGGGCTCTGGTTGGCATGGCTAGCTTGGATCAGATCGCCCTTCTTGATTCCGCAGGGTGTTGGCTCCATAGCTAGATCCGGAATTCTAGGGGCATTCTCTTCAGTAGTAGTCCTGGCCTTATTCATCTTGGCGGCTGGCATGGTAGTTACCATTGTCCGGACACTTGCCACATCACTGGGAAAGACCACATTTATCCTAGGGCAAATGAGCAAAGGAATCAGGCCCAGAGCGTGGGGAGTCGCCTCAACAGTGTTTGGCCTCTGGATGCTAATCAGTCTAATCGTAATGATGCTACAAGTTGGCCTGTGACAGATTTAGGACTTCCTGGACCGTGACCATCATAAGAGCGTGGCCCCACGCAGGGTTACTCCTACGGGGGTATAGTATAACCTGGTAGTACCGCGGGCTCCAGTTGCACGGGAATGACGACGAGTGGGTATCTGATGGATCTGATGACCAACTGGAGCACCGACCCGTCGCAACCCGAGAGCGTGCGCTTGCCGGGTGCACGCTAAAGTGGGAGACACCCGCTGATCTGGGTTCAAATCCCAGTGCCCCCACCACAATATCATCAATCTGCGATTTGCAATGATTGCGGGAGCGCTTACTTCATTGGGGGCCTCTTTCTCGCTAGCTCAATGAATCGTTCTGCCGTGGCCGTATTTATGGTGTCGATTTTGCTTTCACCACTAATAGGTAGCATCTCTGCCTCGTCCGATAGTCACCAAGTATCTGACATGGCAGATAGCGATATCCAGAAACTTGGAATGGATCATACTGAAGATGCCCCACTGCAGGCCGATATATGGTGGGACCCAGATTCAAATTGGTGGGACACTACTTCATTGGACTCAGACAGAAATGGGATTCATGACTCTCTGCAATTTGAGAAAGGAAGGGTGAATGTCGGCCTTTCCTACTCCAGAGGGCTCTTGAAGAGTGATATCGATTTTCTGTCTTCCATGGGCTACAATGTGAGCGTGCAGCTACCTGTAGTTGACGCATTACTCATCGGTGATGTTGATGCCTCAGATGTTTGGAACCTATCCAAAATAGAAGGCGTCGTCATGGTTGAGAGGTACGGATCTTTAGTATTCTATGGAGATGTGCAGACTCCGGCCGTCAAGGCTAGGAACTCTACTGAATACCCAATTGGTGCATGGGACCTGGGAGTCTCCGGAGAGGGAATCAACATAGCCATGGTGGACACAGGTGTGGACAATGAACACCCTGGTCTTAACGGTAAGTTTGTAGCAGGTTATGATGCAGTGTGTTTTGTCCATTCCGATCCGCAATGCATACTTGCTGGAGGCAGGCAAGATGACGGCTCCTTCGACCCCGATGATGGGAATCAGCATGGAACAGCCTGCATGGGGATGGCCAGTGCTAATGGGTTAGACGCTGATGGCACCCAGACAGATTATTACGGAGCAGCCCCAGAATCAATGCTCGTAGACGTAAGAATAGGGACAGATGTCGGGGCTGGACCCTTTGAAAACTACCTTCTGGAGCAAGAGTTCTATGAGTCTGCCATGAATGGTCTTCAATGGATTATAGATCACAGAGATGACGCTTGGCCAGGAGTTCCAGAGCAAAATCACGGCATTGATATAATCTCACTTTCTTGGGGGATAACTAGTCATGAGGGAGGTGGATCAGATGGCTCAGATATGCACAGCAGAATCCTCGACGAGGCAATGGAGCTAGGCGTAGCAGTCTCAAATGCAGCAGGTAATGACGGAGAGAATAATGACGGCCTTTCCGGAATGAGCGCTTCCTCCTTATCCATAACTGTCGCCTCCACGGACGATAAGAACACTGTCGATAGAGATGATGATACCATCGCCAGCTATTCCTCGCGAGGTCCACGCAAGGACAATGGGGATCAGAATCCGCTGAATGAATTGATTCCTGAGATCAGCGCTCCCGGTACGAACATCATTCAAGCAGAAGGATGTGTCTCAAGCGGTGGATGTAATAATTTCATCGGAGGGGACGCTTCAGGCAACACATACACTGGGCGCGGAAGTGGAACGTCGTACGCAGCTCCAGCAGTGACAGGAATCGTGGCTCTGGTTTGGGAGGCAAATGAGAATCTAACGCCCTTGCAAATCAAGGAGATTCTGAAGCATACATCAGAGAGACGGGGTGAGGCCAGTGCCCCAGAAATTGACCCATATTGGAATCGTGAATTCGGGTATGGGATGGTGGACGCCCTTGCTTCGGTCGAACTCGCCAAATTCTTGAAGGAATCTGGAAGGACTCCTGTAATCGATCCTAGTTTGCAGAACCATCTAATCAGCACCAACCAATCAGAGAATGGCTTATTGAATATAACTGGACATTCTTGGGGGCAAGCCGGGAGCGTAGACAGGGTTGAGTACCGAATTGATGGGGGGGAGTGGCTCGAAACAACATATTCTGCAACTCCGAGCGAAATTGGTGCCCTAACCCCGTTTATGTGGCACATACTTTTGGACACCACGAAAATGAGTTCTGGGAACCATACCGTTGAGATCCACTCCACATCAGGAGAGTGGAGATCACTCCCCGTTTTCTCTGAGTTCAGTTCCAATAGCTCGAAGGCGGGCTCTTCATACTTCTCACCGGTCATTGTTGGAGCCGTAGTCCTATTTGCTCTAGGCTGGGCAACCTCAATTGCTTTAACTGGCTCTATATCTCCAACCTCGGCCCTTAGGTTAGCTGAAAAGTCACTGTTGAAGAGAGGAAATGACGATGACTCAACAATACTAGTTGCCGAGATAATTGAACCAACTTTGGATGACGTTGAGGGCTGACAGCCGCCTTGTTCAAATCCTATGTCGTCTCTCAAATGCACATGGTGCGCTTCTCCGACCGGGCTAACAGCATTCGTCCAACTGGGGTCAGACGTATGTTTGACATGGCCGGAGACGATGCAATCCAGTTTGGCTTAGGCGAGCCAGACTTCCAACCGCCCCAGTTAGCCATTGATGCATTTGACAAGGCAATGAGGGATGGAAGGAACAAGTATACCACCACTGCTGGCCACCCGGAGTTGAGGTCCAAAATAGCATCTCTCTGGCACCATCTAGTGCCAGATTTGGATGAGTCCAACGTATGTATCACCATGAGTGGTACGAACGGACTCTTGGACATATTTCTAGCATTAGTAAACCCGGGCGACAATGTCTTAATCCCTGAGCCATACTTTCCACTTTACCCCCCAGATGTCGAAATATGCGGTGGTTCCCCAAACCTATATCCATGTAGGTTTGAGAATGGCTTCGTCCCTACCATAAAAGACTTGGAGGAGAGAGTTAATTCCTCAACAGTAGCGATACTGTACAATTTCCCAAGTAATCCTACCGGGGGGAATGTTAACCCCGAGCAAAGAGACGAGTTAGTCGAATTTGCCAAAAGGAACGATCTCTGGATAATCTCAGATGAGGTGTATGACAGAATTGTCTACGACGCCCCTCATGTATCATTCATCGGTGCAGGTTATGACAAGGTGATTATGGTACAATCATTCTCGAAGACATTTGCCATGACTGGATGGAGAATTGGGTATCTTCTATCCCCCGATCAACAGGCAATGGAGCAATTGACAAAAATGCAGTACTATGTCACCGCCTGTAGCAATGACGCCATGCAACATGCTGTTCTTGAGGCTCTTGAGAAAGCTCCGGATTATCCCGAGTCTATGAGGTCTGAGTTCAAGAATCGTAGGGACCTAATCTGCGAAAGGCTGAACGCGATGCCAGGTGTTACATGCCACGTTCCCACAGGTGCGTTCTACGTTTTTCCAAAGGTCGATGTCCCCGGGATGAACAGTGAGGAAATCGCCATGTCGCTCTTGGAAGGGGGCGTATTGTGTTCTCCGGGAACCGCTTTTGGGTCGGCTGGAGAGGGACATCTGAGATTCGCTTACACGATTTCAAGGGATGATATCTCGAGAGGCATGGATAGGGTTGAAAAGACTCTCGCCAAATTACGGGGAGACTGAGGAATTTTCTTGATTTCTGCGTTAATTATCTTTCTTTCCGCCGTTGCTTCATGGTACGCCCCCAGCCTGGCAAGAGATAAGCTAGGCTCCCCGTATGAAATAGCCTCATCTGCCATCATAGGCACTCTGGCGGGATTCCTGCTATGGTCGGACGGGCCAAATCCAGCGATGTTTGGACTCATTATTGGCTCAGGATGGTTCTTTTTGAACAGACTGGCGGACTTATTCTTCCTTGCTCCCGCCGAATAACTCGAACGGAAGGTCGATCATTTCTCCCTCCTCGCTATCCTCTCTTTCGGAGATGATGCTTGACACTCCAAGATCTTCCAAAGTAGGTGTTTCATCGGAGTCCTCCGGGGCCCCAAGAGAATGCATCTGTAGGTTTTCCAGACGATCTTCGGCACCCAACATCCAATCTGGAAGCCCGTTCGAGCCCCCCAAGACAGAGATAGATGTGAAGGTGGCCAGAGGAAGTACTGATATTGCGATTAGAAAATCAATAACCGCTCCCTTGGGGACTTCCGCGTTAGGAGATACCAGATTCAGAACGAAGGCATCTATCTGCAAGTCATTCCAATCACTGTAGTCAAGCTCCAACCATCCAAGAGAGGAAACTAGGAGCAACCTTGCAGTATACCAAAAAATCACAATAGGGAGCACCCATGAGAAAATAGAAAACCTCCAAATCACGGTTCTAAGTACAGATGCCATGCCCACCAAATGCTTAGAAATGAGGGGTTGAATCCTCATAGCAATCCACAATGATGCTAGATATCCAGCCATCCCGAGCTGGAAAGCCGTCCCGGGCTTGATTAACGAGCTTGGAAAACCCTCTATAATCGCCAAAGGAACAGCTATGAGGATAATCTGCAGAGGGACGGCAATTAATTGCAGTCCTCCATGGACCGCAATCAGATCATATCCATCTCTCGAAACACGTCTGTCTACCAACCTCGCCATTTTCCCATATGGGCTAGAGCTTACGGATAACCTGGATCTGTCAACAAGCTCAGGATCGCCCTTCCTAGTCCTGAGCCCAAGAAATGATGCGAGCCCGCCTCTGTTGATGACAAAATATGGTCTGAATCCTCCTAGAGCCAGAGCAAGAAACAGGGAAAAGACACCATAGAGAACGCCAGAAACAATAATCCATTCTATCAGCTCTGTCTCGACAGCCACGGAGAAGTTATTCCTGTCTATATCCAGAAGATACCTAGTCGAGAATCCGAAAATAGGTATCAGAGTTACCTGGAGGAACACGAGCAAAGACAGAGTAAGCCTGTTTTTCAATGACTCATCTTCACTCATGACAACACGGGCACGCATGCAACCATAAGCTCTTCACTGGGTTTCTGGCCATTGAGTACTCTTCTGAAACCAATTTGCCAAACGCAACTCGTTTAATTCAGAGGTTGAACGCATTGTCCCAACCTTCATACATGTTACTTAGCCCCCAATTGTGTAAGTATGCGTATCGTATCTCCCCTGCTATTGTGCTCTTTGCTTATTGTGACCTCAATGGCCCCTATTCTAGGTGGGTCAGGACAACTTGATCAGGATGAACAATCTTCCGTTCAAGCCAAGTCGCTAATCGACTTCGAAGTTACGTCAATAGAGATAGGAACCGGCTCTGTCTCTGCAATGGAGTGGTCACAGCCAGATGGTAGTATCGAGGAATATGTCATTAGGGGACAGGAGATACAGATTGAGGTAACATTCACACAAGCCGGGACCTCAAGTCAGCCTGCATATGCAGACGCTTCACTGCAAATTTGGCACCCAGTTGGTTTCATGATTGACGAGTTCATTTCTAACATGACACTTTCAGGTCAACAATCGGTCGTTCAACAAATAACATGGACTCCAAACATGTCCCACAGTGCTATCGATGAGACTGGATTCCTAACAGGAGGTATTCAGCTGATTGGAATGGTGGATGGAGGCCTGGCTGATGACAATCAGGGGAATAATGACCTCATGCGTCTTATGCCGGTTGCAATTTGGCAAGATTCAATGGAAAATGGATTCTGTGGGGATACGGATGGCGACGGAGTGAATGATTGCCCAAACACCCCATATGCAAACGAGCCAATTTGGGTTGGCGGTGGATATGAGGCAGATGGCTCACTATCGGCAGATCCAGATACATACGGACATTGGAGGATGATTGATTCCGATGATTCATTAGATGGTGAAAAGCATTGGAGGGTGGCAAGAGATGGCTCAGATTATGCTAGTAACAGGCACGACAGACTGTGGTGGGGATGGTTTACACCATTCCAGAACTGCGATGATCCGGGCCATGGTTTGGGCTACGGAATTCAAGACCTTTCTCTTAGCGAAAAATACGGCTCGAGATTCTGTAAGATGAATTTACGAGGATTTGACTATCTCTCGATGCAGATGGTTACTTATGCTTGGGGCCAAATGGGAACAGGTGATTCAGTTAGTATAGAGGCCGATGCTTCATCCTCGGTAGAGTCCTTCAATTACACTGAAATCGGCCTTTCTCCTGTGGAATATGACTGGTCCATGAGCGTGTGGAATATGACGGGAATGCATAGAACCGGGGAATACAACTTAGCATTCAAGTTCGACTCCGATAGCTCCCAGGCATCCGGTGGAATAGCCATAGACTCTTTCCTTCTGTTTGCCATAGAAAGAGTCCCTCAGTACACCGTCGATGTTGACTGCGACGATCCCCTTCCTAACGCCTATCTCGTGGTACCTGCCGAGGTTAAATCGCTCTATTGTAGGATTACCAACAACGGGTACGTCGATGTAACATTAAGACTTTTCACAGAGGTTTCCAATGAGTCTTGGATGTTTGGTTACCCAATCAGAATAGATTCAAAT
The DNA here is from genome assembly GCA_002505775.1 of Euryarchaeota archaeon UBA130. GTDB lineage: Archaea > Thermoplasmatota > Poseidoniia > Poseidoniales > Thalassarchaeaceae > MGIIb-O5. The sequence goes on along the minus strand of DAVY01000017.1, from coordinate 23,691 downwards.
AACCCAACAGATCATGATAACTTCGTTGTTACCGACGTAGTGAAGGCCTTGGACACAACTGATGTTTGGTTCAATATCACTATCCCAGATGGGGCTAATGTTCAGGAGATGATGTGGTTCGTTGATATCAATGACGGTACCACCAATTCCACCAAGGCCACCATAGGTCTTCCTGAAGTCAGAGGAATCCCACTATCTGTCCAAGCCGCTTATTCTTGCAAGCTCGAGCCAGAGACATTGGCCTACCCCGATGCTACGATTCTGCCAGGCAATAACGCTACTATACCAATGAAGTTCAAGAATACAGGTAATCAAATCGCGACTTGGAACCTAGGAGCGACATTCGCCGATACTACTTGGGGGCCTGAGAATGTTGAGTGGTATGATGATGAAGGGCAAATGATAACTAGTCTAGATTTAGCAATCAACGAGGAGTTAGATCTTTTCGCAAAGATTCTGACCCCAAGCGAGATTCCCCCTGGCATCTATCAAATCACCCTAATAGCCAGTGGCAGGGCTCCTGCCCAGTTCATGTCCACGCCCATGATTGAAATAGAGGTCCCAGTTCTCTATGATATCGATCTGATCCCTTTCTCAATTCAATATGATGCTCCCGCTGATGGTGTTTTTAGATCGATAGAGGTGATGCTCGTCAACAATGGTAATTCTGAGGAGGCATTCGACCTCTATTTGGACACAAACTGGAGACTAGGTGCTACTCTCAATACCGATAGAACACTTGGAATAACTCCTTTTGGAGGAGACTCTACATTTTTCCTCATGCTTCCAATGCCCTACGGCCTGGAGCCCGAAACTTATGAGATCAAGATTATTGCAAGAAGTGTTACTGACCCATCTTATGAGGTTTCCAAGAGGGTGTATTTGACGATTCCAGAGACCAACCTAGTGGAGGTAGAGGACCTGAATATGCTCGAAGAGGTTTTCAGGGGCGGGGATGCGCCCCGGACAGTAAATTGGGAAATCATCAACAACGGAAATGTTGACGATGCATTCTACGTCAACTTCGATCATTTACCTGACGTATCTGCCGAGGCCATAAACCTAGTTTCGGATTCAAACGGACTAAGGACCCCCTACATCGAATCAGGAGGGTCATACAATGTCACCGTGACTTACTCATTCGGAGACGATGCATTCGGAGACAGAACGATTTCAATGATTGCGACCAGCAAAGAATCTCAGGCCTCGGATGTCGTAGTCTCTGGTACCGGCAAGGCAGAGTTCCACGTTGGAGACCAAGGATGGATTGAACTTCTGCCTCCAAACGACGTTACCGTTACAGAGGCCGACAACGATTTAGAGCTCACTTTTAGCGTCAAGAATGATCATCCTAGCGATGCCCAGCTGGTTAGAACAGACGTAGATAGAGATTCGGATCTTTTCTTTAACATAGTAAATGCTAGGATAGAACAGGAGGATAGGGACTTCGTTTTGGATGTTAATACCACAAGATTAGTTGTAGTAACCTTGGAAATTACGGAAGAGAACCTCGCCTCTTTGCCTCAGGATTCGATGACCTTCGAGCTAACCTTGGATGTGGACTCCGATATAGATAAGATATCTCGGACAGTCATGATTACCCTCGAGAGGCCTGTGCCAATAGAAGACGGCGTTTCTGCGGGAGAGGCAGCTTGGCTTGGAGGTAATATACTGTTCCTGCTAGTTGGAATAGTGGCAATAATGGCGATCCTAGTCGTTGCCATCAGGACAATGAAGACCGCTACAAGTCCCCTCGAGGAGATTTCGACTCTGGATGACTACGAGATGTCGGTCCCTGGTGGAATTCTATCATCCGGATCGCTACCAGAAATGCCCCCTCTCCCCTCTTCTGATGAGGTTGCTAACTCGATGTATGGGGGGTCAAGAGAAATTTTCAACCAGCCCCCTCCTCCAATCCACCAGGCCGAGGAAAGCGATGCAAGCGAAGAGGAGACACCCGATGAAAATCACGATGTAATGCCTCCCCTGCCCGAATCGGGACTGCCAGAGGGCTGGACTATGGAACAGTGGGCTCACTATGGTCAGAGATGGTTAGACCAGCAGGATGACCAGTGAGTAGAACATACAATGCCCAGTGCGAGCCCTTATGACCCCCCCTCAAGTGGGCATCCTCCAAGAATCAGGAGTTCGGACAGATGTACGGCGGTCAACAACCAATTTTCATATTAAAGGAGGGGACAGAAAGAACTAGCGGCAAGTCTGCACAGAGTAACAACATTGCAGCCGCAAAAGCAGTAGCGGATGCAGTCAGATCAACCCTAGGGCCAAAGGGGATGGACAAAATGCTGGTAGACAGCATGGGAGACGTGGTAATCACGAATGATGGGGCAACAATACTCAAAGAGATGGATATTGAGCACCCAGCTGCAAAGATGATAATTGAAATCGCGAAGACACAAGAACAACATTGCTATGACGGCACAACTAGTGCAGTTGTCATCGCAGGAGAGCTCCTGAAGAGAAGTGAAGACCTCATCGAACAAAACGTTCATCCAACAGTAATTTGTGAAGGATTCAGACTTGCTTCTGAGAAGGCATCAGATCTAATTGGGACTCACGCATTGAAGGTGGATGAGGAAATACTCAAGGAAGTGGCAAAAACGGCACTAACAGGCAAGAGTGCGGGTGCGGTAAAAGAATTTCTAGCTGATATCAGTGTGGCCGCTGTTGTTGCCGTTGCACAGACCGACTCTGAAGGAAACACTGTTGATGTTGATGACATCAAGATTCAGAAAAAGCAGGGTGGATCCATTAGAGACAGTGCCTTAGTTGACGGTATTGTCCTAGACAAAGAAAGAGTCCACAGCGGAATGCCAAAGTCTGTCTCAGGAGCGAGTATCGCCCTGATTAATTCTGCAATCGAGGTCAAAAAAACGGAGGTCGACGCCAAGATACAGATTACCGACCCGAACATGTTGTCACAGTTCTTGGATGAGGAGGAACAGTATCTGAAATCTCTCGTTGAGAAATTCCAGTCAGTGGGGGCGAATACGGTGATCTGCCAGAAGGGAATTGATGACCTGGCACAGCACTACATGTCTAAAGAGGGAATCTTCGCAATTAGAAGAGCAAAGAAAAGCGATATGGAGGCCCTTTCCAAGGCAACAGGAGCTAGAATTGTTACCAATATTGACGACCTATCTTCAGAAGACCTTGGCACAGCATCAAACGTCGAAGAGAGGAAAATCGGAGACTCAGATATGGTGTTCATCGAGGGGTGCCCCCAAGCCAAAAGCGTCTCTGTACTCATCAGAGGGGGAACAGAACACGTTGTGGATGAGATCAAGAGAGCTTTCGATGACGCAGTCGGAGTGGTAGCCGTTGCCCATGAAGACGGGGCTGTTCTTACAGGAGGAGGATCCGTTCTAGCTGCAATAAGCAGGGATCTGAGACTGTATGCCGAGAGAATCGGGGGAAGAGAACAAATGGCGGTTGAAGCCTTTGCGGGAGCTCTGGAGGTAATCCCGAGGACTCTCTCTGAGAATGCAGGATTGGACCCCGTAAACACAATTATTGACCTGAGAAAGGCTCATTCCGAAGGAAAAACCCACTTTGGCGTAAATGTGTATGAAGGAGGTGTCGCTGATATGAGTAAGTCTAGAGTGCTTGAACCGAGCAGAGTAGTCGAACAGGCAATCCAGAGCGCCTCCGAGACTGCAGTAATGATATTGAGAATCGATGACGTAATATCCAGCAGGGGGGTTTCTCCGGGCGGTGCTGACGAATTTGATGGATTGGACATGTGATCAAGCCTTATCGCAATTCCACACCCGTCTTGAGAAGTCCCAAGCATCATATTCAATAATCGGCAACCAGTGCATTCGCCTACCAGCCTATGGCTGGTGGGTGTTTGGATGTCAGAAGAAAGCGTTTCAGTGACAGAAGGTATCGAAGAGTTTCTAAGCTCTGGCGATAGATCCCTTGAGGTTCTATTCGGATCTCAATCGGGAAATGCCGAAGGCTTGGCCGCCAAATTCGCCAAGACCGCCAAGTCATACGGTTTGGAGGGATCGGTCCATGACATGGACGGATTCGACTTCAATTCCTTATCGTCAAAGAAGAGAGTAATCATCGTATGCTCAACATGGGGCGAGGGAGAACAGCCTGACAATGCAGAGGAACTTTGGAAGTTCGCTAACTCTGATGCCGCATCAAGACTAGAGGGAGTACATTTTGCAGTATGCGCTCTTGGAGACACAAGCTACGAGCTATTTTGCGAGTCAGGCAAGGAATGGGATAGCATTTTCGAAAAGCTCGGGGCAACTAGGATAGTCGAAAGGATAGACTGTGATGTTGACTACGACTCTCCTGCATCAGAATGGGCCCTGAAGGCCTTACCTGCCCTCGCAGCAGTGGACAGTTCTGGAAACTTCATTGAGGAAATGGTGGATGGAATAACAGAGTATGCAAGCGGGTCATCCGTTGGCGCAGGAGGAGAAGATGGTTTCGTAGTCCCAACAATCGAGACTGAAGCGATTCAGGTAGAGCTCTCTGTATTCCGATTTGACCCTTCAATGAATTCCACTGGCAGGGACTCATGGGCCTGTTCCTTACCAGGGCACATCTCACTTTTGAGTGCCTTAAGAGCGATTAAGGAAGGTCATGACGGATCCCTCTCATTTAGAGATGGGAATGACGATGACCCCTCGACAGTACTTTCTGTAAATGGCAAACTGGTCTTACCTGGAAGGGTTAGGGTTGATAGCATTGTGTCCTCTAGAGATGGATCCTTCATTCTCCGCATAGACCCCATTCCCGGGTCAGAAGTAATCAGGGATCTGATTGTCGACCATTGGGCTCTAGAAAGGAAACGTGAATCATCCCGGCCATGGATGGTTGCCGCCACCAGGGAGGGGATCCAAACGCCTCAGGGAGTAATAGGCTCCATGGAAGAATCCACGGCCCTGATGATTCACTCCTTAGCAGATTATGACAGCGCTCCCCTATTGCATTCCAGCTCAGACGCGGTCCCATATGCCAATGGATTCCTAGGCCCGGCTGTCTTGGCCAGTGCCTGGGCCAGGAGAAATGATCCAAGAACCGCCCCCGAGAGAGTAGCTGAGATTGATGGCATAATCGGCTCAGAGAACGGAATTAAGGCAGAGACTGATTTATCTCCAATTTTCCGTAGAGGTGGATATCCAAAATCTGTATCCGAGGGACTACTTGAGGCAAGAACAAAAGCGATAGAAAACGACGCTTTCAACGGTAAGTTGGGCAAGCATGTATGGTGGTACTGCTGGACCGTCAAAAGCAGTGGTAAGGTAAATGACACGGTCCTTTACAGACAGGTGCTGGGACCAATAGGGCTACTTGGGAACCTCTTTTCAGGAGTTACAGCAAGGATGATGTTAGGATTTACTAGGACCGGGGGCAATGTCCTGAACAGCTTGCTGGGGATGGTTGCTCCTCCTGCAGGAGTCGGGAAAATGCCAAGACAATTCAACTCCTCCGTTTCAAATCATCATGAGGTCGTAGCTATTTTCAATGAAATGGATGGTAGATTCTAATGCCCTTGAAGTATGCCTACCATCCCGGAAATGCAGCTCATAGCGGATCTCCGGAAGTATCGGATACGATGGAGGCGGTAGCTAGAAATTTAGGCCTTGAGCTCACATATCTGGACGGAGCAACATCTTGTGGAGCTGGCATAATTAAGCAAGCAAACCAACGTCTTCAATTAGCCTTGAACGCAAGGACGTTTGCCATGGCCGAAGCCCATGGCCTCAATATCATCACTCCGTGCGCAGCAACAGCAGGTAATCTAAAACAAGATCTGGAGAAGCTACGCTCAGACCCGATACTAATGAAGGAAATCAATGACGTCCTAGCAAAGACATGTGGCATGCATTTCTCAGGAGATACTGACGTCCACCATCTACTTCACGTGATTGTCGACGAGATAGGGCTTGATAAAATCGAGAAACTAGCGGTCAACAAGTTCGATTTCAGGGTAGCTGGATATTACAGCCCATACATCCAGATGGAAGGAGCATGTGGCGACGACAGTGTCAATGATCCCAACTATTTTGAGCGGCTCATAGATGCACTTGGTGGGGCTCCGATAAACTGGGAGGGAAGAGTTCTGAGTGTAGGTGCGCCGGGAATATTCTCCGAGGAGCCGACTGTACTTAGGCAATCAGCAGCGGTAATCTCGGAGGCCAAGGAGGAGGGTGCAGAAATAATCGTCAGTGCATGTAACCTCTCCCATTCAATAATGGACATATACCAAGGAAAGGCATCAAGGGCCACAGGAATCTCAACAAATATGCCCATTATTCACCTAACTGAGCTCCTGTCATTTGCATTTGGTAATCACAACACTAGATTCGCCCAGCTCAGAACCAGAATAGCAGTTATCGGCGACTAGTTAGTTCTGAAAATCTTCTAACCCATATTGGCCCCTAGGCCTTATCGACTCGGAAGGCAAGCTTCCAGATTTCACGACACTATTCTCAGAGATAGTTTTGTCTGCCTCGGATATGGATCTTCGTCGCTCTTCTCTCTGGGACTTGACAAAATCTACAGAATCAATCACAATCCCTTCTGAAACAACACTAAATCCTGTTAGATTGGAAAGATCTGAGTGATGTGTCCTCGGCAGGCTTCTACTCACTCTATGGACAGCTCTCAGCATATTTTCCTCCCTCCTTAAAGCCGCGGCTCTGGCCCCTTCATCCCTAGTTCCCTCGGCAATCAGTACAATTACTTCTCCAAGCCTCTTCCTTCCAGTCCTTCCTCTTCTCTGAATTGTCCTGATTTCACTAGACACTGGCTCATAGAAAATCACAAGATCCGCGGATGGGATGTCCAATCCCTCTTCTCCAATCGATGTGGCAAGAAGGACATTAGCATTCCCATTTCTGAATTCATCAAGCCTCCTTACCTGCTCCCTACCCGAAAGCCCCTTCCTACTGCCTCTCGATGATTGTCCTACAAAGCGAATGGGGGTGATTCCCTTAAGCCCCTCCAGGGAGGCCTCAAGAGAGGCGATTGTATCTCTGTAATTGGCGAATACGATTATTCTACTCTTGGAGTCCCTCTTTATCCTCTCTCGTACCATCCTCCTCACTGCACCAATTTTGGAGTGAATTTCATCCATCTCCGCGAGATTGGTCCTAAGCTCTCTGATTCTAATGTCCCTGAGAAAGTCTCTTACAGTTTTTTTACTACCGCTCTCTTCATCCTCAAGCCTGTCTAGATACTCCCTTGAGGCAGAAACTCCTTGGCTCATCAAGCAATTAATTAGGTGATGCAATCTCATGGCCACGGCAATCTGAGATACAGACTGATATCCACTAGCCTCGCCCCTACCAATAGCCGACTTGGCTCTATCCATAGCGTTAGATAGGCCTGAGAAATTTATCATCCCGGGCATCACATATCTTCCAAGCCTTCTTTCCCTGTCAACAATCCCTTGTTGCCAAATTTTGAAAGGTTCCGACAGGCGAATCATCTCTTCAGGAACTATTACTGTTATCTCTCTGACTTCCAGCTCTGAGAGATATCCGCTCAGCATCTCTTCTCCTGAGTTTCTGATATGTATTCTCAAGGCCCCTGTCCTGCTACATATTTCCCTGACAGTCTCAGGCCTGTGGCCGGGGCTAGCCGTAACCCCAAGGACGTGTGGATCCAAATTTTCTGAGATATATTTGTCACAAACCTGGGCCATCGCATGGTCCCCAGTACAGTGATGAGCTTCATCCACTACAAGAACAGAAAAATCAGAAAGATCCACCACTCCATTATTCGCATCATTCACCACGACCTTCGGGGTAGCAACGACTAGCCTCGCCCCATTCCACTTCTCGACTCTTTTGACAGGGGGGATCTGTCCAGTTACCGAAACAATCCCATCGTCTAGATTTAGCACTTCTCTAAGTGATCTGATATGTTGCTCGACCAAGCCTACAGTTGGAGCGATCATAATCGCCTTGCCCCCTACTGACAATTTTTCCGAAATCATCATCCAAATCACCGCTGTCTTTCCTGCGGCTGTCGGCATCACTAGGAGCATCGAGCTATTTAGCGCCTCATCAACGGCTTCAAGTTGATATGCACGAGCTTCGACAATACCGTCATTGAGCATATCATGACTGACATGGGGTGACACGGATGCTTCCATTATTGCAAGGGTTGAAAATGCTTTCATTGCAATCTATCGATTAATACTCAAGAATCTAGCTTCCCGATTCGTTCATATAGGGTATGTTTGTCGGAAGCTCGCTCACTACGTGAGGTACCAGACACCCGAAGGCACTGCAAAAGCATCCTCAAATCCAGCCGACCACTCGGAAAGCTGGCCTGGTGTCACGGTATCTCCATGACGTGGTTAGCCCGGAAAAAGGCCGTTTACGGCTATTTTCCGGTAATTTTGCAAGGAGGACTTGAATGGCCGACAAGAGTAGACCCCGCCGAGGTAGCATGGGCTTTAGCCCTCGCAAGAGGGCACTCAGGAAATTTGGAAGAATCCAAGCATGGCCAGAAAACGCCGACTCAGATGTTAGAGTACTAGGATTCGCCGGCTGGAAAGCAGGAATGACGCATGTACTGATGAGGGACACCAATCCAAACTCAACATCAGCAGGCCAAGAGATCAGGAAGGCTGTTACCGTTGTCGAGGCTCCTCCCATGAAGGTATTAGCTGTCAGGGGATATAGGATGACTCCCTATGGTATGCAAACTGCCGGCGAGGTATGGGCCGATTTGTCAGAGGCAAGCCCAGATGGATTGATGCCCAAGCTAGCAAATCAGACTAGGGGGGAGAGAGACGCTGAGCAAGGGAGGAAGCCTGCCAAGAGAGGTGGCAGAATACCTAACAGGGCAGGCTCTGCAGAAGGGGCCCTTGAGTCTCTAAAGGAACAAGAACTCTGTGAGATCAGGCTTATCGTAGCTACTCAGCCATCAATGGTAAAGAGCATACCTGGTAAAATTCCAGAAATTATGGAGGTAGGATTGACGGGCAATGACAATATCGCAAAGCTCGAATGGGCATCAGAGAGACTCGGTGGAGAAATCGACGTTTCTGACGTTTGGCATGCAGGTCAAGATGTCGATGTAGTTGGAGTCACAAAGGGCAAAGGCTGGCAGGGCGCTGTTAAGAGATGGGGAGTTAAGATTCTCAGTCACAAAAACAGTAAGAGAAGAAGGCAGGCAGGTAACTTAGGGGACTTCGGAACGGGATACGTAAGGAAAACTGTGCCCCAGGCCGGCCAGATGGGATATCACCAAAGGACAGAACTCAACAAGAGAATTTTGAGAATTTCAAATCCAGGAGAATCTGAAATAACTCCAGCTGGCGGATTCTTGAATTACGGAGAAGTAAACAATCCTTACATTCTATTCCAGGGGAGTCTTCCAGGGCCGTCCAAGAGAATGCTTAGATTCCGTGACCCAATAAGGCCTCGCGAAGAGAAGCCAGAGGTCGTCTTAACATACGTCAGTACATCAAGTAAGCAGGGGGTCTAGAATTGAAGGTCAAGGCATACAACCTAGTTAATTCCGTTGAACAGGAAGAACTTGATGCTGGGCTACTGGCCGAATCCTTCAGCGTTGAGGCAAAGCAAGGGAAGGCCATCACACTTCCAGACTCATTCTCCACCGAAGTCAGGACAGATCTAATCCGCTCAGCGGTTCACTCATCCAGAGCAAACCGCCGTCAGCCCTATGGTCACAGAGAGCACAACGGCAAGAAGTCCCCTCAACCTGGAATGAAACACTCTGTAGAGTGGTGGGGCAAGGGAAGAGGAGTTGCCAGAATCATGAGGAAGACTGGCCAGAGGACAGGTGCACAGAACCCTCACACCCGCGGGGGCCGGCGCGCACACGGGCCAAAGGTAGACAAGGACTGGTCCCAGAAGCTCAACTCAAAGCAGAGAGCAGCAGCCAGAGACTCTGCGATTGCGGCTACGGCCGATCCAACAATGGTTTCCGCAAGAGGACATAAATTCACTGAAGGTACAAACTTCCCAATAGTTATTGACAACTATGTCGAGTCCAGGGGTGGATCCGACGAGAAATATGACATTGAATCATTGCCTCTTCAATATTCAACGAGGAAGTTCGTCGCAATCATGGAAGGTATTGGACTCGGAGAAGACCTTGTCAGAGCCAAGAATGGAAAATCCATCCGTGCAGGAAAAGGAACCATGAGGGGAAGAAAAACAAGGACTCCTAAGTCGGTTCTTCTGGTCGTATCAAGCAAGGAAGGGCTCCACAAGGCCGCCTCCAACTTACCGGGGGTGGATGTCGTCATCGCCAAAGATCTGTGCGCTGAGGACCTCGCACCCGGCGGAGATCCGGGCAGGCTAACTGTTTGGACGAAATCAGCAATTGAGGCAATGAGGTGAAAATATGAATAATCCATTTGACATTATAGTTATGCCGTGGATTACTGAGAAAACTCTGGAGGCAAGGAGAATATCAGATCCAGACATAGGATTCCTCCAAAACAACAACAGAATAGAATTCATTGTGCACAGAGATGCAACCAAGGCCCAAATAAAAAGAGCCGTAGAGGAATTGTTCGAAGTCAAGGTAGCTAAGGTGAACACCAGAATTACCATTACCGGCAAGCATGCCTCCGTACGACTTGCCGAGGGATATGATGCAGAGGAGGCAGCACTCAAGCTGGGTGCTTTCTGATGAGGTGATATTATGGGTAAGAGAACACGTTCACAACGAAGGGGATCTAGCCCTAAGAATAGGGTATCTAGTCACAGGTTCCCAGCCGCCAATAATCTGCCAAGAGTCAAAGATGAAATCGGGCAGGTGGTAGGCTTGGTTCACAGCCCGGCACATACTGCTCCATTGGCGAAAATCAAGTTTGAGGATGGCACAGAGGGGCACATGGCTGCTCCTGAGGGAATCTCCATAGGTCAACCAGTATCATTCGGAGAAAATGTTGACCTCAAGGCTGGTAATGTCACAATTCTTGGAAGTATTCCCGAGGGGACTCCTGTATCGAATGTGGAGTCAAGGCCAGGGGATGGCGGAAAATTCGCTAGGTCCGGAGGAAATTCAGCTACCGTAGAAAGCAGAGTTGGAGACAAGGTAAGGGTCAGGCTACCTAGTGGCAGAATCAAGGAGCTATTGGCTACCTGCAGAGCTACCATAGGCGTTCTCGGAGGCCATGGCAGGACCGAGAAGCCACTCATGAAGGCCGGTGCAGCGCATTACAGGGCCAAGGCCAGAGGAAAGCTATATCCAACTGTATCTGGAGTAGCTATGAACCCGGTCGACCATCCGCACGGTGGAGGAAACCATCAGGCTGTCCATGGACCAAACTCAGTTAGTAGAAACACCCCTCCAGGAAAGAAGGTCGGGAACATCGCCCCACGCAGAACCGGTCGTGGAAGGGTAAGGCAACAGGAGGTCGAGTAGTTTGGCACGTCGTTCAAAGAAGGCGTTCAGGTCCCCTAAGCTTGCCAGAAGGCAGGCTAGGAAGAGGAGATCGAAGATTAGCGAGAGGAGGAAGAAAGAATTCCTTTGGAGGGGATACACTCTAGATCAGCTTCTCGAGATGCCACTTATGCCACCAGAGGACGACTTTGAGGCCATCAGCATCGCATCATTGATGCCTTCTCGCGCAAAGAGATCAATAGTTAGGATGTACGAGGGTTTGAATCCGGAATCCGAAAAGCTGCTCGAGAAGATTCGTTCCACTGATGGAAACAGGGTAATCAAGACACACTGCAGAGGGCTGTACGTACTTCCAGAAATGGTAGGCAAGACAATCGGAGTTCACAATGGAAGAGAGTTTGTCAACGTAGAGGTGGTCCCAGAGATGATAGGGCACTCTCTGGGTGAGTTCGCAATTACCAGAAAGTCGGTAACTCACACTGGTCCTGGAGTGGGTGCAACCAGATCCTCGACCCATGTGGCATTGAAGTAGGTGAAATTATGAGTAGGAGATCAGGTAACTCGCAGAGCGGATACACCCAGCTCCTAGAGGGCTCCAATCTAGTTACAGCAAGGGCCGTGAATATCGATGTCCACCACAAACACTGCTATCACATAGCCAAGGCTCTACGTGGGATGAATGCGGCCTCTGCAATATCTTACCTAGAGGATGTAATGGACAAGAAGAGAGCAGTTCCGTATGTCAGAAGGTCCCGAAGAGGAAGGGGAGGAAATACCATGGCTGGTCACAGGAAAGGAAAAATGGGGCCAGGAAAGTATCCAAATAAGGCCTCAAGGGAGTTCATAAAGCTAATCAACAGCGCCATGGAAAATGCAAGGCAAAGATTCGATACCATTGATCCGGAGGATATGACAATCACACATCTAGCTGCTCACAGGGGACAGATAGCTAGGCATTGGAGGCCAAGGGCCCAGGGCCGAGCAACCCCCAAGAATCACTACCAAGTAAATCTGGAAATTTTCCTCGAGTACTTCGGGGATGAGGACGAGGAGGATGATTTCTGATGTCACAGAATACAGTTAGAACTTTCATTCACAGGAATGTAGAGAGGCAACTAGTCAGAGAATATCTACTCAGAGAGACAGAGAGAGCAGGTTTCGGAGGCCTTCAATTTCAGAGGACTCCTGAGGGAACAAAGGTCACACTACAGGCCGAGCAAGTAGGGCGAGTTATCGGAAGGAAAGGAAAAGTCATACGTGAGCTTGAGACAAGATTGAGGGACGACTTCAAACTCCAAGATCCCAAGCTAGAAGTTGAGGAAATTTCGGAACCACGTCTTAACGCGCAGGTTATGGCCAGTAGGATGGCAAGCTCCCTAGAGAGGGGTTGGTTTTTCCGTAGAGCTGGTCATAGCACAGCACAAAGTATCATGGATGCAGGAGCCAGAGGTTGCTTGGTTACTCTGAGCGGTAAGATTACTGGTGCCAGGCACAGGGTCGAAAAGTTCCAGCAGGGCCACATTAAGTTCTGTGGCGAAACCGCTCTTGAGTTCATGGACGTTGGGTACTCCGTGGCCGTAAAGAAACTCGGTACAGTCGGGTGCTCGGTCAGAATAATGAGGCCAGGAGTAAAGCTTCCACACGAAGTTACAATCATGGATAGACATGAAGTCGGGCTTCCTCCCTTAGAGGAAGTTGCCTACATCATTCCAGAGGATGAGGAACCATCAGAAATTACTGAGGAGACGGCACCCGATGCCGAGCAAGTAATCGAATCGGCCCTGGAAAAGATGGCTGAGATCGAATCCGACTCTAAACAGGAGGAAGAGTGAATGTCGCACATCAGCACAAGGGATATCGAGACCATGAGCTCCGAGCAGCTTCACAGGACTCTGGACGACCTAAAGGACGAGCTACTGCAACTCCGCGCACAACAAGCTCTGGGCGGATCCTCATCAAACTCTGGGTCATACAAGCAGACTCGCAGGAGCATCGCGAGAATCCTGACAAAGATCAATCAAAACTCAAAGGGGGGTGAGTAGATATCTGGGATATGCAATACATGTGGTCTGCCACAGGAAGTTTGCATCTGCCAAGAAATTGCCAAGGAGCAACAGAAAGCGGTAATTTCTGTAGTTCGGAGACGCTATGGGAAAATGGTGACAACTGTGGAGGGAATAGAGGACTCGGCTATAGATTTGGGCCAGCTTGCGAAGATCCTGAAGGGGGCTTGCGCAAGTGGAGGCACCGTGAAGGGACGAGTAATAGAGCTTCAAGGAGATCACAAGAAGAAGGTCGCAAAGGTTCTGGAGCAGAATGGATACAAGGTGGAGGTAAGATGATGTCAAGTATGATCAATTTACCTTGGATTTCTCACAATCTTACCGTGCTCGACTCAAATGACCCTTCATTGGTCGGCGTCTCAGGCACTGTCGTCAATGAAACAAAGAGGACAATTATCGTACGCACAGAATCACGTGAGATCTCTCTGGCAAAGGACGTAATCACATTTGCAATAGATTCAGGGGATCCAATCATTGGTTCCCGAGTCACTCAGAGAGCAGAGGAAAGAATCGGTAGGAGGTACTAAGATGGCTGAAATCAGAGATATTGGAGTCGATGTGGCAGCACCAACCGGAGATTGGGATGGTGACGCAAACTGTCCTTTCTATGGTAGCCTAAGGCTTAGAGGCCAGATAATCGAAGGTCAGGTATCCACTACTGGAATGTCCGGCTCAATCGTCGTAGAGAGGGAGATTACCAGGTACATGAAAAAGTACGAGAGATACGAGAAGAGAACTCGAAGATATTCAGCTCATCTACCATCCTGCATCGGCGGAGTCGAAGTAGGAGATAGAGTAAGAATCATGGAATGCAGACCACTATCCAAGACTGTGAATTTTTGTGTAATCGAGAAGGAGGCAGAGGAATGAAGGGCATACCAGGCAGAGTTACTAAGGCGCTTCCATCGCAAGCCAAGCTAGATTGCGCGGACAATACTGGCGCGAAAGTGGTGCAGTTAATCACCGTACTAAACAAAGGAGGGGTTGCCAGGAGATATCCTGCCGCAGGCGTCGGTGATATGACAAAGGTCACCGTGAAGAGGGGAACACCCGAAACTCGTAGGCAAATGTACAATGCTGTTGTCATCAGACAATCTAGACCATTCAGAAGAGTGGATGGCACATGGGTCCAATTTGAGGATAATGCGTGTGTCATTACCAATGACCGTGGAGAGGTTCAGGGCTCAGACATCAAGGGCCCGGTAAGCAGGGAAGCCGCAGAGAGGTGGCCCAGAATCGCTGCTACAGCAAAGCAGATCGTATAGGGGTGAGAAGATGACAAGAAGCAGTAAAGCGAGCAAGCAACGCCTAAGTCAGGCTGACGCCCCAACCCACGTCAAGAGAAAGAGGATGAGAGCTAGGCTAGTTTCCGATGACCCCGATCTGATTAATATCAGAACAGTTACCGTGAGGACCGGTGATGAAGTCGAAGTCGTCAGGGGAGATTTTGGACATCCAAACAGCGCAAAATCAGACACGAAGGGCAAGAGATTGGGTCAGCCCAGAGGTAGGGCTGGAATAGTTGGCAAGGTGGCAAGAGTTGATACCGGAAGCGGAATGATTTTCGTTGACGGGCTCACAATCTCAACCGCTGACGGAAAGGAAGAAGCAATACCGATTAACCCCTCTAACGTAATAGTCACTAAATTATTCGAGGGCGACACACTTCGACTCAAGAGACTCATCGAGAGGACCAAGGGAGGAGATTCAGAATGAGCAGTAGCCACATGAAGAGATTAACCATGCCTAGGAGCTGGCCCCTTCCTAGGAAGTCCTCAATCTGGATTCAGAAGCCCAATCCGTGCGGCCATCCCTTGGAGAGATGTATGCCTCTTGGAGTCATTTTAAGGGACGTTCTAGGAGTTGCTCAAAATAGGAGAGAGGCAAAGAAGATCGCACACTCAAGGCAAATTAAGGTCGATGGTGAACTCGAAACTGATACCGGAAGGGGAGTCGGCCTGATGGACGTTTTGACTGTTGGGGAGAACAATTATCGCTGTATCCTAGATACTAATGGTAAGCTGAGGTACAGGCCAATTTCAGCCAAAGACGCTTCCACCAAATTTTGCCGCGTAACAGGAAAGACCACAATAAAGGGAGGCAAGACACAACTCCATCTGCACGATGGCAGGAACATCATTTTCGAGGAGAACCCCGAGTATCGAACAGGAGACTCAGTAGTCATATCCCTTCCCGGACAAGAAATAAAATCCCATTACAAGTTCGAGGAAGGATCCCTAGCATATCTAACCGGTGGAAATCACATTGGCGAGATGGCTACTGTGAAGGGACGCGAAATCAAGAGATCATCAAAGGCAAACGAAGTCCAGTTCGATGAATTCGGAACCATCGCGGACTATGTTTTTGTCGTGTCCAGTGAATCTGATTTGCCGAAGGAGGACCTATCATGAATCAGTCAATGAATCCCATGAGGGTGCCTCGTATCACCAAGGTATCTGTAAACATAGGTGTCGGCGAGGGAGGGCAGAGGTTGCAGCTTGCAGAGAAGGCTCTAGAGATGGTTACTGGAATGACTCCTGTAAGGACCCTCGCTACCAGCACAAATAGGGACCTCGGTACTAGGAAAGGAGCCCCAATTGGGTGTAAGGTAACCATCAGAGATAATGAAACAATCAATGCATTCTTGAAGGATGCTTTTTGGGTTCGCCAACACACGCTCCCTTCATACAACTTCGATGCTTCTGGTAACTTGTCATTCGGAATTACCGACTACACTGACTTTCCTGGCCAGAAATACGATCCAGATATTGGAATCTTCGGAATGGATGTCAATGTGGTTCTGGAAAGGCCGGGGCATAGGGTTTCCAGAAGGAGAAAGCAGTCCAGAAGAGTTTCAGCCAGCCATCGAGTTGGGCCTGATGAATCTAGGGCCTGGTTCTCAAAGAGCTACAACTTGAAGATTGTTGGATATGGGGAGGAAGCTGAAGCTGAAGATGATGAAATCGATGTCCCCGTTGATGAACTTCCGGACAACATCAAGCAGGCGGTTGAATCCGCTGTACCCGGTGGCAAAATAACAGAAGCTGAGCTTGAGATGGAAGACGGCCAGCAAATCTATGAGGTCACTGTCGAGAAAGATGGAAAGGAGTTTGAGGTTGAAGTTTCCAAGGACGGAGAAGTATTGGAAATAGAGCTTGAGGAAGAGGAGGAGTGATTAAGATGGCAAAAGATCACGGCGAGAGAATCGGTAGATCAGTCGGTTGCAGGCGTTGCGGTAGAAAAAGGGGCATGATCAGGCGTCATGGCCTCAGACTCTGCAGGCAGTGCTTCAGAGACACAGCTCCGGAAATAGGATTCAAGAAGTATTCATGAGGTGAAAAAATGCAGTACGACCCACTAAGCGATGCCTTCACACGCATTTTCAATGCGGAGCAAGCAGGACACTACGAGGTTTCGGTGAAACCAGCAAGCAAACTACTAGGACAGATGTTGCAAATAATGCAGAAGTCTGGATACGTCGGAGAGTTCGAGAGAATCGAAGACGGAAGAGCAGGATCATTCAGAGTTGAACTCATAGGAGCGATTAACAGATGTGGCGTAATCAAGCCACGTTACTCAGTCAAGAGGGCGGATTTCGATAAATGGGAGTCAAGATACCTTCCAGCAAGAGATTTCGGACTTCTAATCGTAACAACAAATCAAGGAATCATGGATCACTATGCGGCTAAGAAGGAGCGTGTCGGAGGACGTCTCCTAGCGTATATCTTTTAAGGAGTTGAGAGAAATGCCAAAGTTAGACCAAATAGCCCATAAGATCGATATTTCTGATGACTCCAGTGTCAACATTGATGGGTATGATGTGACAATTTCTAACGGTGGCAAAACAGTTTCCCGCGAGTTCAGGCACCCCAAGGTCACAGTAAGGAATTCACAGAATGGAATAGAGGTCTTCTGCAACCTTCCAAGAAGGGCAGATAAGGCGATAGCAGGAACTTGGGCAGCCCATTTGAGAAATATGGTAAGAGGCGTTGAAGAAGGATTCGAGTACAAGCTTCAAGCGGTGTACAGTCACTTCCCTATGACTCTGAAGGTCGAGGGCGACAGAATGGTGATCACCAATCTGTTCGGCGAGAAGGTTCCAAGGGTCGCAAAACTCCCCTGGTCTCCTTCAGAGGTCGAAGTAAAGGTACAGAACAAGACCGATGTCACAGTTAGCGGAGTAGATAGGGAGAAAGTTGGTCAGACCGCTGCCAACATCGAAAGATCCTGCAGAATCAAAAAGAGAGACAGAAGGGTCTTCCAAGATGGCATATACATAGTTTCCAAGGGGGCATAGAGTTGACAGATGAATATGAAACAATGACAGTTCCTGAACTAAAGGACCTACTCAGGGAGAGGGGATTGAAGGTCGGCGGAAACAAGTCAGAACTTATCGCTAGGCTCCTAGATAATGAAGATTCAGATGACACTGAGTCAACTCCCGTTGTAAGCGACGTAGAAGTTGAGGAGTTTGACGATGACTTCGACGATGAGTTCGACGAGGACGATGACTTCTTCGAGGACGATGACTGGGACAATATCCACACAGCACGCCAGAAACCTGTTCTGGACGAAGAGACGGCCAAGGCGCTAGCATTCAGGGCCCAGCAGAAAAAGAAGCAGCCCGCCTTCCGAAGGCAGGAGTGGTACAGGTACAAGAGACTCTCCAGATCTAGCTGGAGGAAGCCGAACGGACTTCAGTCCAAAATGAGACTAAACAGAAAATATAGGCCTCCAATGGTCCGAATAGGATATCGAAAGATATCATCCGCAAGGGGACTTCACCCATCCGGTTTTGAGGAAGTCCTCGTCCACAATCTAAATGATCTAGAGGGCTTGGATCCGGAGACACAGGCTGTCAGAATTGGAGCTAGAGTTGGCAACAGAAAGAGGCTTGACATTCATGACAAGGCTAATTCCCTAGGAATAAGGGTACTCAACCAAAGAAAAATCGTCAGAAAGGGGGACCTCTGAATGATTATCACCAACCAGAGGAGAATGGCGGCCGCAATATTGTCGCAAAAGGAAGGAAGGCCTGTTGGCGTGCATAGAGTATGGATAGATCCAGATTACCTGGATGAGGTTATCTCCGCAGTGCAAAAGGACGATGTTCGAAGATTGATTGAGGACGGAGTAATCAAGGCCAGACCGATCAAGGGAACAAGCAGGTCCAGGGCTAGGAAGGCGGCGCAACAGAAGGCGAAGGGAAGGAGAAAGGGACATGGTTCCAGAAAGGGGAGCTCCAATGCCAGAGCCCCGAAGAAGGAGAGATGGATGAGGCTAATCAGATCACAGAGGAGGCAGCTCAAGGAATTCCGGGAGGACGGGACTTTAACTAGGACTCAGTATAGGTACTACTACAGGAAAGCCAAAGGTGGATCATACCGATCAATAGCACACATGAGGTCCAATATGGAAATCGACGGGATAGAGATTGGAGGTGAGAACTGATGGCACACGGTAAGAGTCAGAGGCTTAGGCCAAAGCGTAGACGTCTAGGAAAGACAGACTATCATAGAAGGATGCGACTACTTAGAAGCGGTGCTCCAAGGGCCGTGGTCAGGGTATCGAACACACAGGTTACCTGCCAATTGATTTCATACAACCCTGAGGGAGATAGTGTAGTCGAGTCAGTTAATGGAAAATCATTGGTCGACTCCTACTCATGGCCCTCCGATTCATCTAAGAAATCCGTTCCTGCGTGTTACTTGGCTGGATATGCACTTGGAAAGAAGGCAATTACTTCCGGCAACTCGTCAGCTGTCTTGGATATTGGCTTAGCGGCCTCCTCATCCGGGAGCAGAGTCTTCGCTGCACTCAAAGGAATGGTCGATGCCGGTCTAGAAGTTCCACATGGAGAATCAGTACTTCCAACTGAAGAGAGGGTAAAGGGAGAGCACATTGACGACTCGCAAGCTTCCGCCGTGGAAGCATCAATTCAAGCTATTGAGGAGGCGCACAAATGAGTGAAGAACAAACCCAAGAAACAGAGTCCACAGAGGAAATCACTCTCGCCCCAGGATTAGCCAAGGCCCTTCAAACCGTTGAGGATAACTCTGGCGACAGGGGCAGGAGGAGAGGTGGTCCTGATCCACTAGCTTCTCTCAGGACATGGCAGCCCAGAACAAGACTCGGCAGGATGGTCATGAACGGACAAATTCTCACATACGAAGAGGCCTTATCTTCTGGTCTCCCGATAAGGGAGGTTGAAATCGTCGATGCACTCCTACCTGATGTGACCGATGACGTATTGGCAGTAAACATGATTCAGAGAATGACCGACTCAGGAAGAAGGGTCAGGTTCAACGTGTTATGTGTTGTAGGAAACGGCGACGGATACGTCGGACTATCAGTCTGCAAAGGAAAGGAAGTCGCAAGCACTATCAGAAAGGCCATCGACAAGGCAAAACTAAACATGATACCAGTTATGAGAGGGAATGGCTCATGGGAATCCTCAGAAGGGCCTGGAACTAGTGTCCCATTCACGGTCACGGGAAGATCCGGATCAACAAGAATTACTTTGATGCCTGCTCCTGCTGGCAAGGGTCTTGTTATAGGGGACTACGGACGAAGGGTGCTCACTCTTGCCGGGGTCACCGATGTTTGGTCACGATCATCCGGCCAAACCAGGACGACGATAAACTTCGCCAAGGCCACATTCAATGCTCTAGTTGAGCTCAATAAGACCAGATTAACCGACGGAGACCACAGGAGACTCAGCATTATCAAAGGGAGGGAATTGAGTTGAGCTATCTAGTAATCAGAGCTAGGAGTGACCGCGGTGTCACCAGAAAGATACGTGAAACCATGTCGATGCTAAATCTAACCAGGGTAAACCATGCGACAATTGTAATGGATAATCCTTCATACAGGGGAATGCTACAGAAGTCCAAGGATTACATCACCTGGGGAGAGGTGGATGCTAAGACAATCGAGAAGCTAATCAAAGAGAGAGGCAGGATGTCCGGGGATAAGCCAGTAACCGACGCCGTCATCAAAGAATCCAGTAACTTTTCAGGAATCAAACAACTCTCGGAGGCAATTGCCTCGGGAGACGCATCCATGAAGGATGTAGAGGGAATGAAGCCTATTTTCAGGCTCCATCCTCCTAGGGGAAGCAAAGGCTGGGGTGGCATCAAGAGGTCATACACAGTTGGCGGGGCACTAGGTTTCAGAGGAGAAGCAATCAGCGATCTCGCTGATAGGATGATGTGAGGTGATTAGATGGTATCTAGAACGAACAAATTCCGTGGAAGAAGCAGGTATCATGGCCGTGGTAAGAAGGCCGGCAGAGGAGCTGGAAAGAGAGGAGGCAGAGGTAGGGCTGGTATCGGAAAACACAAGGTAATGTTCCGTAACAAGTATCTGCCAGGGCACTGGGGTATGCATGGATTCAACAGGCACCCTAGCCTAAGAAAAGTCAACATCTCCATCAATGTCAGCGAGTTATCCCAAATATCAGATGGAGACGAGATAAACCTCACGGAGTTGGGCTATGACAAACTACTGGGGAAGGGGCCCATTTCTAGATCACTCAAGATTACCGTGAGGGAGGCCAGCCCCAGAGCTATAGCAAAAGTCGAAGCAGCTGGTGGCTCGGTTTCGACCGAATCAGAAGAAGATGGCGAAGATTGGGGAGAATGGGAAGAGGAGTGAACTCCTAGGTAGGCGATAGCATGGTCGAAAGGCGAGTCTCTTATCCATGGCTCCTAATTATAGCGGGCCTATATTGGGGTGGCTTGTTTTACTGGCTTCAAGATGACCTGCTCAATGCCACAGGAGAAGTTCAGACACGTGCACTCCAAATGTACGTCATTTCATTCATTTACGTCGGTTTTGTGGTATGGGGGACAATCACCGACCTCCCAGATTCAATCAAAGAGATGCCATTCGGTAAGGCCACCAAACCTTCCATATGGCTTCTGTTCGTCCTAAGCCTAGCATGGTGGGGGTGGGTCGATCCGGCCACTGTTGGATTTCTACTGGTAGGAGTTGCACTACTGGGCTTCGGGGCCGGACTTGGAATATCTGTCTCTTTGTATACTGGAAGCGAATCAAGTCGCCTTTACGCACTCTCGAGGCTGGTCGATGTTTATCCTAGCATAACCAAACCAGAGGGCCATGTCAGGTTCAATCAGAAGCTATGGACCACCACACTAGTACTAATCATCTACTTCATGATGACCAACGTCATGATCTATGGTCTTTCAGATTCTACGCTTGACATATTCTCTTCATTCAGGTCCATCATGGCAGGAGCCTCCGGTTCAATCATGCATCTAGGAATCGGCCCAATAGTCACCGGATCTATCATAATGCAACTATTTGCAGGAGCAAAGATAATTCAATTGGACCTTCAAGATTCAGCAGACAAACAACTGTATCAAGGAATTCAGAAACTTCTGGTTCTGTTCATGATTCCTGTTGAGTCCATACCACAGGTCTATGGATTCTTGGACCCACATGAGACGCTGATCTATGATTATGGGGTGGGTTGGGCAAATGTCGTTATTGTCTCACAACTATTTCTAGGGTCATACCTAGTCTTCTTGCTGGATGAGTTGGTGAGCAAGTGGGGAATAGGATCGGGAATCTCACTTTTCATCGCGGCTGGAGTGGCACAGTCAACATTTGTAGGTACACTCTCCCCACTTCCTGTTAGCCAGGATTTCCCGATGTCACTGGATAATCCTCCCTCAGGCACTCTACCAATGATTTTCTACACCCTCAGAACCGCGACAAATTCTCAATTGGTTTCAGACAATGGGTTTGAGCTGATATTACTTGAACATGCAAATCCTATCGCTGCACTAGTTTCATCAATTATTGTATTCCTTGTAGTTGCATATGCGGAATCCAGTAAACTCGAATTGCCACTTACTCATGGTAAGGTAAGGGGCCACAGAGGGCAATATCCCATCCGATTAGTTTACGCTAGTAACATTCCAGTTATCCTGATGGCCGCACTTCTGGCAAACATCAACATGTTTACTCTTCTGTTCTGGAGCCACCCAACCCTGTCCACTGTGCCGATATTAGGTAGAAACGGGTGGGGGTCCAGAGCACACTGGTTTGGGTCTTATGAAGTGGGTGCTACCACTCCATCAGATGGTTTTGCATGGTATTCATCGATGGTAAATGGAGTAGGGGACTGGCTCCTTCCACTCCTAAACCAGACAGGTGACGCTTACGGCCACAGCCTTACCCAAATTATGATTCACGTGGTCACATATGTCTTTGTGATGACCGCCGGATCGACAATTTTCGCCAAATTTTGGATTGAGACCACCAATATGAGCGCCAAGGATGTAGCCAAACAGATTGAAAGAACCGGAATGCAGATACCCGGTTTCAGAAAGAACCCAGTAGTTCTAGAGAGGATTCTAGAGAGATACATCCCTCCAGTAACTCTGTTTTCCGGGGCCTTCGTGGGCCTTCTTGCCGCAGGTGCGGATCTACTCGGAACCGTTGGAAATGCCACTGGTACCGGTCTTCTTCTGGCGGTCGGAATTATTCTCCGAACATACGAGCAAATACAAAAAGAGCAAGCCATGGAGATGCATCCTGTATTGAGAGACTTCTTCGGGGCAGAGTGAGACAAAACGGACTACTGCTAGCCGAACCCTATCTGTGGCCACACGTCACGTTGATATACGGAATGGCGGTCGGCGGGATGCTACGTTGAGCTGGCGTTGGAGATTGAGCACACAGTGCGATGACCTCTTCCTTCAGGCTAAACGTTGCCGAGGACGTGCAGCCCAGAACTAAGCTCTGGGCTTAGAGGTGAACCACAAGAAACGACTTGACCCCCGATTAGGGGGTGCAAGAGCAGATTTCACATTCAAAGATGAATGGTGTTTCTGCGCCAACCAATAAGTGAAAGCCTATATTTGCGACATCAAAACTAACTTCCGAAAGGATCGGTGATTCCGCTCACGCGAAATCCGGTTGATCCTGCCGGAGGCTACCGCTATTGGAGTTCGATTAAGCCATGCGAGTCTAGAGGCCTAGCCTCGGCGTACCGCTCAGTAACACGTGGGTAACCTACCCTATGCTGGGGGATAAGCTCGGGAAACTGAGAATAATACCCCATAGTCCACTACGCCTGGAACGGTGAGTGGATCAAAGCTCCGGCGGCATAGGATGGGCCTGCGGCGTATCAGGTTGTAGGGGGTGTAACGTACCCTCTAGCCATCCACGCGTACGGGTGTTGGGAGACATTGCCCGGAGATGGATTCTGAGACAC
>DAVY01000012.1 GCA_002505775.1 Euryarchaeota archaeon UBA130 | reverse complement strand
TCATGAATGGAGTACTGCAGGTACTTGTAGCGAGAACCGAAGATAATGCTAGATTGCCCACCAAGGGTAGCGAGTATGCAGCTGGATGGGACCTCTACGCGTTGGAAGACTCGGTAGTCCCGTTCAGAAAGAGCGTGAAACTTCGAACAGGAATAATTGTCGCTATCCCGGATGGTTATGAGGGTCAGGTCAGAGCGAGATCTTCTCTCGGATCGAAGGGCCTTATCCTTCCACACAGCATTGGCACCATAGATGCAGACTACAGGGGGGAGTTATTTGTTCTAATGACTTGGATAGGTGAAGGGGACTCTTACACCGTGAAGGCAGGGGAGAGGATTGCCCAACTGCTGATTTCTCCAATCCCAGAGGTTCGTTTCGATGAGGTTTCCGTGGAAGATCTAGGCGATACAAAAAGAGGGACTGGTGGATTTGGCAGCACCGGACGATTCTAGTGGTCGTCAACTAAGGATATTCAATACTCTATTCTCAATAGGTTCATAGGAAGCGGATAGTGGCACAGTATGATGACGAGTAGCGTGGATGATTTACGGACCACCGTTGAAGAATACCGGTCCAAGGGACTGAACACACAGCAGATTGCTGATGAAATGTCACTTTCACAGACCACAATTAAGTGGCTTTCCTCAGGAGGTGTTGGGTCAGAGGACAGGCCCGAGGATATCAGAGTAGGGTGGAGGTCAATTGCAGTTAAATCTGGTAGAATAGAAGCTATTTCGTATGTTTTCTGTGATATAATGGAGGAAGAGATCGGGGACGAGGTGGACACTATTGTTGGAATAAGTATCAATGGAATCGCATTTGCTCAGGCCATCGGGGGTCAGATGGATCTCGATATTGCCATCAGTAGAAGCATCAGTGACGACGGGGAAGGGCATATTTCAGAGGTTTTTGCCGATGTTGAAGGAAAGAGATGCGTAGTCGTTGACGACGTTCTGTCGGGAGGAACTACTATGAGCAAAACTGTCAGTAATCTAAGAGCGGCGGGGGCAGATGTCAAGCTTTGCATGGTTTTAGCGAATAAATCCCATAGGAATCACATCGAAGGAGTCCCATTGAGGGGACTCGTCAGAGTAGTGACTGTTTGAGGAAGAAAGATGCACTGGGCGGACTTTAGAGCTCAGAGACTTCGTGATAGAGGCACTCCCCAGGTGATAGTCTCTGGGATTACTCCCTCTGGAGAGTTCCACATAGGACACTTGAGGGAAATTCTGACTGCAGAGATGATACATAGGGCATGCCTAGACGCTGGTCTAGAGTCAAGATATGTGTTCATTGTAGACTCCATGGACCCTCTCAGGAGAGTTTATGATTTTCTCTCTGAAGATTATGAGCAGTTCATTGGGGTCCCTTTGGCTTATATTCCCGCGCCAAATACAGACGGAACTCCAAGTAATGGGGAGACAAGCTATGCAGAGCACTTCCTAAACCCATTTCTGGAGGCATTGAAGGAAATAGGGGTCTTCCCTGAGATTGTGATGAATCATGAAACTTATGAAAATGGCCAATTCTCAGAAAAAATAGATCTAGCAATTAGAAAGAGGGAGGAAATTAGGGAGATTATAATGAGGGTTTCTGGAAGAGAGCTGCCCGAGGATTGGTTTCCATACAGTCCTCGTGGCCCCAATGGAAGTATGGATGGAATCACTGTTACATCGTACGAATATCCCCATGTCTTCTGGGTTGATGAGAATGGCGTTTCCGGAGAATCAGATATTAGGAGGGCAGATGGAAAGATGCCATGGAGGTTGGACTGGGCGGCTAGATGGATAATTCATGGAGTTACATGCGAACCTGCTGGGAAAGACCACGGGGCCGCAGGTGGAAGCTATGACACGGGCATTCCAATCTGTGAATTACTTGGTGGATCCCCTCCTGATAAGATAGTTTACGAATGGATCCAACTAAAGGGTATGGGGCCAATGTCGAGTTCTTCTGGAGTCACAATAGGACCCATGGAAGCACTTTCCCTAGTCCCTCCGGAGATTCTGAGATACGTTATTGCAAGGAGTAAAATCGGACGTCATATCGAGTTCGATACCGGAGGAGCTCTTTTTGAGATGGCTGATGAATATGAAAGGCTCTTGACCATGCCTGATGAGGGAGAGATCACAAAGAGGATGCGAACCAGGATAGACACAAGGGAGGGAGCCCTTAGGATGAGCCAGGTAGTCAGAGGCTCGGACCCATTGGAATCATTTGCCGGGGTCTCATTCAGACATCTTGCCATGTTGGCCCAGATTAAATCGTCAGATGAAGAGGTCTGGCAGTCTCTTAGGAAGAGCAACCATATCTCCGGGGAACCAAGTAGATCGATAATTAGTAGGCTCTCAAAGATGCGGAGTTGGGTCGAAAGTGAGCACTTTCCAGAAACCGCTAGGATAAATATCCAAACGGAAATAGACGAGAAAACAAGAAGCGAGATTTCAGATAATCAAGCATCTTTCCTCAGAGAGCTATCGGCGAATCTCGGCAGTTGCGAATGGTCAGAGAATTCCATCACGGATGCTATAAGAAATTCGATAAAGAACTCAGAAATAACTGGGAAGGATGCGTTTTCTGGAATTTACTTGGCGATACTTGGAGCCAAACATGGGCCAAGGGCATCCTCATTAATTGCAGAGATAGGTAAAGATGACGTCTTGGCCATTCTTTCAGTTATCTAAAGGAAGTTAGTATGAGGACCGACCACTTACCATTTCCGATGCCAGAGAGGGCATATTCATTGGATCAGGAATGGAAATTTTTGACCTTCATGCACTGGGAAGTCGATCCAAAGAAGTTGGCGAAATTTATTCCAGATGGTTTGGAAATTGACCTTTATGATGGTAGGGCGTATATTGGTGTAATTCCTTTCATAATGGCCAATGTTAGGCCTAGAGCTGCCTTCTCAGTTCCCGGAATCTCAACATTTCCCGAAATAAACATCAGGACATATGTGAAGAGGAATGGGAAGGCTGGTGTATTATTTCTAACACTGGAAGCTCAAAGTATGGTGACATGTGCCTATGCCCCCAGAGCATATGGTTTGCCGTATAGATATTCGATAGCTAGAGTAAGTGCTTCTGAAGGATCGTATAAATGGGAGACGAGGCGAAGGGACGGAGGACACAGATTTGTCGGGGAGTGTAAATGGGATAATCAAGGAGATTATGCCAGTAGAGGAACACTGGAGGAGTTTCTCTTTGAGAGATACTGCCTATACACGACCCATAAGGGAAAGTTATGTGTGGCCTACACTCACCATGAACCCTGGAAATTTGGAACTGGTACAGTGAAGATTGAGTCTAACTCTCTAACTAAGGAGTTCGATCTCGGGATAGAGGAGTTGCTTACTCCAGATATGGTACACGTATCTGAAGGAGTATACGTAAAGACATGGTCAGCGGAGGTGGTAAAATAGAAATTACGGATGGGCGAGACCTACTGATACTAGATGGCGAATGTGGACTATGTCATCGGCTCGCCAACTTCGTAGACCGGAGGATTGTGGACAGAAGGCTACTTGCATTCAGAGCTAGCGATTCTGAGGATGCACAGTTGGTGATCTCCAAACTACCGGCTGCTTTACGGGAAGCCGATACTGTATACCTAATCAGAAATGGTAAGGCCTACATCAGGTCTGCTGCTGCAATTAGGTGTCTGAAGTACATGAGGCTTCATTGGAGAATGATTTACCCTTTAGTTTGGATTATTCCCCTTCCATTAAGGGATTTCGCATACGGAATAGTTGCAAAGTATCGACATATGATTTTCCGACGTCCTGAAAAATGCACATTTAGAATAGACTAGGTGATAGTATGAAAATCAGACTTCATCAATTTCTATCTCGAACTGGGTATTTCAGTAGCAAGAGTGACGCTAAGCAGGCAGTATGGGACGGCAAGATTTCCGTTGGTGGGAGAACTGTCAGAGACATATCTTACGAATTCAACCCGTCTAAAAGGGAAGTAGAAGTCAATGGCTCAACTCTAACGATTCCTGAGAATTATAGTTACTTCATCTTGAATAAGCCGAAAGGAGTCATATGCTCTAGAATAAACAAACATGAGAGTTTTCTGGGCAAGAAGTCTGTATTCGACATATTTTCTGACGGTATTGACTCGAATACAGCTGGCTCCCTAGTGACCGTAGGAAGATTGGATGAAGGAACGACTGGCCTACTGATTGTGTCTAATGATGGAATCTTGGTAAATGAGATTGCGAATCCAAAAAACAACGTAGGGAAAACGTATATTTTGAGGGCATTAAGTAAGATCACCTCGAAAGATATCTCATCGCTTAGGGATGGGATTGAAATTTCCTATTCAGATGACGGGGGGCAGGTTAGGTACACCACATCTCCTGCTAATGTACATAGAATCAATGACTACAGTATTGAGATTACAATATTTGAGGGGAAGAAGAGACAGATAAGGAGAATGATGGAAAAACTTGGAAATCGAGTTTTGGATCTGCACAGGTCCTCAATCGGAAAATTGGAGCTTGATGAATTTTCACTTAATCCCGGTCAATACTTAGAAGTAGCCAGAGAGGACATAATTAGCCGTATATAGCCAATTTTTACTAGAGAGTAGAGATTTCTAGCAGCCTTGGTTCTGGCGTGCCCAACTGCATTTCTGCTATGGCTTCAACTTCCATTCTAGCTCCTGCCATTGTGGTTACAAATGGAATATTCAGCTCCACTGCTAGTCTTCTCATCATATTACCATCCAGTACTGCACCGCCAGTTGCGGTTGGAGTATTGATCACTAATTGTATCATGCCCCGCCTCATTAGGTCTAGGGCATCTGGAGACTTTCTTTCTGCAATCCTGTAGCAGGTTTCTACATCTACTGAACCGTTTCTAAGTTCCGATGCTGTTCCGTGTGTTGCGAAAATCTTGAATCCCATTTCCTGAAGTCTCTTGGCCAAAGGAATTGTGTCATGCTTATCCTCATCTTTCACAGTTATGTACACCCCTCCAGTTGTTGGGACAGGGAGTTCAGTAGCCATTCTTGCCTTGAGATAAGCCGCAGCAGGCCTAGCATGAGACCCCATGACCTCTCCAGTTGACTTCATCTCTGGCCCTGGAGCTGGATCGAGCCCCCTAAGTTTGATGAAGGGGAAGACAGGGGCTTTTACCGAGACTGCTTCACTCTGAGGCTTCGGTATATCCAATGATGATAGTTTCTCTCCCAAGGCGACTCTAGCGGCAATTCTAGCCAATGGAACGCCAGTAGCCTTAGCAACGAATGGGAATGTCCTAGATCCTCTTGGATTGACTTCCAAGACATACAAATCCTCACCCCGTATTGCGAATTGTATATTGTAACAACCCATTATTCCTAGTTCCAAACCTATTACTGTAGTCCATTGCTCGACCAAATCGAGAGTCTTCTCTGGAATATTCTGAGGAGGGATGAAACAGGTTGAGTCACCTGAGTGTATTCCGGCTTCTTCCAGATGCTCCATTATCGCGCCGATTAGTACTTCTTTACCATCACAGACTGCATCCACATCAAGTTCGATAGCATTACCGAGGTACTCATCAATTAGCAAGGGCCTTTCCGGAGACAAGTAGGCCTCACTCATGTATGCTTCCAACTGATCGTCATTCGACAGTATTTCCATTCCTCTTCCACCCAGAACATATGACGGCCTTATTAGAACGGGATACCCGATTCTAGAAACTGCCTCCCTGACTCCCTCGGGTTCAATTGCAGTAGTACCTCTGGGCATCCTTAGATTACATCTTTTAGCAAAATCCTCGAATCTCTTTCTATCGCTCGCTTCATCTACGGATTCAGGAGTTGTCCCTTCGATACTCAGGCGTAGGCCCATTCTTTCCAAATGGTTTAGGTTTTCAGATAGAGGAAGAGCTAGATTTATTGCTGTCTGCCCCCCAAATTGCAGTAATATTCCATGAGCCTTTTCTCTCAGGAGAATTTCAGATACTGATTCTAGATTCAATGGATCGAAATAAAGTCTGTCACTAGTATCAAAATCCGTGGAAACTGTCTCTGGGTTATTATTGATAATTATAGCCTCATGGCCCATCTCTCTAATTGCCCCCACAGCATGAACACACCCATAGTCAAACTCTATACCCTGGCCAATTCTTATTGGACCGGACCCGATTACCACAACCCTATGTTTTGTCTTATGTTCAATCCCGGGAACTAGGTCAATTCCATTTTCACCTGTGCCACCTTCATACGTGGAGTAATAATACGGGGTGACGGCTGCAAATTCTGCAGCGCATGAGTCGACCATTCTGAATCTTGGATGGATTCCCATTTCATGCCTCCTAATTGTCACAGCAACCTCGCCTCTTCCTGCAGGGAGATCTTTGAAACCTGTAGAGGGGAATCCACACAATGCATCTGCTATGTGCAAGTCAGTAAACCCTACTCCCTTCCAAGACCTCATTTCTGATTCTGGGATTTCTGAGGGGCGCAGTCCCATCTCACCAGCGGCTCTTATCTCAGTCTCTATTGCCGCCATTTTTTCGAATCTATGTAAGAACCACCTTGTCACTCCCCCTGTGAGGTCCCTGACATCCTCTAGGGAATACCCTCTTCTGAACGCCTCCATGATTGCGGACATTCTCCTGTCGGTGGGCACTCTGAGCCAGTCTTCTAAAATTGCAGTGGGCAAAGGCTCTGAAGATCTCTCGTCCATAGTCTCCCCTCCTGAAGAATCTGCCATAGTAAGTGGCCTTGGATGAGGCTTACCGTACTCTAGGCTGGCCCAAGCTTTGAGGAATGCCTCCTCGAAGCACCTTCCTATTGCCATGACCTCACCCGTTGATTTCATTGATGTTCCTATTGTTCTATCAGCAGTCCTGAACTTATCGAAAGGCCATCTTGGAATTTTCACTACACAGTAATCCAGTGTGGGTTCGAAGGCGGCAGTGGTTCCTTGACCTGTTATCGGATTGGGAAGCTCGTCAAGTGTGTAGCCGACAGCAATAAGAGCGGCCATTCTAGCTATGGGATATCCAGTTGCTTTCGATGCCAGTGCGGAAGACCGGGATACTCGAGGGTTGACCTCTATGACCCTGTACTGACCTGTAGATTGTTCAACAGCGAATTGTACATTGCAACCCCCTTTGATATTCAGTCTTCTGATCAACTTCAGGGCGGCATCTCTGAGCATCTGATGATCCCTGTCCGAGAGAGTTTGTTGAGGTGCGACGACAACTGACTCCCCTGTATGGACCCCCATTGGATCAAGATTCTCCATAGTACAGACAATGATGGCATTGTCAGACGCGTCTCTCATTACCTCATATTCATGCTCCTGCCAACCAAGAATGCTTACCTCGATAAGTACCTGACCTATTGCAGATTGAAGCAAACCTTGACTTGCAATCTCTACAAGTTCACCTTTGTTGAATGCAGTTCCTCCTCCCAGCCCCCCGAGAGTGAATGCAGGACGGATAAGTAGGGGATATTTCCCGATTTTTTCTGCTGCTTCAAGGACCTCACTGATCGAGGAGCAGGCAACCGCCTCGCAGACAGGGAGATCTATGCTCTCACAGACCCTCTTGAATAAATCCCTATCTTCGGCTTCATCAATTGATGCCAGATCGCATCCGATGAGCTCTACTTCCAGTTCATCTAATGATCCGTCCTTGGCGAGCGCTGAGGCTATGTTCAATGCAGTTTGTCCACCCATCCCTGCCAAAAGTGCGTCCGGCTTCTCAATCTCTAAAATTCTCTTGACTACCTCTGGCAGAAGTGGTTCGATGTATATCCTGTCAGCCATTTCAGGATCATTTTGGATTGTTGCAGGATTAGAATTAATCAGAATTACCTCATATCCATCATCCCTTAAGGCCCTGCAAGCTTGAGATCCTGAGAAATCAAACTCCGCGGCTTGGCCGATCCTAATGGGGCCACTTCCTAGAATAACGATTCTAGATAGGTCGTTCCTTCTGGGCACTACCTCCCACCTCCACCTATTATGGCGGGCTGTGGATCTCCTGAGAGGTGATCAGCTACTATTTCGGCGAATCGATCGAAAAGACGGGCTGCATCATGGGGCCCAGGACAAGCTTCTGGATGAAATTGGATCGTAAATGCAGGCTTCCCTACCAAGTCTAGGCCCTCAACCGTCCTGTCGTTGGCATTAACATGCCTGACCGTGAATTCTGCGTCCAAGATGTTACTTCCTTGCTCTGAGCAGGCACCTGATGGATGAGGGGCCAACATCCCCTTGCTAGGATCTTCAACAGCGAAACCGTGGTTCTGACTGGTGATATTGACCTTTCCAGTAACTAGGTCGACTACTGGTTGGTTAGAACCCCTGTGGCCATATCTCAGTTTGTAGGTCCTCAGGCCCGCGGCTAGGCCCATCAATTGGTGACCCAAGCAAATTCCCATCACAGGCATATCGGCCCTAACTGCGGCGGCCAAGGACTCTCTGGCCACAGTAGCAGTACCTTCGTGGGCAGGATCGCCTGGACCGTTCGAAGCGAATAATGCATCAGGCCTCCACTGATCCATTATCTCATCGAATGTCATTGAAGCAGGGCACCAAACGACCTCAAACCTCCTGCAGAGCTCTCTGATGATATTGTACTTTATTCCGCAATCCAAAACTGCAAGCCTTGGGAGTTTCTGTCCTTGATTGTCAGTAGCCCCGGGGTTAGCGATTACTGATTTCTCGATTGTTACAGATTGGACAAGGTCTCCCTTATCCGGAGGGGTCATTTTCGAGAGTATCGCTTCCATCTCGGATTCCCTGTCTGCAGGGCCGAAAACACAGAGAAGGGTACCATACTCCCTAACCCTCCTTGTAAGGTCCCTGGTATCGACTCCCTCGATGCCGGGAATACCATGTGAAACTAAGAGATCGTGCACACTTCCGACTGAGTCCCTATGGTCTGGTACTCTCATCATCTGCTTGCAGACCACTCCTCTGGGATGAACGCGGGAGGACTCGGAGATACCCGGAATTATTCCGTAATTACCGAGAAGGGGCCATGTAAACGTTAGTACTTGGCCGGCGAAAGAGGGGTCTGTGAGGCTTTCCTGATAACCTGCCATTCCAGTAGTGAAAACAAGTTCTCCCTCAGCGATGCCCTCGGCTCCAAAAAGCACTCCTTCATACTTGGTTCCATCAGCCAAAATTAGCATTCCTCGTACATCACTAGGTGCGTCTCGGATCGCTGACTCTAGGAGTTGATCTGTGGCATCAGGGAAAACGGGAGGATTGGAAACGCCCGGAGCCCCCTCCCCCGGGGAGAATCCTTGGCGCACCGCACCGTCCGACATCAGCAGAACTGCTCAAGTACGTCACTTAATCATTGACAAAGAAAAGCAAGTTCACGGCCTAAGGATCGTCTTTTGTAATCAGGACTTTCCCATCCTCGCTTGGCATCACAGAAACTTCTCCTCCCTCGAATCGTTCTTCCCCTACTGGCCCCAGATACGTGTCTAGGAAAACAGCCAGAGCTGCAACCTCAGAGTGTGGCTGGTTTCCAATTGCTATATTGTAATCTGCGATGCCAAACAATTCTCCTGGGACTTTGGTGCCTCCCACCACAATCACGACCTTTCCGTCAATTGGGATTTCTCTAATAGACTCCTTCCAGGACTTGCCATACATTGTCAAATGTACAATTTTGCCACCGGACTTTGAAAACGATTTCAGCCATTTCATTGGTTTGGGCTCATATCTGCATTCAAAATCGCCTCCGAATCTGGATGTCACTGACCTCCATGTTTCTAGAGGGGTTTTGTCATTATCTCCTGCGAGGATTACTCTATTTGCACCCAATGCTCTTGCGGTAAGTCCCAAGTGCGACGTCATTCTCTTGTCCCTGTCAACCCTATGTCCGAGTCTAAGGACAGATACATCCAGATCCATGTCCCCCTCCATGGGTCACCCCAGCGGAGGGAGTCCATCATCAACTGCAGAGGTTAATTCTTGATTGGAACTAGGAGGAAACAAATCTACGCCGAGATTCATCATTGTACTCCTGACCCACTGAAGAAGAATTGCGTCCCAGAAGAACGTGGTGGCCATTCCCAACATGATTGCCATTGCTATGAGCCTCCCCGAAGCGAACACGGCAACCTGCATTTCTATTTCGGGGCCCATGATTGAATTTCCAAGTGGTTCAAGTATGTAGAAAAGAATAATGACGATCAATATGCCTCCTATATTATTCATTATAGCGTTCCCAGTCTCTCTTCCGACTGACATAATGAAAGTCGCCGCAAGAGCCAAGATTGGGACAATGATACTTATTTCCTTGAATGTGAATCCTCCAATTAGAGATATCGGGATATCAGTATCCCCAAGTGAATCTCCGCCCTTGTCGACTGAAATCCACCAGAATACTGCTGTCATTGATGCTAGTGAACCGGAAACTAATCCTCTAAAACTAATCATTTCCCTAATATCATGTCTATCCGTAGGCTGAAGTCTCTGTATTATTGACTCCATCAATTCCAAAGATTCACTGGTCGGGCCCTCCGGGTTTTCAGTTTGCTGAATGGTGCCAATATTCTGATTTTGAGAGTCATCTAAGCCCTGCTCTCCCATTACCATCGGTGGAATGCGACTCGGTCACATCATAAAGCATGCGTAGAATGGCGTACCGAACATGCCCGACTGGCGACCTATTCTGAGATGCCGTGACGATGGAAATCCTCGCATAATGGGGATCCTGAATATCACCCCTGACTCGTTCCATAGCGATTCCAGGTACAATTCGGTTGAGCTTGCCACAGAATCCGCAATAACGATGTCAGACGAGGGTGCTGAATGGATCGATATCGGAGGAGAGTCGACAAGACCGGGAGCTACCGAGGTCGATCCTCAGCAGGAGATCTTGAGGGTGGTACCCGTAATTGAGGCAATAAGGGATGAATTACCAAATATTGGGATTTCCATCGATACTAGGAGGCCTTCTGTCGCCTTAGAAGCATTGGAATCTGGCGCTGACATGGTGAATGACGTTTCATCAATTGGTGACCCTAAAATGGTTGAAGTAGTAATTGAATATGACTGCCCAATATGTATTATGCACATGAGTGGAAGTCCGAAAAATATGCAAGAAAATCCAAGTTATGACGATGTTGTGTGTGAAGTGAGAGAGGGGCTCGCAAAATCTGCATCTATGCTTAATGATAATGGGGTAGACAATTCTAGAATTATTGGTGACCCTGGAATAGGATTTGGGAAACTTTTGGAACATAATCTCTCATTACTTTCAGCAGGCAGAGACGTGCTTCCCAGTGAAGATATGGGGTTGATGTGGGGAGTTAGTCGAAAAAGTATGTTTTCTGACCTTCTAGGTAGAAAATCAACTAGTGAACGTCTCGCAGGAACGTTGGGTATCGCTTCTCAAGCACGAGGGCTCGGTGTTGATATAATCAGAGTGCATGACGTAGCCGAGCATGCAGACCTATTTGCTGCGATCGAATCCCTGAGGCGATAGTTTGTCCGATGAATACAATGTTGTCGATTTTGATGAGAATCTCAGGCTCGTTGGTACTGCCCACGTCAGTAGTAAGTCGGTGGAGACGGTAAAGGCGCAGATCCTAGAGTATAGACCAGACGTAGTCGCAGTGGAATTATGCGATTCTAGACTTTCTAACCTTAGAGAGCCTGAGACGCTTGATTCTGAGGACTTATTGAAGATCATCAAGGAGGGCAAGTCCGCAATGATACTATTGCAGTCAGCTCTTGCTGTCCAACA
The DNA here is from genome assembly GCA_002505775.1 of Euryarchaeota archaeon UBA130. Taxonomy (GTDB): domain Archaea; phylum Thermoplasmatota; class Poseidoniia; order Poseidoniales; family Thalassarchaeaceae; genus MGIIb-O5. The sequence goes on along the minus strand of DAVY01000012.1, from coordinate 15,578 downwards.
GAGAAAAATGGGGCTGTCTACTGGAGAAAAACCGGGAGCTGAGCTACTAGCTGCTGTCGAGGGCGCAGAAGAGTCTCAAATCCCATATGAAATGATAGATAGAGACGTTGTAGTTACCCTAAAGAGGGCTTGGCACAAGATGGGCATATTGGAAAAATGGAGGGTTGTAAACACCCTAATTTTTGATGATAATGAAGAAGAAGTTCTCATCGAGGAGGTATTGGAAGATTCTGACATGATGAGTAAGCTCATGGAGGAGGCCAGAACAGTCGCCCCTAATGCGGGTGAGGTGCTAATTGATGAAAGGGACACGTTTTTAGCTGGTAGAATTCAACAAATCAGGGGCAGGGGGAAGGTTCTGGCAGTAGTCGGTGCCGGACATTTGGAGGGAATAATTGAGAATCTGAATTTGCCCGATAATGAACTCACATCAAAGCTTCCAACGCTCAGTTTAGAGCCTCCGAAGAGGATCTGGCCAAAGATCCTGCTAGCTTCAATTCCTCTGTTTCTATTTGGTGCATTAGGGTACATGGCCCTCAATGGCGAAATAGCACAAATCAGGCAGACGGCAGTTACATGGCTCATCCTCAATGCGGTCCTTGCTGGTATCGGGGTCATATTAGCCAGAGGACACCCGCTTTCTGCACTTGTTGGGGCTTTGGCGTCCCCGATTACCTCTCTGAATCCAACGCTAGCCGCGGGTTGGTTCGCGGGTTATACACAGTTCAAGATAGATAGCCCCACGGTTGGAGACACTAAGGATTTCTTAGCCCTTGACGATATCTCATTATTCTGGAAGAATAGGGTGGGGAAGGTACTAATGGTGACCGCAATGGGAAATGTTGGTTCGATGGCTGGTGCTTGGATAGCAGGCGGGGCCATTATTGGAATACTAGTTGGATGAAAGGGGAGCTCGGCTTCCGTCACAAAAAACTCCCAATCTCAGCTTAGTCAAATTTGACCCCATTTCAGTGAGCTCCATCCCCTCTCGTGAAGATAATACAATATCATCTTAGTAACAACCTCCATTCCAGCAACGGTTCCCGCCAATGCAAATACCTCTGATGAGTCAATGCCTAAGTCTTCAGAGAACCATGTAGCAGAAAGTAGTGTCAGGATGAAGGTATCAGTCGTAGCAATTATCCTCCACGTTAGAGTCTTGATCAAACTACGTTTTTTTGTCGAGCTCATCAACACACCTCTTGAATCTAATTGCCTATAATGACTCGATTACAACTGCTATGCCCTGCCCTCCACCTATGCATGCAGTAGCAACTCCATACTTTCCGCCTCTTCTCTTAAGTTCCAACGACAATGTGAGAAGGAGTCGGGTCCCTGTAGCGGCGAGTGGGTGTCCGAGACCTACTGCGCCCCCATTCACATTCACCCTATCTGGATTAATTCCGAGATCCTTGATGCAGGCAACGCACTGTCCTGCAAAGGCTTCGTTAATCTCCCAGAGATCGATATCCTCTATTCCCAAACCAGCTTTCTGCAACGCCAGAAGGCTACTTGGAACGGGCCCATGGGCCATAATTTTTGGATCCAGTCCCACTATCCCCCATGACAATATTCTCGAAAGAGGGGAGTCCCCATCTGACTTTGCTCTAGATCCAGACTTGATTACGAGAGCTGCCGCCCCATCTACGACCCCTGACGCATTACCAGCCGTAACTAATGATTCTGGGCCGAAATGAGTTCTTAGCTCGGACAGGGATTCTTCGGTCGTACCTAATACGACGTGGTCATCGTGAGAGGGGCCTAGAATCCCTTCATCTGTGACTACCTCGACAATCTCCTCATCCCATATTCCATTCCTGATGCTTTCCTCGGTTCTCTGGTGGCTCAACGCCGCAAATTTATCTGCCTCTTCTCGTGATACTTCGAGCCTTCTGCATAGTTCATCACTGGTCTGGGCCATGAAGTACCCACAGACATCATCTCTCAGGTTAGTGAATAGGTAATCTTCCATATCCTTTGGAATCTCATCTCCCATCCTAGGTGGCCTTCCGAGCTTGTAGGTATCTCTCATATCCCTCAACACGTGAGGGGCCTGACTGAGATTTTCCATCCCTCCAGCTACTACAGTATCAGCTTCTCCCAGCATAATCATTTGGGCTGCGGAGACTACTGATTGTGCGCCACTCCCACAGAGTCTGTTGAGAGTTAGCATAGGCACTTCTTGGGGGATTCCAGATAGTAATCCTGCCCTACGAGCACCAAAAATGGCCTGATGAGAGGTCTGAAGAGCGTGTCCCATGACTACGTGATCGACTTCTGACGGTTCTGTACCGGTTTTTTCCAATGCTCCCTTTATGGCAATTGAGCCGAGCTCTTCGGCGGATATGGATGATAGCCTTCCTCCTTTACCGCCATCTCCTCTCTTTCCGCCTAGCCACTCGCAAAAGGGAGTTCTTGCGCCACCAACAATGACTACGTCGTCATCTTTCATGATTGACGCAGGAGGATATTCCTCAAGAGTCTGACTATTATCGGCTTCTTCAAGACTCATCATCATCTGTCATTGAACCTAGATAGTCCGGTAATTCGACACCTGACATCTTGGCTACATCGTGTATTGGAGGAAGGCTTTGAACAAGACTACTGACAAAGTTGCTAGTGGCAGATGAACCCTCGGAATTATTGCCACTGTCCCAAACAGTAATTTTGTCAATCTTCAGATTTCTGATGGCCTCGGTCTGTGCCGCAACCATGTTCTCTATTTTCTCAACCATCAATAGTGTTGCAGCGGCTTTAGGATCACCTGAGGCACTACTCACCAGATTGCTGTAACCCTGGGCCTTTGCATCCAAGACCTTCTGGATTCCCTCTGCTTCTGCCTCATACTTGGCCAGAATTGCATCGGCCTCTCCTCTGGCCACTCTTCTTTGTCTCTCAGCCTCAGCTTCCGCGGCTATCTCTATCTGTTGCTTTTGGATAGTTACCTGAACAATCTCACTGGCCTTTAGCCTCTCTTCCTCCTCAGAGTAGAAAGCCTTCTGAATTTCCGCTTCTGCTTGCGCCCTCGCAATATCAGCTCTCTGTTTAGCTGAAGCTTCGGCTTCGGCTAGATCCGCATTAGCACGGGCTATTTCTGCTTGAGCAGCATTCTCCCCAGAAATTGCCATTGCCTCTTGCTGTTCCACGAAAACACGCTGATCCGCTTCAGCCGCCTTCCTTCCTTTTTCAGCCGCCGCCCTATTCTCTGCAACGGTGATTTCCCTTTCCTTACTAGCGATGGCGGCACCGATTGCCCCATCCCTCTCTGCGTTGGCTACATCGACCCTTGCATTTTCAACTGCTGTAGCCGCTGCCTTCTTTCCGATGCTCTCGATATAGTCGGATTCGTCTGTAATATCCACAATATTCACGTTGAGCTGAGTGAGTCCGAATTTCCTAAGCTCTTGGTCTACGTTCTGGGTGATTAGAGATAGGAAAGCATCACGGTCCTGGTTAATTTGTTCGATTGTCAACGATGCGACAGTGAGACGCAATTGACCAAGAATGATTTCTTCTGCGAGTTTTTCTATCTCTGGTATCTTGAATCCAAGTAGCCTCTCAGCCGCATTGGCCATAATTGAGGGCTCCTTACTTACACCGACCGTGAATGTACTAGGGACATTTATTCTGATATTCTGTAGTGAAAGCGCACCCTTCAAGTCGATATTGATAGGCATTGGTTTGAGGGAAATGTAGGCATAGTCCTGAATTAGTGGCCAAACTAGAGCTGCTCCACCGTGTACTACCCTGGAGGGTTTGGCCCTTCCATCAGCAGCTTTTGCAGTCCTACCATAGATGACCATTACTTGATCTGGAGGGCACCTTTTGTACCTCTGTGAGAAAAATATCACTGCTGCAACAAGCACTAAAATGATCGCGAAAATCATTATTGTACCTATCGTTCCACCGTCTGCTCCTTCTGATTGTCTGAGCGCTGCCATTATCATTACGTTCCACTCCTGTACCCAAGACGAAGGTACAGGTCATGAAGTCTTTCCCGAAATGTTAGTTTTACGATACTCTGGAGGAGGATCATATTCTCTTGACCAGCAGGACTTCGCCCATTGTTCCAACTACCTCTATCAGTCTCCCCGTCCCAATCTCTTGTTGGTCCTCTGACCTTGCATTGTATGTACTCAATGAGCCGTTAGTCTCTATCTGAACTTGCCCCACTCCCTCATGAGGGATGACAAGGTAAACTTGCCCCTTGGAGCCCACTGTGTCTTGTATCTCCACGTTTCCAGATGATTGCATGGCGATAAACAACTCAAACAGTTTTGCTGTCCCATACATGGATGCTGTGCCTGCAATTCCGCCTGCAGCGACAGCTACTGGATCGGTTCCATCTGATTTCAGGACCCACAGGCCCGCAAGACCGAAGAACATCATGAACGCCATTACTCCTTGGAATGTTAGTGCCTTGAATGAAGCATCTGAGCTCATGACATCTATCTCTATTCCAAATAGCCCTTCGAATACTCCTTCAGCAACTCCCCCGACTAGCATTAGTATGAACCAAAGCAGGAAGAGGATTCCGCCCAACAGAGCAGAAATTCCGAAAATCCATTCTAAACCAGTTGCGTCGCCAAGCCCGACAAGGTCGAACAGGTTGAAATCATTGATATCCACCATGACCTTTCCTAGGGGCCACGGCATTTGACACATTCGGCTAATTTCACTCTATTCAGTAGTTAGGGACCCCTTCGCAACACGCCTCGACCACTCTGAGGCAATTAGGGCATTCCATGTGCTGTCTCCTCGGGACAGCGTCCCCCCTGTACCCGCAGACACAGGTCATTGACTTGCAGTGATCATGATCCATGAAACTACTGGGAAAAACTGGGCCTTATTCTTCTCGGTCGATTTACTCACTTCTTGCTGTTTCTCATTGCAAGGTACCTCTCTGCGGCGAGGATTGGCCCTAGTGAGGAGCCAGTGATTACCGATGTAATTACTAGGTTCCAGCTACTACTAACATACTCGTCTAGTGAAGTGTAAATGAAAAGGGCGATTAGAATCATAATCACAGGAATCGCGAATCTTCTGAGGAAAATCTGATACCCCCCCATCTGATCATAGGCAGGATTTTCTATCATTCGATCAATCAGATCCTCAAAGCCCGAATTCTTGTCAGTCATAATCTCAGCCTATGAGCCATGCTAAAAGACCTAGAAATGTCATGAAAGCTGGGATTGAGTACCATATTGCCTTTACTGCCCTTGGAGTTTTGTCTGCCACATCGATTATTCTACCGGTCCCGTCCCTGACAAATTCGGTCTTTTCCATCTTTGAATATGCCTCGGAAAATTCCTTTTCATGCCTAGCGAGGAATATCAGGAAATAAAGTCCCAGCATCAAGGAGCTACCCCCTGAAACATTAAGCAAGATGCTCAATAACTCAAGAAATACGCCAGATGATCCTACCTGAGATCCAATGAGTAGCTGTGCAACACCTAGCATAAACCAAAGAAGCGAGTCGACCCTTGCCATGCTTTCAGGAGGGGGCAGTGGCTCATCAAGGTGTTCCCGGCAGATTAGTCATTTTTGATTTTCAGTCCACTTTCCAGATTGCCCATGTGCCCTTTGCTGTGGCAATCAGGAGTCCGTTCGAATCAGTGATTTCCCCCTCCATGTGTGCGATACTCTTACCTCTCTTGACCACCCTTCCATTGGCAATAAGAGTCGTTCCCTCTTTTGAGGGCCTTATGTAGGAAACAACAATCTCCGCGGTTGCGCACCATTCCTCAGGGGTTACCAGTGACAATAGGGCACCTCCAAGGGCAGTATCTAAGAGAGTAGCATGCAGGCCACCATGAGCAACACTGCCTGCATTCAGGTGTGATTGTAAAACCGTAACTTCAACTGTACATTTCCCATCGCCAATAGATACCGGTTTAAGCCCGACCATGCGTCCAAAACCTGGAAAGCTAGGTGGGAACACAATGTCATCTTCCATGGATTTGGGAGGAGGGGTGATTTAATGACTGCTCAGGTGCTTAAGTTTCACTCGCCAGTCTGGACTGACCATAGTTTAGAGTATATTCCGTCTTTTTCCAATAATGACTCATGAGTACCTATCTCTGAGATTCTTCCCTTGTCCAAGACTGCAATGATGTCTGCATTTCTGACAGTGGAAAGTCTATGTGCGATTATCAGCGTTGTCCTTCCCCTTGATATTCTCCCTATGGATCTCTTCAAAGCGGCTTCAGTCTCATTATCCACGTTGCTTGTTGCTTCATCGAGAATTAGTATTGGAGCATCCTTCAGAACTGCTCTGGCTATGGCTATTCTCTGTCTTTGGCCTCCAGATAGACGATGTCCCCCCTCTCCTATCTCAGTATGCCAGCCGTTTGGGAGAATATCGATGAATTCAGTGGCTTCAGCTATATTGGCCGCCTCTCTTGCAGATTCAACAGATGCGTCTGGCTTGCCATATCTGATGTTATCAAGAACGGAGCCCGGAAACAACGTAGTGTTCTGACTTACTAGTGAGATGGAGCCCCTGAGGGAATCGAGCTTGAGGTCAGTGAGATGTTTGCCATCCAGCAGTATCCTGCCTGAATCTGGATCATGGAATCTCATGAGGAGCCTGACAAGTGTGGTTTTTCCGGATCCTGTAGAGCCTACTAGTCCCATCGTCTGCCCAGCGGGAATAACCAATTCCAAGCCATCCAGTACCCTCTCTCTTTCTGGATAGGAGAATACCAATTTGTTGAATGATATCTCGCCAACGACTCGATCCATCTCCAAATCTCCTTCGATTATCCCTACTTCGGTGTCAAGGAGATCGAGTACTCTGGTCGTTGAAGCCATCGCTCTCTGATACAAATCGAATGTCTCGCCAAGTCTTGTTAATGGCCATAGAAGTCTTTGAGTTATAAATACGATTACTGAATACGCGCCGAGACTGATAGTGCCCTCAAGTGCCATCCAGCCCCCAACGAGCATGTTAGCAGAGAATGCGAATAGGATTGCCATCCTGATGATTGGGACGAATGATGCAGAAAGCCTGATTGCCTCTCTATTTGCCTCCTTATACGACTCAGAAGCATCACTTACCCTCTTAGCTTCCCTTTCCTCGGCAGTGAATGATTTAATCGTGGTAATGCCTTGTAGATTGTTATTCAAGAGAGCATTCAAATCTGCTACTTGGGACCTCACTTTGGAATACCTAACGCCGATTCTCCTCTGATAGATGAACGAGCCTGCAACAATTACAGGTATTGGGACTATTGCCCACAAAGCCACCTCAGGAGCGACCGAGAACATGATCCCCCCTACCACAATAATGGTCGTAGCAACTTGTAGAAGGTCTGTAGCCCCTTGGTCCAGAAACCTCTCTAGCTGGTTAACATCATCATTCATGATCGCCATTAAACTGCCAGTAGACTGCTGCGAGAACCATTGCATCTCTAAATCTTGGATATGGGTGTATGCAGACATCCTCAGTTCGTGCTGAGCTGTTTGGGCCAGGTTCCTCCAAAGCACCGCGTATAGGTATTGGAAGATTGATTCCAACACCCAAATTAACACTGTGAATCCCGTCAGGATATACAGTTGCTGATAGACATCAGGATATCCCAGCTCTGCCAGGAAAGAGTTCTCTCTGGATGATACGACATCTATTGCCATTCCAATTAGGACTGGCGGGGCTAGGTCCCATACCTTGTTCAATACAGAGCAGATGGAGGCTAGGATGACTGTTGACCTATGGTCTTCGAGTTTCGAAAGAAGCCTGGACAATGGGTGTCTGACTTCGGACATGCCTAACCCTCTCTGGTTGTTAGTATGAATATGCCGTGTATTAGCTGGATGCCAAAGGACCTCCTGTCCAAGAGTTGGCCCAGATATCGAATATGGCAATAGAAGGTTTTCCTGTCGAGTTGGTCCTAACGGCGTAGAGATCTCCGGCTGAGACTAGGTTGTCCGAGTCCCTGTCGTCCCATTGGAACTCCCACCAGTGGCCGTCCAGGGAAGTTTCGTTAGAGTATCTCGAGTCAAGCCTTAGGCTGGCCATAATGGTGGCATTTTCGTCATCAGTAGATAACCCTCTGATTTCAATTTCCTCGGGCAGGGCCTCTGAGAGAAGGTTCGATGGGACCTCGCCAGCCCATACCGATATTCCACCGTATTCTATGGGTTCGCTGAATGAATCAAAACCCAATGGGGCCCTAGTCAAACCTTGACTGACGCTAAGCTCGACATCCTCTCCTGTCCTGACTCTAATGGTGAATTGCTCCTCGTCTCCTGAGTAAGTCTCGATTGAGGTTATTCTTGGAGGGTCGCCAATTAATTCCACGACGATTGAATGGGTGGAGTTAGATGATGTCGCGACCTGTTGTGTTGATTCCTCGTCCCCTGTTATCCTCCAATCTAGATTGGAAATTGAATTCGTATCAAAGCCAAATGGGGGAATATTCTCGGTCTGCCCTTGAGAAGAAAGAACTGCAAAATCCACGAATGGATCGGTATAGCTAGGGTGGGCGTCTCTTCCTTCAAACCAAACACTACCCACTCTGATATTGGTAATAGGGCCCCCGTCTATGACCTCATTGTTGTAGGTGTAAGTACCGATAGTAACCCTCGTGGATATGGATCTAAGTTCTTTCTCATCATCCTTTGAGACACTCCAGTGCACTTCTCCAAACTGTCCTTGTATCGTTGAAGAAGAGGTGGTATCGACTCTTAGCCTGCTATTTTCTGAAGCAAAAAGTAAAACATCGAGTGCGTTTTCATGTGAGAGAATTTCATTCAATTCATCTGATGTCATTGGGAAGCAACCCCCATCTGGACACTCCTCGACCTCTGAGCCGATGCAACCTGCAGAGCTAGCCAGAATCAGAAGAAAACCAATGATGGCTGCACGTGTCATGTCTCGCTGGAGGGCGATTACATAGATGAGGGTATTCAAACGCGGTCATTTGTTGGCTGGAATATTATCCGTTCCCCCTATATGGGACATACTAGTGGAGATGCATGGAGGCGTTGGAGTGTACAAGAACATCTTGGTGGTTTACAAGAAGAATTTCGAGGAAGTTCATGACACTGCGTTAGCAACAGTTAGGACTGTTCTTGATGGGTATGTATCCAAGAACAGAGTACGCGTTGATTACACTGCGAGGGAAACTGTACGTAGGGCCGACTTTGTGGGGCCTGACTTGGTGATAGTTCTTGGGGGTGACGGCACTCTGACATCTATAGCCCATTCAATAGATGACGAGACACCAATTATGGGGGTAAATAGCCATCCTAGAATGAAAGACTCAGATGGATCCTATGGATTTTACATGGGAAGTGATCCGGATAATTTTGAGAAAGATATCAAGATGGCAATGGACGGTAAGGCAATTGTAAATGTGTTGCCGAGGCTCCAAGCGGAAATAGTAACGACAAGTGGGAATAAAATATTGACCGATCCGGCTTTGAATGACCTTTTGGTCGCAAACACCCACCAGTACCAACCGTCTAAATATCGACTTCAAAGATTGTCCGAGGGAATAGATGTTGTTCAGCAATCATCTGGATGCCTCTTCTCTACCTTCTTGGGCCAAGGGGCTTGGTTCCGACATGTCGCGAATATCGAAGGGACGGAATTTCCAATAGAGCAAATCGATGAAAAATATCTTTTTGTTTCCAGAGATCTGCCGAGAAGTGACCGCAATGATGACGGTTCATATTGGTCTTGGACCAATTCCCCCACGGTGATGACGAGCGATATGCACAGGGGATATGTCGTCGCTGACGGATGGGATGAGTTCCATTTCACTAGAGGGGCAACTGTTACTGTTGATCTAGGTGGTCCTACGCTTCAACTTCTAACCTTCAGGAGCACGATCTACGATAGAGTCGCCCATTGGATAGGGCAATGAAAGGATCAATATTTGAGATTAAAGAATTTGCTCCAAAAATAGCTTGGTCCTTTCATGCTTTGGATTATCGAAGAACTCATCTGGGGTGTTCTCCTCTATCAGAAGACCCTCGTCGAATAGTATCACCCTGTCTGCAACCTCCTTGGCGAAACCCATCTCGTGTGTTACCACTATCATTGTAACATCTTCCTTTGCCAGGTCTACCATTACGTCCAGAACTTCCTTGATCATCTCAGGGTCGAGGGCCGATGTCGGCTCATCAAAGAGCATTATCTTCGGGTCCATAGCAAGAGCCCGTGCGATAGCTACTCTCTGTTGCTGTCCTCCAGATAGCTCTGAGGGGTACTTGAATGCCTGCTCTGGAATTCCAACTCTCTCTAGTAGCTCCAATGCCCTATCCTCAGATTCACTTTTTGACATTCCCTTTACTTTCATGGGAGCTAGTGTGATGTTCTCCATGATTGTTAGGTGAGGGAAAAGATTGAATTGTTGAAAAACGAAACCCACCTCCGACCTGACATACTTAAGATCCTTTACCGACGTGTCTTCGTCTATCATTATTCCATCTATCTCAATCGATCCACCGCTGTGCGGTTGTAGTCTATTAAGAGTCCTGATAAATGTCGATTTACCTGACCCAGATGGCCCAAGGATAACTATAATTTCACCTCTGGTGACCTCGATGTCAATCCCATTTAGGGCCCAAAAATCTCCAAAATTAACCTTAACTCCTTTTGTCTTAATTATCAATTCTTTGCTGGCATTCATGCTACGTCTCCTCCTCCTTCCTTAACTAATCCGAGGCTTTTTTCCACGTTCATGGAGACCCTGGAAAGGTAGAATGCGAAAACCCAGAATACAAGAGCTGTGAAGTAAACTGGCTCTAGGAAATCTCCCAGGAATCTTAGATCAGTGTTCGCCATTGTCTTTGCGATTCTGAAAAAGTCTATGATTTCAATGATAAATAGCAGTGTTGTATCCTTCCATAGCCCTATGAAGACGCTTACAATTGAGGGCAGGGTAGTCCTGACAGCGTTTGGTAGCTCTACTTGTAGCTTAATTTGCATTGGACTCAGGCCCAGGGCTAAGGCGGCTTCTTTCTGGCCACTGTCTACGGCTTGAAGCCCCCCTCTGATAACTTCGGCGATATAGCACCCTCCAAACAGGCTGAATATTGCCATCATCCTAACAATGTTGTCAAAGTCTTCAGGATTTGTGAACAGAGGATCAGCGACATCTGGGAGGAGGTACATGGCGAAGTATAGCCAGCAGATTAGTGGCCCAGACCTTACTATCTCGATGACTGCAATTCCCGGCCACTTCAAAATAGGAAGATTGCTTTGTCTCGAAAATGCCAGAACGACTCCAATGGCGAAACCAAGAACGCAGCCCGCAGCGGCCACGATTAGATTGATGAGTAAGCCTCCCCATCTAGCTGGAGGGACTCCTTCCCTGGTAATCAGTTCTAATTGTGACTCCAGAATTCCAAATCCGGCTAGGAATCCAGCAATATCCTTAACGAACTCAGGCGGGTCAAGCAGAATGATCGTCAGGAAGAAAGTTGCCACGGCTGTGAGTCCGATATTTCTCTTGGCCCTGTTTACCTTGTACTCCTCGACCCTATTGGAATAAACCCTCATTGCTACAAAACAGGCCAGCGATAAAGCGGTTGCTAATGAGAATCTGAAAAGAACTCTGTCGATATTGTAATTCGCCTCCAGTGGGTTACCCGCGAATAGAAACACCACTACTGTGACTAATCCGAACCCAAGAAGGAATGACCTCACAGAGGTATTTGAGGCCCCATAGGCGGCGCCTGCTATTGCCCAAACTAGGAATATTATAGGCCAGATCCTCCAATTCTCGGAAACCAAATAATCTTGTGTCATCGCCTCTGTGAGATTAGGTCCTAACATCACGGATACCCTATTGGCCCATACGATATCCCACCTCATGCTTATTACCAGTATATCGAAAATCCATTCGACCAAGAATAACATGATGAAAGAAGATAAGATTCCAAGAAGAGCTGTCGAGCCGAACCAAGGCAATCTGATACGGCCATTGAAGGCTGGAGCCATTCTAGTACGTTTGACAACTGAAATAAGAATTATCCACGAGGCCACTAACCATGATAGTGCGACTGCCGTCGAATAAATCCAGATATCTCCTGAAGTGACCTCCCCTCCTACATCGATTGAAGATTCGGTATTTAGTAAAACAGAAACTGAGAACAGCCCAGAAATCAGAATGCATAGTAGTGAGAGGCCAGAGTCCGCTTTGATGTCTGAATCCCATCTGGACCTCCCAGCGACTCCTCTCTCCAATTCTAGAATTTTCCTCATTGAGGACTCAAAGAAACTTGTATCCTGACTCATATCTTCACCCTCGTGACCCTTGCATTGTAGAAGTTCATTATGCCTGAAATTAACAGGCTACCAGCTTGGTAGATTACTAGAAGAAGTAGGAATAGGGGAATTAATTTCCCAACATTGTTCATCATGACGAATATGACATAGAATATATCGCTGTATGCCACAATAATGGCGAGGCTGGAATTCTTCCAGACGTTCATGTATTGACTATTGAGCAGGGGTATCATACTCCTTAGGGCCTGTGGTAGAATAACAAGTCTGAGTCTCTGATAAGGAGATAATCCCAGTGAAACAGCGGCCTCTACCTGTCCTCGTGGAAGGGCCTGGATACTGCCCCTGACGATTTCAGCGACAACAGAAGCGGTGAACAGAGTTAGCCCTATTATCAGGGCCATGAATGCTTTAGTAACCTCGAAGGACGATCCTTCCTCGATAGTCCAGGTACCTGGGATGTTGGGATTCGTCTTAACGTAATTAGGGAGGGACATATCTCCCGTAAGTAGTATACCTAGACAAGCTACTAGGGCCATGGACCAAATTAGAGATTTTCTGGCCAGTGCCTCCGACGAGTCATCAATACCGTCTCTATCCCTGTAACGGCCCCAAGCCCACAGAGAGAAGACTATTGCCAGTGCGATAATTATTCTGAGGGTCTCAGGGCGTGGAAGGTGAAGTCCTTGATTACTGTAGTATATCCAACCAGCGATATTAGCCTCTTCACTGAATAAAGGCAGGGTTTCTCCAAGCTGTAGCATCACCAAGAAGAGTAGAACTGCTAGAGGCATATTTCTGAATACCTCCACGTAAACGGTAGCTAATCCAGATGCGAGCTTATTGTTCGATAGTCTTGTGACTCCGATAATTACGCCAAGAATAGTACAAAGAACGATACTCAGTAGAGTTGCTCTTGCAGAGTTCAATATTGCACTGAATAAGAACTGCCACCTGGTATCTTCCGGGAAGTCTGGTTGTAAAGGCCACGCATTTATCTCGAAGGTGTTCTTCATGTCCATGAATGACCATGAGAGATCCCACCTCTCCCTAGTTACGGAGTCTGGGTTGTGTAACAAGAATAGTATTCTAGTACTGATGTAAATAATCAGTGGAAGTCCAATTATTAGGACCATTGTTGATGACCTCTGGTCATGAGTGAGGGGGTTACCCGCCTCTGAAGATATCTGATAGTACACGTAGAGAGCCATTATAATCAGTATAAAGGAAAAGAACGAAGATAGATCTGAGGAGATAATCGGAGGGACGAACGAGATATTGAATGCCATACCAAGGAAAGCTGAGAAGATAATCACTGTGTTTATGATTCCCGGATTGCCCTCCGCCCAGTCAACTAATGGATGAAGACCGGATAACCTCTTAACAGGTAAAATCTCTGAATCATCCAATACTAGAAGGGAAGCTAGTATAATTGGAGCGCCAATTAGCAGAAATGGCATCCCCTTGGCTGGAGAAAAGTCACCGAAAATCGAAAGAGCAATTACCAGTATTGATATTATCAGAGAGGATAGTGTCAAAGAGATTGAGTTGATATTGAAATTCTTGGATCGGATGGCAGGAGCTATCTCGTTCCTGGCTAGCGTCATGAATATTAGGAAAAAGAAAATTATTGCACTCGAAAGTGAATATGGATCATAATATGCTGGATTTTGTTGAACGCCCCCTACTACGAACGACCTAGACATATTAGAGACCGCTTCGATAGAAGGGGAGAGCATCTTGTTATTGTAAGTCCACAGAACTACAACAGCAAGCAAGACTTTCAAAGATGAAAAAATATTAGCTCTGTTTTGGAGAGATTTGATATTCATACAAATTCTTCCGTAATAATGAGCCTAAATTTGAGGCCCCCGAGGGAGGTGTTTCCCCCTCGAGGGCTTTCGTTTACTATTCGCTGTCAACTATACGATCAGCGCATTGGTGGTGCGAACTGCAGGCCACCCTCAGAAACAAGAGCGTTTGCAGTACCGACACGGGACAGAACGCATCCTGTCATTGCGGCTGAGCCGCTGGTACCGTCATAGGAACCGTCACAGAATGAGTTGTCCCAAGCCTCTCCGTAGTTTCCGGAGGTGGATAGGACATTCTGCATCCATGTAGCTGGCAGTGGGTTTGCATCAGTACCTAGTCCTAGGTTCTGGTTCAATAGCCTGTCAACAGCTGGGTTAGATGTATCTGCATCCATGTAGTTCTCGGAGTCGATTCCCATCTCTTCAGCGGTAACCATTCCGAACCATACCCATGTCACGACATCCTTCCAGTCGGAGTCCATGTCACGAACTGCTGCGCCTAGAGGTTCCTTGGAAAGTAGCTCAGGAGCAATCCACAGATCACAGTCAGAGCAGTCCCCAGCGGCCTCGAGGGTGTACTTCTTAGCGACCATTGCTGACATGTCGCCAGTGAATGCGTCACAGGAGCCAGAAACTAGCTCTGCAGTTGCCTCAGCAGCGTCAGCGACAGGAACTATTTCCATACCGACGCTGTTTACTGTGTTCCAGTCAGCGATGTTACCTTCAGTAGTCGTTCCAGTTCCTACACAGACCTTGGCGTTCTCCAAGTTGTGTGCAGTGTTTTCCATTGCATCCTGAGGGTATGCATCTCCTCTGATCAGGATTCCCTGGCCATCGAAGAAGTTCATCCCTGCGAAGTCAGCGTTCAGCCCTACGTCACGGCTTGTTGTCCATGTGGTAGTCCTGATTAGGACGTCGATCTCTCCGGAAGCAAGCTTCTCGAAGCGGTCTCCAGCACTCGCTAGGATGTACTCAATCTGAGTATCTGGGTTCAGTCCAATTGCAGCCGCTACAGCCCTGCAGTACTCGATATCGAGTCCGGATCGAACACCATCAGCGTCAGCGAAGCCCATGCCCCACTGGGAGTCCTTGACTCCACACTTCATCATTCCACGGTCGTGGATCGTGTCCAGGGTGCTGACCGGTGTCGCTTCGGCAATACCTGCTAGTCTTCCCTCTTCTCTCGCGGCATCCACGTCCTCATCAGTAAGGTCGGAACCCGCACAGCCCGCAAGGGCCGCAGTCGTCATTAACATCATCATTGTCATAGCGAGCATGCGTCGCATGGCCTCGCTACGACCTATAGATGGTATATACCTTCTCCACGATGTGACTTAATCTACCGATTATAGAGTTTGTATATATTCCAAAATTAACTATTTGGCGTGATTTGAGGTTGGGAGAAGGGGTGGCCGAAGCCACCCCAACCCCCGTTTTCCGAGTTTCGTAGGAGGTGATCCATCTGCAGGTTCCCCTACAGATACCTTGTTACGACTTAACCCTCCTTGTCGAAGGCAGGCTCGAATACCCCA
>DAVY01000022.1:15550-16937 GCA_002505775.1 Euryarchaeota archaeon UBA130 | reverse complement strand
TGGTTACCACCAAAGGCGTAGGAAAAATTGCAGCTGGAAATGTAACTGCTACGTATTCTGCAGACCATACTGTTTCTAGGGTAGATTTTGAAAGCATTTCAGCCCGTAGTAGGGCAGCACCCTTCGTAACCCCAACCGAAGATGATAGACCAGGAATTTGGCATAGTAAGTTTGTGTTTGAAAATAAGTCATCATTTGTAGTCACTTTATCTGATATCACTGTTATTTTAGCTGGGAGAGATGAGCCGATTTTGGATTCCTCTGACTTGCGAATCGTGCTCCCTCCAGAGGGAAGCTGGGATTCTATGGTCAAGACCGTTAAATCTGAAGATCAGCCGAGATTTACATTCCCAACCTTGTCCTACTCAATATTGCCGAGGGCATCTTCCGAATCTAGAGGGGAGATTTCAGTAAAAGAGCAGCACCTCACAGTGCTCGATGCTGAAATACTGAAGAAATTTGACCGCTCAAGAATTAGGACATATGTCAGCTCCGATATTGAGGCGACAATTACTGTTGAGAACAAAGGATCTGCTCCTATCAATGTGATGAGGCTACTCGATGATATACCGGGAATTTTCGGACCTCCCTCTCCCGAATCCGTATCTATTGAGATTGGTAATTCAGAATTAAATGAAGATCAGTACCGAGTCGAGGTAGTCAGCGGGACCCAATTAGAAGAGAAGATGGTGTCCCCTGATGGGCAGGGTCATGCGCTTAGGATTACCGTTGGCACATCCGCCCCATTGGGCCTGCAGTCTGGAAAGAAATTGGTAATTAAGTACCCACTCAATGCCAAGGAGCCATCCAAAGATAATGGAATATTGGCTGCTCCAGCTAGGGCCGATTTCAGCTCTGAAAGGTTTGGCCCCGTGGCCACCCGGAACGTCAAAAGGCCACCACAAATCACGGTAGTCCACAAGCGCAGAAGCTTCACGACAGGAAAGGAGGTTTACCCAGCAGGGGGACTAGGTCGTTATGAGATTCTACTGGTCTTCCAAAACAACTCAGATAGTGGACTCGAAGACCTCGCTCTACACGATGTAGTTCCGGGAACATTTTCTTTGGATAACTCATCAGTGAAATCGTCAATTTCAGGAGAAATAGACTCATCATATACCAAAGAGCCTGCAAGAGAAGGAACTCACATTACATGGTCAGTAGGAAGGATAGAGGTAGGGGAAAGAATTACTGTCCAGTATGAAATTCAAGGGGATCCTGAATCAGAGTATAAGGTATCCGACGCCCAAGACTATCACGGAGCGACGTTTGGAGAGGAAGTAGATGAAGAGCCAAACCTTCCGGAGTGGGTAGATGTTGATACAGAACGAAACGAACCAGATATTTCTCTCCCAGAGCCGGAGGAGCCTGAGCCCGAGCCTGAGCC
>DAVY01000022.1:0-15171 GCA_002505775.1 Euryarchaeota archaeon UBA130 | reverse complement strand
GAGCCCGAGCTTCAAGAAGAGGAAGGCCAGTCCGATTGCCCAATATGCGGCACTAAGTCACCTATCGGATCTTCCTCTTGCTTAGTCTGTGGTTATTCATTTATCACATGAAAATGAGATATTTGCAACCGAAGTGTTGATTGTTGACTTGGTATGCCGAGGTACATGGCCGAGGCTCCAAACCCAGCCGATGCTCAGATGCAAGCCCTATCTGCAATGATGGGTCCGATGCTGATGATGATGGTGGTGATGCTCGCTCTGATGTTTTTTCCCCCTCTGAGAATCGGTCTTTCTTACAGCGCAGGCTCATTAATCGAGCCAACCCTCCCCTTTCACAGCCAATACTTTGTACCAACAGTTTTCGTTGTCGGCTCTAGTATAATGGTTGTGAACACCATAATCAGATCGTTCTTTGTTGACTCCATGAAGCAGGCTCACAACGCACACAGGGGTAAGCAGATTGGAAAACAGCTACGAGAGGCAAGGATGGAAAGGGATACCAGCAGGATAAACAAAATGCAGGAACTCCAAATGGCCCTTGGTCCTGAAAATATGGCTACTCAGGCTGAGATGTTCAGGCCAATGATGTTCACTATAGTGTTCATAATCGCTATTTTCTCTTGGATGTCGGCTTCCATCGAATCTTTCAGGGTTTCATATGTGAGTCTCCCATGGGCACCTACATGGAGTTTCACGGACAGGATTTTCTGGATTATTCCTGCTTGGATAGCTGCCTACATTACCATGAGTGCTCCTCTAGGCAGGATCATCGACAGGCATATCAAAATCATAAGATACAAGAGGCATCCTTTGGTACTTGCAGCAGAGCCCATTCCAGAGCCACTTCTGTACATGCTTGAGGATCCAAAAATTAAGTCTAAGTCATCCGCATCCAGAACACGACAGTCCCAGAGAAGAAGGGCTGGACCTAGGAAGACAGGGGTAAAAAACGAGAAAAGAGATAGAGCCAAGGGAGGCAATACCCAAGTTGCCCCTCCCAAGGAAGGCACAACTTGCCCATCTTGCGACTCGGATATGATAGTTAGGACATCCCAGGGGAAATTAAGGTGCAATCTTTGCAGAAACGAGTGGAGGTGACCCCCTGCTCAAGGTAACTGTAAGTGGCAAGCCCGGTAGTGGCACCTCAACGCTTGTAGACCTCTTGGCAAAAGACATGGGCTGGGATTCAGTCAACGGAGGGGATATTTTTCGTCAAGAGGCCAGAAGGATGAATCTCACCGTGGAAGAGTTCAGCAGACTGTGCAAAGAAAATTTTGAAGTTGACCGTTCACTAGATGATATGTTGAAAAATCTCATTTCCTCGGAAGATGGCCCATCCATAGTCGAGAGTAGACTTAGCGGTTGGTGGGCTCATTTTGCCGGAATCGATTGTCTGAGGGTCTGGGTCGAAGTCTCTGATAGGGAACGCGCAAATAGAATAATGTCAAGAGAAGGCGGGGATTTTGAGAGAGTACATTCAGCTTCATTACAGAGAAATTCTGATGATATGGCCCGTTACAAAATACTCTATGACATCGATCTTGATGATATGTCCCCCTACAACGTGATTATCGAAGCGGATGACTTATCTCCGTCAGAAGTTTTGGCTATTGTAAAAGGTAAACTGAGGGAGAAAGAATGACCGAACTAATTACATTACAGGAGTCCGTTACCACTGATTCCAGAAGTGGAACTTATCCGAATTCAAGAGATATTGAGGAGCTACTTGGTTCCGGAGCTATCCTTGTAAACAAACCAAGGGGGCCCACTAGCCATCAACTAGCCGCGTGGGCAAGGAACCTGTTGGGAATAAAGAAGCTAGGGCATGGAGGGACACTCGACCCTTTTGCAACTGGCGTCCTTACCCTTCTATGTGGGAGAGCAACTAGGCTTACTGATATTGTACTCTCCGGAGATAAGAGGTATGTCGGCGTGATGAGATTCTCCGAGGAAGTAGATGAGAAGGCTGTGAAAGATGTTTTGTCATCTATGATCGGAAGGTCATACAACGTCCCTCCCAAGGAATCTGCAGTCAAGGTGAGGGTTAGGAGTCGTGTTTTCAATGGAATCGACCTTTTGGACATAGATCATTCTTCCAGAGTTATCGTAGTTGAGGTATTCTGCGAAGCAGGGACGTACATACGTACCCTTGCTAGGGATTTGGGGTTAATGGTCGGGTCAAGGTGCGAACTGATTGAGTTACACAGGACTCAGGCAGGGTCATTCGACGCTTCCATGGCCTGCACAATGCAACAATTGACTGATGCACTTCATGTTTACAGGGAGCATGGAGACGATAGAGGGATTAGAAGACTGATTTGCCCAATTGAGAGATTGCTTTCACATCTTCCGAAGCTGGTAGTTAAAGACGGCGCCGCTGCTGCCGTTTCCCATGGCGCATCATTAGCTAGACCAGGTGTCGTAAAGGCCACGCCAGGCATCAAGGCAGGATCGCTGATTCTGATAGAGAGTCTGAAAGCGGAGGCCGTGGCAGTCGCGGAATTAATTGTGGATACAGATACTCTAGTTGGTATAAGCTCAGGGGAAATCGCCAAACCAAAGTCAGTGCTGATGACTCCCGGAACATACCCACAAAGCTGGTCTAAATCGTCCTAAACGATCTCGTGCTCTTCATAGACCCACTCGTCGGTTTCTAACCTGATTATCAGCTTCATCATTCAACTGCCTCCATAGTCGGGAAGCACAATTCGATTCGTGGCCTCTATAACAATTACTGGGGAATATGTGATTATCGGCCAAAGGGGTCGTCAAGAATACTACTTCCGACTTCTGTTGTATGGCTTTTTCACTCTTCCCGGTCCCACTCGAAGGAATGCCAGACAGATCATCATCACTCCAATGGAACTCGCAAGAATGATGGCATTTCTGTTAGATTCATCTTCTTCTGAAGGAGATTGGGAATTCGTTCCAACAGTGACCTCTAGCTCCTTCACATTATTTCCTTCATCAGTCTCTAGAATAGAGCCGGAGTTATCTACTTCAACTCGAACTAGTTGTATGCCCGGACCTTGGAAAACCGCATCACACTGCACTTCTTCCAATCCTCCTGGAGTAACAAGAGGAATTGTCGAGGTGCCAACCAGTGCATCATCCAAGTAGCATCTTACTTCAACGCCACCCGCATCGCCCATCCCTTCGTTTCTAACATAGCTCAATATTGTGCCAACCTCTCCGTCCCTCAAACCAGAACCCCCTGTATCTGGGTTAGATACAGATATAGTTTCAACAACTAAATCCGGTTTAGAAGTCACCACAACATCAATCATCTGGGAATATTGACTATTGCCGTCGCTGACTACTATCTCCACAGAATGCACTCCCGTCTCCACTGGACTCATCGTCAGAATCCCCTCGGAGTACACTGCCCATGAACGACTGGTTGATATCATCAGATTTTCAGTGTCTGGGTCAATTATTTCGATTTCTAGCTCAGCAGACTCCCCGATTTCAACATACACGGACATTGGCAATCCCTCGAGTCGGGGGGGATCCTCGATTTCTGAAACGTCGACTTTGAATGAATCCCTCCACTCATTCCCTCCCTCGTCAATTATTACGACAGAAACCGTTGACTCTCCAAAAGATTCGGGCATTGGCTGAATAACCAGTGAGCTACCCTCAGAATAAACATACACTATTTCTTGCGCGGAGCTGGTAGCTTCGACCACTAAATTACTTGGATCAGTGATATCATCAGTGCATGTAACGCTAAGAGGAATCAAGACACTTCCCCCATCCTCCTCAAGGTCAATATCATTCATGGATATGCATTCAGGATCTCTGTCCCACTCTATCGTGTAACCTCCAGAGATACTTGCACTATCTATGTGCACGACTACAGTTTCTGAAGAGCCATCTGATGCCCACTGGAATCTAGATGCTATTCCAAATTCAGCAGAACTAGACTCAGTAGGCAAGGCATGTCCTATTGGCAAGGAGAACTCGAACTCTCCTAGATTGATTGGTACGCTATTTATAAGAAAACTACCCAAAGCGAACTTTATCGAACTACCTGCCTGAGAAAGGCCCGTAACATCTCCACTAATCGTCCCAGAAACCACCAGTTGTGGATCATTAACATCAACTCTAGCGAGGCTGATGCATCCATCGTAAATTGTCAACCTAATCGAATTTGTGACGTCACGTTGGTCCAATAAATCACCATTGCCATATGTCTCCCAATTTTCCATCGATGTCTGTCCCTCTGGCATGGCTTCTATCGTGAAATTACCATCTCCAAAGATATGAATCCTGCCTAATTCTTGACCGTAAGGGGCTGTAACCGTGAATTCCCATGTACCTGGGGATCCCCCATCATTAGTTAGGCCACAGCTCTCCGCTACTAGTCCGTTGATGTCACCATCATATGGTCCAAAGTCCAGAACAGGCATCCCGTGTCCATTGAGTTCATGAGTTGCCTTCACATTTTCAAATGAATACCATGGCTGGAGATACCTCGCTTTAATGCCAACCGCGTCCACCCTAACTTCTGAGTCATCACTACCGCCCCCTTGAGAAACGTAGTCTATTGTGATATAGGCTCCTTCAGCAAGTTGCCAAGTCCATTGTGCCTGATCATCTAGGGGAATTACTAGTGGATTGTTCATCTTGTATACTCCAGATAAAGTTCTAGTATAGGTCTTAATGAGCTTTTCACTACCTACGCCTCCGAGAATTATTCTCACAGTATCCGAATAGAGTACGTCTGGTATCTCAAAGTGGATCACAAGTGATATATTGGCTAAAACCAATGAGCTCATCCCATCGAATTCGAAACCTTCCAAAGTGATGTTCGGCCCTCTGGACCATGTGTAGTATCCGTCAGGATTGCCCGTGCTGTAATTAGAAGAAGTAGGGCTTGAACTGGACCACGATATTATCTCGTCAAAATTCTCTGGCCTATCATGGGTGAACGATAACTCTTCATCAGCAACCATGCCCATTGAGTACTGAGCGGAATTCTGACTGAATCCAGATGTTGAGGAAATTGACCATAAGGAGCTGTCTTCGAAAGAACCAGCTTCTAGAACCTCATTGTCGTCGACCGATACAACTGAGTCTCCCCCTACAATCACTCCGATTTGAGTAGAAATGAGTATTATTGAGATGATTGTTATACACCCTCTAAACCCGTTCACGTCTTCACCACAATGAGCATAGTGCTTCAACCCGTTGGTTATATGAACAAAATGCGCCTAACTGTTGATAAATAGGAATACGCCCGACTGTTAACATACGGCTGTGATAGTGTAGCGGTTAGCACGGTGGGTTGTGGTCCCGCCGGCCCGGGTTCAAGTCCCGGTCACGGCCCCATTTGTTTAGTTGCCAAGCTCTTCTTCAGGTATGTCATGACCCATTTTGTCCACTTTAATTGAGAGGTACTCCCTGTTCTCGTCGGCGACCCCCTCAATCAGCGGCATTCTTTCAGAGACATTGGTTCCATTTGAGACAAGTTGCCTGACCTTGTCGGGATTGTTGGTTAACAAGCAGACATTATGAATTCCAACTGCCCCAATAATCTCAGAGGCAATACTGTAGTCTCTAGCATCGACTGGATGCCCTAGTAGCAAATTAGCCTCTACAGTATCTGCACCTTTGTCTTGCAGGTTGTAGGCTTGTATCTTTGCATGTAAACCGATTCCTCTCCCCTCCTGTCTTAGGTAAACTATGCATCCCCACCCGACCTCTTGGATCTGTCTTATTGCTGAATTCAACTGGGGTCCACAATCACATCTGAGACTACCAAAAACATCCCCTGTCAGGCATTCAGAGTGAACCCTGACTAAAACCGGATCCGGCCCCTTCATCTCTCCCAGCGTGAGGGCGACATGATCCATGCCACTAATGGAATCATGGAAAACTCGAATTCTAAACTCCCCATTATTAGTAGGGAGTTTGGCATCCGCAGGAACCTCTTCCAATTCCTCAATTCTGAAATTGTTTGAGGACACTACATCACCTCTGCGGTTTTTGTCTTACTGATGAGGAATGTATACTCTCCCGCATCCTCTTCTACAGATAGAAGGGTCACGCCCATTCTTTCACAGAGTAACGGAATATCCCTAAGGGTTTCATGATCATCACACAATACCTCAATCGTCTCTCCGTCCGTGCACTCTAACAATGCGATTCTAGTCTCGTTTATCGGAATCGGACAGAAGAATCCCAGCAAATTCAATGTCCTGGTTTTAGAATTCACTTGGTCCATGCTACATCCAAGAAGACAGACCGTTTGAATTCAACGCTCAAGCGCCCTCAATCTCGGGTTTCAGAGAGGCGCCATCAAATTTCCTACTTTTGATGATATCAATCACATATGCAACCTTCTCAACATGGATCTCAACAATAGTACTTTCCGAGTCTTGTTCTACCTCTCCAATGGCAATCTCAGGTATCCTGGCCTCGGAAATAATCCAGTCTACAATTTCTCTTCGGGTTTTAACGGTTGAGGGCATGCTCATTCTAACTCTCACCATTCCGAAAGGATCTGAAACCTCGTCCCAGTCGTCTCTTTTTGGCACAAAATCCCTGTCCGTTCCCTTAGGAAGAGAGGGAGCATCAACGAAAGGAATTGTCAGGCCCCAAGTTGAACAAATTTTGTCTATGAGCTGAACCTCACCTCCCGTAGCGAAGCTCCAAGATTCTCCTTTCCTGCCCATTCTCCCTGTCCTACCTATCCTGTGGACATAGACCTCGGTGTCATCGGGTAAATCGTAATTAATCACATGAGTAATTCCGTCTACGTCCAAACCCCTTGCAGCCACATCTGTTGCTACAACTATTTTTTCTGAGCCGTCTCTAAAGGACTTGAGAATCTTCTCTCTCTTTCCCTGAGGCATGTCCCCATGTAATCCGACGGATCTGAAACGGAATTTTGCCAATCTTTCTACGATCAAATCGACCATCCTCTTGGTATTAGAGAAAATGAGAATCTGTGATTCTTCCCCTGAAGTGCCTAATATCCTTCCAAGAGCCCAGAGTTTGTTCGCTCTTCCAATTCTAATCGCGTATTGGTCTATCTCTGGGACTTCGACAACAAGGTCTTCGCTCATTACATGAACAGGGTCATCTAGGAACTCTTCAGCGGCGTCAAGAACTTCTTGAGGGAAGGTAGCACTGAACAGCAAAGTCTGGTCCCTGTTTACCATCTTTTCAAAAATCCAAAGAACATCTGGAAAGAATCCCATGTCAAGCATTCTATCTGCTTCATCTAAGCAGAAAAGAGAAATAGTTTCAAGGTTCAAATGCCCCCTTTTTGACATGTCTATGACTCTTCCTGGTGTACCGACTACTATGTCTGTACCGTTACGGAGATTCTTTGCTTGTTTTTCTATATCCGTGCCTCCGTAAACTGTCTGTATGTTCAGTCCTTTCTTCCCCTGAAGGATTGATAATTCATCAGATACCTGTACTGCAAGCTCTCTAGTGGGGCATAGCACTATTGCCTGGATACTTCCAGTTGGGGAGCATTTCTCTAAGATAGGTATCCCAAATGCAGCGGTTTTCCCAGACCCAGTTCTAGCCTGACCAACGATATCCCTTCCTTTTCTAGCATGGGGTATGGACTCGATTTGAATCTCAGTCGGCTCTTTCCATCCTCTCTCAATTATGGCATCCGATATGAAGCCCTCCAAGCCCCATTTGTCAAAACCTGAAATGGATTTATTCATACAAACGCCTCAGAATCAGAAGTTCTCCGATTCCTTGATCTCGGCCTGGAGCTCTCCCATCCAGTACTTCTTGCAGTTCTCCTTGGTAAGGAACTGGTCCTTGCTAGAGAAATTGTGGTTGTAGTGATTGTCTTGAGCTGATGTGAATTGAGCTGGCTTCCTCTTGTGGAACTTCTGTAGGACATGTTGTCTCATATATTGTCTGAATTTGAGTGCTTTGGCACGGTTGTATCCCTTTGGCGTCATCCCCTCCCAAAGACGCTCAAATCTCTCAGCCTTTTCATCGACATGCTCACTCATGTGCTTCCCTCGCTTTCCGGCCGACTCAACTCGTCTTTATGATGTTCACCCTTCCTCTCTTCTTTTACAATCCCCTTCTCAATGACCATTTCCTCATCATCCTGAACATTTTCCAGAGGCGCTAAGAAGCTATTCTTTTGATCCTCAGTCCCATCCATCTCTAAGTCCATTGACAGGGATAGGAGTCTTTTTCGTAGATCTGGACGAGTTTCCTGCCGCAACAATTCTTTCGCAGTTTCCCTCAACTCAGTTCCACTGAGGATTATTGACAGAAGTCCTATACAGGCCTTCCTCAATTCATAATCCCTGTCTCTGGCCCCATCAACGACCATTCTTGATACTCTGGGACTCTCCATATCTAGCTTCTTCAGTGCACCAATCGCTGATTTTCTGACAACTGCGTCGTCGTCTGACATGGCCACTTCCACCAAGATAGCAGCAATACGTGGCTCGACGCTCGCCAGTGAGACCAGAGTCCTTGACGCCCTCCTCCTCACATCTGCATCTTCGTCTTCTAAGCACCATCCAATAAGGTCCCATCCCTCGGCTCCAGCCTTTGAGGTCAAGACCCTGAGTATCGAGGCCCCCCTCCTCCTCAGGTCAACATCATCCTCCCGAATAAGCTCGTCAATGTGCAAACAACCGGTTTCAGACCATCTTTCTGAAGTTGATTTAAGTGCAGAAAATGCGTTTTCTCTGTGTTTTATGTCCTCATGTCGCAACTCCCTCCTGAGTACGTGTTCACATCCGGACGGAAAAACTGGAGCCATTTTCTTAAGTGAAATCATTGCCTCCTTACGTACTTCATGAGCCTCATCCATCAGCCTGTCTGAGAGGCACATGATTAACCCCTCGTGCTTCCTTAAGGAAAATGATGGCATACTTTCCAGAGCAACAGTCCTAATCGAGATTGAATCATCATCTAAACACTCCAAAAGAATCTCATGAGCGATGTTGACATCATCTTCCAAAACCCTGCTCAACGCTTTGATCCCGTCACCTCTATTGGCAAATCCACCACCTACGCTTCTAGGAAGGTCTATCGCCCCAACCTCTCCTGAAGCTAATCTCAGTATTTCGGACCGTGGTATTGACTCCCATGGGCCACTACTAGGTAATAATGCCCTAATATCGGAGTCATCTTTCAATCGTGATTTTCTGAGGGCCTTACCCGTTCTAGGGTCTCTAGCAATATATTCCCTTGCCATGGCACTCAGCCCCCGCACCCCCTGGTCATTATTCAACTGAGTGACTCAATGTTCGTATCCAAAGTCATATCTGTAAATCACTATGTCGAGTTCCATGGCAAACGACGCTGAGGATGTTGAGAGACTCATCCACGTCACATTCCCCGATTCGCCAGCCATTCCTCTCTCTGAACAAGAGCTTGTGAGAATTTGGGCCTTGGATATGCATTGGTTAAGTCCGGAGTTATCGTCCGAAATTATAGAATCACTCTGTCAAACTGGATGGCTGATTAGATCCAAGGATCTACTTTCCCCTGATCCTAGAATAAGCCCTAATCCTCCTCCTCTTGGATGGTCTCCAATAGTTAGGAGATTGAAGGAACCGCCAAGTTTTATCCCCAAACCCTCGATGGTATCCAAACCCAACCTTAAACCCAAATCCGATGAATCACAAATTCAATTATCCACCAGTCATGAATATCCACCAGACTGGGCTGAAACCAACATAAAGCCGATGATATCGTGGATTTCGAAAGAATCCGGGTTAACTCAGAAGGAGGTTGTAAGAAGGGCCCAGAGAAAGAGGAGAGCATTGGGGCCAGTTACTCTTTGGTTCTCCCTGTCCCTTGTAGCTAGAGAACAAGGATTGGAAATGAGCGCAATAATGGAATTGATCGGAGAACCTGATTAGGTCAATTGGATGTTCTAACCTCTGCTGCAAGAAGGACAGGTAGGACAATCAGTGACAGAATTAGTGAGAAGGCCACAGCAATTGAGCTCACTACTCCGAAGTCACTGATCACTGGTATTGGGGATAGCATCAGTACTAGGAACCCACAAATTGTTGTCCCAGCTGACATCACAAGGGCAGTTCCAGTGGTGGCATACATCTCCCTCATGGAATCCCAGACTCCCATTCCAGAAGCTCTATTTTTCTCAAATCTCCTCCAAACGTGTATCGAATAGTCTATCCCTAAACCAATGGTTAATGCAGTGATCATTATCGTCAAAACATTCCAGTTTAGCCCCAAGGTTGCCATCGAACCAACCACCCATGCCCCCGCTAGTCCCACAGGTAGTATGACTACCAAGGATTGACCAAGTCTCCTCGTGAGAAGGAATAAGACAAAAATGGACACTAGTAGGCTAATTCCCGTCGACTCTACCTGTGAGACAACAAGTCCTGACAGGATGCCATCAATCATGACGACGTCACCTGTTGCATAAGCTCTGCAATCGATCACTCCCCCCTCCTCAATTAGTGAGGCCTGTTGTTTGAAAACCTCTGAAACCCTCGCCGAGTCTTCGCTAGTCCTTGCGATTACGTCTATACTCATTTTCAGGTATAATATCCCTGAATTATCATCCGTCAGTGCCACATGGCCAGATATCCTTTCAGACCAAGTCTCACCTCTCAAAGGATCTCCAACAGACTTGTTCGAAAGAAGGGATGAAATCGATGATGCCAAGTCTCCCTCCGAAAAACCGTCAGATATGCCTAGCTCACCATCATATATCGCAAGGTGATATGTCTCTCCAAACGACTTGTCACCATCGACCGCATCCCTCAGTATAGGGTACAGGCCGTCATATGATGGTCTGTCTGAAGAGGTACTTGTTGGATTGACCACTTCTGGTATTCCTGCAATTCTAGTATCCAAGAAATCCAGAGCCCTAAGTAAGTCAGATTCTCCCGAAATATGGTCTTCTCCCTCCAAAGGCTCAATGATGATATCGACAGATTTCCACGCCGCTGCATCGTATGACTCATAGATATCTTGCCGTACTTCCATGACCTCCATCTCATCTTCGGATAGGAAATCAGTCAGCTCGAAGCTCGTATCGAGCTCCATTACGGCTATCGAGACCGATGCGGTAGTCACAGCCGCAACACCCAACATGACCCAAACTGCATTTTTTCTTTGAAACTCAGTAGTCAGCGATGCAAGCCTGTCGAATTGAAGCGCTGCTGACTTCCCATTTCCTATTCCCCTCTCTGCTACGACATGAACCGCCCCCACAGTTATTGTGCTTGCAATAAATGCCGAAACAACTCCCAGTGCGAGGGTGGCCCCGAACGTCCTAAGGGGGGGGAGTGGGGAGAAGGAATTAGACATGAATGCGAAAACGGTTGTCACGACAGCCAGCATCAAGGCCACTCTGATTGAGTCAAATGACTGAACCCAGGCCTCGGCTGCTGATTTGGATGACGAACGGGCCTTCTCATATCCTCGCTGGAGATGAATGGAATAGTCTATGCCAAGCCCGAGGACCACTGGGGCAACTGCCACCTCCAGAATTGAGAATTTCATTCCAAGAAGTGTGATCGTCCCATATGTCCAGATTAGTGCAGCAGAAAGACTCAGCAAAGGAGCGGCCACCATTATTGCAGATCGGAATGCCAATGCCAGAACAGCAACCACCACTGCGATGGAAATCACAAACAACCAGATCATTTCATCGAGAGTTTTGTCATTGATGTCGCTACTTATCAGATCATCCGAGATGACTCCGTAATACAGCCCCTCGCTACCACTGTCTCGGAGGAAGGATCTGATCCCTTGCGCTACCTCCTCTCTTTCGTCCCGATCTAAGTCTCCATTCAATTCGATTACCCAAAGAGTGCTGGATGCCAGAGGAGTGGGGTCTCCGCTACCGTCATC
Organism: Euryarchaeota archaeon UBA130; assembly: GCA_002505775.1. Lineage (GTDB taxonomy): Archaea > Thermoplasmatota > Poseidoniia > Poseidoniales > Thalassarchaeaceae > MGIIb-O5. The sequence continues at coordinate 3,330 of DAVY01000022.1, read as the reverse complement.
CAACCACTCACAAACTTGTTCGAACTCGAAGTCGGTATGCAACATTGCGGACGCAGCAAAAGTTGCCGTTGCAAGTACCCGTTCGTCTGAGGATGCTTCGATGCAATCTTCCTCCTCTGCCAATATCGAGTCAAGAATCTCTCCCCAGTCCGAAAAATCTGAGATACTACGAGATTCGTTGTCTCTCTCGTCTATGGAGCGTTGAATTGCATCGGCGGCATTGATGTGTGAGGTTATGCTATTGTCAGGCAATATGGATTCTAGCGACTCCATGTCATTCAATAAACCTGAGAGTCGGGATATGTCGAGAATGTTTTCACCGGGCCCCGCAGACACATGAATATACACCCTGTGTCCAGTTGGAGTAATTTTACTGTCAACCCTTTGCATAGCCTTTTCCGACTCGCTGTCTGGAGAAAACGACTCCAAGTCAGTAGTGAATGCAGGTAGAGGGACAATCACGCTCATCATCATAGCAGTAAGCAGGATGCTGATAATTAGGGAAGGGAGGGCCATGACTTCGAAGACAGATGCCAATCTAGCCTTCGCATCTGGTTGTCCCATGGGTTAGGGCCAAACCGGTCCATCGTTTAACTTAGGCCACTGCAGGTACCTTCAGCGCCAGAAACATAGGAAAGCCCTCAAAAGGGGGCTACGGTTCGGCGCTTTGTCCATGTCAATAAAAGTACTAATGAACGATGGCCGAGAACTTCGACTTAGGATCACAGGAGAGACACATACTACACTCCAGCTTTTCCGTTCAAGGCTCAACGAGAGTCCTAACGTTGAATATGCTAACTTCTTTCAGAAACATCCAGATCTAGACGAGCCAGAATTGTATGTTCGAGCCGTCAAGGGCAAGAAGGCAGAGAAAGTATTCAGAGATCTCTGCTCTGGAATATCCAAAGAGTTCTCAGGTCTCAAGCTCTGAGGATGGTGAATGTGTGCCCTCCGAAGGCATTGAGGAATCCTTGGGCCTCGTAGGATGGGCCTTCCATAATGAGGGAGTTGGGGGGCTACTGAAGGTCAGGGTCGAGGATTTCAGGGTAGAAGAGGTCTCGAGAGTCCCAGCTTTGGACCCTAAGGGGAGATTTACGGTGGCACGGGCTACCTTGACTAATTGGGAGACAAACAGATTCTTGAATAGATTATCTAAGGAATGTGGCATCAGTAGAAACAGGATATTTGCCTCTGGACTGAAGGATAAGAGGGCGGTTACTACACAGATTTTGGTCATAGACGCCAACATAAAAAAGGTAGAAGCTGTTGATATTCCAGACTCAGAAATAGAGGTATTAGGAAGGACGCACCAGAAAGTGGGAATGAGTGATCATGATGGAAACAGGTTTACTATAACTCTGAGAGGGTGTTGCCATATCGATGGAAGCCCCATGGACGGCAAGGAGGCCCTACAAAGGGTCAATAGAATAAGAGAAGGTCTTGCGAACTCATTAGGTGCAGACGTCTTTCCGAATTGGATCGGGCCACAGAGGTTCGGTGCAAACCGTCCAGTTACTCCACTTGTTGGAATGGCAGTTGTGGAGGATGACTACGAATCTGCAGTGGATATTTACTTGGGTATGGAGGGAAATAAATCTACTGAAGAGACCTCCAAATTTAGAAAATTGTGGAGGGAGACCAAGGATGCCTCTGCCTGTTTGGAAGTGATACCAGGCCATCTCGGATATGAAAGGGAAATGCTACGCCATCTGGAAGGCAAGGACGGTGATTGGTTAGGGTCTTTCAAGACCCTACCGAACTCTTTGCAACTATTGATGGTCCACTCTCTCCAATCACTGGCATTCAACCACACAATCTCTAATAGAATCTCCAATGGATTGAGCTTGGTCGAACCAGAACTTGGCGACATAGTTGCCCCGACAAAGGGAAACGGTAGGATAGACGTCTCCAAGATGGCGGCGGTTAGTCAGAATAATCTAGAAAGGTGCAGGAGAAATTGCAGGCTTGGTAGGCTTTCTGTTACAGGGCCTCTCCCAGGAAGTGAGCTTTCTGTCGCTGAAGGAAAACCCGGGGAAGCCGAATCCAAGGCTATTGAGGATACAGGACTCGGGTCCGTAAATTGGAGAGTAAAAAGGATACCTAGGCTTTCTACAAGTGGGACCAGAAGAGCACTATCGGTCCCTTTCACCGATTTCACCGTAGAGGAAGCCACAGACATTCCCGAGTCTTCTGAAACATCAATGAAGTGGCAGAATTCCCCTGTAGAGGGAGATAGGTGGCATCCAGAGGGGGCTTCGCTGAGACTCAGCTTCACACTTCCTCCTGGTACATACGCAACAGTATTGATGAGGGAGTTTATGAGGTCCCCTCTAGATCATTATTAGGTCAGAGTCTTCCCATTTCTAGGGTCTCAATCTGTCCGACTAGTGGATCAGTCTCCCTGACCCTTGCTTCAAACTCATCGACAGTTCCCTCTCCGTCCTCGAGGACTGCCTGAACCTCGATGAACATCATTCCGAACGCAAGGGGCTTAATCTCGTATGTCTGGACCTCTTCTAGCTCACCAATTTTCATTGCGATCCCATCATAATCCGGTCGCCCTTCCTCTGGCTGATCCATAGTTACTTTGTACTTCACCACTACATGCCCCATACTAGTGCCTCCTCAAGGTCCTTGGAACCCACACTCTGTGCAAACGTAAGGTACGCCCTGAAGTCTGCATCGCCTGCTTCTTCCAATCGCGTGACCGCATTCTGGGCAAGGGAAAGAGGTACTTCTGGAGTCTACCAGAGGCAATCCCGATGCCGTGCATGTGCTCGTCCGTGCTGTCATCACATTCCCTCGACGAGGCGCCGAGCCACACCCCCCTTTTAGCGTTGACCGATGGCAACAGGCCTCCATTGCAATGAATTGAAATGAAGGTCCCCCTACCGAATAGAGGTGATTAAGTGAGCGAAGAGGAGCTATCGTTGTCCGGTGAGCAGAACGACCTATCGGAGTTTGTTTCAGATGAGGGAGGAATATGGAGTCTGAGGAATGTGGAGAAGATCAGAGGTTGGAACAATATCGAGTATGGGGCTGGCCTATCGGGCAAGAATACGCCCTCCACTGGCCTGTCAATGAACAGGGCCTACATACCGCCCGGAGGTGTGGCAAAGGCGCATATCCATGTGGATTTCGATGTCATGATCTATCTTCTGAAGGGGAGCGTGAGGCACGAGTACGGGCCAGGCTGCAGAAATTCGGTTGTCCACAGTGAGGGTGACATGTTCTACATTGAGCCGGGCCTTCCTCATGAAGTGTTCAATGTCTCTGAAACCGAATGGGTACATGCGATTGTCTCACGATCAGATGCTTCAGAGTGGCAGA
>DAVY01000007.1:81856-122981 GCA_002505775.1 Euryarchaeota archaeon UBA130 | reverse complement strand
GCCTGAATTGATAGGAAGAATTCCGATCAGAGATTCAATAAGAGTTGTCTTCCCGGAGCCATTTTCTCCAGTCAGACACACTACATCTCCCTTGTTGATTTGGATGTCCAGATTTTCTAAGACTATCTGAGCTCCTCTGGTCACACTGAGGTTACTCGCCTCTAGCAGCGCCCCCTGTGTCATGCTTGCCGGAGTAGTATCGGTCGTTTGAGTCGTTCCATCCCAATAATTGCTATTTGGTAGAAGCTAGTGGACGGGCCGTGAGTGCGATTATGGCGCTTGGGATATTTGAATACACTTTGGTTCTGATCTTTTTGATAGCTGGAATCTCCCCTTACATCTCCGCATACAGGGGAGGGACTAGTTTCGCTCTTGCCACAATTCTCTCACTCCTTCTCGTTTCATTTGTACAGTTCTCAAATGCGATGATTATTGGGGTTCCTATACAGCTTGGTTTCCTAGGATGGCCTATAGAAATCTTCGGGACGATTCCTTCTATTTCATCATCCCCTGTGGAGTCATATAGGTTACTGACAAGCGCTTGGATGCATGGTGGTTGGACTCATATTCTAGGGAATATACTGGTCATAGGGCTAGTAGGGGTGCCCCTGGAGCAAAGAATGGGCGGAAAGAGATGGATGTTGGTCTATCTTATCGGACTTTTGGGAGGGAACATAGCTTGGATATTGACTCATCCAGATTCCTCGATTCCTACAGTGGGGGCAAGTGGGGCAGTGTTTGGAATTCTCGGGGCCTACATGGCATGCTGGCCCAGTGATAAAGTGGAGTTTCCGGTATTTATTTTCATCAGACCTTGGCCTATCTGGGTCATTGTCTTGGTTTACTTGGGTTTTGAGCTATGGGTAATGAGCGATCAGCAATACCTAGCGGGTTCAAGTGTAGCTCACATGGCTCATATTGGAGGTTTCTTCTTGTCCTACGCGTTAGCCAGACAGGTGGCGAAAGGTGGACCTCATATGATAGAGGGGCAGATCTCTGGCGAGATTTCTAAATCTAGAGGGAGGATCCCTGATCTTGGAATAGACCCCTGGAAATTGCATGGAAAGAACTTGGAGGGAAGCGCTCTTAGAGTTCTTGAAAGTCTGAAGTCTGAAGGAGATGAGTTTGAAACTAGAAGAGCTTGGCTTGAGGAGCTATCAGAGCATACCCTTTGTCCCTTTTGTGATGGCGAGATAGTCTGTGTTACTGAAAGTGGGCGTACTTGGGTAGAGTGCGCGGTCTCGAATAGCCACCTAAGGTGGCCATAGTGCAGGAAAATGAGGCTTGGACAGGTTGGGATTATACAGCGTCGGCATTTGGCTCTCTATGAGAGCCATGAATAAGAGGCCCGCTTCACTTACTCCTGTCCTAGTTTGTTTGATGCTCCTCGTCCTGGACGTTTCTGTCGCTGTGAGTGGTGATGAATGGGAATTTGAAGACGATTTACCTCCCCAAGGCAGTGAAGAGATTATCTCCTCAAGCACTGTTCCCCCCCTCATGTGTGATGGCGAGATATGTCCAGTCAAAGATAGATCTCCGTACCTGCCTCCGAATGGGGTTGAATGGCCGGTTCAAGAGCCTGGATGGTGGTTTAATTTCTGGAACGATAAGGATGGTAACGGGATGGACGATCGTCTGCAATGGATAATTTCTGGGGAGCGCGATTCGATCTCGACCAGCGCAATCATGGGTGCTGACGGAAGAATGACTGTCGCAATATTCGTGTGTTATGCATGGCATCCGAGCGAATCAGATGTCACTCGATTAAAGGAAGTTCTTTCGGATCACGGATGGGACGAATTCGAAACTTACTTCCGGACGGTTGACATTCTTGATACTATAATTGTCGAGCATGTTCCGGTTAGTTCACTGATTGATATCCTCATGATTGAGGGCGTGGTCCTTGTGGAGCAACAGGATGTGCTCGTACCTTATCTGAACACTGCCACCAAGGGTTCCAAAGTAAGGGCCTCAGATGTATTCTCAGAGACCATGATGGACTATGGGTATGATGGTTCGGGAGTTGTGATAGCAATAGCCGATACAGGAGTGGACAATGAGCATTTCTCATTGGATGATTTCTCTGATGATAACACTGACAATGAAGCACAGCCCGATGAGTTACCAGACCCGAAATGGGTTGCTGGATGTGATTCGACATCGTGGAATCAGCAAGATTGTGACAATGGCGATGATGATCCGGATGATGGTGATGGCCATGGCACTCACGTTGCAGGAATTGCTCTTGGTACGGGAGGCCCGGATAGGGAGAATCAGGGCTATGCCCCAGGGGCATACTTGGTCGATATCAAGGTGATGACTGATGCCGGAGCATCCAACTCCGGGTACACAGTAGCTGGGATTAACTGGGCCGTGCAGAATGTAGATACTGACTGGGGGAACAATGACTCGAGCAGGGGAATAGATATCCTCTCAATGTCATTTGGCAGTGGATCTAATCCAGCAGGTGGAGAAGACCCCGGAGATAACGGGACTAGTCAGGATTCACTTGCAGTAAATGCCGCTTCTGAAGCGGGGATTGTTTGCGTGGCTGCAATTGGCAATGACGGTTACAGAAGAGTCACTTCCGTTGGAGCCGCAGACTCCGCCATTACTGTTGGCTCGATTGATGACAAAGCTAGTATTGAGAGGGGAGATGACTCAATATCATCTTTCTCTAACTCAGGACCCAGAGAAGATGATGGTGATGATAACGAATGGGACGAACTGAAGCCAGATGTTGTAGGTCCCGGGTCAAATATCATGTCGGCACAACATGCCGCGTCAAGCTCTACTCTCCCCGGGTCCGCAAAACCTCTAGCCAGTGATAATTATGTTCAGAAGTCAGGGACCAGCATGTCGACTCCGGCAGTGTCTGGATTTATTGCCGCGATGCTACAGATGGATGAAGATTTGACCCCACAAGAAATCAAAGACATTCTGAGAAATAACTCGGAAACCAGAGGAGGGGCTTCTGCTCCGGACGTTACTGACAGGTGGAATGATCAGTATGGATTCGGGATTATAGATGGCGAAATGGTGATGCAGGCAATTCTGGGGGACAATAGTGGCGGAGGGGGGGACGGTAATGGAACAGGCCCTCCACCAACTGGAACCGAGGAATGGGTGATTATTGAGACTCCTGAAGAGGATTCATGGCTTGTCGAGGGAGAGACATACAGTGTTCGTGGGCAAATTGATGAGGATGCTGATACGAACGGCACAATTGAGGAAGTGAACGTTAGTATTTCGTATCGATATCGACCAGAAGAAGGTCCCAGGCAAACATCCGTTTTGGTAGATTGGCACATAGTACAGGGCACCATGAACTGGTCGACGCCTTTCACTATCCCTGAGTTCACAGAGGAGGAAATCGATATTGAAGATATAATCATCAAGGCCAAGGCCAGAAATGAATTCAATGTATGGAGCGAGATGGAGCAAAGTGAGCATCCAGTTGGTTTGGTGGAGGTTAGTCTAGGAGGTCCCAGTGGACAAAGTCCTGTGTCTGGAAATACAAATATTTTCGGAGGCTGGGAGTCAGTAAACGGAGGGGAAATTCAATGGAGGCTGGGCACCGATCAGTGGGAAACTGCAGAGCAATTTGGTGGGATTGGCAGTAGTTCTGGTGATTGGTCAGTTAATTGGGACACCACGTCAGTCAATGACGGATTCTATCGTATATCCGTGAGAGTTGTTAGTGGCGATGGAATTTTCTCGGAAGAAATTAGAAGGACAGTAGAGGTAGATAACGACCCTCCTGCGCCTGACCTCATCTTCCGAAGTGGAATCACAATCAGTGAGTATGGTTTGCCAGTTTCTGAAACCTACGTCAATACATTCCTTGAGGTCAGTTGTGAGGTGAGGAATGATGGGGACTTAGATGCAACAGAGGTGAGCATTTACCTCAAGGAAAATGGAGCTAGGAAAGATGAGATCATCATACCCAGCATTGGTAGCGGTGACATAGTGGAAATTGTCCTTTATTGGAATCCCCTGAGTCTGGGTGAACGGTCACTCACAGTTTCCTTGGACCCCTCGAACGAAATAGACGAGATAGATGAGGAAGACAATGAGCAAACCACGGAATTCCCCGTTCTGGAAAGGCCTCAAGGAGTCGATTTGTCATTCAGAGAGGGAGCAGTGAGAACTGAGCCCCCTGTCCCGAGGCCCAATGAGCAATTTCTGATAACTGCCAGGGTCGATAACTTGGGATCCAGTGATGCCAGGGACATAGATGCGACTCTTGAAATTAAGAATTCAATTGGTTGGGAAGCAGTTTCCATGAGCCCCGTTACCTTGGTCATGGGACAGGGTTCATCGCTGATCTCATTCGCACACATCGAAAATTCCACTGGCCCGGTTCAACTCAGGATTAGCGTATCAGGGCCATCTCTATCGGACTTAGATTGGTCGAATAATGGGATAGAGTCGTCAATTCTGGTTGATGAGACTACTCTGACTGGCCCCAGAACTGCCAGCTTCTCGACTGGCGAGATTCCTGTGGAGCTGATTCAACTGAGTGATGAAGGAGGAGTTGTAATCACGAATAAAGATGATGACCTCAGACTATACAGACTTGGGGCCAATAGAGGATTGACCGCATGCTCGAATGTACTAGAGGAAAAATGGTCGGGGGACATAGTTGCTGTGTCATCCGATGACGGCCTGGCGCATGTGGTGTGGACGCGTAGATATCTGGATAATTCCGGATTCTTCCAACAAACAGTCAGCTACACCACGATTGACTCAAGCTGCCTAATGACCCCCATACAGGACATAATGGAACCAATCTTGCTATCTGATGGAAAATATTGGGGGGTTGGCATGGACATTGATGGCCCCGAGATACTTGTGGCTGGATATCATCACGAAATCAATACTGGATCTTCAAATGACAACATTGCAGTGTTCATGGCTATGTCTGAGTCTCCGACCAAGTCCACAGATTGGATTATCAATCCGCAAGTTGTAGGAGGACTGGACGTAGTATCAGGAGGTACTGATCCTGTGGCTGTAGGTATGGGGGAAGAGGATGGCCATATTTTGTATCAAGACACGAGAAATGACACAACTGGATTAGATAGGCTCGGCCTATGGTATTCTCATGGACTGCCAGAGCAGACATCGTGGTCCTACAGGAAGGCCGTTGGGGACTACGCATTCGCCCCAGTGATATCAGTTTCAGAAATTTCTGATGAGGAAATTATTGTTGCTTCTTGGGGAGAGGGATATGATCAGAGCTCTGAGTTGGTCACAATGGTTGTTGATAGCTCCTTCAGCCCGATCGGGGAGGGGGAAGTCAGAACTGCTTCCAGAGGCCTTGGCTACATCCAACTGTTGGAAACTGATAGAGGGGTCCAGTTATTTTTCGACTTTGTCGGTCCGAGCGGACCGCAGATGCAGTATGGGATGATAGATCCCGAAGAAGGTTGGATTGGAATATCTGACCGCTTAGGCCTCGGGAGAATCGTGATTTCGAGTAGGTCCCCTGTAGATAGCGATGCGGTGATTCTACAGACATCGCCGACTGGATGGCAAATCAGGGCTTTGGTCGACGACTCTTCACCTGAGTCCTCAAAGGGAACCATTCTAGATCAAATAAGAGGATACACTGGACTTGATGAGAGGAATTTCAATGTCATTCTAGTTGGAATCTCAGGAGTCACCATAGTGCTTAGTCTGATAGTAATTCTGACAATGGCGACGAGAGCGGTACGATGGGCAAGTGGTAAGAGCCGTAGAAGAGTAACTGGCACAGTAATTCTGGAAGAGGATGTGGTTGATGTTATTGAAGAAACGGACATTCCAGTCAAATCCTCAGATGTGGAGCTAGTTGAGGAAATTATGACGCCTGAGACTCAGGCCTCTTCTGAAAGGAGAAAGAGGAGAGAATACAGGTCGACGGGTTCTAGGCTTGCAAATCTACCTGAGATTGAGGATTCAGTCAGCTATTCCCCTCCCATTCCAATGCATACCCCTCCTATGCCCCTTCCAGTCCCTCCAGGAAGTATGAATAGGCGAGTGGCGTGCAATAACTGTGACTCCATATTTGAGGTTGAGGCGGGATTGACAAGAGCCAAGTGCCCGGTATGTGGGGAAAAGATTGAGCTAGTTTGACATGCTAAGAATACTACTGGCATCTAAATCCGAAAGGCGTTTACAATGGCTTGAACAAAACCTCTCCTTTTTAGGAGCGAAAATTGACTCAAGACCACTACTAGCATCTGAAATAAGCGCCCCTCAAGGATTAGCAGTTCGAAAACAGGTTGAGATGATTTGCAGAGATAAGGCGAAAAATGCGAGTATTGAGCAGTCTATATTAGAATCTGGTGACTGTGCCAAATACGACTTGATATTGGTATCTGACACTATGATAGAAGATCCGGATGACTTCAGATTCTCAATTGGGAAACCAAATGACAATGTAGTGGCGGCAAGTATTCTGATGAGACTGTCTGGAAGGAGACATAAGGTCTGGACCTCCACATCCGTATTGTTTCCCCCGGGGAATGAGAAAGAGGGAGGTGTTATTGAAGGGGGCTGGATCGAGAGGAATTACACCAGCTCAGCTACAGTTGAGTTCTCTGATTTGAACCATGACTCCATGGAGGAGCTTGTCTCATCAGAGTCATGGAAAGGGAAGGCAGGAGGTTATGATCTTGCAGGCATTGCTGGGAAATATTGCCATCTGATTGAAGGCGAGGAAGTCACTGTTCTGGGGATTTCGGCCGAATCGATAGAATTCCTGAAATCTATTCTCTCAAACGAAAGTTACTCCTCCAAACTTTAGGACGAACTCCTTCTGGATGTCATCAAACCACTCTAACATATTAGAGGAAAATCTTACCCTTTCAATTTCTGGATCCATCAGAAGGTCATCTTGAATTCCTTTCAGTGTTCCCGGGGCGGCCCCACATGAAACGCAGGCACCATCTAAATCGATGACCAAGGACAGTGCTTTACTCGAAGATGACTCATCCGAAAATTCCCAGCCTGCCAGAACTAGCCCCCCTCCGTGTCCGTCCAATGCGGCCCTAACCGTCCCCAGTCTGGCCATTAAAGCCGGGATGGTATCGGCATCGTTAGACTCGATTAGCCCTGACAAAGAAAGGCTCCTAAGTCTCTCAAGTTCATCCTTATCATGGCTGGATTCGATTCTTCTTTGGGCTTCAATCCTCATCTGTTCTTCAATCTGTGAGCCATACAAATCCACCAAGTCGTCGCCTTCTGGTTTGGCAGAACCCATAGCACTCCATGAGGGCACCTCTTTAGAAATCTATCAATGAAAAGGCCACGGTCTGCCACACACATTCAAAAGGATGGAAGTGTGCCACGATTTGAGGAGTAGCATGTCAAACGATGATGAGGCCATTCTTGAAGTCAAAGGGCTGAAGGTGGGGATAGAGGATACTCCCATCCTTAAGGGCATAGATTTGAGAATACCAAAGGGAGAGATTCATGCAATTATGGGCAGAAACGGTAGCGGAAAGACAACTACCGCTAACGTGATAATGGGGCATCCAGCATACGATATCGAAGAGGGAGAAATCCTTCTGGATGGAGAAAATCTTCAGGAAATGGAGCCATGGGAAAGATCCAGACAAGGGGTTTTCCTGTCCTTTCAGTATCCACAATCAATCCCCGGCCTACAGGTAGGGAATTTTCTGAGAAAGTCTGTATCGAGTGTTAGAGGGGAAGAAGCCGCCAGAGGTTCGGACTTTAGGGTGAAATTAAATCAGGCAATGGAAGAGCTGGATATTCCCAAATCATTCCTATCTAGATACGTGAATGACGGATTCAGTGGAGGAGAGAAGAAGCGATTTGAGATTCTCCAACTCATGCTATTACAACCCAGACTTGCGGTTTTGGATGAGACTGACAGTGGTTTGGATATCGATGGAATTAGAACTGTTGCCAAGGGGATAAACTCAGTTGTCAAAGGCACGGAAAATGGGGCCTTGATTATCACCCACTATTCGCGAATATTGGAGCATGTCAACCCTGATAGAGTCCATGTCATGATTGGAGGGAAAATTGTGGCAAGTGGAGGCCCCTCGCTCGCTATTCTGCTGGAGGATAACGGATATGATTGGCTGGAGGAACAAATTGCAAAGGGGGCGGATTTTCAATGAGTGAGGGTAGCGAGGCCAGAGACGCAGTAGGCGATTACAAAGCAGGATGGCACGATCCGGAAAATTCAACCATAAGATTCGATTTTGGCCTTTCTGAGAAGGTAGTCAGGGACATTTCCCAAATAAAAAATGAGCCCGAGTGGATGACTGAAATCAGGGTAAAGGCATACAGGCACTTCGTGGAAAGGCCGATGCCGACGTGGGGAAATACAGAAGAGCTCATGGAAATAGATTTCGACAAGGTATGCTATTTCCTCAAGTCCTCTGAAGGGATAGGTAGTTCGTGGGACGACGTACCTGAGGATATTCGGAATACGTTCGATCGCCTAGGGATCCCTGAAGCAGAACAGAAGTGGCTTTCCGGAGTAACTACTCAGTATGAATCGGAGACTGTCTACCACAGTATTCGGGAAGACTTAGAGAAACAGGGTGTGATTTTCTTGGATATGGATTCTGGATTGAGGGAACATGAGGACATCGTGAAGAAGTACTTCGGAAGCGTAATCCCGTACAGCGACAACAAGTTCTCGGCACTCAATACAGCGGTTTGGTCTGGAGGCTCCTTCATCTACGTCCCCAAGGGCGTTCATGTCGAAATGCCGGTCCAAGCCTATTTCAGAATAAACGCCAAGAACATGGGCCAATTTGAAAGGACCCTGATAATCGCTGACGAGGGAAGTAGCATCCATTATGTCGAAGGATGTACTGCTCCAACTTACTCGACTGATTCCCTGCACTCTGCCGTGGTAGAGTTGCTCGCTCTTCCAGGGGCCCACATAAGATACACCACCGTACAGAATTGGAGCAACAACGTATACAATTTGGTTACCAAAAGAGGTGTAGCCCACGAGAATGCGAAAATTGAGTGGGTGGATGGGAATATTGGAAGTAAACTGACCATGAAATATCCTGCTGTTATTCTAAAGGGGGAGGGGTCTCATGCAGAGGTGATCTCAGTTGCCTACGCAGGAAGTGGACAACATCAGGATGCTGGCGCTAAAGTACATCATATGGCATCCAATACGACCAGCAATATCCTGTCTAAGAGTATTAGCAAAGATGGAGGGAGGGGATCGTACAGAGGCATGGCCAAAGTAATGCCCAAAGCAGAAAACTGTAGGATGAATATCGTTTGTGACGCCCTGATACTCGATGAAGAAAGCAGGACAGATACCTATCCAACAATGGAGATTGCCAACTCCACGGCACACTGCGAACATGAAGCTAGTGTTTCAAAGGTTGGAGACGAGCAGTTGTTCTACCTAATGAGCAGAGGGCATACAGAAGCTGAAGCTCTCGGTATGATTGTCAATGGTTTCTTCGAGCCATTCACCAGAGAGCTCCCAATGGAATATGCAGTTGAGCTGAACAAGCTCATGTCACTGGAAATGGAAGGAAGCATAGGTTGAGTGTCGATAAATGAATCCTGATTCAGTATACTTGTCCTCTGAGATGCCAGATAGGGCGGATCATCTGTGGAGATATACCCCATGGAGGAAAGCTCACCCTACTGGGAATGTTAGAGAGATACCTGATGCAGTTTCAACGCCAAAGATTGTATTGAAGACAATTGATGGCAGTTCTCTCCCTGAAGGAATTTCTCTTGTTCATGAACAGACAGAATTTGATGATCTGCCAAATGAGGAAATTATCACTAAGAGCTTTTTACAGTCTGTGACCAAAAACTCAAAATTCACCTTATCGGTCATTCCTAAATTCAAATCGACAACGCCGATAGTGGTGGATATACAAACTGAAGGGAATTATTGTGCGACTCATCTTTGTCTAGAAATAGGTAGGTTAGCTGAGTTTGAATTGGTGACCGTAATCCGAGGAGAATGCAAATGGTTTGGGATGATGAGGACTGGGTCAACTGGAGAGGGCTCTGTTTGCAATGATGTTTTTGTCAACAAACTTTCCAAGGGAGTCACACTCAGAGTCGAGTCGATCTCAATCCCTAGGGACTCCCAGTTCAAATCTGGAACTGTATCTTCAGGCTCCACGCTAACAAAGGCTGATTTGAGATATCGAATGTTTGGACCGGGAGGAAGTCTGAATGTTCTGGGCTCCATACTATCGGCGGGCGAAATGAGCCTTGATCATCATATTGAAATCTATCACGATTCTCCTGAAACATTCAGTCGTCTGGACTGGAACACTGCATGTGGGGGAAGTAGTAAGGCAGTTGGTACTGGAATGCTGAGAGTATCAAAGGGATCAGCCGGGGCAGATGCTGCGCAGCTTTTCAGCAACTTACTCCTATCTAGCGATGCCCAAGCGGACTCCATTCCTGAATTGGAGGTCTCGGAGCACGATGTGGTGGGTTGTGGACATGGGACGGCAAGCGGGCCAGTCGATGAAAATCAGATGTTTTACTTGGGATCAAGGGGGATGTCGCCAAGTGAATCAAAAAGTACACTGATAGCGGCATTTCTCAATTCGACTCTATCCGAAATGGGCGGAGATTTAATGCATGGGTGGCTAATATCTGAGTTGGAAGATGACTTGAACGAGCTTGGAGACTAAGAAGAGCGGTCCCTGTATGTGGCCGCCAGAGCTGCGATAACAAGTCCGCAGGACGCCCCGAATAATAACCCCTGAAACTCCAGGCCTTCGCCAGCTAAATCCCTAAATGCGAGTGCCATCACAAGTGTTACGGGGATAGAAAAAATCCCAAATCTAGTAACCCATAATCTCAGGCTGGGAGACTCTCCCATAGGCCTTAGTGTAATTGATGAAGACTTCTGAATGACCTGCCAGTTTACCCTCTCAGCATCTATTTTCAACCTCTGCATGATAGCATTTCTAACTCCTGGTTGATAATTTGAATCGTATTCCTTTCCGATTACGCCAGTCCTTATCTTTACTCTTCTAAGCCCTCCTCTGGAGTCAATAAGGCGCTCCCCTATGGCCGCGGCACTTGGAGGATCCAACCCCAATAAGTCAACTACGAGTACCCCTCTTTCCCTCCTTATCCTTTGAAGCACATTCCACGAATTCCCATCTGAACTGACTCTTTCTGCGATTGGCGAAAGAACGGCTCTTAGGAAGTCTATTTCCTCCCTTCTCCTTTCTTCCCTTGAATCGCCTTTAGAGGAGATCTCATTGATTCTATATATCGCGAAGGTGAGAATAAGAATTGATGCTGTGGAGCCAGTTATTAAGCCGATTTTTAGAGAGAACAAAATATCTGGATCATCTAGTCCGGTGGCGAAAATTGAGATGAACACTGCCATTGTTCCAACCATCAATCCGGCTACCACGGAAATAGAAATGGCATCCTTGGTCGAAATGTCTGTCACGCTATTCGTAGGTGGCAATCGTTCAAGAGTTAGAGGGTGGGATACATTGATTTGCGAAGAATTGTTGGGAATTGTGTGTGCATCGTCTGCCAGCAAGAAGGTTTGATTGGCGGATTAGTTGATGACTCGCCCATTGTTCTAGTTGCGGGATCGGTGTTCGTAACAGTATGTGGTTTGAAGGGCGGTTCAATGGTCAAAGATACCCTAAAAGATGGTTCTGATGATGAATCTATGCCTAATTCTCTCAAAAACGGCAGAATGGAAAGGGATAGAGAGATCAAGATCTCTTCTGCCTTGGGCATGGTATCTGGCTTGCTTCTCTTGATGTTCTTTGTTTCTCCTTTGATGCTTGAAGAAGGCACTGTTCCAGAGCTATCGGGGAGGGCTAACACGATCGATTACATGAATGAGGATAGCTGGGGAAATGATGAACACCCAGAGAATGGCAAGTTAGGCCATAATCAATCTGCACATGGGGGATATTTTTCATGGTCGGAACTGAATCCAGTCTTTGGATTTGTGTATGCGTTTGGAGATATTAATTGCCATCAGAAACATGATCGGTCTTGGAGCTTGAATGATAATCAAATGCCTGTATGCACCAGAGACATAGGGATATTCTCGGGATTTTTCATGGGATGCTTATTTTTCAGATTGAGAGGGCTGAATAGATGGACTGTTAGGGATTCATTCCTTTCCGTGTTTGAAGACGACTCCATAGAATCTGTTTATTTCACCGACAGGCGAATGAGATTGATGGTGCTTCTACTTATGTTGGGCATTGTTCCCATGGCAATTGATGGCTTTACTCAACTACTCACGGAATATGAGTCTACCAATGGCGTTAGAGTGATTACCGGTTTCATGGCAGGATTTGTTATTGGGTGGTTTGTCTGCTCGGCGTTGTCATCCAAGCCGGATTTATTTGAGTCGCCGTCATCTGTCGTACTTCCGGCAAATTCCAGGCTCTCTCTAGTGGATCATCCTGATGCGTGAGACCACCATGAAATGAGTTCTTCCTCGGTAGTGGGCGCCTCAAAATTAGAATTACCAGACCCCAAGATGGAGATTCTCTCAATCGTGGAAATTATTGCCGAGGCATGATTTCCTGACTTAACTATCTGCCCCATCGCGAACCTGACGTGTGTGCGAGGATTTTTCTTTTGCCACTTTATCAATGCCTCTTTCAAAGGCCATATCGAAATTGCCAGTCTTCCAAATGATCGATACTCTTCCTTCATCTGTGAACGTGGGGCCTCCCTTCCGATTAGTGACTTGTGCTGGTGAATACATCCTAATTTCCGATTAAGGTAACTTACTATGGTCTGAGTATGCCTCTCTGAAACAGATCTAACTGGGCCCAATGATCTGCGAAGTTCTCTAATGTCAGCCGATCTCATTAGAGAGAGAGTCCCACAGATTGAAGATATTGAATGGGACAATACATGTTTGGGGACATCAAGCCTTTCACTGTCCGGCGAGCTATCGATTACTTGTGAGTGATGAGCTTGGAAATTTTTGAGAACTTTCCAAGGGGCTTCCCCGCATAACCAATTATCTTCTCTAACGGCTGGTTTCACACCGAGACCCTCCAATGTTGATTGGCCCCTAGATGATTTAATCAGTGATCTGACAAGATTCTTATCGACTTCTTCTGAACGCACATTAACTGGTTCTGGCTTTGAATGCATAAAATTTCTAATCAGGGACTTTAGCTTCATTCTGAAATCATCCTCAGAACCCTCATTCAATACTGGCCCGATAATGGCGCCCATGTCGAATGGAGTGGGCATCTCCATTTCCCCGGATAGTAATTTGTTGTAGCCCTCGCGGATTTGCTCTTGGAGTACGCTGGTCTCGAAGTATTCCTCTTTGTCAGAGTGGGCCCTCAGAGTTCCGCTCTTTATCCTACCAAGTGCTACCTTGGGGTCACAATCAACCCAAATACATAGGTCTGGAACTAAAGCCGCAGAATTCATATGTGCTACTCTATTTATCCCAAGTCCACCTACAATGCCTTGGTATACTAGGGACGAGTGAATATTCCTCTCACTAACCACGCCTATTCCAGCCTCCAATCTTGGCAGAATCCAACCGTGCGAGTGATCGACTCTGTCAGCCGCGAAAAGTCCTGCCTCATTCTCAGGAGTGGTAGTCTTTCTCCTGACTGAGTCAATAGCCAACCTTCCAAGTGGGTGGTCCCTCCTCGGCTCTCCAGTAACGCTTACGGAAACGAAAGGGAATTCCTTTCTCATTACCTCAGAAACTACCTTGGTGGCGAGTCCCTTTCCGCTTCCATCCCCGCCCTCTATTGTGATTAGATACACAACTAATCCTCCTTCGAGTAAACGTCATAGAATTGATTTCTCGACAAGCCTACTAACCCCATTCCGGAAAGGGTGAATAAGGGGCCAACAAAGATCATCCCCCCGCTCCAGAGACTAAAGAATGCCAGCCACCATGTTTTCCTGTAGCTAGTCCCCTTATTGGCTTCCAGAGCTCCTGCAATGCCCGCGAATCCAGTCAATAAGGCGAAGACTGCGAATATTGTCGCAATAATAACCGATTCTCCGAGATAGCTTTCTCCTACCATGTCGATTTTTTTAATTCCGTCTCCCTCCACCAGTGTTATAGAAATCTGAGAGTGGTCCCCTGGGACCAGTGAAACCTGAACAGTGACATTGCCGGGATGTTCTATCTCCAGTAATACTGACCTTCTGGGGACATCGCTAATCGAGAATCTTCCTCCTGAGTCGGTAGAATCGCTACCTGCCACCAATCCCTCTTGATCGAACAATGTAACTTCAACCCCTTCAACTCCATTTCCTCCCGATGAGTTGCCCACTAGCTCGGAGATTACTATCCCCTCAATGTCGGCAGTACCTCCTGACTCTTCCATTTGACCCGACAGAATATCGCTTACATTGCCAGAGATGAGCATGATTCCGATTATGATTCCTAATGCCCCTCCAATTCCTAGTAGAACCGCTCCCAGATTCCTAGTCGCTGAGTCGGTAGAGAGATCCGAGAGCCATAGTTCGAGACCTGACATATTGTCAATTTCATCTACTTGGTCGTCAATCATCTTGGGCACCCCCTCTCCTCTGACTTGCTGGCATAACATCAGGCAGTTCATCATGCCGATTATTAGATTCATCTATTTCCTGATTCTTCTCGTTACGAGTCTTTTGGTCTAGATACAAGAAAGAGATAGAAAAAATTACTGTCATCAAGAGTACCAGACTAATGGCTTTCAATGGAGAATTATTGTTTTGGCCGCAAACAGTGAAACATTTTACTTTCTCGACCCCAGAAAGATTGGTCATGGAAACGAGATACATGGACGACCAGTTCTTCCCAGTTATCCAAAATTCGGAAGAGTTGTGATGCGCTATTCCATTCAGGACATTATTGATGCCATCACTATTTTTTTCAGATATGGATGAAGCATCAAAATCCCCCAGCAAAGTTCCATTGGAAGGGTCGAATAGAACAATTCTATCATCCTGCCATATATTAGCCAAAACCCTAGAGCCTTCCGCAGTAGATATACATTCGAGCTCGTTTATCTTGTTGATTCTATTTCCCAACTCATCAGTCACGGTAACTACTCTTAGGACATTAAATGAGTCTGGATCTCTTATTGAAATAGACGATGTGCCATTTGACATAATCAGATATTCGCCGTCATAGCAAATCCCCCAACCCTCTCCCTGATAGCTAAATGAAGATACTACTGTTAAGTTCTTTATGTCGAAAACATAGGCTGTCTCACTTTTCCAAGTTAACATAATTATCGTCTCATTGTACACTGTAATGCCCTCGGAAAAAATAGTATCATTCAAAGCAACCGATCTAATCACTTGTCCTGACCATGGGTCTACTTCTCTAAGAGATGAGCTGCCATATAATCCCGTACTTTCATAGATACTTCCATTGTACATTTCAAGACCTTGGGTGAATGCCTCGTTATCATGATAATGTTCGCTTAGTAAGATGATTTCATATTCAACTGAAGTATCAGAATTAGAGGTTGATTCGGCATGAAAAATAGGCAAAAGTACGGTTAGAAATATGAGTGAGGCCAGCATTAAACTGCCTCCCCCCGCACGACTCATGTATGAACGATGCTCCATCGGTGTTAAAATACGTCTTAGAATCGTTTCATCGTAGTTACAACACGGAGTGTTGAGTATGTCAGGTCAATCGGGTCGATATTATTCCAATAGTGCCATCACTCTAGTGGCCCTCCTCTTGCTGACAAGTTTGTCACCGATGGCTTTTGCAGATGATGATTCCGAGGATCAAAATTACCGCATCGTAGGGGACCTGAGTGATTTTGATCCTGCGACTGATGGCAAACAATATTTGTTCTCGACCTCCCCAGTCCCGATATATTCGGCCACAGGATTCCTTAAGTCGCAATGGAGGTCAGATGGATATCCTGACCTAGTACTTCCCTTTTCTCAATCTTATCTCAACTCCAGGGGCATGGCAAGAAATTGTGATAATGCATGGAGCGTTGGTGATAGCGGAGATATCTCAACTGCAGGAGGGACAATTGCGGCTACAGTTCAGAAGATTTCCAGTAATTCAGCGATAATTGTTGAAGATGGCCAAGTCATACCTTCAACGACCTTGAATGATATCGCTTCGACTTGGGAATCGACGATTTTTCCAACAGTTACCAGTTACTTTGGAATTGCTCCCGATGTTGATAATAACTGCCAGATAGAGATTGTGATTTTCTCAATAGATGGGGCAGGGGGCATAGGGGGATATTTCGTTCCGGGACTCTCCTCTTCTACAGATTCACTGTTCATCGATATTGATGACCTGAGTTGGAGGAACACGATTATCGCTCATGAATTCCAACATCTTTTGCACAATGCCAGAGATCCATTTGAGTTTATCTGGATTGATGAAGGAGCGGCCGACATGGCGGCATACTTATGCTTTGGAGTCACTAATACCCTAACTGGACATGCTAATGCATGGTCTCAGAACTCGAACATGAGCGTGAGGTGGTGGAACCAGAGAATTGCAGATTATGGTGCCGGATTCCTCTTCATGATGTACTTATCAGACAAGCTCGGAGGGGCTTCATCAATCTCTACGTTGGTGGCAAATACAGATACTGGTGGAAGCGCAATTGAAGATTTGGCATCCAATGCTCCTCCGGGTTCGACGCCCATAGGAACAACAATGAGTGATATTTTCGCCAATTTTACTCTCGCGGTATCCATTGATAGTGATCAAGGGGCCTTTGGTTTCTCAAACCTAGACCTCAGT
The DNA here is from genome assembly GCA_002505775.1 of Euryarchaeota archaeon UBA130. Lineage (GTDB taxonomy): Archaea > Thermoplasmatota > Poseidoniia > Poseidoniales > Thalassarchaeaceae > MGIIb-O5. The sequence continues at coordinate 106,252 of DAVY01000007.1, read as the reverse complement.
ACAGGTTGCATATCTGCCTTTATTTGCAAGGCTCAGATGAGTGGGTTCAATGATCAATGGGTGAATCCATGGACAAGTCCTCTGCAAGAACTGGAGGGGTGGGGTATGAGGGCCTACAAATTCAACCAGGGATCCGGGGCCCCTCTGAATATCATGGCACAACCATCAGAGTTCGGATTTGAGGGGGCCTTGCTTGCCAAGGACAGCAGTACTGGAAGTTGGTCCATGAGTAGAATGAGGGTCGATCAAGTCACTGGCTCAATTACTGGCCTGATCCATGGATTTGGGTCCGATGTTGACGAGGTTTGGATGACAACGTGGTATGAGTCAACTGTTGACGATTGCGATTACAACTATGCCACTTGCGGTATAACGTCTGGGAGCTATCCAACCGCTACCGTCACGGTCCAAGCAATGCTGGTCACTGACCCCGCCGAGGTATCAATAGACACTATAGATGGGTTTGACAGAGATGGTGATGGCCTGTCAGATAGTGTGCAAATAGATCTCGATATTGTTTCAAACTCATTTTTCGAAATATTAGAAGTGACAGTAGACGCCTTCTCAAACAATACTCTCGTGGATACCAAAGTTTTCTCAGTGAGTGCGGGAAATAGTATAGCAACCGAGAAGAGCATATGGTTCACTCCCCCATATAGCTCTGATTGGACGTTTGGAGTAGAAATAAGGGATGTTACATCATCCTTGGTTGATCAAGCGTTCTCTTTGCCGGTTCAACTAGCCAATATGGAGCCAGTAGCTTCAATTTCCGTCTCGGTTAATTCGACCCAGACATGGCTCCCTGTGAATATGTTTGGATCTGGTTATGATGAATGGGGCTTTGGGATGGAGAACGGCTCTTTCTCGAATAACGAAACACCTATTGCATATTTTTGGGATCTAGGGGATAATGTATCGTCCACACTCAAAAATCCAGTACACCAATATTTGGAGCCGGGAACTTACCCGATAGTTCTGACTGTTATGGATCAAGGTGGATACTACTCGGAAGCGCAAACATGGGATGTGGTAGTCGAGGATACTAGCGATCCTATCCCTGAGATTTCCGTAGAAGGAGTTGTGGTTTCAGAAGAATTAATCCTGATGACGAATCAACAGGTAATGTTCTCCGCACTAGGAACCACTGATAATCTACCGCTTGAAGAACTCTACTTTGAGTGGAACTGGGGAGATGGGGAGATAGAATCTGGAATCGGATTATACGAATCCAGTCACTCATGGGTTGATGGAAGTTCTGATGGGATAATCTACACTCTTTCACTCTTAGTCAGTGATGGAATTCACGATGTGGAGCATACTGTATTCATCAGGATACTGAACAGAGTACCGCAACAAATTTTCGATAGCCAACTTCAGACATACACCCTTACCCCGCTGGAGCTACCTACAGTATTCACGGATAGTGATGGGATGATAGTAAGCTATGATTGGACCTTTGAGGAGGGGGTCAATCTTGATGGAGGAGGCATGACTATGACCTCAGATTTCTCCCATTTGTCATCTGACTTGGCAAATCCAGTAGTTGGATGGTTAACTCCTGGGCTGAAAAATATAGGATTGACTGTTATCGACGATGATGGGAACTCGACATCTGCTACCATCCAGGTCAATGTGATCAATCAGAGGCCGGTTGCAGTCTTCTCAAGACCCGTCGACGGTACTGTGGACACAACATATACTTTCACGAGTTACTCGTTTGATCCCGATGGGGATTCGACTCAGCTCTCCACTATTTGGTCCATCTCAGATTTATCCGGAACAATAGAGAACACTACATCGGTAAGTCACACATTCATGGAGCCTGGCCTGTACACTGTATCCCTTAGGGTCGTTGACGTGCTTGGACTTTCGTCAGCTGAGAAATCATTTAGTTTGAGGATAGAAAATCCATTGCCTGTTCCCATGATTGACTTCTCTTGTCCGAACGTAAACGGATCAATTTTGGAACGGGAGCCGACTGATTCCGAGCAGGTTATCTGGCAAGTCCCGCAAACAGAATCGGGCGATGTATTTGTTTCTCCGATGAGCTTAATCAAGTTTGATGGATCTAGGAGTTACGACTCGGACCCCGCCTTTGTTGGGAAATCCTCAATGGATAGTGAAGATACGGACTGGAATGGGATTACTAGATGGATTTGGGACTTCGGAGATGCAAGCCCTCAGGTAGAGGGGGGGATAGCTTGGCATCAATATACTATGCCGGGGTCGTACACAGTCACTCTAACCGTGGTGGACGGATTTGAAGGGGGAGAAACGAACAGTACGTCCATAGACGTGGTTGTTTCAGAGTCCCCGGTTATTCTAACCGATAGCCCTATTTCCTCTGATTACGTCAACATGGGGGATCCCGTTTACTTGAATTACAGTGTTTATGATCAGGATTTAGAAGACGGAATTGTTGCATGGATCGATTTGGACACATCTATTGACTCGGATGGAGATGGGGACTTTACAAATGATATGGACGAGTCTCTATCTGAAGATTTGGTAGTCAGGTGGGATCTGGATGCATCCGTAGACTCCGACGGCGATGGGGATTACAAGAATGACTGGGATTGGAATCCAGAAACATGGAGTGAAGAAGGAGAAATTAGAATCACCATGCGAGTCTGCGATGCCGTGAACGTCTGTGCGGAGAGAGACTATGTAATCACCGTACTATCTACCGAAGATGAGTACGTACCGAAGTCACTATCAGATCTGACTTGGGAAGACATAGTCCCCAACAGGGAGAGTGGGGGCCTTCTTGCGCTGGTTGGGCTAGTTCTACTTCTCGGCTGGATTATAATGAGGCAGAAAGATGAAGAGGAGCTTGAAGCTGAGGACATGATGGAAACATATGATGTCGATGAAGTTGAAGCTGATGGTGGTCTGCCAGGAATGGACCAACACAAACCCCCGCCCCAGCCAAAGTACCTTTCAGAAGAAGAGCGGAGAGACGCTGATTCAGGCTATGTGCGCCCTATTAGAACCAGGAGGCGTTGAATGAACGCTAGAAGGAGGGCGGGGTTTTTCACCTTCGGCACTAGCTTCTTCCTAGTTGCACCTAATTTTCTTCTTATTGCTGCACTGGTACTTACTCCCGCAGTATCCGCTCAGAGCACAGGATCTTGTGATGTTCCTGCAGTAAATGACCCCTCTAATGGTTACAGAATCTCAGTAGAGCCAGTCGAGGATAGCTGGTGGGATAACGTTGAAGATCCAAGCCTTGACTTAGACACCGACTTATTCACTGACTTCACTGTAGACAATGACACCGCAACTGCCATCGGAATGAGGCTGGTACCCGGGCATATGTACACTTTCTGCATTAGTATTGCTAGTAACCAGGATGACCCTCCTCTGAATCCAAATTCAGATATTTATTTGATGACTGAACCAAATTGGGACAGATACAAGATGTACTATGGAATGAGAGATGACCCTTATTTCTTCGAAGCCTTCGACCAGCTTCCGGTTGAGTGGAGGGATATGGATGACTGGCTTCCTTTCAGAGATGTTCACGCATACGAGGGAGTTACCTATCAAGAGTTCTCAGTTGCAATTGACTCCAGCGGTGCTGGTTTCTTTGGTGGCGGTGACGTACTGTACTATCTTGTAATTGATGGCTGGAATAATAGGAGACATACGAATACCGACGCACCGGGAGGGGATGTTGACGTCGAAATTCTGATAGACGTCGAGGATCGTTTGAACATCCCAAAGTTTACTGCCACTCTATTAGTAGGTTCATTGCCTTTGGCCTGCATAATTGTGCCATTAATTATTCATTCTAGGTACATGTCAAACGGAAAAGAGGGGGATAACGTGGAGGGAAGTCGCGAAGTTCCATACCTAGATGATGAGCGGAGTGACGCACGGGATTACGAAGAATAGCCAAGAAGATTCCATGCAGTTGTCAAATCTGAAACGTTTATCTTCCCTGAGTGGGTTAAGTGCCAACCGACTTGCATTGTTGAGTACACCATATTCTGACCCAGTAAGGGGGCGTGAATTCTAACCCAGTCACCTCCCGGGCCAACTCCCATCAGTGACATCTTAATCTCCGAATTCCTCATTTCCCATGCGGCTTCAAATATTCTCAATGCTCCTTCAGAACCTTGGACCGGATAGCATATCTTCACCATGTCACCAAGACTAGAATAATCTTCCACCTCAGCCACTATCTCACTCGATGGGGGAGGGTTTTCCTCAGAATGATAGGAGGCTATTATCTTGGTCTTTCCCGAGGCCTTTTCCATCAATGACTTTCTATCCGATGCACTGATGTCTACTTCAAGGTCAACCCAACTAACCCCGCTCTCAATTGCTGTCCTCAGTACCTCGATTCTACTGGACTCGTCCCCTGGGTAGTAACCGCCCTGTCTCTCTGGCCTACATGTTAGAATTACCGGCAATTCTATTCCTTGTTTGAACGATGAAAGTGCTGACTTTAGATCGACTGAGTCAAGCGATTGAACCTCGTACTCGACTTCCCCCTTATGGGATTTCTTTGCATCATTGTCCTCTTCGGATTCCTCCAACTCCATTTCCCTGGTCCAAAGCTTGTCAAGCCTAACCTCAACTAAATCAGCCCCGGCAGCTGTGGCCAAGGAGGCATCCTTGAGCATCTCATCAACCGTACAACCGGTCAACACAACGCACACGAGCGGCAACTCCATCCGATGCTTCGACCCTAGGATTCTGTTTAATCGTGTCGTGTCATCTGAGAGCATAGAAAGCTCACAATTTCTATGATTTGAAAAAAATAGACCTAGTAAAATAGGACACGGATTATGAATAAAGAAAAACTATTCTCTAGTCCTTTTCAAGAACCTCATCCCAAGGTTTAGGCGATTCTCGAATACATAACTGGAGACGTTTTAGAAAGTCGTAATTGACCTTTTCACAAAGAGAATAGAGTACTAAAAAGGGCCTATTTTTCTCAATATATTCGCAGAGTTGAATAACCCCCTGCCTTTAGAGTATCTCATAATGATTGAGGGTTCCTACGGAACCCTCAAAAACTCGAGATGATTATTGTGAAAGATGACTATGATGCTGATAGCATACAAGTCCTTGAAGGACTAGAGGCAGTTAGAAAAAGGCCTGGAATGTATCTTGGTGACCCTCATGACGGTTCGGCCCTACATCACTGTATTTGGGAAGTTGTTGACAATTCAGTAGATGAGCATCTTGCAGGGCATACAGATTCAATAGAGATAGTACTCCACAAGGGCGGTTCGCTTTCTGTAAGGGACTTTGGTAGGGGAATCCCTGTTGGAATCCACGAAGAATATGGAATATCAGCGGCTGAAGTAATAATGACGAAACTTCACGCAGGAGGGAAATTCGATAACAGTTCCTACAAAGTCTCTGGGGGACTCCACGGAGTAGGGGTTTCTGCAGTCAATGCTGTATCTGAATGGATGGAAATGACGATCCATAGAGATGGGAATATCTACTTTCAGAGATATGAGGCTGGAGTTCCAGTTGAATCCCTAAAGAAAATAGGGAAGTGCGAAGATACGGGGACAAAAATTTCCTTCAAGCCTGATTTATCGATATTCACGGATGTAATTGAGTTTGATTTCGAAGAGGTCGACACTCGGGTTGGCGAGACAGCATTTCTCAACGCTGGACTAAGGATGACGATTCTTGATGAGAGGGGGGACGACCCTCATACTTCTGAGCACCTATACGAAGGAGGATTATCGGAGTATGTGAGTCAACTCAACAACAGAAGAGAGGTTCTGCACGATGAGGTCATCAAAATTAGGGGCGAGAAGGAAATTGAGAAGGGGAATGTAGAGATCGAGCTCGCACTTCAGTGGTCAGACGCATTCAGTGAGTCGATTCGATGCTACACCAATATAATCCGGAACAAGGATGGGGGGACGCATTTGTCCGGTCTACGAACTGCACTCACCAGCTCTGTCAACTCATATGCCAAGAAAAAGAAGCTTCTGAAGGGAGATGCTCTTTCCGGTGATGACGTGAGAGAGGGGTTGGCTGCAGTAGTAAGTGTGAAGCATCCTGACCCTTCCTTCTCGTCCCAGACTAAAGATAAGTTAGTCAGTAGTGAGGTCACGGGAATTGTACAAACCATTGTCTATGATAAACTTGGAGAATTTTTCGAAGAAAATCCTTCAGTTGCCAAGCAAATTGTGGAAAAGGCACTACTTGCATCTAAAGCTAGGGAAGCGGCTAGAAAGGCTAGGGACCTGACTCGAAGGAAGGGAGTTCTAGAAGGTGGTGGTCTTCCAGGCAAACTGGCGGACTGTCAATCCAGAGACCCGAGCGAATGTGAGGTATACCTAGTCGAAGGAGACTCAGCGGGCGGATCTGCGAAAACTGGTAGGGATCGGAGGATACAGGCGATTCTCCCTCTACGTGGAAAAATACTGAACGTTGAAAGACAGAAGCATAATGCCGCCAAGGTATTCCAAAATCAAGAGATTCAGACGATGATAAGGGCCCTTGGAGCTGGAGTGGGGAATAATAGTGAAGAGGAGGGGGCATTCGATTCGAGCAAACTAAGGTATTCCAAGATCATCATTATGTGTGATGCAGATATTGATGGGGCACACATCAGGACACTAATGCTAACTTTCCTGTGGAGATTCATGAGGCCTGCAATAGAGGACGGGCATGTGTATATCGCCCAACCACCACTCTACCAACTCACGAAGGGACGGGTGAGCAGATACGTATTCTCAGATGAAGAAAGGGACAGTGTTATGCTAGAACTGCAAGCTGATAATCCTAGTGCAAAGATTGGTGTTCAAAGGTACAAGGGTCTTGGAGAAATGAATCCGGAGCAGTTGTGGGAAACTACAATGAATCCAATGACCCGAACAATGCTAAAGGTAACTGTCCAGGATGCTGAAGAGTCTGATAGGCTGTTCGAGATACTGATGGGAGAAGATGTCCCTGATCGAAGGGCGTTTATCGAAAAATATGCGAAGGAGGTGACCAATCTTGACATCTGAAGAAAATAATGAACCCGTTTCTAGTAATGAAAATATTCTAAATCATTCTCTTGTCGAAGAAATGAAAACCTCATACATCAACTATGCCATGTCTGTGATAATTGGTAGAGCTTTGCCCGACGTTCGAGATGGGCTTAAACCGGTCCATCGACGTGTGCTATATGGGATGCACGAAGCAGGGCATACCTCTGAAAAGAAGTACAGCAAATCGGCTCGTTCGGTTGGAGAGGTGATGGGTAAATACCATCCTCATGGAGATTTATCGATCTATGATACCATGGTCCGAATGGCACAAGATTTCTCATTGAGATATCCACTTGTAGATGGCCAGGGGAACTTCGGATCGATTGATGGCGATCCCCCAGCTGCAATGAGGTACACTGAAAGTAGGCTGGATAAAATTTCCAAGCATATGATGGAGGACATAGACAAGAAAACAGTGGACTTCCAACCTAATTTCGATGATTCCGAGATGGAGCCTACTGTACTACCCGCAAGGTTGCCCAATCTCCTCCTGAATGGAAGTGATGGGATTGCGGTAGGCATGGCAACCAGAATTCCCCCTCACAATCTAACTGAAGTGGCAGGGGCAATAAGATTGCACGTCAAGACTATCTTGGAAGGAGGGAGGGATGATTTGGAAATGCCAGATATTCCGATAGAGGAATACATGGGTCATGTCAAAGGTCCGGATTTCCCAACGGGTGCCACAATTCATGGATTGGACGGAATACTCGATATGTACATGACAGGTAAGGGAAGATTTCATGTCCGTTCAAAATGTGATGTTCATGATGATTCCAAAGGAAAAAGAATCATTGTTCACGAGATTCCTTATCAGGTCAAAAAATCGGATATGCTTGTCCATATCGCAGATCTTGTCTCAAAGGGAACTGTAGTGGGCATAAGGGACATCCGAGATGAGTCATCGAAAGAGGGCATACGAGTAGTAATAGAAATCAAGAATAATGCTGACCCACATGCAGTCCTGAATCAGCTATTCAAATCCAGTAGGCTTCAGGAGTCTTATTCTGCAAATATGATGGGAATTCTGGATGGTCGGCCAGTCCTTCTTACTCTCCCAGTCATGCTACATACGTATGTAGAGCACAGAGAATCAGTCGTCAAGAGGAGGGCGATGTTCGAGCTGGAAAGAGCAGAGGCTAGGGCCCATATTCTGGAAGGCCTGGTCAAGGCACAAGATAGAATTGGGGACGTGATTAAAGCTGGAAGGGCCAGTTCTAGCAGGGAACAATTCGAATCCGTATTACAGGGCAAGGAGGAGATTTCTGGGGTCAAGCCCTTTGACTTCACAGAAGCACAGTCAAAGGCCATCGCCGAACGCCGTCTGTATCAGCTCAGTCGCTTGGACGTTGAAAAGGTGAAGAATGAGCATGAGGAATTAAAAGTAAGAATATCTGATTTAAGGGACATAATATCTTCAATGGCCAGAAGGTTGAGTATCCTAGTCAAGGAACTGGAGACGATGGTGGAAAAACACGGCGATGAGAGGAGATCGTTGATTGACCCAATGCCTCTTTCCATGGACAGGGAGGATTTGATTGAGGAGCGAGCAATAGTTATTTCACTCTCGGAAGACAATTACATTAGACATATGCCGGTAGAGGCGTTTAGGGTTCAAAATAGAGGGGGCAAGGGACTGAAGGGAGTAACCACCAAGGATGAGGATTTCCCAAAATCAATACTTACTTGCTTCAGTAAAGACAGATTATTGATCTTCACAGATCAAGGTCGAGTCTATGGCCTTAGGGCGTGGGAAACGCCCTCAGCTAGCAGGTATGGAAAAGGGACTCACATCCGAAACTTACTTGGCGGTATCAGGGATGAAGAAAAGGTCATTTCGATACTCCCCCTGAACAGGGATTTGATCAACAGTCCGGAAGGCCACTTCCTGATCTTTGCCACTAAAAATGGCAGGATAAAGAGGAGCTACCTATCAGAGTATGTTAAAATAAACAGGAATGGAAAATATGCCTTAAGATTCGCAGATGGTGAGGAGGATTCACTGGTATCAGTCAGACCAGCAACAGAGGAAGACCATGTCGTTATCGTCTCAGCAAGGGGAAATGCATGCAGGTTCAAGCCGGCTGAAATTAAGAAAAGGCTGGACCCTTCAACCGGAATGGAGCAGACTACCCACCTTGTCAGGGTACAAGGTAGAGTTAGCCAGGGGGTCTCTGGAATGAAGCTCGGAACTGGAGATAAGGTCATTGGCATGATAGTGACGGAAGATTTTGACACGAGCGTCCTTACGATTTCGAAGCATGGCATGGCGAAAAGAAGTAGACTGGGTTCAGGAGAAATGGTTTCTGTTGTTGACGAGACCACAGGAGAAGAGTCAGTGGATGAGAATGGCGAGCTTGTCATCGAAAGAGATGGATATAGAAGAACAAACAGGGGAACTAAGGGAGTTCGAACAATGTCATTAGATCAAGATGATGAGATCGTGGCTGTAAAACAAATCCCCGATATCAAAGATCAACTGTTCATACTAACCTCAAAAGGAATGATGATCAGGATGGCATCGGAGCAAACTAAGGAGACATTGGGCAAGGTTACCAAGGGTACCAGAATAATGGAATTACGAAACCCGGATAGAAATGGGTATTCTGATGAGGTTATTTTCGTAGCTAGGCTTCCATCCTCATTAGTAGATATGAATGTAACAGAAGAGGAGTAACACCGTTCCACTTAAGCGGGAGCCTTCGGTCGTCAATTCATTGCGGCAGTCGCATAGCCTGGCCATTGCGCTGGATTGCTAATCCAGTGGTGTTTCACCTCGGGAGTTCGAATCTCCCCTGCCGCGCCACGAATCTGGGCATCAGTTATTCGTCCCTACCAACTCCATGAGGCGTGGTAGAAGTTGCAGAGCTGTCATTTGTGGCTATTTCCTTATCACTCCTCGTTGGGATTTTTCTTCTAAGAAGGCACTTTGCCATGTCTCCGTCAAATGATAGGTCTTGGGTGAATGACAATCAAAGACTCGCTACAGTTGAAATTACTGGAGATAAGGCGCTCATAAAGAATGTGCGAGACTTCAACTGGAGAACAACTAAAGATTATGATGAAAGATGGGTTGATGTAACGGTTGATTTGAATGAAGTTAGAAAGATTTGGTTTGTTTTAGAATACTTCAGTCCTGAAAGGAAGGAAATGGCACACACAATATTGAGCTATGAATTTGAGGATGGGCGGAGGCTTGCATGCTCGATAGAGGTACGAAGGAAAGAGGGGTCACGTTACCACCCTCTGAAAGGCATTTTTAGATCGTATGAATTGATTTACGTTTGGGGAACTGAGCGTGACGTCATTGGAGTCAGATCTAGATGCAGAAGAAAGTCAAAAACACATTTATTCGAAGGGGTAGTACTAGGGCCCGGTAATGAAAGAAGGATGCTGGAGTCATACCTTCGAAGGACGAATAAGCTGGCAAAAGATCCTGAGTGGTACAACACAATAACCAATACATGCTCGACAAACATAGTGAATCATGTGAATGAAGTATACCCTGGAAGAGTCCCTTGGGCGATAGCGATAATGATGCCCGGACTGAGTCCGAAAATGTTGCTTAAGAATAACTTGGTTAAGTCGTCCGGCAATATTGATGAGACTATGGAATCGAGCTTGATTGATTCTATTTCTGAAAAATGGGATCATTCCAGTGATTTTGGAGATTGGATTAGAGGTATGGATACGAGGATTCAACATTAATGAGCGTCACGTGGTGCCATGTGGGAGTTCGATGGCGTTAGTCTCAGTGGCTCCTTTGATTGGGTCCTACCCCCATCCAAAAGCCACATAATTAGATGGTTGGCTCTTTGCTCACAGGGACAAAAAGACGTCCGTATCTCGTTCTCAGGAGTTCCGGGGGAAGATTCCATCTCGATGGCGAGATGCCTAATGTCAATGGGCTCAGAGATTGACTTTTCTGAAGATAATTGGATTATTTGTGGAAAAAAGGATGGTTTATTTATTCCAGATCACGATCTTCAATGCGGGAATTCTGGGACCACTGCTAATGTGATATCCGCCATGTCTGCATGTCTTGATGGTACCGCAATTATCGATGGGGACGATTCCTTGAGAAGGAGAAAATCACAAGGACTTTGTGAGGCCTTGATAGATCTAGGGTGCGATGTTAGTAACTACTCGATTCCTAGGAGAATTTCTGGCAAGATATGTCTCGACAAGGCCACTCTCGATTGGAGGGAAACAAGCCAAGGGGCTTCGGCAATGGTTCTTGCATCGCCAAACCTAGAGTCCAATATTTCACTGTCGTTGAGAGGAAGCCCAGTAAGTTTGGGATATTGGGAATTGACCAAAGAAATTTGCTCAAAATCGGGAATTGAAATCAACACCGAGAAAGGAATACTAAGCCTAGGCCCGTGGGAAGTCAACGCCCCAACAGAAATTTCAGTTTATGGTGAGCAGAGTCTAAGTCCCATGGGGACCCTGTTCTCGAGATTACACGATGTGGAGATAAGGACAAACAGGACTGAGGATATCAGGGGCCTTGGGCTCGCAATTCGGAAGATGGAGTCTGGCCAAAAGGTTTTGAATCTGAAAGATGCTTCAGATATAATCACCCCATCGGCCGCCATAATGGCACTAGGATCTGGAGGGAAAATAACCGGATGCTCGCATGCAAGGGGTAAGGAGAGCGATAGAATTTCCAAGACAGTTCAGATGCTTGGAGAATTCGGGCTTAGAACTCAGGAGTCTGATGACGGCATAATCATACCTGGAAATCAGAGCATAAGTTGTCCTGAGAACCCAGTAGAGACATACTCAGACCATAGAATGGCGATGACTGCCATGATTTTGGCCTCGAAAGTAGGAGGGACCATAGAGGGCCCGGAATGTGTCAATGCTACGGATTCCAGATTTGTGGAACAACTGGAAGAGATCTGCGGGTGAGTAAAAATTTGAGTAGGGTCGCAGGATGTCGGGAGAAGTTAGGACTCATCTATTACTCCTCCTAGTCTCAGCGATTTGGGGATCTACTTGGGCTGTTGGAAGATTCTTGAGTTACGGCTTAGAAGATGCTAGGGCAAGTATGGGGCCTGCTACTTCTGCTTGGTTGAGGTATGTCTTCGCTGTCTTGGGATTCTTGGTGTGGTGCTGGATTTACAGGAATAAGGAGGGGGCACGCATACTTCCCAGTGGAAAGAAGGCATGGAGATACACCTTCTTGATGGCTCTCTTGGGTACAATGGGGTATCAACTCCTATTCATGAACGGTATGAAGTGGACGGCTGCCGGTGATGCATCAATGATCATCCCAATGAATCCAGTATTCACAGTACTCCTCGCAGTTCCACTTCTTGGCCAGAGACTCAGTCCGAGGATGATTCTCGGCCTATTGGCAGGATTGATTGGGGTGGCCATAGTGATTGGCTGGAGCCCCAATACTGAGATCCCATTCAACCACCGATTGATTGGAGGAGTTATGATAGCCCTTGCTGCTCTAATGTGGGCGGCTACGAGTAATCTGACTAAGATGGCCCTTCTTGATGGAACAATAGGGACTTCGCTAGAGATTGTTGTCTGGTACTCCATTGTGGGTTGGTTTCTCCTCACTCCTTGGATGCTGGTCGAAGTATGGCAGTCTGGAATTCCAATGCCCAATACCACTGAGTGGATTTCCGTAGCATATCTGGGCATAGTTTCTACTGTTTTGACTTATGTCTGGTTCGCAAGAGGTATCGACAAAATTGGGGCTACAGCAGCATCATCGTATGTTTTCTTGGTCCCTGTGTTCGGAGTGCTCGGTGGCTGGCTATTACTGAATGAGAGTATTGGAATCACGATGGTGATAGGATTTTTCCTGATAGTCTTTGGAGTTAAGGAGGTCCAGAGGCAGAGTGAGCTTGTTTCGGGCGAGTGAATAATATTGTATCTCTGTCCTCACGGTTAAATATGGGGGGTCAGTCGCCCGCCAGAGAGGTGAGTATGTGGCACGCAAGCCGGCGAAGATGTATCGTCAAGTAAAGGGGCAATCTTTCACTCGAAGAGAGTACACGGGAGGAGTCCCTAACAATAGAATCCTCAGGTACTTCATGGGGAACAGAAAGGCGGCCGAGGCTGGTGATTTCCCTGTAGTCATCGAGTTAACCTCCGACAACGCATGCCAAATCAGAGATACTGCACTAGAGGCCGCTAGACAGGTCGCTAATTCCACTATCAGGAACTCTGCTGGAGCTGATGGTTATGCACTCAGGATTCATGTTTATCCACATCAGATACTTCGCGAAAACAAACAAGCGACGGGTGCTGGTGCGGACCGTGTATCTCAAGGAATGAGGCAGGCCTTTGGAAAGAATGTAGGAACCGCTGCCAGAGTTTTGAGGGGCCAAACGATAGTGTCCATTCATATGAATCCAGAAAATTATGATGCGGCTAAGGAAGCCCTTCGTAAAGCGAGCTGCAAGTTCCCTACTCCTTGCTCCCAGAAAGTAGTCAAAGGGACCGAGCAGTTGAAGGGCAAAGTCTGAGGTTGATGGGCATGGAGCCCGGTGACCCCCTAGCCATCCTTCAGGACTCCCTCAGAGGTGCACCGATTATCTGGAAGGGAGATTATCCGTATTTCATTCATCCAATATCCGATGGGATACCAAGGATGGATCCAAGTGTGCTAAGAGCCGCTAGGGACCTGATAGTATCAATGGTCGATTGGTCCGAGATTGATCTAATAGCCAGTGTTGAGGCCATGGGGCTCCCTCTTCTAGCCTCTGTCGGAGAAGCAACGGGAAAACCGACTGTAGTAATTAGGAAGCGTTCCTATGGAATGGAGGGGGAAGTAAAAGTGGAAGTTTCCACTGGCTATTCAGAATCTACAACTTACATAAATGATATCAGACCCGGTGAAAGGTTACTAATTGTGGACGATGTAATCTCTACAGGAGGGACTCTGGAGCCAATACTAGATGCCATCGAGGGAATGGGTGCTAAGCTCCAAGATATCATCATAGCAATCGAAAAGGGCGATGGTCGAGAGCGTCTATCGATAGAACGACCTGATTGGAGAATCAGGACTCTGGCGAGAATTGACATTATTGACGGCAAAGTGGAAATTATTGAGTGATTGTAGATGGATTTGGACAGGCACGATTTCCAACTAGACGAGCTTGTCGACAGGATAAAATCGAACGATAACCGATTAGTCGCACTGCAAGTTCCGGAAGGGCTGAAGATGCAGGCCCTCGAAATGATGGACAAGATTGAGGATGATTCCAATGCGAAAGTGATCCTTGCCGCTGATCCTTGTTACGGTGCATGTGACCTTGTGCATGATAAGATGAGGGCCATGGGTGTTGAGTTGGTCGCTCACATGGGACATAGTCAAATGAATATAGACTCGGGTATGCCGACTCAATTCATTTCTGTTACGTACGATGGAGAGCCTGAAATAGAGGGCATTTTGCCCATTCTGAGATCTCATTTATCAATAGCTGAATCTAGAATAGGCGCGAAAATATCGGCGGACTTGAACGAGGAAGAGGCCCAACAGATTTTTTTGGATGCAGTAGGTAGATTCTCACCTCTTAAGGCGACTAAATTGGGTCTCGTCGGTTCCATTCAACACCTTCACTTGTTACCTAAATACAAAGAAATGCTCGAGGGGGCTGGATTTGAGGTAGTGATACCTACCGGGGGCGATAGGCTGACCTTCCCTGGGCAGGTATTAGGATGTAATTATTCAGGAGATAACGATGAAATTGGGCACTATCTGTTCTTGGGATCTGGTGACTTCCATCCTATAGGTCTTGTATTACACACAGGAAAGCCCTTGGCACTATTGGACCCATACACCGGAGATTCCAGTGAGATGTCCTTTGGAAGAATAGAAAGAATTCTTAGACAGCGGTTTGGATTAATCATGGAGATCGATAATGCCAAAACCTTTGGAATATTGATTGGCGAGAAACCCGGCCAGATGAGGAGGAACTTAGCCATAAGAATGAAGAGAATCTTGGAGAAGCACGGTCGAAAGGGGTATTTGCTGGCTTTGGATCATGTCAGTCCAGATCTAATCGACTTCTACCCGGTTGATGCTTTTGTGAATACTGCGTGTCCACGAATAGCTATTGACGACTCAGTGAGATATGACAAGCCTCTAGTGACTCCTTATGAATTGGAAGTTGCACTGGGGGAAAAGAAATGGGAAAATGGATACCAATTCGACGAGATTCCTTAACTCGTAGTAAAATGCCTCCGTGCAACAGTCAATTTTTGACGTCCCTTACTGAATATGTCTAAGAACGATGTTAGTAATTGTGCCTCGATGGCGGGGTACCTAGACAGGATAGGAGCGGGCAAAGTCCTTCTAGACAGAGGGCCCCTATCATTCGATTGGACCCCTCCTCTATTGGTTGGCAGGGAAAGAGAGCTGGAATCACTAGCTTCGATGTTCATGGGAATCGGGAACGAAAATGTAAGCGGTCGAGCAGTAGTTGTTGGCCATGTAGGCACTGGAAAGACGGTTCTGACCAGGAGATTTGGGGAAGATGTAGTAAGGGAAATGGATGGCATCAGAAAGATCGTTCTTTCGCACGTAAACTGTAGGAATCACCCCTCCACTTCTCAAGTATTGCAACAGATTGCTCTGTCTCTGGACTCGAGGCACCCCGAGAGAGGCTTCAGCTCGGGAGAGATTATTCAGTCAATACGGAGAAACATTCGATCGAGGGGGCTTCACATGATACTTGTTTTGGATGAGGTGGACGTGCTTGTCAGGAGAGACAGTAGTGATTTGATATACAAACTTCTTCGAATAGACGAGGGGCAGGGTAATCAGGGGACAGTTTCGCTGATTCTGGTGAGTCAGGACCCTTCCTTGATGGGCATGTTAGAACCAGCGATAATCTCTAGATTGGGAGAGAGTAATGTTTTGGGACTAGAGCCTTATGACTTCGATGGACTTGTAGGGATATCCAAGCAACGTTATGAAGCTTCATGTAAGCCCGGTTCGGTGAGTGAAGAAGTACTGGAAAAGATCGGCAGATTTGCCTCTGAGACTGGCGATGCGCGCCTAGCTATTGAGCTCCTGGAGGCTGCCGTAAGAAGAGCAGAGATGGACGGTAGGGGAGAGGTGAATATTGGTGATGTTATGCCCAGTACCCTTAGGACAGCTTCAGTAGAGCCGAGTCAAGTTGATTCCCTTGGCACTCATCAAAAACTGATTCTTCTAGGGATTTGTAGGAGGTTGCGTAAGGTTGAGGAAATCTCCAGTGGTGATGCTCGTAAGCTATACGAACTTGTATGTGAAGAGTTTTCGATTAAAACTAGGAGTTATACCACCTTCTGGAAGCATCTGAAGTCTTTGGAAACCGAAGGGCTACTGGAAGCAAGGTCGACCAATACCACTGTTGGAAGGGGCAGAACTACTTACATTACTATGAGTAATACGTCACCTGCCACAATAGGGAGCAGGATAGAGAAGGAGTTCATGAACCGATGATTGATATTCGGTTGGCTTCCGAACCGCTCTTATAGGGGCCTTATGTCGGGTTGCCGTCCGAGGAGTAAATATGGCAGGCGAGCAGTCATTCAAGGCAGTCGTTAACGACACTAATCCGAAGTATGGGGGCCGTGCTTTCTCCATGGAAATTACTGGTTCAAATTACAACCATTTCCTGGGTAAGAAGATAGGGGACTCAGTAGATGGAATGTTCGTCGGAGAGGGTGACCAATCACTAACCGGATATCGATTGGAAATCACAGGAGGTTCGGATCTTACAGGAAGGCCAATGAGGCCGGATTTAGATGGCAGTGGTGTTAAATCGGTACTGATTACTGCTGGAATAGGGTACAAAGGGGATAAGAAGGTCAACAAAAAGGGCAAGACATACAGGTACAAGTATGACGGGCTAAGGAAAAGGAGGAATCTCCGTGGAAATGTCATAAGTCAAGAGACTAGGCAAATCAATCTGAAAATAGTTGAGGCTGGGAAGAGGCCTCTGGGTGTGATTTTTGGTGTGGAAGAGGAAGCTCCTGACAATCAGTCCTCTGGTGAAGAGGAGTGAACATTGGGAGATGGTATAACTGGTGAATGATTTACCAAGTCAGCCCGAAGTAAATATTGGGATGGTCGGACACGTAGATCACGGGAAGACCACGCTGACAAAGGCACTTTCGGGAACATGGACTGATACCCACTCGGAAGAGAGGAAGCGTGGAATCAGCATTAAGCTAGGATATGCGGACACAGCTTTCTACAAGAACAAGGATGGCGAGTACTACGCCAGAGGCAAGAATCCGAAGGGGGGAGAAGATTCTGAAAGTGACCTCCTTAGAGTGATTTCCTTCGTTGATGCTCCTGGGCACGAGACTCTTATGGCCGTAATGATTTCAGGGGCGGCAATCATGGACGGGGCCTTACTATTGGTTGCAGCTAATGAGAGCTGTCCACAGGCACAAACCAGAGAGCACCTTGCCGCACTTCAGATAGCTGGAATAAACAATATAGTTGTGGTTCAGAATAAAGTTGACCTTGTAACTAGAGAAAGGGCTGTTGAGTCATACAATGAGATATTGTCATTCATTGATGGCACGATTGCCGAAGGCTCCCCCATTGTTCCAGTTTCAGCTCATCATGATGTCAATCTAGATATGCTAATTAGGGCGATAGAGGATACCATTCCGAGTCCGGTTATCGATTCTGAGGAGAAGGGACTAATGTATGTCGCTAGGTCTTTCGATGTCAATAGGCCAGGATTGAGGCCCAGCAAACTCAAAGGGGGAATTGTCGGAGGCAGTATAGTCGAAGGTTCATTCAATGTGGGTGATTCCATACTGATAGCCCCGGGAAGAAGGATTGTTGAAGGCAGTAAGACAAGATGGGAACCCTTGAAGACGGTCATAGAGAACATTCAAGCTGGAGGACTGGATCTAGAAACTGCTCATGCAGGAGGACTTTGTGGGATAGCCACTCCTCTAGACCCGATGTCGACAAAGGCGGACGACCTCTCTGGACAGGTGATGGCCAGGGATGGTGAGCTTCCCCCAGTATGGGAGTCTCTCGATTTGAAGCTTGAGCTTCTTGACAAGATGGTATCAGGAGGGGATGGTGACGAGGGGTTAGTCAAGCCCTTACAGAGTAATGAGATGTTGATGGTAAATTCTGCCACCGCGACAAGCGTGGGGACTGTTTCTTCCACCAAGAAGGGAGAGGCGAAATTGGCATTGAGGTTGCCAATTTGTGCTAAAAAGGGAAGCAGGATTACATTATCGAGAAGGGTCGGCGCTCGTTGGAGACTGATCGGACACGGTACCATCAAAGGGTGATTGTATGACGGGGATTCTCGTCGACACGTGTGGATGGGTCGCCTTGGTAAAATCCGGACTAAATCTAGATTCAGAGATGTCCAAAGTAATAGGAAAGCCTGAGCTTATTGTCATAAATAGTGTCTGGGAAGAGCTGGAAGATCTGGCTGAACAGAAGCGTGGCCTTCTCTTGGAGTTACTGAAATCAAGATGCAAATTAATTGAAGACCCGGAGGGGAAAAATCACACAGATAGAATGCTGGTTGAGCTTTCCAGAGAAAATAAATGGCCAGTTTTGACAGTTGATACAAGGCTTAAAGAGAATCTATCAAAATCTGGATGCCAGTATATCGAGGTCGTATCGGATAGGATGTTAAGATTAATTGGCTAAGGTAGTGTGAATAAGTCATCATCTCCCTTTCCGTCCATGAAACCTATTCTCACAGCAGCATCTATCCAAGCATGGGCATAGTTTATCGCACCAAAAGCTCTGACTAAGTCTCCCTTTTGCATGAAATACTTGGTGTCAGAGAGATAATCATCACACATTCTAATCATTGATGATAGCTTTTGTGAGTTCTCTTCACTTAATTTGGCAGGAGTTGCCTTTTCCCTAGCTGCCTCTGTCAGTGCAATATATTTCTTTACCAGGTCAATGGTAACGACCACATTGTCACTCAAATTTATGCCTCCACCAGTTTTTTAGCCGCTTCCGTGATTTTGAATAGTCTTTTTCTTCCTTGCTTTCTTACTGACAGGAATCCTGATTTGTGCAGGCCGTTGTATATCTGAGAAAGTCTGGGCCTTCCAACCTCTAATCTGGCTTGTAGTTCAGCATCGGAGGGGGATATCTCCCTCCTTGCGGCGACTGAGATTACTAAGAGTTCGGCTTCGTTGAGAAGAGTTTTTCGAATTTCATCTAAAGGTTGATCGGGTTCCCAAGAATTAATCCCTACGTATGCATCCATACTCCTATCGATTTTAGGCACGGGGGGATCAGAAATTTCATGGGTCGGCGAATCATTGATACCGAAAAGTGGGGTTTCTGGTCCCTTATCCTCTAATCTTGGTAATGAATATTTCATCGAAGGCTCCACTGACCAATGAGCGGAATCTGTGGACATCACACTTGAAGGAGTAGATTTTGGATCTTCTATTGCATTATCGTCATCATAACTGTCATCCAAAAAAATACCATCTTCAGCTTCAACGTCCTCTAGATATTCTGTTTCCTTACCGGGCCATAGAGACGGGACCTCTGATATTGATTCAATGAATGGAGCTCCTTCCTCTGAATTAGGCTGTGAATTCTGGGCCACTCTAGACCTACTGGCCAGTCCTTTGAAACCGTTACCGGAATTAAACATTGGAGGTTCACTACCTGGCTCCATGTAAACAAAATCATCTAGGGTGCCTTGTTCCAATGCAGTTTCTCTAACCATCTCTTTCCTGCCTTCTTCATTTTTTTCGGATTCTTCTGCATCCTGGATCCACAAATCACTAGGTTCATTGAATAAATCATCTTGATCATTAGTGACATCTAGGTTGTCCGTTTCATTAGAATAATATTCTGCATCCGATTTTTCCTCAATACCATCTACGGGACTGGGGCTCTCCTGTACATGTTGTGGAAATGTGATATATTCCCTCTCTTTGCTAATACTATCATGATGAGTTATTTCTTCATCCTCAGCCTCAATTTTTTCCGTGGCCTCTACGGCTTCTGAAGCATCTCTTATTCCAATAGTAGATTTTTGCCAGCGCATTAGCCTCTCTAAAGTCCCCTTGGCGCCTACGTCTCTTCTCTCATCAGTCAGGTCTCTAAGTAGCCTTATTACATCTCTGGGATTACCGGATGTTGATTCGTGAATTCTTGAAAGAAGGGATTCATCAATAATCCATTTCTCCCTAGCCTTCCTAGATACGAGTCTGTTTGAAAGATCCTGTATCTGACTTTTTGTCAGGTTTGGAATGTGTTCTGGAACATCAAATAACTCAGTCGTTTCCTCGTCCAATGTAGAAAACTGAGAAGGAGTAAGTACTACAATTACCAAAGCTCTCAGTCTTTGAAGGATTGGCGACAATGAGCTAAGGACTGGGGCTAAGTCTACATTGGAAGGGTAGTCGAGGGAAACTACTGGAAGGTTACCTGAAGACTCCTCCAAATTAGTTACCAGATCATCTATCATCTGCTGGTTGGATCCTGAAGATTCGAAACCACAGAAGTGAATTGAGAGCTCATGTATTATAGAATTAACAGGATCTTTCATTGGCCAATATTGCCCAACAAAACTCCTTTTGGTTTGGGATGCCAGAGTCCTGACAATTGATGATCTCCCAGAGCCCCTCTCTCCGATTAGCAACATCATTCTAGGGGATTGTGAAACTATGTGCTCCCTCCAGGATGAAATAAGTCGGTCCCTTCCAACCAAGTATTCCGCCCTTCCACTTTCTATTGGCCTGAGATCGAATGGATTGCCTCTAAGCAATGGCAGTCCAAGTTCCTCTGGCATACTACCCTTCACAAACATGATGCGAATGAAAGAGTAAATAATATTAACGTTTATTTACGTAAAATATCATACAAATTAACACATATTTACGCTTTTCAGAAAATTTTTTTATTTTAATATAAGACCAGTAGTACGGTTTTTGGTTATGATAATTAACGCTTTTCTAACGCTTTAATGAAGTGTTAACAAAGCGTTAACGGTAATATTAACGCTTTAAATTGGGGATGATGGTTCATTTCGGAGATATATCAGAAGTCGGTTAAATGATGTTAAATGAAAAAATGAAGCGAAATGTACAGAAGGGTGTTTCTGCCGAAGAGACATGATAACATGCCAGTTGATAGCAGTCGATTGAAAGGATTTTACAAACTATCTGTCCCAGAGAGGAGGAGCTTGCTAGCAGATATAGCAGGACTGGATGATCAGATGGTGGGCGCATGGGCCTCGGTTGGTGAGCTCTCGGAGGAAGTTGCTGACAGGATGATTGAGAACGTTATCGGAACTTATTCGCTTCCTATTGGAGTTGCAACAAATTTCATTATTGATGGTGAGCATTACTTAATTCCATTTGTAGTCGAAGAGGCGAGTGTTGTGGCCGCAGCTTCCAACATGGCGAAAAGATGTCATTCCAAGGGAGGTTTCGTTTCTGACAATGATGAGCCGGTTATGATAGGACAGATTCAAGTTGTGGGTTGTGACGATCCGGAAGCCGCAAAGATGGCGATACTTTCAGCCGAGAGTGAACTGATTGAGGCATGCAATGACGTAGATCCCATACTCGTTAAATTTGGAGGTGGATGCAAAGGCGTGGAGGCCCGGATTATTGAGACGGGTTCTGGGCCCATGGTCATCGTCCATATTTTGGTTGATTGCAGAGATGCGATGGGGGCAAATGCGGTCAATACAATGGCAGAAACAATAGCCCCGAGGATAGAAGAGTTGAGCACCGGGACTGTGATTCTGAGAATAATTAGTAACTTAGCTGTTCATCGACTGGCAAAGGTTAGTGCAGTATTCACTCCAGAAGAAATGTCCGATAACGGTTTAGATAGGGAAGGCGGATTGAATGTCATCGACGGAGTTGTTCAAGCATATCACTTCGCGGCGGCAGATCCATTCAGGGCAACAACACACAATAAGGGAATAATGAATGCAATATCCCCAATAGCGATAGCATGTGGACAAGATTGGCGAGCAATAGAGTCCGGTGCTCACTCATACGCATCTTATGGAAGAGAATACGGATCAATGACTCATTGGGAAAAGGACAGTGAGGGGAACTTGGTCGGCTCAATAGAAATACCAATGGCAGTAGGACTAGTCGGGGGCGCAGTTAGGATACACCCAGGTGCCCAAGCTAACGTGGCCCTGTTGGGACTAAGGACTGCTAACGATCTTGCAAAAGTCATGGCGGCGGCTGGTTTAGCTCAAAATCTTGGAGCTCTACGGGCCTTGGCAACTGTAGGTATCCAAGCTGGACACATGAAATTGCATCTCATGAATATGGTTGCGGCCGCAGGAGCTGAAGGTAGTGAGGTAGAGGCAGTCGCAAAGATTGTGAGGGAAAGTGGGGACAGGATAACCATGGCAGCTGTTGAAGACGCTCTGGCTTCTATAAGAGGCGACTAGTCTAATCTCCTGAATGGCTGGTTCTTTGGAATATACTTAGGCCTGTAAATTGGGGTCCCCCTTCCTTCTCTTGAGTTTCTCTCATCCAATATCTGTGCGCATATTCCAGCCACTCTTGCCCATCCGAAGAATGTGGTGTAATAATCTGGCTTCCTGAAACCTACAGAATGAAGTAACATTCCACTTCCTAGATCAACATTTGGATATGGGTTTCTTATCTTCGGAAGTCTTTCCTTTAGTATATCAGGAGTGATTTCACGTAAGACTTTGACAATCTTGTATAATTCATCATCCGGACAAATCTCATCTCCGAGACCTATGAGGAGCCTGGCTCGTGGATCTTCTGCCCTTAGGACGCCATGTCCGAATCCATATATTGGCCTTCTAGAATCTATCTCTGCATTTACGAATGACTCTATTTCATCTCTATCGGATGTCCCTATACGTTGTATAAATTCCAAAACAGCCTGATTTGCCCTACCATGTAATGGCCCGGATAGAGCATTCATAGCACTGGCCATAGAGGCATACACAGACGCCCTTCCTGAAGCAACAGCTTTCCCAGTAAACGTGGAAAGATTGCCTCCTCCGTGATCCATGTGTAATATGAAAAAGAATCTCAGTACTCTACACATCCTTTCAGCTTCTTCACCATCAATCCCGAGCATATGGACAAAGTTCTCGACCAGTCCAAGCTCTGGTTTTCTGGGCCTTAGCTGTTCCTTCTTGCCACCTCTAAGCAAGAAAACACGGGCCATTAGTTCTGGCATTCTTGCAATTAAATTCATAGAATCTGACTTTGGATCTCCTGTTTGCTCAGCTGTCCCCAGAGCCATAATCCCAATGGCGAGCCAGTCCATCGGATGTCCACTTCCTGGCGTGAGTGATTCCAAGACTCTCAACGCCCCTGTTGGTAGTGTTTCCCCTCTAAGGGCGAGTTCCGCCCTAAATTTCTCAGACTGCTTCGGGGTCGGGAGCTCTTTATTCAGTAACAGAAAAACCACGTCTTCTTCCTCAAGATTAACCAAATCCTCCACCGGATATCCAACGTAATGAACGCCTTTGAGTGGGTCAACATAGGATGTTTCGCAAGTTCCTACTGGCATCCCCCTGAGACCACTATCAAGGTTTGATTCCCTTACACTGAATAATACCTCATCCTCTTCCATATACACACCGAAACCGGGGGACAAGTGAAGACATGATAATGTCTCCGTCATTTAGCATGTAAATATGGTAAACGAGTAATACTTATTTTCTGGCTAAATTATGGAAATTAGAAGAAAAGACCCCAATGATGATAATTGAATCGATACGGCCGACGAGCCATGGATGGATGGCAAGAAGTGGTCAGGTCCATGGACCACGAGCATGAGCACATGCTCAGAGGTGGAACTGTAAGTAATTTCTTTCTGAGAGAATCATTGACTCTCAGCCATCCTGTTTTTGTTGGTGGATGTTATGGATTGATGATTTCAGTGGCCCTATTACTGCCATTATACCATGATAATACTCAGAATGGTTTTCTCGAGCTTGCGAGAGATTGGGGGCTTCAATCACTTGTCATAATATCAATAACCTCAGTATTGGGAGCTTTCTCAATCATTACTTCTATCCTCATAAAGAGGCCCCCTGCGAGACTGCAGAACTGGAAAAAAATCCTTTTCGCATTTCCTTTCATGGGGCTTTCGATAGTTTCTATTTCTATCATTTATGGATTTGGAGGGCAGTTTTTTCTAGAGCTTGGATGGTTTTTCTATATCCTTCCGGGCCCACTTTGGGTACATCTTTCCTATGCTCCAAGATGGAGAATAATAGAAAGAATAGATAGAGGGCTAGATCCTTTCGAGGGAATGGGGAAGACAATCTACGGAAGCAACTCAGGACCTAGCGATCCAGAGGACAAAGAGTTAGATGAAGTCGTAGAAATAATCTAGGAAAAATATCGATTTTATTCCTCGATACCCAGCATTGAT
>DAVY01000007.1:670-81472 GCA_002505775.1 Euryarchaeota archaeon UBA130 | reverse complement strand
CATTTCCGACGGCTACAATATCATTTTTTTGATTTGAACTATGGATAACATACCTCATGTCGAAGGAGCTCCTACCAATTCTAGAAACCAATGTCTTACAGTTGACGACGTCAGGGAAAAGTACTGGAGCCTTGTAATCTACCTCTATTTTCGCTAATATTGGCCCGATATTAGAGCTTTCATAGAGATCCATCATACCTATTTCGGAGAAAAATCTCATTCTAGTGGTTTCCATCCATTTCGCGAAAACAGAATGGTTAACATGTCCCAAAGAATCCATGTCCCCCCAGTTTACCGTTATATCTGTGGATACTGCCCAATCCAATTCTCCAATATCTGATTCTATTGCCGTCATTATTTCTACCTCAAATCAAACCTAATTTTTTTCCGCATCTCTCAAACTCAGATAGGACCTTGTCCAAGTCATCCCTTGTGAGCCCGGATGACATTTGTGTTCTTACCCTAGCCTTATCCCTAGATACCATTGGGAAAACTATCGCCCCAACCAAAATTCCACTTCTGGATAGCATCGAAGAGAGATCCTTGGCTACCTTACTTTCCCCGCACATAACAGGTATGATTGGAGTTTCCGATAGCCCTGTATCGAATCCGATGGATTGTAGCTCGGTTCTGAAGTAGTTCGTATTTTTCCAGAGTTTCATGACATGTTCGGGTTCATCCATTAGAACTTCGACTGCCGCCTTCTGAGATGCTGCTACTCCTGGTGGTTGGCTTCCAGAGAGTAGCCATGAGCGACTGTGGTTTAGTGCATATCTCCTCACTAATTCTGATCCAGCCAATATTCCTCCTTGGACCCCCATGGCCTTGGAGTATGAGCCCAATTCAAAGTCAACTCGACCCTGGAGTCCGAAATGTGCGACTATTCCCTTGCCGTCTCCTAGAACTCCCTCACCATGACAATCGTCAACCATTATCATAGCTCCATAATCCTCTGCTACGTCTGTTATCTGATCGAGTGGTGCTATGTCACCATCCATGCTGAACACGCCATCAGTAATGATTAGGATTCTCTCCGCGTCCTTATTTTGTGAAAGTGTACTTTCAAGGGCGCCAATGTCATTGTGTGGGTATACTGATCTACTGGCCTTGGTGAGCCTGACTCCATCAATAATAGAGCCATGGTTGAGTTCGTCTGAAATTATTACATCCTGCTTGCCCCTAACCAGTGTCGGTATAAGGCCAACATTTGCTGTGTAACCCGCTGAATAAATCAGGGACGCCTCTACTTCCTTGAATTCTGCCGCTTTCCTCTCAGCCTCTAGGTGGATATCCAGTGTCCCAGCTATTGCTCTAACTGAACCTGATCCGGCACCATATTTCCTCGTCGCCTGCAAAGCCGCCTCGACTACTTTTGGATGAGTAGTCAGATTCAGATAGTTATTGGCAGAAAGCATGATCATATCTTTTCCACCAACTTTGCAATGAGGTCCACTCGCGGATTCCAATACCGGTGGGCTCCATTCCAAATCCTGTGATTTCAGTTGATCTAGCCTATCGGACATCCACGACAGGTCGGCCGCCATGGCTCCCGATTAGGTAGGAGGTACATGGCTCCATCGGAGCGAGTTCTTCATTTCCTAGTCCTCTATCCGAGGTCATGACTCGTGTATCTGTGGAAGTCACTGTACTTGGGATTGCTCAGGACGGTGGATATCCACAGGTTGGATGCTTGAAGGACTGCTGTGCGAAAGCCAGAGGTGACTCGACACTATCTAGGATGCCAGTCTCATTGGGATTGAAAGGCACAGATGGATCGACGCACATGATTGAAGCCAGTAGGATGATGTCAGAGCAATTCGGTCTCTGGTCTTCTTTGGGGAATCTGGATTGGCCCCCCTCTAGCTTTTCCCTGACACATGCTCATCTTGGCCACATTGACGGACTCGGCCTACTTGGCAGGGAGGCGATGGGACTCAGCGGAATTAAAGTCCATTGTAGCGAGTCAATGAGTGTACTTATCCAGAAAACACCGTCGTGGGAAATGATGATTGATCAAGGAGTAATTGAGTTGAATATATGGAATCCCATGGGACCCTTCGAACCATCAGAAGGTTGTGGATTTACGATCACGGCTATCCCCATCCCACACAGGTCTGAGCTTTCTGACAATCACGCCTTGATAATTAGGGGGGAAGCAAGAAGCCTGCTATTTATGCCAGATCAAGACTCTTGGTCAGAGACCCTAGTTGGAGACGTAGGCATATTACAGTGGCTCCGGCAATTGGATATTGATATTGCACTGATAGATGGGACATTTTGGGACTACAGTGAGATTTCCAATAGAAATGTTAGCGAGATTCCTCATCCCACTGTAACCGAGACTTTGAGCAGACTAGGAAAAAGGGGCGACAGGGACCCTGAGATACATTTCACCCACCTCAACCATACCAACCCTCTATTAGACGAGCGGAGTTTACAATCAGAGAAGTTAGTATCGATGGGCTGGGAAATTTGCAAAGAGGGCAATGTTTTCTATCTGTGACTTGAAGCGGAACCTTATGAGGGATGTGCATGAGGAGAGGTTATGCTACTGCATGGTGCGGTATCTAGTGGCCTTGGTAGAGCACATGTTTTTATGGCACAACCACATTATCAAGAGCAATTCAAAGAGGTACTAGGGTCAAGTGCGTGGCCAGGGACTCTAAATGTCAATCTAGAGAGTGAGAGTCTGAATCCTTACAGGAAGCTAAGAGTGGCGTCAGGATTGGATCAAGGAACGCAGATTGTCGGCCTTAATCCAATCAGAATTCAGGGATTTGAAAGAGATGGTAAGTCGTTTGGAGGAGCTACAGCATTTCTGGCAAATATTTCCGTTGATTCCAAGACTTGGATTAGATGTGCACTGCTAATACCAGACTTAACTAGGCATACCGAAACGGCAGAAATAATTTCCAACACTTTCCTTAGGGAAGATCTTCCCTGCATTGATGGCGAAGAAGTCTGGATTAGGGTAGACCGATCTCTCTAATCCATTCTGAATTTAACATTGTGGACATTTCTAGGGAGCTTAGACTCATCCAAGTTTTGTGATGGCGGATCGATAGTGGTGGTTTTGAGAAAATTCTAGTATCAGGAGTCGTCCCAGTTCCTAACCCTCCTAGGGAGACGTGTTCTATCTCCCAGAGTATCAAACCTTTTGATGTCCCCATCCCCATATCGATAGGAGTTTGAGGATTTTTCAAAGCATTGGCGACAAATTCAAGCTTAAATTCCCCAGAAACGACTCCTGTTATCGCAGAGGCCATCCTCCTGACTTGATTCCAAAGGAATGATTCTGCTGTAACAGAAATTCCTATCGGCCTTCCGTCGTGGTTCAGCCATGGTTCACAATTAACCACACTCCTCACTGGATTTTTTCCTTCTTCGAGTCTGCAAAGATTGGTAAAATTGTGTGTGCCAACAAATAGTTCACACGCCTCCTCGAGGAGGTTAAGATTAACATCCTGAGGCCAGTTTTTCATCACCTCACACCTGTAGAAGTATTTTCTTGAAATTATTGGTCTCGATGATGTGATTGAAGGGACCTTTCTTGCCCCCCAGGCAACAATATCATCCGGTAGGCGGTCGTTAAGGGCTGTAATCACCGAAGGTCCTTCAATTGATTTGGTAATTCTGTCGGGTAAATCAAGTCTAATCAGATTCATCCTCACACTTACTCCAGAGTCGGTCCGGCTAAATATCCAAAGGCAACCCTTTGACCACCAACCGATTTCTTTGAGAGCATCAATCAGGGCACCTTGAACCGTCCTTACACTGGGCTGAATCTGCGAGCCATGGAAATTTTTCCCATGATAACCTATTGCGACCAGAAAACAGTCGCTGGTCAGAGAAAATGCCTCCTTCAATCCTCTGAGACTAGATACTCCATGGCTTCATCCACAGATGAAAATCCTAGTCCTAGCATAGCAAATTCAAGGGCAATCGGTATGAACTGTCTCGCATTCGGATTGCTTCTATCGAATTCTGTTTTGAGGTCTATTAGGTCTATTAGGGTCTTGGCTGCTTCATAAAAATGCGAGGAAACATCCAAGTCATCTAGTTTATCTCCGAGATCCTTTAGCTTCCTGAATTCACGCACAGACATCGATATTCTGTCGAATTCTAGTAATGCCTTGGCGTGGGATGCCAAATATTCTGGGTTTTCTGGATCCATCGATGAAGCTCGTCTGTAGTATGCGGCGACTTGCCCCTCATTTATCCTATCATTTCCTTTTTCGTCAAAGTTTCCATTCACTTGAATCTCGAATAGGGCTGCTTCGGCCCATCCGTGGTATCCTGCAGGATCATCTGGGTTGGACTCAATGAAATTCTCGAATATTTTCATCGCTTCCATGAAGTCTCCTTGGGCTATTAACTGGGCTGCTTGTGTTATCTGGTCGTCCGTCATTGGCTCCCCTCGGACATAATCGGACGCCATGCAGTTAAGAACGGTGCGGATGGCAACTATGAATTGTCAATCAGCTCATTGATTAAGCTGTAAACCGACATAGGGTCCTTAATGCAGAATAGGCATTGACTCGGATCTTCCGTAGAAGGGGATTTTTTTCTCTGAATGAAAATCCATCCAAGTAGGAAAGATAGTGGGAAAGGAGAGCCACCACTCGATTTGTCTTCGATATTTGGTTCTGACTGAATGCCATCAGTGATGACGTGGATGTTACCAAAGCCAAAGATTCTGCCTATCACAGAAGGCTCGACTTTGAGATTCTCAACTTTCTCAAAGGGTATTCCCAATGCGCTTGAGTCAAAATACAAGAACTTCTTCCTGATGTGAACTCTCTTGTCGGTGATTGCGTACTGGAATGAGTTTCTGTAGTGGGTGGTGATTGCCAGGGAGAAGGATGTGGAAAGTACTCCTAGAAGCGGGTAATACCAATCTAGCCACATTGGCGTATCCGGAACGCCATCGGTAAAGTTACCAACTAGCTTCCCTCCCCAGTCCATTATAACAATTGTAAAGGGAATTAATCCATTGATGACCAGCCAAGATGTGGTCCATCCCCCTGATGTTGAGGTGTTCAAAAAGTGGTTGATTTTGGCTATCAACATCATAACAATGACAAATCCGAAAACACCTGACACATCGAGAAGTACCTTAGCTAGTCCGACCACCAAATTTAGATTACCTTCCCCTTCTACGTCTTCGAATTTAGCCGCCCAAAAGAAAACCATATGCACTAGTAGCACCAATATTGAGAGGGCATATTTTCCAGACATGGACATCAGTGCTGGACCTCCATACCACACCGGGGTCTCTGATTCCGTCATCTCAGGAAACCTTTTTTTGACCTCTTGGATATCTATTTGCGATCTATAATTATTGATTATATCTTCCATTCTATCACCTAATGAAGAACTCCCCATGCATGCTCGGCATTACCGTGGATCCACTGATAATCGCTCTCATTCCTCGACCCCTCTGAGTCCTCGTAATTAATCGAGATGACCTCTAATGGGTATTCATTGTAAGTAAGGTGGCTGACCCATGATGCCCTAGTTGGCTGATCAAAAACCCATCTGGCCCTGCTGACTGCCCTCACCCTTATCTTAGCACTCGAATCTTCGTTCCATACCCTTACCAAGAATTCCGGCAAAGGTTTTCCTTTCTCGTCCTTCAATGCATCAGGGGAATTTTGCTTGGAGAGTTCAACAGTGCAGTTATTGAAATTCTGGGTCTTTCCTGTCTTACGGTCATGGAAAACTCCTGTTCCTATGTTTGGGGTTCTGAAGAAATCTCTCAACCTCCATGGCTCATCATCCCGAGCTGACCACATCGGCGTTACATGAGGCATGAACCAGTCCAGATATGAGCCATCATCGAAATGTAGCATCCCCCAAAACCAAGGGAATGATGGGGCCTGCACTGATACCTTCTGGAAATATCCTGTTCCCTCCATAACCTCTCCGTCCACTAAAAGCCTGCATTTTGTGGCTTGAAGTCTGAGTATGTCGTACCCCATTCCCAGAAAATATACATTGTTCCTGTAAGTTAATTCGCTTGGGGGGCCCCACCAAGGAGTTAGCTCTGCTTTGAATTTGGCAGGGGCCCCTTTGGATATGGCCTCCTCATCACTAGAGAGGTTGATCCAGAATGATTTGTTTCCTGGTGCCATTCCTATGGACATGTCCTCGTCAGTTAGTGGAACCACCGCGCCAGCACCCTCTCCCTTTCCTTCGCCTGGCCAAAGTGGGTGAGTGTCCGAGATACTAGCCATCCTACATTCCCTCTTGACTAAGGGTTCAAACATCTTCTCTCCGTCAAACCACCACGCACAGACCATACCGGGTATTACATGTCCTCCATCCTCATCCACGAACATCCTTCCACCGGGCTTCCACCAATGTCCACTCACCCTTATTGCAGGAGTTTCTTTTGTAGACCATAGAACCATCAGTTGCTTTGATCTTCCTGGATTTTCTGCATCGGGAATGAGAATCAGTGCCCACCACCACCACCATGAAAGTCTGCGAATCGGGGGCATGACATCCAACCTCCACAGGGAGGAGAAGTCTCCTTTGAAGTGTAAATCTTCTTCGCTCATGCAATCACATTATCTCCCTCTTACTGAAGACTGCGCTTCCAATTCCAATCATGGCAGCAGACGTTCCTAACAAGACAATTGTCGATGTTATTATTCCGAGATACGGGCTATTTGTGTCCAAAGTATGAACCGGAGGTGACCAGATCCATTCCAGGCCAGTTTCCAAGCCAAACGCATAGGACATCTGGGAGAATTGAATGGTATCAGGCCAAGATGCCAAGACAACAGAGTCAATCAGTTGCAGGCCCCAGTGCGAGACGGACAGGGATGCGACTGACGAACTGGGAGAAATTAGTGTCGTGAACCCCATTGCGAACTCCCAAACTCCGATGATTATACACAGGTATACACCGTACTTGGGGAGAAGTAGGCCTATTGTGTTGAATAAAGAACCATAGGCTGCGAGGACTAGAATTGTTGTAAATGCAATTCCTAGCCAAACAGGGAAGTCACCAAGTCTAACAAAACTATCCCCGGGCCCTATTACAGAGGTGATTAAGGCCATAACCAGCGATAGGATAAGAACAAAGACGGAGACCACTGCCAAATATCCCAAAACGCGATAAAAGATGAATTCCCCTCTGTGGATTGGTTTTGAAAGTAGATAGTGCAGAGTTCCTCTCTCAGTCTCATCCCGGACCAGTCCTAGTGAGAGAAATAGAGGCAAGAATAGGCCGAGAAGAAGTACAAACGCTATCTTTCCTGTAGCTATGACAAAGGTCCTATGTCCGGCCTCTCCGACATAGTTCTCATCTACAGGGTCTTCGTCGACTGAAGAGTCGGCATTTATCGAAATTACTTCTCCGGTTTCTGGATCAATTACCCAAACTACATCACAGGGGATACCGTTCAAATTGGAGTCTGGATAGTGTGGCTCTTGCCACCACATCATATCTCCATTTCCATCGACCTGCGTGTACCAGTCAATTCTGAGACAATCGCCATCATCATCGAAACCTTGGCTCCCTCCTGAGCCGTCCCAATCGATGTCGTCTTCGTCGATGTACATTTCTTTCGGATCCTTCGGGACATCAAATATTCCCGTAATATACCCCCATGACAGAAAGTAATCTATTGGGACAGTTAGATTGCCCTCGGCAGTAAACTTCCCATTTGTGGCGTATGTTCCATTTTCTAATTGACAAGCCGTGGAATAATCAGGAATCCAATCAACGAATACTTCCCCTCGAGTATCTTGGCAATCAGTTACATCATCCCAATCTATGATGTAGTCCCATTGCCCTCCTTTGTAATCAAAATCAATCCAAGTTGAGTCTAGGAATGACATTCCCTCCCATGTTTTATTTCCAGAAATTTCTCTATTCTGGTCATTCCAATCGATTTCTCCCTCGTATATGTATGTGCCTGATCCTGGGAATTGCTCTCCATCCCAGTCACTGGTCCCGTATTTTCTCTCTTGTCCGAGAGGGTACCCATCTCGATCGGCATCAACGCTATCACCATCATTATCCACGGGTTCAAATCCCTCTCTGACCGCATCAACATAAAATGCTAGTAGCATGATCATCAGTACCGTTCCAAGAGACAAAACGACCCAAGTTGAAATTTTGTGCCTTAGTTGCCTTATGGTCAGTTCTACCACCGCTCCAGCCTTCCTATCCATCCTCGTCCAAACGGTCTCGGATAGCTCTCTTCCTTGAACGTCCATGTTTAACCACCCACCAGATATCCGAGAAGTGAATCTAAGTTATCATCTGGATTTTCAACCGAAGTGACCCTGATTCCTGACTTGACAATTGCATTGGGCAGAATTGCATGTGCTTCTGATAGGTCACCGGTTTGAATCTCCAAACATCCTTCTTCTGGGAATCTCACTCCATATATTGGGTCCTCTGATATGAGTTCCTTCGCTAGTTCCCTTGGGGATTCTGTCTCCAACATTATCCTATGGGGGTGCTTGTCAAGAAGGCCCCTTATCGCATGCAAATTACCCAGTGCCAATAGTCTGCCGTTGTGAAGTATGACAATCTGTTCCGTTATTCTCTCTATTTCTTCAAGAATGTGGCTTGAAACAATGACAGTCTTCCCTCGATTACCCAATTCCCTAATCACACTCATAATGCTAGTTCTAGCCAATGGGTCGCATCCATGAAGTGGCTCATCAAGGATAATTAAGTCGGGGTCATGGACTAATGCGTGAGCGATTTTGACCCTTTGACGCATGCCTTTGCTGTACTTGCCGACTTCCTTGTGTCTGACGTCGGTGAGGCCGACGAAGTCTAAAACATGCTCTGCTCTTTCCTTGGCCTCATCTCTGGTCATGCCATGCAATCTTGCCATAGTAGTAAGAAAATCGAGAGCCGTCATCCACTCATAGAGTGGTTCGGTTTCACTGACATAGCCCACTCTCCTGAAAGGGGATGTACTCTCCCACGGATCTGTTCCGAAGAGTCTTACCGACCCCTGGCTTGGCCTGAGTCTTCCGAGTAATAGCTTGAACAATGTGGACTTGCCAGCCCCATTTGGGCCCAAGACTCCCGTAACACCGCCATCTATGGCTAGCGACACATCATTGATCCCAATTACTTCTCCGTACCACTTAGATACGGACTCTAGCATTACTGCTGGGAGTTCTGATGTCATTCCCTTGTCACCTCCAAAGAGCTTACTCTACTTGTCAATAACAACAGAGATAGGAAGTTAATCAATAGTATTGATACAATTGATAATGATAAGGGATGGTCATAGTTCGACTCTATGCCGACTAGCCATTGCCCTATGTGAGCGAGTCCATCGTACGGGCTTAGTAAATAGAGGATCGAAGAATCGAATGTTGATTCAATCAGGAAGGCGACCATTTTCGTACCATAAATTACCGCGAGGAAGGCTACGGCAGCGAAGAATCTACTTTGACTAATACTCGATAAAGCTAATCCTATTGAAGTGTATGTTATTACTAGGAGGATTCCAGCAATTAGTCCGCCCATGAAGATTGGGAACGTATCGATAAGGAAGGCCCATCCCTCGCCATTCAGAACAATGGCACTCGTGTAGTATACAATGTACGAGAAAACAATTACGAAACCTAGAACCACTGCACTACTGAGATACTTCATTGCGGTGTAATCTGTCCTATTCACCGGTCTAGAAAAATAAATCGCGCTGGTCCCATTCCTCCTATCATCAGAAATCATGCCTCCAACAACCAACGCTGTTAGTAGTGGCCACATACAGAGATTGCGAGGAAAGAATCCTAATACTTGGCCCCATAAATTGTACCTATTTATGCCCCACATTCTTGAGAGGATTTCACCAAATCCCCCTTGCCCTCCTAGAGAGGCCAGGAATAGCATTGCAACAGGAGAAATCGAGAAGAGAAATACTATCAAAATTGTTAGTCTTACCAATGGATGATAGTGTCTATGGCCCTTACTGGAGAATATTCCGTATACGTGGTGCCTAAAAATCGCGTAATTCCTAACCCACCTGGGCCCTAGAGAGCCTCTCCATGGACGATAGGTCTGTTCGTAAATTGAGGCTTTAACTTCAGCTTTTTGCGCGACAGATGCAGTTGCCTCATCATCACCATCCCCAGAGCCGAATGCCGACTCCATCCTAGTCGTTCCACCTGAAATGTCAAGCTCATTTTTCATGGCCCTTCCCCCGTGTAACGAGGAGTAATGAGATCATCAGTCTCCTTTACATCCTCACCTAGCTTATCCATAATTAAAAGAAAGATATCTTCTAAATCGGGCTCGTAATCAGTCATTTTTCTGACTTGTACTTTCGCTTTGGCGGCTGAAGAAAGGATATTCGTATATGTCTCCTCATCGACCTTGGTGACTCTCATATTCCTGCCCATTCTCCTTACCGAAAGACCAATGGAAGACAATTCTTGTTCCATTCTTGACGCTCCGCCCCAAACGGATATCTCGATTTCTTTCTCGACTTGGTTGACCATTTCGTCAATACTTCTGTGGACGACTATCTTCCCTTTGTGAATCATCACAATCCTATCACAGACTCTCTCCACATCATCCATGACATGACTGCTCATTAAGACAGATCTCCCTCCTTCAGAAACTGTCTTTTTCAGGGTCTGCAGCATAAACTCCCTAGCCCTTTGATCAAGGCCATTTGTTGGCTCGTCGCAAATTAGAATGTCTGGATCATGTATCAGGGCGCAAGCCAGTTTAGCCGCTTGTTTCATTCCGGTGCTGAATGTCTCAATCTTTCTATACCTCTGATCTTTCAACCCAACATACTGTAGTACCTCATGCGCTCTTTGAGTAGCTGAGTCTGGGTTCATTCCAAGTAACTCGCCTGAATACCTTACCTGATCGATCGCGGTTAGACCTGGATCTAATGAGTCATACTCGGGCATATATCCTATCTTGGATCTAATCAAATCGCCTTCTGTCCTGATATCATGTCCAAGGACCGAACCCTCTCCAGAGGTGGTCTTTATCAGGCCCAGAAGGCACTTGAAAAATGTTGACTTGCCCGCACCGTTAGGCCCTAGAATCCCTATTGCACCCGGAGGGATTTCGAGATTAATATCATCCAAGGCGAGATGTGGGCCATACATCTTCTTCAGGGATTTTGCAGTAATTAGCAACCCTTCGGAGGTTTCTGAGGCCATGTTAGTCACCCGACTCCCGTAGGGAGTCAATGGACCCTCTAGAGGACATCACTTGAATTAATCCCCGAATATAATATGATAAATTAATCAATTTTGCACTACTCTTTCAGGACGCCTTGTCTGACCTTTACGGCGATTCCCTTGGTAAAACAGGCCATCTCAGAAGAAGTCGAAGTTGGGACTCCATGGGCTACTAGCTCTCCTTTTTCAGAAACTACCACACAGGGTTGTCCGGGTGTGACATGTGAGTCAGCGCCTATGACATAGCCGTGCATTACGTTCCTGCCCTTCCCAACAAAAGGAATGGCATCATCTCTTATCATTACTCTAGGGATTCCTGGGAAGTCTTTCTCTTCATCGGGATTTGTTTCACCGAAAAGATCTGGTGGGCCATCATTGAGAGAATAAAGAATCCTAGCTCCCTCTGCAGTCAGCGAAACCCCTCCATCCTTCAACCTAGGAGACAAGGCATGAACGCCCCCAAAACTGACGTTTACCATTCTATCAGTATTTGATCTTCTCGAGTTCATTGAGTTAGTAATCTCACACAGTTTGAACGGATGTGTCGCACAAAAGACTGAGAGCTTGTCTACAATCGAGCATCTGTCTAGCCAAGCCCTCACTTTGTCAATTTCTGAAGATGATGATTGAAGTGGTTCAGATGACTTTGAAATGACTACATCTGAGTTTTCCAAACCTAGGTACAAGATTTCTTCCGAAGTGTCATTCAAATCGGTCTGATTATTCCAAATATTATCTGAACCATCTACATGGCAGAAGGGGGACACGTCTTCGAACGAATAAGGGACAGGACCGAGTGGCGTGGAGATTAGGACTACGGTCCTAGGGCAGTCGAGTAGATGATTTACGATTGTGCCCATAGATCCCTCCCTCCAAGGAGGAGGAGAATTATCCAATATCAGGACTTTTTCTACGGGGCCTGAGCTACCATCCCACCAAGATCCCGGGGGCCTCCATCGGAGAGAAATAAGGGCCATCAAATGTAGAATATGTGGCCTGTATTCGATATCATCTGATAATGGCTCTCCGCCCTTTCTGATTGGATTGGTTGAGGCCATTATATCCAATAGCGAGCTCCCTACCTCGGTCTCTTCCAGTTTTTCGAGCTGATTAATGACCCACTCAAATGCCTCTCTAAGTCTTGGGGACGCATGACTCCTAACCTCCGCTAATCTCCAAATAGAACCATTCCTGATTGCTTCTCTGCATTTGGAAAGCTCTGACTGGGTAACCTCTAGATTGTGCTTAGCTAAAATCTCGGATCTCTCTTCTTTTGGTAGCGAGAGAACTTCACTTGGAGTCCTGCCAAACAGTGCCTCCGAAGATATTGGCCACTCTTTGAGACCTTGGACCTTCACGGTTCCTTCTGGAGTTAGTATCCTATCATCACGAGCAAACAACACATAGGCAGCACTATCGAAAAAGTCAACTCCAAGGGCCACTGAGAGGGGGAATAGCATTGGATGTCCGCAACCGAACATGTGAATTGGTTTGTTTGGTGGAATCTGGGATTTCACTGCCAGAATGATGGAAAATAATTCTTGGTACCTTTGCTTCTCCATTAGGGGAACTATTCCTCCAATCGGATGTATGGCAAATGTAGCTCCTGATTCATCCACTCGACTCATCAGCTTAGCTGATTTTGCCCTTAGATCCTCATACACCCCTCCTTGGATAGGCCCATTGAGTAATATTGAGTCCCCGGCCTCGGATAGTGATAGAGAAACTCTATTGTAGGTCTCATTGACCGAATTCTCAGCCTCTTCCCTACTCATATCAGGCCTACCAAAGACATCGAGCATTGTCCCAACATCAACGCCGATTTCTCTTTGAAATTCCACAATTTCCTTTGGAGATACCTCCACATCTCCATAAACGTAGGACTGGAATGTTCCTGAATCTGTGACTATGGCCCCAGGGAAATCTATGAGTTTGTGGATGCCGTCTTGTTTAGCTGGGACTCTAAGTTTTTCATGTTTCCAAATTACATATGAATTAGTTATCAGTGCCTCCACCCCGTACTTTTCCCACATTTCTCTAGGCTCTATGGTGCGTAAATTTGGATTTACAACTGGGAGAAGCATAGGAGTAGTTATTGCCCCATGTAATGTGTGAAACTTTCCAATCCTAGCTGCTCCATCTCGACTTATTATCTCGAATTTACCCCAATCTTGTGGCCTGCATGACTCTGGTTCTGACTTCATAAAATCACATCGAATCAAGTAGACTTCATTGTTCCTCGCCATTTCTTGAGATTACTTTGATAGTGGTTTTTTTCTCGCTTAGTTGCATTTGAACTAAGTCTCCAGAATTGATATTCATAATCGGATCTGCATCGAAGCTATGGGCATAGGGAGTACCCAATAAAGAAGCCGCTGGAAGTGTCAACGGACACACATCACTATTGATTATGCCCATTGGCCCCCTCCCAGTGTAGATTAGCCCCATGAGGACAAAGGGAGCAACAGTTGATCCGGATCCCTTCGGATAGATTAGAACTGTATCTTTTATTGGCGTACCATCTAATGGATGACCTGGCTCTTCGATCACTCCCGTATCCCTGTTTACGTAACCGAGGTAAGTTATCGGTACGTCCGTTACAAGCGCCCTCCCTCTAATTGACCAGTTTTTCTGACTAGGTATTCCATGGCCATTAGCATGAAAATTTCCAGATACATTGACCTTTGAACTTGGAATCGTCTTGGCAATGCCCGACTTCAGTGTTGGTCTGGGGGAGGACAATAGACTTGGATCAAATGCGTGAGCGACGCAATCTTCTATGGTTGCAACGCTTGTTGGCATTTTATTCAAACCGCTAGTGAGATAATGCTCAGCTTTGAGAGAATTAGTGAGCAGATGGTTGTAGTTCGCCCTGTTGTAGGGAGTTACTTCTGGGCATGTGTCCTTCAAGACTAATGCACCCCCCTCCTCTAAGATATCGAGTGTCCCATCCGCTTCTATTAGATCGTAATTATGGGAGCTCATGAAAACCCAGAGCCTATGATTCTGAATCTTCTCTCCGAGTTCCATCCTTGAGCGCATAAATGCCGCTGTCGACCGAGCCTCACCTACACTGGCCTGGGGGCATCCAATCACAACAAGGTCGACTATTCCCTTGGGTGACAACTCGCGATACCTCTCGGACAAATCTGACTGATTGAAATGAAGAATCCCCTGAAAATTTTCTACATCTGGGGCATCATCGGTGATTCCATCCGCCCAAAGCATTGGACAGCCGTAATTTGCTGCCGCTGCTGTCAATGCCTTCTTCATCTCGAATGTCGGATTTGGGAGTCCAATTATTCTTGGCATTGGACCCCACGGAAGTTTCCATTCTGGCTGAATCTGCTTTCCTATCCAGTCTCCCAGAATACTCCAATCTGTCATGTCCTCCATTCCACAATCGACATGAACCAATATGTTTGGAGCCCTATTTTCCTCTAAATGAAGCCCCCATCTTGGAGCCCAACCAGTCAATGCAGTCGCCAATGCTGAAAGTCCTGACTCCCTGTTCGTCACTAAAGATGTGTATGAATTTGAGAAGCAAACCGCATTTGACTCTGCCCATGATCCTATTCCTTTTTTCTCTTCAATGCCCCTGTCATAAGGGGTGCAAGAGAGAGTGGCATCAATACCCAGCTCAGAATATGAATGAACGATTTCGAACTGCTGTTCTAGAAAATCAGGATATTCTATATCCATTTCCTCCATTTTTTCATGGTCGCATCCAGCAGAATTAAGGGTAGTTGGTATAGCAACCTTGCCGTTTTTATCACCTGATAAGTCAGCTAAGAATCGTCTTAGACCGTGCCCCCCAGTAATCACACTAACCCCTGAAACATGAGCATGGGATGCTCTGATGAATTCCTTTGCGCCAGCAGTCGATGCTAGATCAACGACCAGGCTAGCTGCTTTCTGCTTAGTGGGGCCGTGATCGCCGTCAAGCATCGAAGCCAATTCTTCAGGCACCTCCATGCATTCGGACTAGCTAGGAGCCACTTCAAGATTGGTGTTCGAATGTGGTCCTGTTTGTGGTAAAGTGATGTGATGTATGGCGGGGAACTCCATATTATCAACTGATAGTTGTCCGCCTGGTTTGCAGGAGCTGTGGTGTAATGGCGGTCAAGAAAGCCTATGG
Source organism: Euryarchaeota archaeon UBA130 (assembly GCA_002505775.1). Classification (GTDB taxonomy): domain Archaea; phylum Thermoplasmatota; class Poseidoniia; order Poseidoniales; family Thalassarchaeaceae; genus MGIIb-O5. Next base: position 66,147 of record DAVY01000007.1, on the reverse strand, counting down.
CGTATATCATGCAGATGGAGGGATAATAGGGGAGCTTGCCTATGTTTGGGGCAAAATAAGGGGCACTGCCCATTGCGCCCTGTGTGACATCACTCACAGGGGAGTATCTACTAAGAAAGAATGGAGGGAAATGATATCCGGCTTGGATTTCGAAATCGAGCTTCTGCACCTAAATGAGCAGTTTCCTGAGCTAGAGGAGATTACTATTGGTAAGACTCCATGTATTGCCATAGAGCGAGATGGTGTAATAGAGATCATCTTGGATGCCATTCAGCTGGAAGGATGCGGAAAATCAGTCGACTCATTTAGAAAGACATTGGAATCCGCATTGGATTCATAGGTATAGAGGTGATTGATGTGGATGATAACGATATACAACATTCTGAAATTGATTTGGAACCAACCTCTGGAGTCCAAGAAAAGCTTGTCCCTGAGAGAGTTGTTGATGGTCTTCCCACAATGTATTGTTTTGAAACCTGCCCATTCTGCTTCAAAGTCAAAGCCCTATTGGGGAGCAGGGGGGTTGAATACTCCAAAGTTGAGGTTGACCCAACATTCAAGACACAACTGAAGTGGTCTGATTGGACTGCTGTGCCAGTTTTCGTCGACAGGGACGGGACCCAAGTGAACGACTCGAATTATATCTTACATTATATCGATGAAAACGGAACTAACGAGTTTCCAAGGATGGGAGAGGATTCCGAGCAGGACGAGTGGATGGATTTTTCCAATTTGATTCTTGGAAAATCGATTGTCGCCGTGATTTACAAATCATACAGAACCTCCCTCCAAGCACTGGATTATGTCACTAGAGTCGATAATTTCTCTTTCGGCACCCGTTTAGTGAATAAGTGGGCAGGGGGGGTAATAATGAGGATGGTTGGCAAGTCCAGAGCGAAAATGTTCGACCTGCCCCCTCGGGAGAACCTCAAATTCCAACTTGACCATATGTCGGGTGGCATAAAGGGTGACTTTTTTGGAGGAGACACTCCCAATGGTGCGGACTTTGCTAACTTTGGCATTCTAAGGTCGATGGAGGGTCTTTACGGATTTGATATCGTGGAGAGCCATGCTTCGGTTTGGCCGTGGTATCTGAGGATGAAAGTCTCTTCTGGCATATGAGTTATTCATCGGAGAGCTTTGACTCGATCTTAGATAGTATGTCCCTGATCTCAACTAAGACATCGTTAGAGTTGGCTTGGGAGGAAGTAGCCGGGGGAGTTAAGGCGAGAGAGTCTCTTTGTCTTAGCACAAGGTCACGGAACTGGTTCGCATTCCTGACGCCTGTAAGTATGAATGGTGCTGCACCTGCGGTCTCGAACTGCATCCTGACTACCCCGAAGGCGCTTAGGATTGGACCCTCATGGATGGAAACATCGGTCAGCTTATCGAGGGCTATATTCTGCTGTTTCTTGAACAACCATCCCATACGCATGTTGATGGAGCGGTCAGTAAGAGCTCCACTCATATGCTCGTACTGTTTCTTATGAACAAGCCATCCGAAGGGAATCCAGATCGGCATGAGGATGATTCCAACCACTGACATAAGAAGTCCAAAATTTGCTGCCATCCACCAGTAAATTATAATCTTACTATCGAATTCTACGGACATTAATTGGTTACTATCAGCATAGCTGGTTTGTATCTGTGACCCATCGCTCATGATGGAAGCGGGAGCAGATTTGTAATTTAACTCAGCGGTCGCTTTTCTTGAATACTGGAATTGGGTTCATCTTATGTGAATTGGCCTTGTTGAGTTGCATGTATCTTTCCATGACCTGCTTTTGCCTCTCATCCAGCTCTTCTCCCGAGGGCCTCTCGACCTCCCTCATGGCCCACTCTAGTTCCTGATATGTGGCCCCTATCTGGTCTTCATCGGTCCTACCGTCATCCCAGAGTCCATCTGTTGGCGCAACTTCCTGAATTTCTTGGATGACCCCAAGAGAGTCGGCTAGTGAGAAAACCTCGGACTTGTATAAATCTGCTATAGGAGATATGTCCACTCCCCCATCTCCATATTTGGTGTAGAATCCTACTCCAAAATCTTCTACCTTATTCCCTGTACCCACAACTATCCCATTGTTGGAACTGGCCATGGAGTACAGAGTAGCCATCCTCAATCTAGCTCTGGTGTTAGCCAAAGAAAGATCATCGGCCCCTTTTTCGGTTAGAACCGTGCTAATTGAGTCAAATGTTTCGGATAAATCTACGATATGATTTTCTACATTGTTCCAATTTGAAGATAGCCATTCACAATGTTTCATTGAGAGATTGTTCTGGGATTCAATTTGGTAAATAGGCATACTGAGGGCGATGGTCCTTAACCCGGTTTTGGCACACAGAGTGGATGTTACAGCCGAGTCTATTCCTCCTGAAACTCCCACTACTAGAGTTGTTATCCCGTTACTTGTAGCATAGTCCGATATCCATTCAGTAATCTGTTCACCTAGCCTTTTCCAGTCCTGCATCATAAATCACCTAATGACAAGCTAATCCGTACTTCTTGAGTCTCCAGTAGTTATATGGCCATGGAGTGATGAATCCTACGAACAACATAATCGGAATTACCCACCATGTCAATGAAGGCTCTCCCATGATTAAAAGATCAGTGGCATTCATGGAAGCTTCCATTGCTATCATCGAAATAAGAGACATCCCAATAGCTACTCTGAATGCTTCTCTAATTCCTCCCATCTGTTTGATTAAGATGAAGGTCTCAAGTGCGATTGAAGTCATGATCCCATTGAACATTGCAAGCATCATAATCGACATTGCAGACCAGCCAAGAGCATCAAGATATGGAATAAATTGGAAAGCGGCAATTGTTCCGAAATCGCCAATACTACAGCCAATCAAGCACCACTTGGTATTGTGTGCGGACTGCCTCCACACAGAACCGTCTTTCCAGTTGAATTGTTCGGACTCTCCGTCTACAGAATATCCGGCATTCATGATCGCGAGTCTGATATTTTCATCATCTGGTAAATTATGAGTGACTATTGCCTTACCTGAATCGTGAGACACATCTACCTCGGAAACTTCCACTATGGAGTTGATTGCTTTGGTTACATTCGAGGCGCAGCCATCACAAGTCATACCCCCAACATCGAGTGTGATGGTTCTGCTCATACAACATCGTTACAGAGGACGTTTTTGAACCCTGCTAGAGAAGACCTTCTCTCTGGAAGAACGAGGCATATTCAATACGAAGTCTGGACTCGCCCCGGCCATGGTAGTGCCTAGGCCGGCCGGTGAGTTCGATCCTGTCGTGCTGGAGAATTCATTGATGGAAGTATGGAGGTCCGAGGGGACTTTCACCAAGTCAATAGAATCTAGAAGGGCCAATGGAACTCCTTTCACCTTTCTGGAAGGGCCCCCCACTGCCAATGGGAAACCGGGAATCCATCATGTAATCTCGAGACTGTTCAAGGACATGGTGTGCAGATGGAAGACGATGCAAGGGCATGTGGTTGAAAGAAAGGCAGGTTGGGATACTCACGGCCTACCTGTAGAGATTGAGGTCCAGAAGCAATTAAACCTAATGTCCAACGAAGAGATTGAAGCTTATGGCATGAAAGAATTCAACGAGAAATGTAAGGAGAGCGTGTGGACTTACGAAGAGACCTGGAGGGAAATGACAGAGAGGATGGGTTTCTGGGTTGACCTTGATGACCCCTATGTAACACTCCATGACCAATACATAGAGTCGGCATGGTGGTCATTGAAGCAGATGTTCGATAAGGGCCTTCTATTCAGAGGCCATAAGGTTCTGCCATATTGCCCTCAAACGGGAACTAGCTACTCTAGCCACGAGGTTTCCCTGGGATACAAAGAGGTTACTGAGCCTGCAGTCTTCGTGAAATTCAAGCTTCTGGACGATGAAGCTTCTGTATTGGCCTGGACTACTACTCCTTGGACACTTCCGGGCAATGTAGGTCTTGCGGTTGGTCCAGATCTGACCTATTGCAGAGTGAAGATAACCTCTGGTCCGTCTGATACGTGGGAAGGCAGAGGAGGGGCAGAGGTTGGCGAAGAGTTGATTTTAGCCAAGGACCTGATTGGGAATGTATTGAGAAACCATATGGAGGTTTTAGATGAGTTTCCTGGTTCAGAAATAATTGGGAGATCATACAAGCCACTTTTCCCGGGGGCCATTGATGGAGAGGGGCACCCATCTGCATGGACCATAGTTGGGGCGGACTTTGTCACAACCACTGATGGAACCGGGGTCGTCCACACCGCGGTAATGTATGGTGAGGACGACTACAGTCTTGGAATGGAAGTCGGATTTCCAGCGCAACATACCGTGGGGATGGATGGCAAATTTATCCAAGGAACCCACAAGGATATTGATGGCAAGTATGTCAAACAGTGCGATGATATTATCATTGATTTACTGGAGAAGGAAGGGCTCCTTTACAGAGAGCATTCGTATACGCACGATTATCCACACTGTTGGAGGACCGACCATCCGTTGCTGTACTATGCAATGGACAGCTGGTTCGTCAGAATGACTGCAGTTAAAGAAAAGATACTACAGTACAACTCAGAGGTTGAATGGGCACCTGAGTGGACTGGATCCAAAAGAATGGGAGAATGGCTATCCAATATCAAGGACTGGGCAATCAGCAGGGAAAGGTACTGGGGCACCCCTTTGCCAGTATGGATTTGCAAGGAATGTGGGAGCGAACATTGTGTTGGAAGTATAGAAGAGCTCTCGGAAATGAAGACTGAATCCTCAGAAATGCCACCGGAATTACACAGACCGTATGTTGACGAGATCACCCTCTCTTGCCCGCAAGTGGAATGCGATGGCGAGATGATTAGGGAGCCATATGTAATGGATTGCTGGTTCGACTCTGGTTGTGCGTCATTCGCTCAATGGCACTACCCCTTCGAAAATGGGGACAAGTTTGATGCCTCGTTTCCAGTCGATTATATCTGTGAAGCAGTAGATCAAACCAGAGGTTGGTTCTATTCCTTGATGGCGGTTTCCACTACAGTTTTCGATAGCATATCCTATCGTAGATGCCTATCTCTTGGCCACATTCTCGATAAGGACGGGAAGAAGATGAGTAAGTCGAAGGGAAATGTCGTTAATCCCTGGGACCACTTCAACAAGGAAGGCGCTGATTCGATCAGATGGTATATGACAACTCAGAGTGCCCCATGGTCGCCCACGAACTTTGATCCAAATGGAGTAAGAGAGTCTTATGCGAAAATGTTTTTGACATTGTGGAATGTATACAAGTTCCATGCCGATTACGCCTCACTAGATGGATTTGATGCCTGTAATGAGGACACATTTGTCCCACTAGAAGAGAGAAGCCATCTTGACAGATGGATTTTATCGAAGGCTTCATCGATGGCCCAGGAATATCATGATAAATTCGTTCGATGGGACTTTCATAAAGCCGGGAGAGATCTCGAGACTTTCGTAGTGAATGATCTTTCAAACTGGTATGTTAGAAGGTCACGTAGGAGGCTGTGGAATGAAGTGGATAGTATGGACAAGCATTCTTGTCAGAACACACTTCATGAAGTTCTCCTGATAGTTTGTAGGCTTATGGCTCCAGTCTCACCTTTCGTATCTGACGCGATACATAGGGGGCTGACTGGGTCGTCTGTTCACTTGGCGGATTGGCCTGTTGGTTCTGATATTATTGAGAGTGCCCTTCCTCCAGTTGATCCCTTGGTAGAAATGGAAATGGAGTTAGTTAGGTCAATTGCTGAGGCAGGCAGGAGAGTAAGAGTAGATGCTGGGAGGAGGCAGAGGCTCCCCTGTAGGTCTGGATGGATAGTAGGCGGTCCTGACCTCTCGAGCTTCCATGAAATTCTTTCGGAGGAGCTTAATGTTGAGGAAATCAGCGTCATAGACGACTTGGATACTTTCCAGAAGATAGAAATTGTGCCTAATAGGAAGGCTCTTGGAGCCAAGTGCAGAGCTGACCTCCCGAAAGTTCTCTCTGAGTTGCAAATGATTGATCCAGAGTCATTACTACTTGAGATTGAGGCTGGAATTGCTGCTGTTGGAGGGTATGAAATAAATGACAGTGATATTGACATAAAGAGAGTTGAAAGGGAAGGTTTTGCTGCTGAAACGCTCTCCGGAGATTATGGGGATGTCTCACTGGTACTGGATATGGAAATTGATGAAGATCTCCTTTCCAAAGGCCTCTCCAGAGATATAATTAGGAGAATTCAGGCAAAAAGAAAGGACCTGGACCTAGAAATTGAGGCGACAATAAATCTTAGTGTTTGGATTGAAGACGGTAAATTATCCAATCGAGACTGGGAGCGAGTAGTTTCTGAGACTCGCTCAGAGAAAGCATATCTCAACGAGGGAGTGGCTAATGATGGCGCCATAGAATTCGAGGTAGATGGAGTGAAGATATCGGTCCATATCGAGAAGACTTGAGAGAAATCTATCTCTATTATTAGTTGGTTGGAATCGTGCTTCTCCCTCTAGAATGTTTGAGATTTTGCTATGTATCCTGGTGGCAGTAATAACTCCAGAGAGAACAATGGATCAGGGTCGGTAGAATCCTGATACGCTATGAATGAGCCACCATCTGGAAGGATCCCCATACTAGCGAAGTCAAATCTGATGTCATTTCCTGCTCCTGATGTGGAGTCAAGATCGCCCTGCCCGATATATGTCCTTGAGTCTGGAACCATACTCTCGGAGAAGTCCCTGACATGCCAGGCTATATCGACATCGGGCCCGGAGGAGCTCTGATACCTCACATTAAGAACGAATAAGTCGTGTATCCCGTTGGAGTGAAATTCCCACTCTTCCAATCCTGTGGCCTCCATTGAAAGGTCATAGGATTGGTTCTGCCATGTCTCCCCGCCATCCCAAGAGAGCAGATGGGTGAGGTTGGAATTACTCGTAGTGACGCAATGTAGAGCTGTTGATGAGTCAAATGCACAATACTGAGATGGTAGGGAATTCCCACCTAAAGTAACACCTGTCCACCAATTGAGCGAAGTATCAAGAAATGCATCCCTGCCATCAATGAAGTAGTCTGGGAAGTACAGGCCTCCTGAGGGAACCGGGAAAGCCCTCATCTCTTTATGGGGCTTAGTGAAATCCCACTCAGTGCCCAGTTCAGAAGGATCAAGGTCTACCTCCATTATATCCAAATCAGCATCTCTATCTGGGAAGCCAAAGTATTCGTAATTCAATCCATCAGTAGAAATCTGGCCTCCTACATTCTGTACTTGATGCCAGAAGTTGGAAATTACAAGACTGGCCCATGGGCCATTGCCATAGAGTCCGCCGTTAATCGGGCCTATTACCTCGACTTGCCAAGAACGATCATAGAAAGGCTCTGGAGTTCTATTGAAACACCAACTCCACTCTTCATCTTCGGCGTCATAGAAGAACGCATAGAATTGATCGGCTCCACTCGCACTTGGATATGGGAACCACCCCATGGAAATAATGTCCCCATTGGTCGCCTGAACTATACTTCCCTCTCCAAGTCCCTCCTGTCCAGGTACTGTTGGCTTGGGTTCCATGCACCCCAGCTGAGAGAATATCGAGGGCCGATACTCCTGCCAGGTATGCCCCCTATCTTCGGACCAAGTGGGGTATTCCCCTCCAAAATTCATTATCCAACCCTCCTTGGTGGCGGCGAGGTAGTGTTCACAGCAATTGCCTCCCTCGACATTCCCAAAAACCGCCCATTTGTTGCCAGTCTCGTCCCAGATTTCATCTGAGAATGGCTCCCCTATTGTGAAATTTCTCACACAAGGAGTACTGAAACAGGAATCTGTGTGACTCATCGGATCATCGATAAATTCCATTTCTCCGTACCATTTTGGATATGGGACACTCAGATTCTCAATAATTGCATCATGTATACATCCAGACAGGGAAACAGAAGAGAGCATGATTGTAACGAGAGCGACACAGGTAGACCTAATGCCAGACATGGTGGCTGGGCAGAAATAGTGCTATTTCGCACTTCGCACTCGATGCTCCTGCATAGTTGGGTTGAAGTCATATCATTCCGTCGGGATATCATGCGCGCCGGGTCAGTTGTCGTGACTGCCTTGATGATCCTAGTGGTATCATCGCCGATTATCACTACTTCAGCGCAAGGAGCTGGTGATTCAGTCATTATCAACGAAATATACGTATCTCCAAATAGTGAGGAGTACGGGGGGGTAGATTGGAATGGAGATGGAGAAATTGGAAGGTTCTCCAATCAGTTCCTGGAATTGCACAACCCCACTGATTCTGCAATAGATATAGGGGGATGGTGGATAGATGACTTGGAGAATGGCGGTTCGCCAATGTGTAGCATTGCCTGGGGAACTGTCATGGACCCAGGATCATATGTGGTATTCTACAGGGCGCAGACACAGATCGAATTCAATTACTGGGAAGGAGATACAGTCAGAATCACTAATCAAGCCGGTGCTGAAATAGATTCTGTAAGCTATGATGCTGAAGACTCGGACTACGGCATACCCTACGGATATGATGCTAGTGGTAGCTGGTCAAAGCTCTCTGACCAAAGTCCAACTCCAGGAGGCCCCAATGATCAAGAATGGGTAGGTGTCAATCACTTAATGGGGAGCTGTTACCCTCAACAGCCGGAAGAGGATAATATTCACAGAGGGGAATACATCTTAGAGGGAAGGATTGTGACCATGGAGTCACAAAATGACGTCATAGACGATGGAAGGATACTGATTGTTGATGGAATGATTGAGGAAATTTGGAGCTCCTCTGAACCGGATCCAGAATCAGCGGAAGGAGTGGTGTCAATTCCCACTAGTGGTACCATTTACCCAGGTTTTATAGATCCGCACAATCATGCAAAATACAATTTGATCCCACTCTGGGACCATGGAACCGATGGATGGGATAATAGATATCAGTGGCAATCTTATTCCGGATATAGTGATGCCAAAGATATTGGTTGCTCTATTGAAGATTCATCTGCGATGAGGTTTGCTGAATTAAGAGCGATAGCAGGTGGCAATACCGCCTTGCAAGGAAGTGCAAATCGAAATACGGACACATTTGAGACAATGCTTGCGAGAAACATAGAGCTCTACAATTTCGGTGGCGATGGGATATGGACAAAGGTAACAGAGTTGGAATCAGAGTATGAAGGCAACCACATAAAGGACAGAAATTCATCTGGAAGTCTAAATGCATGGTTCATACATCTCGCCGAGGGAATCGATGAGTCCAGCAGAGCAGAGTTTGATATTCTGGTTGAAAATAACCTTCTCGTAGGGGAGATAGTGATAATTCATGGTACGGGATTAACCCAGACTGAATTCTCAGCATTGGGATCTGTTGGGGGAAGCCTTGCATGGTCTCCCACATCCAACCTTCTCCTTTATGGGGAAACCACAGATATAGCCACTGCAAAGACGGAGGGAGTTAACATCATGATTGGTCCGGATTGGTCTCCTTCTGGCTCAAAGAGCTCCATGCATGAGCTGAAGACAGCTGATTGGTGGGACAGGAACGTACTGGGTGATATATTCACAGATTTTGAGTTGGTTCAGACAATTACTACCAACATAGTTGATGCAATTGGTTGGTCGGAATATACTGGCAGGATCAGAGAGGGACTTGCCGCCGACCTAGTCGTATTGGACACATTTGAGGCGGATCCATACAGAAATGTGATTGAGGCGGTGGACCCTGATGTCAGATTGGTTGTTGTTGGCGGACTCCCCGTTTTTGGAGACGTAGACATAATGCAGGCTTTGGATGATGAGACGGAGATAATCCATGGAGAAGGTTTTTCGAAAGCGATTGACATAACTTACGAAGGCGTTCCTGAGGCTCAGCAATCTTACTCAGAAATGATAGACTACCTTAGTGGTTGTAACGATGGCAAGGACGTCCCTATCGAATATCTCTTCACAATGGGGGACGAGAGGTACTTCGATGTTCTGAATAGGACTCCTTCTTTTCAGAATGGAAGAAATATCGATTTATGGTCTGAATTCTATGATATAGAGCTTGATGAAGAGGGGCACAGAATTGGCGGTACGGTAGGAGGGGCCGACCCCATAGTGACAAATATCTCTAATGGTGACGGACCCGAGGTTGTCAGTCGTCCATCTCTCCCTGACTTTTTCGACAGTTATGGACCTAGAGGTGGATACGTCCCCCACATCACAACTCTGGAGGAAGGTGTGCATCTCGAAGAATGTCTTTCAGAGCATCCGTCCCTAGTGGAAAGAGAAGGGCAGAAGCTCCTTTGTGGCTCCATACTAGTAGTTATGGAGGAAACGGAAGATTGTATTGTTTCAGGATTGACAACATTCTGTCAGCTTGAAGTATCTAAATCCTTTACTGTACCCGGAAGAATTTGTACAGATGTTGGGGATTATCCTGCAGAAGTCGAATGTAGGCACAATGTCGAGTACATTCAGGATAACTCATTCGGAGATTCCGGGCAGGATGGAGATGCGGGAGAAGGCGATTCAAGCGAGGACGGTTTTGTAATACAGGCAACCATTGGAATTATTCTAATCATAGGTTTCTTAGCGGTCCTGAATCGAGGAAATTTCAATCTATTGAGCAGAGAAAAAGAGTGATTTGGGCATCCTGTCTCAGATAATTCGCCATTTTGTTCCCTCGGGGCTGTCTTCAACTGTTACCCCCATCTCATTAAGCTCGTCTCTGATTCTATCTGACTCGGACCAATCCTTTGATGCCCTCGCATTCTCCCTCATCTCCAGAAGCTTACTAACCTCTGGTTCGATTTCGGATCTTCTGGAAAGCTTTCGTCCATAGAACTCTAATGCCTCCTTCCTCGGGGGCAAAATCCCCAATACCTCTCCTGCGAATTCCTCCAACCAGGAAACATAGCCACCGATAACCTTCGACTCTCTAGCCTTAGACTGAAGAAGTGAGGAAAGCTCCTTGACGACAGTCTGGATTTCAACAAGGGCCGTTCTAGTATTGAAATCATCATTCATCCCATTAGTTACCCTCTCAGAAGAATGAGCTAAGGACTCAATATCATGGTAGCCACTATGCTCTCCATGTGAGATGTGGAGAGCCTCTGAGTAGGAGGAAATTAGACGGCGGTAGTGTGTTGTAGAGTCTTCGATCATAACCGCATTGAAGTCTACTGGTTGCCTATACGGGGCATTAATTAATGCATACCTAAGGGCTAACGGATCGATTGACACAAGCGCATCCCTAACAGTCCAGAAATTACCATCTGATTTACTCATCTTTTCTCCATCGACATTTATCATTCCATTGTGCAACCAATATTGGACTACTGGATCATGTCCGAGGCAACATTCGGATTGGAATATCTCCGCTTCATGATGAGGGAATAGCAGATCGGACCCCCCTCCATGTATGTCGAATCTCTCCCCGAGGTGTTTCAAAGACATCGCAGAGCACTCTATATGCCAACCAGGCCTTCCAGCGCCCCATGGACTATCCCAGCTAGGCTCCCCCTCTTTGGCCGCCTTCCATAATGCGAAATCCCGATGGTCCCTCTTTCCTGTCCCTGATTTGCCGACTCTTCCTCCGGCTCCTTTTCTGACCATTTCAAGAGTCTGCCCCGTTAATTGGCCATATTTTTCTGGGGCGGTGTCTATCTCAAAATAGACCCCATCAGCAGAAACATAGGCATGATTCTTTCTTATCAGTTCCTCGATCATCTCTATTATCTCTGGTATGGTCTCTGTGACTCTGGGATAGCTGTTGGCCCTAATCACATTCAATTTATCCATCACAGTGAAATAATCTTCTATGTTTCTGTTGGCCACCACCAAGAAATCCACTCCTTCTTTCTGTGATACGGAGATTATCTTGTCATCGATATCGGTAAAATTCGAGATGTAATTTACATCATAGCCACTCTTCCTTAGCCACCTGACGATTATGTCGAATGCTATTGCCTGCCTAGCGTGTCCAATATGACTCGGGGAATAAGGAGTAATCCCGCATGCGTAGATTCCAATTTTGCCTTCTTCTAAGGGGGTGAAAACCCTCTTCGAACGAGACCTGGTATCATACACCCTGAGCGTCATTACCCCTTCTAGCGGGCCGACCGTCATCAACCTCTCGCAGCCTCAACGAGTGCCGAGAACAATTGTTCATGCCCCTTCCTCTCGGGATGCCATTGAACTCCGATACAGAATTTCTTATCGATTCTTTCTACTGCCTCGATTAAACCGTCATGTTGTGCGACGGCTGATATTGACAATTTTCCAGGTTCTGCGACACCTTGATGATGAGTTGAGTTTACGATAAATGATTCTCCCATTATCTTCCCGAGCAACGATCCCTCCTTTGCAATAACAGAGTGATCAGTAGAGGTTCCGTCATATCCCCCGTGCCCCTCATGCCCCGGGGTGTCATCCAGGTGCTGATGGAGACTTCCTCCATGCACGACGCTGAGAATTTGCATCCCTCGGCAAACCCCCAACAATGGCATGTCTCTTTCTACTGCCTCTGAAATTAGCGCGATTTCTGTTTCGTCTTGTTTGGGATAAAATTCCACTGTCATTGGACCAGCCTCCTGATTGTAAAGAGCTGGAGATATATCGGGACCGCCGGAAACAATCAATCCATCAATCATATCCAATAGCTTCGTAGTATCGATCGCTGGAGGGATAATCATGGGAATGCCCCCTGCCATTTCTATCATGGATACGTATGCTGATGGGAGAATTGCCGCATGTCTATGCCAATTGCCGTAGACTGTCTCACGCATGAAGCAAGTTACGCCAATTATTGGCTTCAATTAAACACCCGAAGATTCCCTGAGCATCCGGGCATGCCTAAATGATTTGATACCAGCAACCAAGAAAATAGACCCTATTGTCAGTAGAGTGAATAATGAAGCGATAGTTAGGTTGGAGTCGGGAGCTCCCATTGCTACGACCATTGCGATTGGCATGACTACCATAAGTAGTGCCAGAACCATTGATGCGTGCATGAGGTGATGACGCTTGTCTGGCATCCTTTCTGATAGTATTCCCAGAAACAAAAGGGGAACTCCCATGAATGTTGGAATCATTGCAGTAATTGAGGATTGACCTGATATGATGTAAACTGCGATACCGAAGATTGCGAGAATGGAGCCGAGAATTTTAGCCAAATCGGGTACAGACCTTCCAAAGAACGAGAACACATCTTCCATAACTAGCCCTGGGTGGTATTGCTTATGACGTTCTCTGTATTCAGTTCTGGGGAAATGAAGTCTCATCAAACTAGATCTGATAGTGATGATTTCCAGATTCTGGCTTTTCCTGTTCTGTTTTTGGTCTTGTCATGAATCTCCAAATCCCTAGCCACGATCTGTTCCCAGAGTAGTTCGGCCACATCAAGGACCTCCATATCGGCTCCAACGGCGTCTAAGCCATCCTTTACCATAACAGAGCAGAAAGGACAGCCTACAGCTACAGTGTCGCAACCAGTCTCTGCAATCTCTGCTGCTCGAATCTCATTTACTCTCTTATCAGCATCTTCCTCCATCCACATTTGGGCCCCCCCTGCACCACAGCAGAATGAGTCCTTGCCATGCCTCTCAGTTTCTTTGTCGACCCCACCGATCACCGATCTTGGGGCATCTAGGATATCTCCAATCCTTCCCAAGTAGCATGGATCATGGAAAGTGATGGACCTTCCATTCTTCTCGGCCTCTGGGAGCTTTCCCTCCTTTTGCAACTTCGCTATAATTTCAGAGTGATGAAATACCTCCAAATCATCTCCGCCAAAGTCTCCATACTCCTTCCCTAGCGTGTGGAAACAATGGGGGCATGAAGCCACAATTCTCTTGACGCCTAATTCTTGAAACGTCGACATGTTTGTCTCCGCCAGCATCTGGAAAAGGTACTCATTGCCCGCTCTTCTAGCGGGATCCCCAGAGCATCCTTCTTGCATACCAAGAATCCCCACATCGAGTCCTGCTTCTTTTAGGAGGGATATAGTCGATCTTGCTACTTTCTGATTCCTCTCATCGAAGCTTGCCGCACAACCAACGAAGTAGATATATTCTGCTGGCTCGCCAATTTTCACTCCCAAATCAGAGGCCCAATCTGCCCTCTCATGCGCCCCAAAGCCATATGGGTTGGAGGCAGACTCTATATTGCCCATGGCAGTGTTAAGGACTTCTGGATATTCCATAGTTTCCATCATGGCATTTCTCCTGAGATCTGTGAGCTTTGGAACGTGTTCAATGTACAGTGGACAGACATCTACGCATGCGTTGCAGGTTGTGCATGCCCACACAGCCTCTTCTGTAATCCTCTCAAGGATTGTTTCATCGGGCTGGTTTCCTGAAAGGAGGATCGGGGCATGCTCATTCGCGTAGTTCCTGACATCGTGAATAACCTGCATAGGATTGAGTCCCTTACCTGATGCATATGCGGGACAAACATCCTGACACCTAGCACATGACGTACATGACCATCCGTCGATTAGTTGCCTCCATGAATACTGATTGTACGTACTAACCCCGAAGGAGTCTATATCTAGATCTTCCAAAGGAACAGCCTTGCCATCATCTCCAAGTGCTAGTGGCCTCATTCTCGCCATTGGTCCAGCGTCATGAAAGAAGACGTTCGGAACAGCCATAACTAGGTGCATGTGTTTTGACAGTGGGATTAAGAAAAGAAAAACTGAGATTGCCAGCATATGAGCCCAATATGACAATATTACTGTCTGTTCTGAAAGGCCTCGTTCCGAAAACCAATATCCTATTGGTTCCCAAAAAGCACTTGGTGACTCGGCGGACTCAACCATGAATGAGGTCGTGGTAATCGTGAATATTAGCAACAATATGGCATTTCCCTCAAGCTGGGACTTTCCTTTGAGTTTCTCTGGTGTGAAGACCACTCTACGGGTTAGTGCACTAACGCACCCAATCAGAGCCATGAAGTATCCCAGCTCAACCATCCCATTCCAAGGCCCGACTAAGATTTTTGGAAGTACCTTCTCGGAAAATGCATTTGCAGTTGCTAGATCGAACATGTCCGTCGATAGCATGAGGAACCCCCAGAACATCAGAACATGCATTATCCCTGCAACCTTATCTCTGAGGACTTTCTTCTGGAACAGCCATCCTGAGATGAACTCTCTAATTCTTACACTCCAGGAGTCAAACCTGCTATCAGGTGAACCCAACATGACCAGCCTAGTTGCCTTCTGAACCTGATAAGTGAAGAAACCGATAGAGATGACCCCGATTGCCAGCAATATGTGCCAACCCTCCAATGGGCCATACGACTGCAACAGTGGATGTTCCATAATTTCACATCTCGGCAACTGCCTTGGTTAGGCCAAACGGTAGTTGGACTTGAAGGAACCGATGCAACCCCCACATCCCAATGCTCATTTCCCTTGACTATGGGCGGGATGTATGGTCACTGCATTCGCGCCGGGCAAATGTATTCTATTTGGGGAGCATGCGGTAGTTTACGGAGAGCCAGCAGTTGCCGTATCAATTGACGCAGGTGTAGAAGTTACAATTACTGAGTCAAATAAATGGATCTTGGAGGGGATGCCTTTCGAGCCGTCTAGACATCCTCATATTTCTCACATAATCAATGATATTTTTCAATACAGGGGAAATCCTCTGAAAATTGATATCAGGAGCAGTCTTTTCTCGGCGGCTGGACTTGGTTCGTCCGCCGCACTCTCCAATTCAATGGGGGCGGCATTGCATCAGTTCACTAAACCAAATGAGCCACTAGATCTAATTTCTCTCGCCAAGATAGGGCACTCAGCTGAGGCGAATGCCCAGCAAGGAAGGGCCAGCCCCACAGATACCGCAACAAGCGCACTTGGGGGATGTATCGTTGTTTCTGGCCAGAAGGTCAGAGGGACTCGGCACGTATTCGACGCAACTCTGGAGACTCCTGAAGGAAGTAGATCATGGTCAGTCTGTGAGGCGACATTACCGGAAATTGAAGATACCTGGATAGTCCTAGGATTTACAGGAATTGGATCGCCTACCGGGAAAATGGTGGAAGGAGTGTCAGAACTCATTGGGAAAGAGCCAAAGAAAATGGATGAGATCAGGGCAATTGGGAACATAACATCCTCCGGACTTGATTCGCTGTCTGCAGGAGATATGGAAGGAGTAGGGTCGGCAATGAACTCCTGTCATGAAAGGCTTCGTAACCTCAGAGTCAGTTGCCCTGAGCTTGAGAATCTGATTTCTGCTGTAGAGAGTCATTCACTCGGGGCCAAGCTGACTGGAGCTGGAGGGGGCGGTTGCATGGTTTCCCTTACTCGTCATCCGAAGAGAGTCGCTGAATGCATAGAAATCGCAGGTGGGATGCCACTAGTCTCGAAGCTCGGGTCGGGGGGTGCGCGGATTTTATGAGCATAAAGAGGAGTTCGCCAGATTTTCCATACTGATATCCTTTATAAGAAGAATATAACTGCGACGGCTCATGCTAAGCGATGAAGAACGCCTAACTGTAGTGAATGTTGTAGCGTCGACCAGAGTTGCAGAGGAGCTAGACCTCCCAGATATTGCAATTCAACTAAATTGTGAATACGAGCCTGAACAATTCCCTGGAGTGGTTTACAGGGTAGTGGATCCAAAATTGGCGATACTTATGTTCAGATCCGGCAGAGCTGTCTGCACTGGTGGTAAGAACCAACAGAATATCGAAACGGGGATCGAGAGGATGATAGGGGATCTAAGAGCTGCGGGAATTTCTACATGGGATGTTGCTGATGTCGATATTGAAGTGCAGAACATGGTTGCTACCTACTCACTCTTCTTCCCCGAAGACTACACTGGAGTAGCTAAGATGGATGATATTAACACCAAAGTCATTGATGAGGCTAATGGGATTAGGGCCGCAACTGATGAGGAGGTTGAAAATGAGGACCCAAGGATTAGGGGCATTAAACAAGGAGAGCCATTAGCAGCTCTTCCCAGAAGACTCAATCTCAATAACCTCACATTCCATCTGCCTTTTGACAAAGTCGAGTACGAGCCAGAACAGTTCCCGGGACTAATTTACAGACTGGACTACCCGAAAGTAGTTTGTCTGATATTCGGAAGTGGCAAGATGGTTATCACTGGAGCAAGGGCCAAGGATCAGATCCTAGAGGCTGTCCAATTCATCCAAGATGAGCTTGCAGACCTCCCCGACTATCGAGCGATGTGATTAGCTCAGTCGATAGTCACATTGATTTGCCCCTTCTCCACAGGGGATGTATGGGTAAAGCCACCGCGTCGGCCGTACTGATGGCAATGATACTGATATCACAATGTGTGTTCCTGATATCACCAGAAGATCTGGCCGAGGTAGGAATTGATGAAAATGTATCAAGTTCATCGGATAGGAATACGGCAATAGCTGACTTACCCAGCTGGCGAGTAGGGGATAGATGGATTTACGACGGATACCTGGATGTCGGAGACTTTGTCAGTTCATCTGGAGTTTCGACGAATGTCCAATATCTGACTGGTACATTGGATAGGACAGTCACTGATATCTACACCACTACTGTTGATAACCGATCTACACTGGTATACGAGGCCCAGTCCCAAGGAACTTATGAAGCACAGAATGTCAATCTTGACGGTAATAATGGAGATCTGGAAATAGAAATGGATACTACTGAGCTGATTCGTGCCTCTGACTTAGCAGTAATCGAACAAGAAGCAACAATAGAGATTGACTTCGGATATAGGATTTTTTGGTGGACAATAAATATAGACGTCGCGGAGTTGACAATTACTCAAACTTATTCCCCTCCTACTGAAGGTTATGACTTCCCGCTCACTGTCGGAGACTATTGGACGTCCAACTATTACCAAGAGACAGAATATGAGGGCTCAAGTGATTTCGTAGACATCCCAGCAGACTCAGATTCCAGCGAGTTGAGGAGCTGGCAAGTGATGTCAAGAGGGGCCCCAGGGACGCCATACGCACAATGTCAGCAATCCTACAACGTAACAACATTCGATGCTAATGGTTCAGCTGACGGATATAGGTGGTTCTGCCCTGCTGTCAGAGGAGACGTGTCATCCAGTACTGACATCATAGATGGGATTAATGCATTTCATGAGCTTCAAAATTATATTCCGGAAGATGTTGCGAGAAGTAAGGAAATAACAGTTGATCTTGAATTTCCTCTTTCCCCACTCGATCTAAACACGACAGCAATACTCACTGTAACTCAGGATGGTTCGGCACTATCTGCCGGAAGCCAAGAAGTGGAGTTCCGATATGGAATTGACGGGGATATCAGAACAGTGACTACCTCATCTAACGGAACTGCGTATGTGGAGTTTAATTCCGGAAATTCCATAGACGACTCGCAGGGAGGTAGCGAGGCAGGAAGTCATGGTGTAATCGCATGGATTCCCTCCCAGAAGATTGTCGGAGTATCGACAATCACCATCGACCCTAATGTGAGTGCTGTTGACCTGGTGGCTATTTCCTCGGGGGTTACTGTTGAGAGGACAAGGGGGGGATCAACTACAACCCTTGCTTCCTCCACTGGCTTCAATGCTGTCCCCCAGGATACGTTAAGATTCTACATGCCGATACAGAATAGAGGGCTTCTGCCTTCTCCCGCGACTACAATGAACGTGGAGTCTCCTGATGGATCTGTACAGACTGCCCAAGTTCCCTCACTTCCGAGCTTAGGGCAAGCTATCGTGGAGGTTAATTGGACCGTACCTAATGCCTACCCCATAGGGCAAATTTCGCTTTCTTTCCAAGTGGATCCTAATGAGTCAATAACTGACGATGGTGACAGATCCAACAATAACGGTGTATTTTCATTGTGGATAGGGAGGCTTCCTGTGGCGACTTTAGATATGCCAGCTCAGTCTCTCACAAAATCTGCTGTGATTCTTGATGCTAGTTCTTCGTATGACCCAGACGGTGGAGAGTTTATTGGATGTAATTTCTTTGTCGAGAATGAGGATGGGATAGTCGAAATATCTGGTGGAGAGGAGTGCATTGTCGAGTTTGAGTGGGACGACGACGGAATATTCGACATCGTCATGGAATTCACAGATAATGAAAATGACTTGGCAGTCATTGGTGACGTAATTGAGATTGTGAACCGACCTCCTGAGATTACTATCGAGTCCGAATACGAGTGGACTAACGTTCTCTCGCCATTGCAGTTTAACGTCGAGGAAAGAAGCGATGTCGACACTCAAAACCCACAAGCGCCAATGGATATTCTATGGATTTCAGATTACCCATGCCAGGAAGGGCAAGTCGGAGTATATTGCACTGTGACACCTGAGGAAGAAGGAGAATACACAATCAGTGTCGAAGCTGTTGATGATGATGGGGATATTGGGTACTCAAACAAAACGGTTGAAGTTCGAAATATAGCACCAACAAACCCTAGAGCGGAAGTGTGGAAGGAGGGAAATAGGATGGTCCCTGATAGCAGGGGGGTTTATGTTGCCAATGAAGGCGATTTACTGATGTTTGAAGGCATGGCTGATGACTCTGAAAATGACTTGTCCTCACTATTACACCTCTGGAGTCCTGACGCAGAAGATAATCCGGACCAGATCATTACATTTGAGGGTAGAAAAAGTACAGTGCAACATACGTATCATACCTCCGGATTACATCTCGCAACCTTGCAGGTAGTAGATAATGACGGGGCAAGTACAGAATCACTGATTATTCCTATCGAAATTGTGAACCTTGAGCCTCAGATTAGCCCAGTTGCTGACCCTTTGCCCGTGGCGGAAGATTCAGAGATTTCCATCACGATTGATACCATCGATACAGCAGGTGATCAGCTGACACTCCGGAATTGCTATGACATACAACCGATGATTGACTCAGATGGCTCTGGAAATGCAGCTGATGACTGCGACATTGAGTCCAGAACACTTCAGATGGCGTGGCCAGACGCTACAACCTCGCCCAGTATGATTGTCTTTCACGTGACTGATGATGATGGAAGCTCCGCGATGATAGAGATTCCAATCGATGTGAGAAATGTCAACCCCTTTCCCAAAGTTTCAGCGAGCACATTTAATCCAGTAGAGGGGGAAATTGTTTTCTTCAGTGCTAATGGGACTAGTGACTCAATCTTAGATATGGAGAATATGGTCTATAATTGGGACATGGACACCTCTGTTGATAGTGATGGTGATGGTGATGCAACCAACGATATTGATATTCAAGGAAAGTGGATTGAATGGTCGTTTGTTGGCTCTGGAAACAGAGGGATTAGTATGACAGCATTGGACGAGGGGCAAGGTTCCTCAGCAACACTAACTTTGACCGTGTCAGCTGCGCCCTTTAGCCTAAGTGCGTTCTTCTCATCGTACGGTATAATATTGATTATTGCAGTATTAATTGCACTTTCTGGAGGTTTCATGTTGATCAAGAACAGAAGAACGCCTGTGGACAGTGGATTAGTATCGGGAATGGATCAGACTAAGAGTCTGAAGAAAGTTTCAGTGGATGATGCCTTTGACGATCCTGATTATGACCCATTTGACTCACAAAGTAGGATGGATGGGCCTAAATCAAAAACCCTCGATCCCGTTCCAGAAAAGGTCGACCGAGATTCGGAAATAGATGACTCGCAAGATACATCTAATGCAGATATCCAGTTGGACTCGGAGAAGCAAGAGTCTGAATCAATTATTGAGGTCTCGGATACCATGAATGATGGAGATGCTTCGAAATTATCTGAGGAGAAAGGTGAGTCCTCGGAAGATGTGGCATTGTCTGTAGATGATGCTCTAAGCGAAGAAGATATCGAAGCACTCTTTGAGGAGTAGGTCCGGGGCCACCCGTGGCGAACCTGTTCAGACTGCTTGGGCTTCCCGATCCTACCAAGGTCAGAAGTTCTGAAACTAGGAGGAAAAGGGCGACCGCAGACCCTGGGCCACAAGATGGCGATTTACACTTAGATTTAGGAGACCAAAAATGGTCAGAAATGACAAGGAGGCTGACTCCTGGGGCTGAAAGAAGTGTGATATATGTCAAACCAGATTTGATGCATAGACTCCCCCTGGAAGGGATATCCGTTCCCCTCTCAAGAGGTAGCTTGGTCATAGTAGATCTCGGGCCACTGGTACACATGCCCACACAAAGAGATAGATGTAGGAGGAGGGTTCAAGAAATGGCCGAGAGATTGGGGCTACACGCATTCGCAATTAACGAAGATGACTCGCTTTTGATGGTACCTGGAGCTATGATGAGAGTTGATACTAAAAAATACGAATTGGGAATTGGGGACTACGATCAGCTTTCGGAGTCTTGATTCCCCGGCTTGAAATCTACAGGGCCGTCCTCAAGCCATGAGTCCAAATCACCTGAGGCTACTTCATCTGCTGCATGTAATGTAAAGTCCCTGTAAACCACCCATTTTGCGATTTCTTCTTCACTAACGCCCCTATCCGACTTCCTCCTTATGGACTCATTGGCATACGTTACACACCTCCTTAGGAATCGCTCGACTAGGTCCCTTCTATCATTCTCTTCCAAGATATCACTCTATCCCTAAATCTTTCAAAACTTGGTCCACATGCCCCTTTGTTTTGACTTTGTAGCCCACCCACGCCAGAGTCCCATCTGGGGATATGGCAAATGTTGACCTAAGAGTACCCATGTAGGTTTTTCCATACATACTCTTCTCCCTCCAAGTCCCATATAGAGAATGTAACTCGGCTTCTTCATCCACTATCAGATCGAAAGGTAGTTGATGCTTTGAGATGAAATTTTGATGTGATTTTGCTGAATCTGTCGAGACTCCGACAACTATCCATGATTTATCAGAAATCCTCCCAAAGTTATCCCTGAAATCACAAGCCTGTGAGGTGCAACCGGGAGTATTGTCACGAGGATAGAAGTACAGAATCACTCCCTTTCCTGATGATAGCGCCTCTGAAAGTACGAATTTTGAACCATCACTTAATTCTGCCTCAAACTCGGGTGCGATCTCCCCTACTTCCAATGTAATATCATCAGTCATGGTCCTGACTACACTATTAGGTTCATCAAACCTTGTCTCTATCGATATGTGAATGGACCTCGATACTGCTTGGGATCTTCGGAGGACTACTGAATCCAAATTTCTTAGGAAAATCTGTTTGAGTCATCATTCCCAAGTCCTGTCCTAAGAGTCTTGCTTCAGCAGAAATAACTCTTGAAATCCCCCTAATCGAATACCATTCCTTGCTTCCATCACGAGCTATTCCGTAAGTAGAGGACCCAAAAATCATTTTTCCAAAGAAATTCTCTACAGTGGAGATAAACCACAATGGCCTTGGAACTGGGATCAAGAACCTAAATCCCCAGAATACAGAAATCGTGAGTTGCTCGGTACAAACCTTAATCCCACGTTTTTCCCGTCTTGTATCAAAATCGGTAATTGAAACCTCATCGAACGAATAGAGTGATGATACAAAATCGGCGTGTTCCTGTGATGGCGAGAGTAGTACCCTTTTACCGTCTGGTTTTGACCACATGATGTTTGTAAAATCACCAAGCGGGGATTCCTTCCAGTCCCCTATCACAATTGAATTTCCACAGTCAAATCCCACAGATGTGATTTTACCTCTGAAAATCAACATATTACTACCTGCCTTCCTTTATCCGCTTCTTGGTGGAAGCCCAGGAACAGATCGGACAATTGGATAGATCATGCCCTCTTGCAGGACAATACTCCCTTCCGAAGAAAATTATCTGAAGGTGCCTCCGATTCCAAGTATCCTCTGGAAAGACCTTCTTTAGGTCATGTTCAGTTTTGGTGACATTCTTTCCATTTGAAAGACCCCATCTGTCTGCTAGTCTGTGAATGTGGGTATCCACAGGGAATGCGGGAATTCCGAAAGCCTGAGACATCACTACACTGGCTGTTTTATGGCCAACTCCTGCTAATGACTCAAGGAACTCCCAATCAGGACGAATTTCCCCTCCGGACTGGATGATTTGTTGTGCCATCTTCTTCAGATTCCTCGCCTTGGTGGGGGCTAGTCCTATTTCCCTGATAATCGAGTGAATCTCTTCAACCTCCATCATTGCCATTTCTTGTGGACTATCTGCGATATCAAAAAGGAATGGTGTGACCTCGTTCACTTTTTTATCAGTAGTCTGAGCAGATAACATTACTGCAACCAATAGGGTGTAGGGATCTTTGTGGTCTAGGGGGACGGGGGTTTCGGGGTATAGGGAGTCTAACAGCTCGCCTATCTTGTTGGCCTTATCCAATCTTCTCACTGATCTTCCACCTTGCCTGACTTCATGCCAAATATGAATGCTACAACCAGACAAAACAGGGGGACTCCGTAACAAGGGAGATACATCCAGGTTTCCCATTCTGTCGTATCAGAGGTCCCTCCACCAGTCAGAAGATACGCTATGAAGCCTAGTATGAATGCAGGAAGAATAGCAATCAAGGCCAAAGTTAGTCCGCGTAGTACACCCATGTGCGAACGTAAAAGCTCACCTTTGTTGAAGGTTCGTTATGTCCCATGTAGAAAACAAACTCCCCCAACCCTCACAAGCATAGACACTATAGGACGCACATGACAGAGGTGTTTGTTGGGATCGTTGAGACAATTTCACTAACCATGTGTGGATTATCCATTATCCTTTGGATGTCAATAGGAACTTTCTCGAGGAGTATCAGAGGAGAGATTTTTGCACAGAGAAGCATAGCCTTGCTGTGTATAACTGCCGCCCTACTATTAGTCGTGTTTAATTTCATGGGAGGTGAATTATGGGGATCAGGGAATGTCGCACTACCCATGGCACTAGTGGCAGTCGTCGTGGCGATATCTGCGTCAATGAGTCTGAAGGGTAAGGATGTTCAAGGTGAAACCAATCCTCACGAAATAATGAAGATGAGGAAAGACCGGGACTAAGACTCCCCGCCAATTTTGTCATCTATGAACGCCCTCATGTAGGCTGGTAACTCGCCGTTTACAAAAATCACGTCATTTACTTGTTCCAGCTTCATCAATGAATAGTAAATTTGCATTGCAGTCATAGGGGTGGCACTACATCCAGTACACCCGCCCTCCAGAGATATCGAAATCACCCCTCCTGTAGTATCAATGACATTTACAACACCATCATGAGCATCAAGAACAGCCTGAACAGGTCCCACTGAATCAAGGATCACCTGCTTGTCGACCATGTCCGCTCGTGTTTGTGTACATGCGGGAGCCTTTCAAACAATCGCTTCTTCCGTGTGCTATGAGTCGCACCATCAGAGTCCTACTTCTGGACCTTCTGGTCGAAAGATCGGAGTTCGGACACGGAGGGAATCAAGAGGTCATACATCCAATCGCGGAGTTTGGAAATGTGGATGTTTTTCTCTTGACTCCTCAGATGCAGTCACTTGAATCTGGAGGTAAAGCAGCAGATGAAGGACTATTCTTCCTTGATCGTAGCGATGTTCCAGAATGGGACGATGAATACGAATTTTGGAGAAGTTGCAAAGTAACAATGGGAAGTAACATAGCCACATTTTCTAGAATCGCCCTTCCGTTTGGTTTGGATGACGCGGGAATGTCACAATGGTTGAGTAATTTGGGCATGGATGCAGTAGTTTGTTCTGGCTCTAGAAGGAATGTAACTATGTGGGAGGAATGGATGGAAAGTGCGGCTTCTCTAATGAGGGTGGCAGCAATCTCGGGATCACCGACTCTGGGCATTTGTTTTGGGCATCAGCTACTGTGCAAATCATTGGGTTCGGAGGTCACTCGAGCAGAAAAAATTTCAAGTGGTATCTGGGAGATGGTACTGAACGAGGATGGCATGTCAGATGAGTTATTTGAGTCGAGATGGCAGAGTGGTAGAGGCCCAGAGGTAGTGTACTCTCATCAAGATCACGTGATTACAGTCCCCGAAAATTGCATTCTCTTAGGGTCCGCCGAACATAATCCTGTTACTGCTGTAAGAGTGGTAGATTCACACCAACGCAAGATGCCTGCATGGGGGGTTCAGTTCCATCCTGAGGCCGCTAGGCATAGAATTCAAAGAGCATTTGAGTGGGGGCATATTACTGAAGCGGAGATGCTCTCCTTCCAGAAAGATCACGATGGGGCTGGAGTTTTGGAGGCTTTTGCCGATGTCGTACAGAGACATATGTCCTAGTTGTCACTAATTGTGTTATTTTACGGCTTGAATTATAAGTGGGACTTTTGTCGCGGGACCGATACGGGTTGATACCATATGGAAGGAGATACACTAGGAACAATTGGAATGGGAGTAGGAATATTTGGCCTACTTATCGCATTCATGCTTTACAAGAAGGTCGATTCAATAGAGATTGAGAACAAGACGGTAGCTACAATCACAGGGAGAATACAGGATGGCGCAATGGCCTTCCTCATGGCTGAATATAGGATGTTGGCTGTTTTCATTGCAGTGGTATCTGCACTACTATTGTTCGGAGGCGAAGAGAACGGCCTTGGTTTCGAAACCATGGTCGCCTTCATTATCGGTGCTTTTTGTAGCGTTGCCGCGGGATTCAGTGGCATGCAGTCCGCCACAAGCGCTAATGGACGAACTGCCCAAGCTGCTGCAAATGGTGGCCAGGCCGCCGCCCTCACTACCTCTTACAACGGCGGTGCGGTCATGGGCTTGGCGGTCGGTGGGCTAGGGCTGTTCGGAATATCTCTAATGTATTTCTTGACTGGCCCATCCGATGGTGACGGATTCCTTACGGTTGGCAATATTGCTGGATTTGGAATGGGAGCTTCTTCCATTGCTCTATTCGCCAGAGTCGGCGGAGGAATTTACACGAAAGCCGCGGATGTCGGGGCAGACCTTGTCGGGAAGGTAGAAGCGGGAATCCCAGAGGATGATCCCAGAAATCCCGGAGTAATTGCTGATAACGTCGGTGACAATGTAGGAGACGTGGCTGGCATGGGTGCGGACATTTTCGAGTCCTTCGTTGGTAGCATAATCGCTGCAATGGTAATCGCCGCCGCCAGCTCGGAAACTCTAGGTGACGAGTATCTGATGATTCCAATCGTCCTAGCAGTAGTTGGTTACGTCGCTTCCATAATTGGAGTCTTTTCGATTACCGCGATGAAGAACATGGATCCCGGCGCCGCACTACGAAACACCACTTTCATCGGCGCGGCATTGTTTATTGGAGGAGGATATCTTGCTCTAGACTACCTGGACTTGGAGACTAAAGTAATCTACGCTGTGGCGATTGGATCACTCGTGGGTATCCTGATTGGTTTGGTAACTGAATACTACACAGGAATTGAGCCAGTTTTCGGAATAAAGGTCGAAGCTATCCCATACATTGGAGAGGCCTCGAAGACAGGGAGTGCGACAAATGCAATCGCTGGCCTCGCAGTGGGTATGCAATCTGTATTCATCCCAGTACTTCTTATGGCCGCTGGTATCTATGGAGCTAATGATGTGATGGGAGGCGGAGATGCAGGCTTGTACGGCATTGCAATGGCCGCAATGGGGATGCTTGGAACAGTTGGAGTTACAATGACTGTTGATGCGTATGGTCCTGTCGCAGACAACGCTGGAGGAATTGCAGAAATGTCAGGCCTAGGAAAGGAAGTTCGTGACATCACGGACGGACTGGATTCCATCGGGAACACAACTGCTGCGATTGGGAAGGGATTCGCTATTGGCAGTGCCGCTTTAACTGCCTTGGCACTGTTCGCTGCATACAAAACCAGTGCGGGACTTGAGGCCGCGGATCTTTCCTTGACTGAGCCAGATGTCGTCATAGGACTACTAATTGGTGGTGCCCTGCCATTCGTAGTGGCTGCCATGACAATGAAGTCTGTTGGACGTGCTGCAGAAGACATGATCACAGAGATTCGTAGACAATTTAGGGAGATTGATGGACTATTGGAAGGTCGTGAAGGAGTTGAACCGGACAGTGCAACTTGCGTCGATATCTCGACACAAGCAGCTCTTCGTGAGATGGTTCTACCAGGATTGGTTGCTATAATGAGCCCTGTGATAATCGGGATCATTCTCGGTCCTGCAGCACTTGGCGGAACTCTGGCTGGAGCAACAGCCACAGGGGTCCTCATGGCACTCTTCATGGCCAATGCAGGAGGCGCATGGGATAATGCCAAGAAGGCGATCGAGCAAGGTGAGATACCAGGTGCCCAGAAAGGTGACGAAGCTCACTCCGCTGCAGTTGTCGGAGACACAATAGGTGATCCATTCAAGGATACTAGCGGACCCTCACTGAACATTTTGATTAAGCTAATGTCAATAGTTTCAGTTGTTATCGCCGGATTACTGTGAAAGAAAAAGCGTCAGTCTCTTGACTGTGCCCCCTGTCGCATGGCCATGAGAGGCAGGTCTGCGATTGGGATGGCCTGTTTGATGTTGATATGCATTGTCTCGGGTTGCATTGAGACTGGGGATTCAGGACAATCGGGAGAAACTAAGGATGAAGATATACTTCTCCCTGAGTGGAAAGTTGGGAACAATTGGCTCTACACGTTTATAACACCACAATTTGGAGAAGACAGCGCGAGGTTAGTTGTTGCAGAGATAGACAACGAAACGGGGGATTATCAAGTCGGAATTTCTTCAGAGAGAGAAGCACAGAGGCATGCCGTGATTAACCATAATCCATTTCTCGGACGGATGACAATTGATGGATTATCTGTATACGAAAATGGAATACCGCAACAAGTATTCTCATTTCCATGGACTGTTGGTGATCAATGGTCATTCATTCTATTTGGCCAAGAATGGAGTGCTACTACTGTTTCAATAAACAATGGGAATGCAAGAGTTAGTGCAGAATCCTCCGAGGGCCATGAATTGCAGTATACATTTAGCGGAAGTGATGGATTCCTAGAAAGGCTGGTATGGGAAGACTCTGATGGGCGGAACCAGTTACGAATGGATCTAAATGTCGCCAGGTCGGACTATCAGGGGGATGTATTCTTCTACAGGGCTAGAGACTTAATTGATCGGCTTTATGAGGAGAATGACCAGGAAATATATGACTCATTTTTTGACGATGGACATCCAACAGAGGGAGATTGGGACACCCTGGTTTGGTATCTTGACGTCGAGATAGAATCTACTGGTGCGTCATCTGGCTCCCTGACAATGAAGGACCATGCTGGAGCTTCTCCACTGACCCGTGCATGGGGTTCTGGAGCGACTGAAAAGGGAGCAATAGGCACTATTCCTTCCAACTCAGGGGATTACTCACTCACAGTCACGGTTCGTGGCCAATCTTCGTACATCCACCTAAAGGTTGCTGGGGCATTGGTTTTCCAATGGAATCTATGAGTGATCGCATGAGCAAGGGTACGCTCGTTATGATGCACGGAATGACCGGCACGTCTGAGAAGATGGAGAATCTTGCGAGAAGCCTAACCCCGGAAGGATGGTCGACTTTGTGCCCGCAGGCGAAAATCAGGCACCCCACGAGAGGGGGCTTTGCATGGTGGCTTTTCGAAGACGGCGTCTCCAAGGATGAGTCATTATCCCAAATGGAGGAGTCGATTTCTGCAATCTTAGAGATACTGCCCGATGGTCCGATAATTGTTGGAGGATTCTCTCAAGGAGGAGCGATGGCATCGTCCTTACTTGAGACTAGTGCAAGTAATTCGATAGTCGGACTGATATTGATTGCTACAAAGACTGTAAGGCCTGATGAATTGAGGGGCTCACTTCCATTCCTAAAGCCACGGCCGGTAATTTGGATGCATGGAGAAAGCGATCATTTGGTATCACTAGACGTGGGAATTGAGCATATCGAAATATTCGAAGAATCTGGATGGCCTGTCACTAGGTTTCAGCACAAAAAGGGTCACATGGTAAATTTAGGCCAATTTGAAGAAATGAAGGAGATGATATCTTCGATAGCTGAAAATATCACAGATAGTCAATGAGATGGTCCGAACCTCCTACAAAAATTGGTTCAGTCCCACGCAGGTCAAAGACCACCGGTACAGTCCTATGTCCTGTCTTCGATACTACTTCCCCTCTCAGGCCTTCGAACCTATCGAGATTGACCTCTGTGTATGTGAGATTTTTCGCCTCTAGAGTCCTGGCAGCTCTGACGCAGTAGGGGCAAACAGTCTGGCTGAAAAATAGGAAGTCCGTATTCGCGGACTCTAGGTGATCATGAAGGGACGGCATCCGGTTCTTCATCCTCCCACCAACCGGGAACCTCTCCCAAGTCAGCCTCGTAAACTTCTCCATCCCCGCCTTCTAACCTTCCTTCTAATACCCTATCGCACTCGTCAGGGTCAATGAACACAAGGAATATCACGGTCATTAGAGTTAAGGCGGCTCCAAGATACAAGGCTGAGATGTAATCCATGATTTCAATCGCCTTCCCCGTTAAACTAAGTGCGATTACCCCAGAAAGATTGAACAACGACATGTATGCTGTAAATTGGGTGCCCCCAGCTTTACTATAGGTAAGGCGCATAGATACGGATATAATTGAAATCCAAGCCAATCCATTGATAATTGCTCTAAGGCAGAGGTAGGCAACCATGACAGTTGTATTCTCCCAATATCCCTGCAACAGGGCAAGCCCCGCATTAGCCAGAGCCAACAGAGTGAATCCTATCATTGCAACCTCCCTGACGCCGAATCTATCACCCAGGAATCCGCCTATTAATTGCCCCGCCATAAGGAAAGCAATCACAATACCACCCATTACAGCGCTGTATTTGTCCATCTCCCAGCCAGCCTCATTAATGAAAATATCAAGCACGATGGGGTCGACAAAAAGATACAGTTCCGAGAGAAGGCAAAGGAATATGAGTAGGAAAGAAGACCTCAACGAGAAACCTTTCACGATATTGTATGACGTTATGGCAGGCCCCTTCATTGCGTTGGAAAACGGATTGGGCACCATAGGGAGTCTTAGACCTAGTTTCTGGGATAGCTGTAGTATCACCACTGCAGAGAGAGATATAACTGCGAAATCTACTATGTCCATGAATAAAATGGGGCGATCTCGCCAGTTCTCCTCAAGTAACACGCCTCCGATGTAAACTACCATCCCCAGAAGGATAAGCGCAATAGATACCCAAAGGGTAGCCGCAGGGAGAGTAATTTTTCTTGAAATTAAGTTCCTTGCGGTCCAATTTGCAGCTCTGTAAGGATCTTCTTCCTCATTCTCCATCCATGGAATCTCTAACTCAGACTCGTCAGAGCTTTCATCTTCGCTCTCATCGGAATCCTGTTCTTGAGCATCCCAAAGACTGGATTTTCGCGCGGCACTCCATGGGAAGAGCTTGTCCCCTGGCCTCTCTCTAAGGAACAACGGAAGTGCCATGATTAACACCAACAAGGGGAGTTGGATTACTATGGCTGATTTGATGCCAAATTTAGTGGCCATTATTCCGAGTATCGCTCCACCAAGTATGTATCCAGCTCTCTTGGCTGCGAACATGAATCCATTCGCCTTGGCAACCTCGTCTGGCTGTAATACATCTACAGCTAATGCGTCGACACCCACGTCTTGTAAAGATGAAAAGAGATTGTGGATGAAAAGCATCAGAGTTACTAATTGTATGGATTGAGCCAAATCAGAAACAAAGAGCAATGCCCCTAATGTTACTACCATGCCTGTCTGTGCGAATAAAATCCACGGCCTCCTTCTACCATAGTTTGGAGCTTGTATACCGTCCACCATCGGGCCCCATACGAATTTGAATGTCCATGGCAATGCTATTGCCGCCCAGAGTTGTGCTATAGCGACCGGACTGACATTGTTAACAGCTAGGAATGCAGGAAATGCCACATAGGTGAATCCCTGTGGAAGTCCTTGGGCAGTGTAGAGGATAGAAAGTGAGACATACCTTCTGAATTGGTTCTCGGTAAGTGACTCCCCCTCTTTCCAAGATTCAACAGCTGATCCAACATAACCCGGATAGTGAATGGGATTAACGGCTTCCAGAGTCTTAACAAACTTGGACGATGAATCAGAGCTCTTTGTCGAGAGGTCGATCTTCTTGTCCCACCTTTCCCTAAAAGCAACGAATGAAATTAGTGCCACGGCACACAAAAATGGGAACAGGAATACAGAGAGTCCGAATTGCATAAAATCTCCCGACATCGCATCAGAAGCTTCTCCATCTACCAAGATGACCCTCCTTGCGTCTACTGGCGAGATACTGTCCTCTGAAACTACAAGTCTGGCATAGATCGTAGAGTTTCCAGATTCTAAATGAGGGTCAAGCTTTATTCTCCATTCACTCCAATCTCCCTTTATATCAGCGGCCCCTTTCCAATCTCCTCCTCCTACTCTTACTTCTACAATGCCCATTCCTGGGGCAACTCCAGAAGCTGTGCCCGAGACATATGACTGGTTTCCAATTTCTTGCAGGGTCTCGAGATTCATCGAAACATTCAGTGTTCTGTCAATACTACCAGCGGCTTCTACGAAAGCTAATGGGTCTGCCTGACCATATCCGAACTCGTTATCTGGACGGGTCTCCAAGAGACTGCAGTCATTAAAACCCGGATCATCCAAGAGTTGTAGGTCTCTCTCTATTGAATGTGCAGAGATGATATCTTTGAATTCAGCAGGAGTGATATCAGGATTAGCTTCAACCATCAGCGCAGCAATTCCTGCCATCAGTGGGGTTGCCATGCTAGTTCCGGACTTTGACGTGTAGCCATCACTTGTTGCGGCATCAGGAGCCATGATATTCGATCCGATTGTAGCCACATCAGGCTTCACCCTTCCATCAGAAGTGTATCCTCTACTGCTGTATATTGCAAGCCCTAAGTCCTTGTCCAGGCTAGCTACAGTAACCGGAAGTTGTGCATCACCAGGGCTGTCTATTGTATTGCAACCAGCAAAAGTGGCACCCCCAAACTCGTTCCCGGCAGACAGAGTTGTGATTATCCCTGCCTCTACTACTGCATCCATTTGCCTACTCCATGCTGAGTTTCCATCATTGTCAAAATGGACTTCTAGTTGTTGTTCCCCGAGAGATGAGGTCAAAATGTCAATCCCGTACTTATCTTTGTTTTCGATCGCCCATTGCGCGCCTTGAATTACATCCTCAATATCCCCGTCACAACACGCCAAGATATTAATCAAAAATGCCCCAGGGGCAGCCCCAATGTGCCTCTGACCGGTTGTAGGGTCTGCTTGCCCTCCCCCAGTTCCTGCGGCAATCCCGGCTACGTGTGTCCCATGAGTGCCAGAATCATAAGATGACGATGGGTCTTGTTCTGCGTCCATCAAGACTGCGTCATAGAATGCGATAATCTTTGGATCGCAATCTACGAAAATCGGGTTCGGGTCCAGAGGATCCGGACTAGGCTGCTCGCAACCGGTTGTAAATGGCTCGTCATCCATATCATTCAAGCCCTCATGGTCTCCCCTGACTCCCGTGTCCAGGACAGCTACTACGGAGCCTGTTCCATCAAAACCGAAATCGTTCCACACTAGATCCACGCCCATGTTGGGGATGGCTTCGGCCATGTGGGGTTCTGCTAATCCCAAATCCTCTATCATTACAACCCCAGTAAGCGAACGAATGCCTTCTGAGGAGGTGATTGATTTGAAAGGAGCTGTTACTATTAATGAGTCCAAATATTTGGGGCGGAATGTGACATCCACACCTAATTTTTCGAGCTCCGAGACATCCGCATCAGATGGGTGGTGATCATAGTCGACGATTACTCTTGCGAAACCGGAGTCAGCTCTCTTCCACCAATCTCTCTGGAAGTCCTCTTGCAGTTCGAGGATCCACTCCAGTCTATCATCTAGTGAGTCTCTATCTTTGTCCCTACTCCAATGCTCCCACCACCCAGAATGGAGATCTGACTCTACGCTAGATGTCCAAACGCCGTCCGCGTCGGGGCCTCCTTTCCTGTCAAGGGCAGGATGAAGATTCGAGGACGCCATTGGGACTAACATTAGTAGAACGATCAACGAGGCAACTGTCGCCCTGCGTCCCGCCATGGGTCTGGCTGATGCTGGTAACGTTTAGGGCTTCGGACTAGTCACTCCAAGATTTTGCATCTACAATTATTCATTTATCGATAAAAGATGGTGTTAATCAAAGATTAACATAGTAGACAGTCTGACCGAAAATAAGTGGTAGGTATGGCCCCTCCGGAATACATGAGTGAGAGCGTCGCCGAGGCGATTGAGGCCTTTGCTAAGGGTCAACCTGTGATGATTTTCGATTCTGATTTTAGAGAGAAAGAAACGGATCTTCTTTGGCCAGCTACTTCCGCTACACCTCAGATAATGAGGAGGCTGAGGAAGGATTGTGGGGGCTTACTTTTCCTGGCAATAGGGAACGAAATAGGTGAGAAATTCGGCCTTCCATGGCTACAAGATATTCATTCTGATTCATCCCTTGTGACCAAAAATCCAGTCCTAGGACACCTCATAACTGATGATTTACAATATGACTCTAGATCTGCCTTCACGCTGTCTCTAAACCACAGGAAAACCTACACCGGAATAACTGACAGAGACAGAGCCCTCACAACAAGAAGATTCGGAGAGCTTGCCGGTGAAATGGCAGATGCCTCCAAATCCGAAGCCATGAAGGCATTGGGTGACGAATTTAGAACCCCTGGCCATATTCCATTATGCAGGGAGTCACCCGGAGGACTGAGCAATAGGCAAGGACATACAGAGTTGGCAGTTTCGATAGCCAGGCTTTCAGGCAATGTCCCATGTACTATTGGGGCAGAAATGCTGGATCCCAATGGAGATGGCGCCTTGTCCCTGGAAGAGTCGAGAAAATACGCTGAGAAGCATGGAATACCGATGATTACGGGAAAGGACATTCTTGATTCAATTAATCTAGATTAATGTAGCTTTGAAGGAGGACAGAAAGATGGTTAGAGTCATGGCAGTTGGGGTTTTTGATTTGCTTCATGCAGGCCATCTACATTATCTGGAACAGGCAAAGTCTCTGGGTGATGAACTGGTAGTGGTTGTTGCACATGATGATACCGTCCGTACACAAAAGCACGAGCCTGTTACCAGTCAAGATCTAAGGTGTAGGATGGTTAATGGGCTTAAACCAGTAGATATGGCAATAATTGGTAACTCGCCAGGAACCCCTATTTTCGACATCCTCAGTGTTGTAAAGCCTGACCTTATTGCCTTAGGATACGATCAGAAGCATTCTATTGACTCAATTAGAAGTGGGCTCGACAAACACGGGTTCTCTGAAGTAGGAATAACAAGGGTTGAGGGGCTATCGGATGATCTGGACGGGACTCGAAAGATAATTTCCAGGATACTGGACCTTTGGCCTAACTCCGAAGGCGGGCCTTACGAGGAGGATTGACATGTTCACCGGAATCGTTCAAGGAACTGGCTATGTTAAGTCAGTTACAGGCGATTCAATCGTGACCATGGAAATCGAAATTCCCTCCACTGAGGGCCTCAAAATAGGCGGTTCCGTATCGATTGATGGAGTATGCCTGACTGCAACTTCAGTGGGGAATACAGTCTCATTTGACATAATTCCAGAAACATTAGAGAGGACCACCCTGGGTTCGCTAAAGTCTGGTTCCCATGTCAATGTCGAACGTGCCCTGAAGTTTGGTGATGAGCTAGGCGGACACCTACTAAGTGGCCACATCATGGGCAAAGGTGAAATCATCTCCATAGAAAATCAAGACTACGTAATCCAGTGCCCTTCTGGAATGGGGGACTACATACAAGAGAAGGGGTACATTGCAGTCGATGGAATCTCACTGACTATCGGCGATACCGATGGCAAGGGTTGTTTTGCAATCCATATCATACCTGAAACCTTGAGGTTGACGACATTAGGTACCAAATCCGTTGGTGAGCATGTCAACATTGAAATCGATGCGATGACACAGGCAGTCGTCGAGACTACTAAGAGACTGATGGAAAGTCGAGGTGCGTGAAGATGAATCATCAAGACTCCGACCGGAAGATTGGAATTGTTTGTGGATCGTACCATAAGTCAGAAGTTGAGAGAATGCTAGAGTGGTCATCGGACGAAGCTGTAAAACTCAATCTAATCGTTGAGGATGTTTTATGGGTCCCGGGTGCAATGGAAGTGCCATTGGCCTTAGATAGATTGCTTAGCAGAGATGATATTGAGGGTGCTGCATGTCTCGGGATAATCGAGAAGGGACAGACTCAGCACGGTCTGGCAATGGGACAGGCTGTTATCAAGTCCATCATAGAGCTCCAGCTAGTTCACGAAAAACCGGTGGGCCTTGGGATTATTGGGCCGGGGGCGGAACCGGCGCATATCGAGCCTCGACTCGAGCCTCATGCGCGCGCCTCTATAGTGGCTGTTGCGTCAATGCTTGAGTGAACCGTCATAGAGTATGTTGAAGGACGTCCCCGCGTTGGCGTCCATGTGGAAGAAGAAACGCGCAACGTGATAATAATCGGTTCTGGTCCTGCAGGATATACTGCTGGACTATATTCGGCTAGAGCTCTTCTCAAGCCACTGATGTTTGCTGGTTACATGTCTGGAGGGCAATTAATGCTGACTTCGGACATTGAAAATTTCCCCGGTTATCCAAAGGGAATAGGAGGTCCAGAGATGATGTTGGAGCTACGTGAACAAGCTGAGAGATTTGGCCTTGAAGTACAAGACAAAAATGTCGAGAAGGTAGATTTTTCCCAAAGGCCTTACCGAGTTTGGGTGGAAGGCGAGGAGTTCAGGTCAGAGTCGATCATAATTTGCACAGGTGCGGAATCAATTTGGCTGGGCGTGGAAGGAGAGGAAGCTCAGAAAGGAAGGGGGATTTCTACATGTGCTACCTGCGATGGAGCATTCTTCAGAGAAGAGGAGGTCATTGTGGTTGGCGGTGGCGACTCTGCAATGGAGGAGGCAACTTTCCTCACGAGATTCGCCAAAAAGGTGACTATAGTTCACAGGAGAGATGTCTTCAGGGCATCAAAAGTGATGTATGAAAGAGCGGCTAATCATCCTAAAATCGAGATAAAGACTCATCGAACAGTCAAATCTTGGCTATCAGATGACAATGGACTCACGGGTGCGGTTCTGGAAGACCCCAGGGACAATACTACTGAAACTGTGGATTGCACTGGAGCATTCATTGCCATAGGACATAAGCCAATCACCAATTTCCTTGAGTCTCAAGTCGAAACTGATGATAACGGGTACATCCTTCACAAGAAAAATACCATGACTAGCGTTGAAGGAGTATTTGCTGCAGGGGATGTGGTTGACACTAGATACAGGCAGGCTATAACTGCCGCCGGAATGGGATGCCAAGCTGCTATAGACGCAGAAAAATGGTTGGAAGACCAGCATTAGTATACGGGATAAGTACAATGCCCTAGTGCTCCAGCAGGGGTTTGTGTCAGTGGGGCTCTCGGATAGCGAACGCCTGAGATATGCCAGGCACATAGTTCTCCCACAAGTTGGCGAGGAGGGTCAAATCAAGCTCCTTGAGTCATCTGTACTGGTGGTAGGAGCTGGTGGCCTTGGTTCTCCCGCAATGATGTATCTCGCTGCGGCTGGTGTCGGAAGGATTGGGATTATTGACGATGATGTCGTCGAGTCCTCGAATCTACAAAGACAGATAATTCACTCAACATCCTCGGTTGGCGAGTCTAAGGCCCTATCCGCGAAAAAAAGATTGAATGAGTTGAATCCTCAGGTCGAAGTTGATGTCTATGTATCGAGACTGGATACAGAGAATGCTGATTCTGTGATCGAAAAATACGACATAGTGATTGATGGAACCGATAATTTCTCCTCACGATATCTAATTGGGGATGTATGTGAAAAATTGGGTAAGCCTTGGGTTTTTGGTAGCATACACAGATTTGAGGGTCAAGTATCAACTTTCAACTTTGAAGCAGGCCCAAATTACAGGGATCTATTTCCTGTTCCCCCTCCTCCTGAATTGGCACCGAATTGTTCAGAAGCTGGTGTTCTTGGAATCCTTCCTGGAATTGTAGGAACGATTCAAGCTACAGAGGCAATAAAGGCGATTCTAGGAGTGGGGGAAGTTCTGAGAGGTAAGCTATTGACGATA
Source organism: Euryarchaeota archaeon UBA130 (assembly GCA_002505775.1). Taxonomy (GTDB): domain Archaea; phylum Thermoplasmatota; class Poseidoniia; order Poseidoniales; family Thalassarchaeaceae; genus MGIIb-O5. The sequence goes on along the minus strand of DAVY01000007.1, from coordinate 29,196 downwards.
GATTCACTGACAATGATTACTAGGGTCCTGTCATTCGATTCTATTCCCGGGAGAGCGCGCGTCTCGGAAATAGGGAAGGAAGGGATACAGGTGAAGACAGTTACTCCAAGTGAATTCATTGAGCGTAAGAATGGAGGGTGGGAATTTTTCCTGTTGGATGTTAGATCAGAGTCAGAAGAGGCGATTGTCTCCTTGGAAGGGACGGACCTAAGGATCACTCATACTTCTGTTCCGGATAGAATCGATGAAATCCCCCATGATATGGACATAGTAGTTTACTGCAGGACTGGAGGTAGGTCGGGAGCGGTTGTTAGGTACCTGACACAAAATGGGTGGAATGTCAATGGCGTATATAATATGGAAGGAGGAGTTCACCTGTGGTCAGATAGTGTTGATTCGTCTGTAATAAAATATTGATACGGTAAATATAAATTCAGTATAACGTTTTATTGTGGTTTTATATATTATTTTTCAAAGTAATAATCACAAATATTGAAAATTTACAGTAAATGTGGTATAATTTAGCATAGTAAAGCGAATAATTGTTGTACTATGACTATTTAGGAGTATACCATGGGACGTCAGGGTTTGTGGAAATGTCCAAACTGTGGGAAGCACCAGATTTGGAAGGTTAGAAGTGCCTCTACTTCCAAGCTTGATAGGAGGTGCACAAGTTGTGGGGAGAGGGTTAGGGCGACTCTAGACAGGTCCCCTTCCGGCAAGGGCAGGAGGGGCTCCGTTGATATCTGGGAAAGGTCGATCAAGCTTGATTATGATGCCCTGATGAAAGAGGTCCTAGTTAGAGACGGGTCTGATTCAAGCACGATTATAAGCAAAACTGGCGAGATTGAGAGCGAGGGTCAATCTGGACTTGTGCCAATATTCGCAAACTCTTGGAGGCCGGAAGAGAGCTTAAATTTCCCAAGCAAAATAGCTTCGAAGAAGGTTCGTGCTGAATTGCTAAGGTTCGTTTCTGAGAGAAATGAGGGGTACCTGGATACGGTTGCGTTATGCTGGGAATCTTTGTCTCCTCCCGAACTTTTCGACGGAGATTCATACCACTCATTTAGTTTGAGATTCGAAGAAAAAATGGAGGAAATCCTATCTCAGAGATTGTTGGAGCCAAATTTAATTGGGATTCAGGAAATAGAAATTATCCCTAGAAGGACTGGATCTTCTCACATTTCAAGGAGAATCACCCGACTTATGGTCGACCTGAGAATTTGCTTGCGTAGAATTGCACATTATCACTCGGTTACTATTGACCAAAGAATAATTTGGCAAAGGTGGATGATCAGAACTAGGATTGTAGATGAACACTTGAAAGAGCTGTTTACGAATGGGTTGGAAACTCCTGATGGAGGGAGATTCACAGGCAAGGGGTTCAGATCTACATGGCAAGAGGGGGTTGTGGCTTGTGCTTCGGCTATGTCCAGAGCGATAGATCTACCGGAGTCGGAAATTGATAGTGCTGATGTCATTGCGCCAATGATTAGAGACACAGGTTTGGCAATGGCGATGGGACAGACTCCTACAGAAGTATTTGCAGCGCAGATGGGGAAGGCGGAGTCATACATGGATGGTGGCAACCCTGGGTCTGGAGGACGTGATTTACATATTGGGAATTGGGGAAAAAGGGTCCTCCCCCCCACTGCTCCTCTCCCTACAGCGAGTGCTACAACGACCGGCATTGCTCTAGCCGCCCAAAGATTGGGCAAATCCAGATTTCATCTGGCACCGGTTGGCGAGGGTTGCAGCAGTAGCGGTGAGTTTTGGGAGGCTATGAATTTGGCGGGTACCCGTGGCCTTCCAATCTGCTACATGATTCAGAATAATCAGATAGCTCTGGATACATTTGTTTTGGGGCAATCGGGAGCCGAAACTTTTGGAGATAAAGGCATCTCAATGGGAATTCCTTCATGGACCATAGATGGATCTGACCCAGCTCAATTCTACGCATCCACATCCGTTGCCAGAGAGATTGCCCTCTCTGGAGGAGGTTCGACATTGATTCATGTCGAGACTATGAGAGGATGTGGGCATGCTCACCATCATGACGATCTCTACCTTGGATCTGTATCTGGAAATCCCCCCGGATATGTAGACAAGGAATTACTAAGTTATTGGGCGGACAAGGACCCTCTTCCGAATCATAGAGAGTTGTTAATACGGAAGGGATGCAGTGAGAAAGTCATCTCTTTGATCGAGGAGGAGGAAAGAGAAATGGTGAAGTCTTGCAGGGAGGATATGGAGTCTATGCCATGGCCAGAAGGGCATTCTGTAGTAGAAGGAGTCACTAGTCTGATAAATGCTCGAAGTCACACGCAACAGATTTCTGATTTGAACAGCGATAGGAGTGACAGAGAACCTTTCTTGGAACCTGGTGAAGAGGCATTGGTTTTTTCAGATGCTCCTAATTCTTGGACATTCAGTAGATCTATCCAAAATGCGATGGTTGAGATAGCTGAAATTTATGGGGACGAGGTAGTATTCATGGGAGAGGATATGGAAATTGCAGGAGCATTCGGAATGAATCTTCCACTAAAGGCTAGAGGGCATCAATCAAAACTTCTGGACATGCCACTTTCGGAAGCAATAATCATTCATTCTGCTACGGGGGCCGCGCTGGGAGGAATGAGGCCAATGGCTGAAATTCAGTTTGGAGGTTTCGCGGCTCTAGCCATGAATCCATTGATCAACAATGCCGCTCAGCTACGATGGAGGTGGGGGGCTGACGTACCCCTGACTGTTAGGATTCCACTGGGAGCGAAGACCCGGAGTGGGCCATTTCATGCAAATATGATTGAATCATGGTTCACAAATGACCCTGGACTAGTTATCGCCTTCCCAAGCAATCCCCAAGACGCCTATGACTTACTGGTAGAGGGGCATTCGGTTCCCGATCCGGTCCTTTTCTTGGAACACATAGGACTTTATGGGCTCAGAGGAGGTAAGACAGGATGGGGGGCCTCGATTAATCAGATAGTAGATACTGAGTCCGTGAAAGACAGAGTATCCTCAGGTAATCTTTCAATCGGTAAGGCACGAATAGTCAGAGGAGGTAAAGATCTGACTATTATTTCCTGGGGAGCAATGGTTCATGTGGCATTGGAGGCCTCCAGAATGGCTTCGAAAAACGGATTTGAGGTAGAAGTGATAGACTTGAGGACTATACAACCTTTTGACGAAAAAACTTGCATTGATTCTGTAAAAAGGACAGGCAGGATGATAGTCCTGCAAGAGGCTCAGTGGACAGGCGGACTTGGGCATACCGTAAGCAGCAGGGTAATTGAGCAATCCTTCTGGAGTTTGGAGTCTACACCAGTTGTCCTTGGCGCCCTAGATACCCCTGTTCCGTTTTCTCCGACATTGGAGGACCATACCATCCCCACTGCAGACTTAGTCTACCGTCACATAGTAAGATCGTGCAGTTAGGTAACAATTAATCGGAAACGGTCATGAGGAGAATTACTACCCGACGAACATGGACTGGCTACTGGTCTTAGCGGGATTCATTCTGCTAATGGCAGGAGGAGAGATCATCGTTCAGGGTGCAGTAGTGATTGCCGGGAGGATGAGAGTCCCCCCCTTGCTTATCGGATTCACCATTGTAGCTATCGGGACATCTCTTCCGGAATTAGCGGTCTCACTCGAAGCTGTGGCAGGAGGTCAACCTGATCTGGCTGTTGGGGGAGTTATGGGTTCTAACGTCGCTAATGTAATGTTAGTTCTAGGCACGGCATCGATGCTCGGAGCGGCTAGTGACCCAGGGATTGGCGTAAAGAGAGATGCAAAGGCCATGATGATGGCCTCTTTTGCCCTTCTAGGCGCCGTTGTTTTGGGCTCTATTAACCAACTATTTGGCGCTTCTATGTTAGTTTGTTTGGTTGGATACTACGGCTATTCATACCTCAAGTCGGATGATGATGATATCAAGATGGAGGAAAGTTGGGTACCGAATAAAATATCATTAGCGACGATAGTGACCGTAGTTGGCGGATTATTTATCTGGAAAGGAGCGGAGTTCCTGATTCAAGGTGCGACTGGAATTGCTTCGGATATGGGAATATCGGAAGCCGTGATTGGACTATCGGTCGTAGCACTGGGGACCTCCCTGCCTGAATTGGCGGTAACTATCGTGGCAGGAATAAGGGGGCAAGGAGGTGTTGCAGTAGGTAACATACTCGGTTCCAACATGATGAATATCTTAGGGATTTTAGGAGCTACCGCGGTAATAGGAGGAGGCATCTCGATTAATCCTGATTTTACTGAGAGGGATATATGGGTCATGCTTCTCACGTCCGGTGCAATTGCTGCGATGCTTTTGAACGACAGGGAAATCGGGCGAAGGACGGGTTTTGCCATGGTTGCTGGATATTTTTTCTACATGGCATACCTCTACCTCTAAGACTGAGTACCCGTTCCAATGCTCATGGTCGACTTTGTTTTGAGCGAGGAACAACGCATGCTTCAGCAACTTGCCAGAGATTTTGCTGAGGAGGAAGTGAAGCCAAATGCTGGTAAATGGGATAGTACGAGTGAGTTCCCTAGACAGGCCATAAAGAAAGCCAATGAGTTCGGACTTCTAACTCTGAAAATCCCCGAGAAATACGGTGGCGGGGGCATGGGCTCCTTTGAGGAGGTTCTAGTTTGCGAAGAGTTCGGGGCTGGCGATCCAGGATTCGCCACTGCATGTGGAAGCACAATGCTTGCTTCCTACCCGATTCTGACCGGAGGTACAGAAGATCAGAAGGAGCGTTACATGACCAAAGTTACTGAAGGGTGCATTGCATCATATTGCGTCACAGAGCCGGGTGCGGGGAGCGATGTTCAATCAATTAAAACCGAGGCCGTAAAGGATGGTGATGAGTACATTATCAATGGTAGCAAGATGTGGATAACTGGGGCGGGATATGCTGATTGGTTCTTCGTTCTAGCGTACACTGACAAGAGTGCTGGCTACAAAGGAATGAGCGGTTTCATCGTTGATGCTGATTCTGCTGGAATAGAACTTGGAAAGAAGGAGGAAAATATGGGTCAAAGATGTTCAGACACACGCTCTGTGACATTCAATGATGTCAGGGTGCCCGTGGAAAATCTCATCGGAGAGGAGGAGAATGGAGGTTGGATGAACGCGATGAAAGCCTTTGACTTCTCGAGACCTACTATTTCTGCCCATGCGGTGGGGAATGCGAGAGGTGCCCTTGAAGAAGCTGTTGCGTACTCGGCGGATAGGAGTGCTTTCGGCAAACCTATCTTCAAACATCAGGCTGTATCATTCATGCTGGCTGATATGGCAACAAAGATTGATGCGGCTAGACTCCTGACTTGGAGAGCGGCCCTGAAGTGTGACTCGGGACATAGGAATACATTGGAAGCTGCACACGCCAAGAGATTTGCAGCAGACATGGCAATGGAAGTCACAACCGATGCTGTTCAGATTTTTGGGGGTTATGGATACTCAGAGGAGTACCCAGTAGCCAGAAGGATGAGGGGTGCAAAGGTCGTTCAGATTTTTGAAGGATCAAGCCAAATTCAGAGGCTGATTATTGGAAGAGAGATGCTTCGTGAAAGTAAGTGATACGGAAATTGGTTGTATAGTCCTAGCTGCGGGAGAAAGCAGTAGGCTCGGGTATCCAAAGGCCCTCATAAAAGTAGGAGGGGAGACGTTAGTTTCATGGATCTCGAGAAGATTAAGTGAGCTAGGACTATCGCCGGTCATTGTGACCAGAAATGAGCTTTATCAAAAAGTCAAGGATTCAGTTGGTGACGTCGATGTCATCATAAATTACTCTCCTGAGTCGGGGAGGACGGGCACAGTCAAAGAAGGCCTGAAATTTCTCAGGAGGGATTCCAGAGGACCCCCTAGAATCCTAATCGTACCGGTTGATAGGCCTGGATTCTCACAATCTACTCTCGAGTTTCTAATGAGTAAAGTTTCCAGTACATGCCCCGTTTTTGACGGAAGGGGGGGGCATCCGCTTCTGGTTTCAAAAGAGGATTGTGACACAATCCTGAAGGCTTCGTCAGATGTTCCACTTAACAAAGTCATTAGTCCTCAAAGAATCCCCGTTGACGATAGATATCTACACCTAAATATAGACACGAAAGAGGATGTTGATAGGTTTCTCAGGGCTGTAGAATTTCTGTGAGAAAGTGGTACTCATTAAGAATCAACATGAATACTAATCCCACTATCAAAGCAGGTAAAGTGGTATGAATCGTTGCCCAGATTGAAGCTGTCTTGTGCCTAACTAGAAGCGGGAATAGCGCATCCCCATCCTGTGATATTGCGTTGGACACCAGTGCTGGGAAGGAGACTATTCCCTCTACGTACGCAGAAATTGCAATTATCTGTGGGCCGCAACCCGGAATCAGTCCTATCAGGGCGGCTATCGCAACTGCCTCCGCTCCAGCTCCCCTTTCACTTAGGTCTACTTCAGAAATTCCTGAGAATATCATGCCAAACTCAAAAATTAGATATGCCAAAACCACCCAAAATGTTACGAATGCAGTCTCGGAGGCAGCGTGGACCAGGGTTTCATCTATTGAGTTCAGCTTGTCCCCTATTGTGGCCTCTGTATCGTCACGTATGAAATTCTTTGACGAGATGTATAGTATTACGGACAGTAGGGTCCCTGTGAACCCGACCCAAGTTATCAGGCCGTCACGAGTGAATGGGTCCCAGGCCAGATTGGGGGAATATTCCGGATCTTGTGCGTACCAAATTAGAAGAAGGACCGCTAACAAAAAACCAACGATTGTAACTATCCACCATATTCGATATCCCTGATGGAGAATTCTGTAACCAAACCCTTCTTGGACCTCTCTAGGCATATCAGAAATTATCTCTCCCTCTTCGAACATATCCAAGATATTGTCCTCTTTGCGGGCTTCATAATCAGCTTTTTTCCACAGTATTCCCAATGGAGATGCAGGAGTTACCGCTAATCTATCGACTGCAAAACCCCAAATTACTGCCACAACGAACGATATTAAGTGTACAGCAATAACAGGCGCTAGGAATGAAATATCCTGAAATACCGCCCCAATCAGAACAAATGCCGCATCGCCCAGAGTGGCGATAAGTGTAGCTATCACAGTCCCATAGGTGACATATCCTCTCGTGTACATGGGCATGACTATTATCGCGCCCCCACACCCCGGAGTTAGTCCCATTATCGCACCAATAAGAGGCTGGATACTCTTATTCTCCCTGATCCAAAGTACGAATTTCCCAGCTGAGATATATTGTAGCCAGCTGAATAGAAGGACCATCACTGCGACGAATACGGTTACTGCCAGAAATGCATCTCTCATCGAAATTACGATAATTTCGAAAGCCTCGTCAAGGGTGATGCTTGACGACATAAGTCAACGGATGAATGTTTGGATATCAAATTATAGATGATAAAATCAACGTTATCGAGCATGAAGATTGGGCGAATGAGGTAGTTTGAATCTAATTTTCTCACAGGACTAGTTAGCGGAAATCCAAAGTGTGCCATCACCTTCCCCTGACCATGTCACGTGCCGTACTATCTTGGGTAATCGAGAGATTGGATCACGGAGAGAGGGTTGCCTTGGCCTCAGTTATCGAGGCTAGGGGGAGCGTTCCAGGAAAGCCCGGGGCAAAGCTAGCTATATCCTCTACCGGGGAAAAATTCGGTACCGTTGGTGGCGCTGGTCTTGAAATGAAAATCGAGAGAAACTTGATTGAAATGCTGGCAAACGATAAATCCGAAATGAGGAAGACAGGAGGTAAAATTGAGACTTACATTCTGCACAAGGAGGGGAAGGGAAAAGAGGCCGTTGCCCTTGACAGTCTATGCGGGGGTCAGCTGAAGGTGTCATTGGAAGTGATTGAGCCTGTCCCTCACATATTGATTGCCGGAGGGGGCCATGTAGGCATGTCTGTATCGATGGTGTGCGAGACCCTTGGCTGGAAATACAGTGTTTTTGACGTCAGAAGCGAATACTCTAATCTAGAAAGGTATCCCAAAGCATCTGAGAATTTATGCAGTTCAGTTGATGAATTTCTGGGTAATGAGACTGTATCATCAATTAGAAGATTCTCGGATATACTAGTTATGGGTCACGATTGGTCCATCGACCAAGAACTACTGATAGGGCTACTCAAAATCTTAGATGGTGTTCCTCGTATAGGCGTTATTGGTTCGACTACAAAGTGGAATGGTTTCAGGAAGGCGGCAACTGAATCCGGATTGACTGAGGAGAAGCTGTCTCCAGCTAGATGCCCGATTGGCCTCGATATCGGAGCTGATACCCCAGAAGAGATTGCATTGGCGATATGCGCTGAAATTCTGTCATTTGAAAGAAAGACAAGATAGCCGAAATATGAAATTATACCCCCTAACACCGAGGCACATGAGATACACTGCGATGGGCACTGTGCTGATTTTTTTAATCCCTTTATTGAGCGGTTGTATACTTTGGGAGGAGGAGGGAAATGCAGTCCTGTTGCCAGATGAAAGACCTGATTTGGAATCATACACCGTGGTTGCCCCTATCGATACCGGAATCAACGTTTATCATAACCACTTCATCATGAATGAATCGTTTCCCGTCTCACTTCTTGAGGGATTGAATGTCACAATGATTTGTGACATCAGTACCGAAGGAACGTGGCAAGAAAGATACGACGCCGACAAGGAAAGTTGTTGGGACCAGATTACCTCCTCTGACGTTGTCTGGTTCAGAGGTACAAGGATAATCGGAACTTCCCCCGACGATAACACTGACATCCCAATACTTGATGATCCCCAGGATGGTCACGGAACGGCGGTCACCGGGGCGGTTCTGGACGCAAATCCAGATGCAGTGATATTTTTCGTTGAGGGATTTAGTGACGCTGCTGTTCTTGCCGCCGCAAATCAACCCCTCGTAGACATAATTACCACCAGTTTTGGACCGATTGGATCTGTTCCGGTTCCTGGAATAGAAGATGCAACAAAGGTGGCGGTTGTGGAAAATAAGAAGATTCATGCTGGCGCTGCTGACAACTCCCCTTCTCCTGCCGTTCAAGATTCAACTGCTGGACCCCCATGGAGCATTGGGATTTCTGGTTATGCCGAGGAGGGGGATGATCAGAAGGAAACGATGAGTGGTTCTTACCCAGATATTGCCGCCGATTGGACTCAGATACTGCCTAATCATGACGATATCGACGGATACCACGAGACTTCAGGAACATCATTTGCTACGCCCAGGACTGCAGGATTGCTATCGAAGGTCATACTGACATTGAGATCTGAGTTCGGAGATTATTCTTCTGGAGCCGATCCAATAACGAGAATGGGACTCCTAGTTTCTGGGGAAGGACTCAATGTAACTAATGATGACCTGAGAGATGCTCTTAATTTGTCTGCTTGGTATCCTTCTTCTTCAACTTGGGACCCATTGTCGGGGACAATGCCTATCTCTCCCATAGCGCCATGCACCCAAGTTGGATGGGGAGTCGTTAACGAGAGCAATGTGCAACCAATTATCGATCACCTGAGTGGTGGCCCTCAGATGGACGAGAGGCCATCTGACGTAGTAATGTGTATGGAGGCAAATCAAGCGATTAGAGAGGCTTACTGGACGTAAATTGTATTTTCAGTAAAAATTCTCAGACCGTTGGTTTCAATAAGAGAAAGTCGTTGAGAATTGTATGAGAAGAGTAAACCTGCGATGGAATATCTCATCTCTGCACGGCTCCAGTGACATATCAAACATCTTGAGGATCGCAGAAAGTATAGAGGTTCTAAGTCATCTTTCTGTCAGCGAAAAGGGAGTTGTTCAACTAGCCGAGATACGACTGAAGGAAGGAAGAAAGGTTACCGAATTATCAGAAATCAGTTGGCTGGAGGTTATCGAAGTTCTGGAGGAGGACGGAGATTTATTGGTAGCAAGTATTCTTTGTAGCCATCCCTTTGCTAAATCCGCTATCGAGCTATCGAACATACAAGTATATCCCCCATACGGGATAGATTCGACAAGAGGAATGGAGCTTAGGCTATCGGGACTTTCTGGCTCTGTTAGTAGGTTTGTGGCCCTTCTTAGAGTGGTACTTCCTCCAGATAAAATTAGTGTGAATTCTTTCAGAAAGGAAGAAAGAAATGGTTGGACTGATGGGTTGACGGACAAGCAGAAGGAAGTACTCACTTACGCCATAAATATGGGTTACTTTGACCCTGATTCGGATGTCAAACTCAAGGATATTGCTGAGGGACTTGGCATGGCCAGAAGTACATTAGGTGAGCACATGAAAAGAGCGGAGTTTGAAATTATGAAGAAGGTATCAGAAGACCTTCTCTGACAGTAGATGACGAAACAAAATACTCAAGTCGTTGATTGTTCTGGTGAGTATGTGGTGCAGTATAGCCTACCCATGGTCCCGGGGCCCGATAAGGTCAGATGGAACGCGACTGTGAATGGTGTGAACGTAGATTTCTTCATCGACAGCAATGCGATTCTTCTGGATGTATTGAGAGATAAGGCTGGAAGTTTGGGTACGAAAAGAGGATGTGACATGGGAACATGTGGTTGCTGTAGTGTGATGATAAATGGAACCCCGAAAATTTCCTGTCTAGTATTGGCACAAGAAGCGAGAGATTGTGAAATTACTACTGTGGAAGGATTATCTTCTGGCCATCATCTACATCCAATTCAGCAGACATTTGCAGACTGTGGAGGGAGTCAATGTGGCTTTTGCACACCTGGCTTCCTGGTTGTTTCAGCGGCCTTGCTGGAGAGAAATCCTTCTCCTACAGAACCGGAGATAAAGGCTGCAATCGAAGGAAATCTATGCAGATGTACCGGTTATCAGCAAATAGTTGAGTCTATTTCTAAAGCCTCTGAGATATTAGTCTCTGGCAGGGGGGTTGGCGACTCTACTTCATCGAAGAGCGATCCTCATCCCGGATTCTCAGGGAGTGAGTAGATGTCAGATAGTGACCATTCGACCGAAAGTAAGGATACTTCGGAATCAGGTGAGATGGTGGGATACAGACAACAACCTGGCAAGTTACCGTTCTCGAAGCCTGGTTCAGGAGGCAAGAATCGTTTCTCCAAACCGACTGATTATTCTAGGATTCCTGAATCACAGGGGGGTTCTTTGGAACAGCCATGGGGAGCACACAGGCATGATGACTTGGTGAGTGGCCAAGTAATCGGGAAGCCCACGTCCCTAGTAGATAGTAACTGGAAGGTAACTGGCCAGGCAAAATATGGAGATGATATCAGGCTCCCGGGAGAGGTAATCGGGAGAATCCTCAGAAGTCCTCACCATTATGCTAGAGTACTCTCTATCGATATCAGCAAAGCCCTGGAATTGCCAGGAGTCTTGGGAGTAGCCACTGGGGAAGACGCCCCGGGAAAGTTCGGGGTCCTTCCCGTTACCAAAGACGAGCATGCCATGGCTGTAGAGAAAGTCAGACATGTCGGCGACCTAGTGGCATGTGTCGCCGCTGTTGATGAGCCTACAGCTAGAGAGGCCTGTAGATTAATTGAGGTAGAGTACGAAGTTTTAGATTCCATCCATGACATTGAACAGGGACTAAAAGATTCCGAAAATCCGATTCATGACAGAGGAAAATACCATATCGGAGAATCGAACGTACAGAAAAGGGTGTTCCAGCAGTTCGGAAATATTTCTGATATGAAAGATAGTTCCGTAGCCACTCATGATTCTGATTGGACTTTCACTGGAGTAAATCATGGGTTTACAGAGCCACACGCGGTTGTGGCTCACTGGGATCCTTCTGGGAGATTGACGCTATACACTCCTCAACAGGTACCCCACTACTTGCACAGAGCTCTTGCTGATGTCTTGGACATCCCTATGCATCAGATAAACGTGTACAGGACATTCGTCGGAGGAGGATTTGGAGGGAAGTCGGATCCTTTTCCTCACGAAATGTGCGCAGCTATTCTAGCTAGGAAGACAGGTAGGCCTGTCAGAATTAATTTTGACAGGGAGGAGGTTTTCTGGGTAAACAGGGGAAGGCACCCTTCGAAGATTTCAATGTCTTTGCACGCAGACTCGGAGGGCCGACTTTGCGGTATAGAGACCGATGCCCTGATTGATGGGGGTGCCTTTGCATCGTTCGGACACGTGACTACTTACTACAACGGAGTCCTCCATACCGCACCCTATGAGATTGGAGCTTTCCATTATACTGGCGCCAGAGTGTGGACCAATAAGCCAGCAAGTGGTGCAATGAGGGGCCATGGAGCCGTTAATTCCAGATGCGCTGTTGAAACTGGGATTGATGATTTGGCTGAGCAGCTTGGGGTTGATCCGATTGACTTCAGGCTTGCAAATCTACTGCCTCCTCACAGTGCCACAATTACTGGATTTAGAGTTACAAGCATAGGTATGAGGGAGTGTCTTGAAAGGGTGAAAGAAGAGTCCGGATGGGATGAAAAATTCAGGAAGATGCCTCTCGGGAAAGGCATAGGAATAGGTTGTGGGTTTTTCATCTCTGGAAGTGGGCTCCCAATCCATTGGGATCCAAACAAGTTCCCTCATGCCACAGTACACTTGAAGATCGATATGGACGGAGGAGTCACAGTCCATACTGGTGCCGCCGATATAGGCCAAGGATCTGATACTGTAGTAGCACAATCGGTTGCTGAAGTTCTGGGCCTTCCCCTTGACATGATCAGAGTCAGGAGCAGGGAAAGTGACACTTCTCCAGTTGACCTAGGCTCCTACTCATCGAGAGTCACTTTCATGAATGCCAATGCGGCTATTTCCGCTGCAATGGAGATAAGAAACGAGTTATTGGAGGCGACAAGTGAAATTACAGGTTCAAAGATCGGGGATCTAGTAATAGGTGATCGTCGAATTTTCAACAAAAGAGATCCTGCAGTCGGCGTTTCTTACTTGGAAGCCTTGCACAAGGCCCAAGAAGACAGAGGGGCATTGGTTTCTTCGGGTTCGTATCGTACACCCCCGATGGGAAGGGCACACAAAGGGGCTGCCGCCGGACTTGCTCCCGCATACTCATTTTCTGCCTATGTTGCAGAGGTTGATGTGGACATAGAGACTGGGCAGACTAAGGTTGAGAAGGTCTGGGCGGCCCACGACTGCGGTAAGGCGCTAAACCCGTTGGCTGTGGAGGGACAGATTATTGGTTCGTGCCACATGGGAATGGGGCAAGTCCTCAGTGAAGAAATGAAGTATGGTAGGACGGGGCATCTTCTGAATCCTGATCTCTTGGATTACAAGATACCCACGGTTCATGAGATGCCAGAGGTCACTCCGATAATCGTTGAGTCCAATGATCCTGAAGGTCCGTTTGGCGCTAAAGAAGCTGGAGAGGGCCCTCTACTTCCTATACTTCCAGCCGTTGTTAACGCCGTTTACGATGCAATCGGGGTAAGGGTTAGTGAGCTCCCAATTACGCCAGACAGACTGTACAAGGCGATCGAGAGAAGGTGCAAATCTGAGGGGGTCGAAGAACCACTAGACCTGAAACCCCCCAAGCTGGAGCTGACGGCCCTACAGGAAACTCTGCAAATCAGGTCAATTAATCACTCCAAAAGGGATAAGGAAAGAAGACTTACCGATAGCCCATCCCCCTATCACAATGGGGCTCTTTTCGGACTGGACCCCGAAATTCCAGGAGACGAACAAGACTCTAGATGGGCTGCGGTAGTAATACCCCCGGATGGTTATTTAGAAGACCCGGGGCTAGCCGGAAGTGCATGGAAGCACACAGAGAGAAGGCATAGGGGTGATGTGGAGTGAGGATGCCACCGTTCAACTTACACATCCCAAGTACATTGGATGAAGCACTATCAAAAGCCTCAGAATTATCATCAGCGGGGAAGGAGTATGACTGGATTTCAGGAGGTACCGACCTTATTCCAAATTACAAATGGCACATCAATACCAAGAAGGATGTAATCTCATTATCTGGAATCGATGAATTATATGTTATGACGCCACTCAGAATAGGAGCCATGGTAAGCCTTCAAGAAATAGTTGAGTCGAATTCTGTTCATCCTTTGATCTCCCAAGCAGCCAGCAAGATAGCCAGTGTGATGATTAGGAGGTCCGCGACATTAGGAGGAAATATCTGTCTCGATACCAGGTGCTTCTGGTTTAATCAAACTGAGGAGTGGCGAGAGTCCATTGATTGGTGCCACAAATGTGACTGTGGGACCGGGGCGGACTGCCGGGTAATTCCTAATCAGAACGATCTATGTGTTGCAACATACCAAGCTGATCTGGCTCCCGTTCTTATGTGCCTTGGTGCAACCATACATCTTTCATCACTCGATGAATCGAGATCGATGCCAATTAGTGAATTCTTCAGACTTGATGGAATGACCAGAAATGTGCTAAAGAAAGGTGAAATAGTTACACATATCACATTCCCTGAGGACCTATTCGAATGGGAAGGAGATTATCAGAAACTAAGACAGAGAGAAAGCTGGGATTTCCCTGAGGCAGGAGTTGCGGTGACATGGAAAAGAGAAGGGGGCGTCATCGAGGATTTACGTGTCGCCACAACTGGCCTAGAGTCCGTTCCCGTGCTACATACTGAGCAGGCTATGGAGGCTTTGGAAGGATGGGATGGTAAAGATAGCGTGACTAAGTTATCTGAGTCGGTTAGGAGGTCCGTGAAGCCTGTTCTAAACACTTGGTATCCGCCCTCATATAGGAAAAAAATGGTCAAAGTTCTAACCAGAAGAGCATGTAGTGCCCTACTGGAGGGCTGAGTTTGAAGGCCGGAGTTATTGTCACTTCGATTGCTTTACTTTGCATGCTTTCACCGATAGTAGCCTCCCAGCAGCCTGAGCCACCGGGTTGGGAACTAGGGATTGATTATCCCCAAGAGGACGAAGATAATCCCTTCAAATTGAGTTCAACCGGAACGGTGAGTGTGTCATTCTTCGTTTCGAATAATGAGCTGTTACCAATCACCGTGGATTTCGAATATGAAATACCCTTTGAGGGCGAATATGACGGTCCGGAGTCTGAGACAATAGGTGCTGGAAATAATAAAACATTCACGCTTGCAATATCAGGCATTAATGTCAGGGACAATCCCGCTGAAACTACTGAGGAGTTCAGTATCACCGGTCTTTTAGTATCGAGGGGTTCGGTCCCCCAGCCAATTCCAGACTCCAGAAGTAGCACAGGTGATCTGTTGATTCCAACCATATATGATTTGGAAATCAGCATATCCGAACCAGTGGGCCCGATGAATTCGGGCTCAGAAATGACACTCCAGGTGTTAGTTGGCAACCTAGGTAACGCAGTAGACAGGGTTGGATCTGTGGAAATATCTGACAATTGCCCATTGCTGACAACAAGCTCCCTAGATGAACTCACTAGTCGTGATATACAGAATGGAATTTCCTCGCCCTTGGTGATAACTGCGTCTCAAAGCCACCCTCAAAGAAACTGTGAGGTGGAAGTTGTAATCTCATCGAATGGTGCCACGAACTCTGGCGGTTCTGCGATAGCCAGTGATAGTGTCAGAGTTACTGTTGAACCCCCTCCAGTAAACGAAGAGGACCCGAATGATCAAGGGGTAAATGAGGGCGATATGATTGATGAGGTGGTAAGTTCTAACTTACCAAATATAGGGGTTTTTCTTACGGTATTTATGATTCTCATTTCAGCATCAATCAAGACGGATAGGGATGACTAGTGTACCTCACAATTAAGTGTCTAAATCGGTATACTGAGTTAATATCCGGCGAGAAATGAGAATTTTATTGCCGAAGCATATAATTGGGCAATCGCACTCCGGACAGCACCGTAGGTGCTAGATTGAACCTATGTTAGGATGTTGATTACCTTGGATAACAACGACGATGGTCGAGAATTCGGCACATACGTCACTTGGTCCTTGGGAATCACGACAGCATTACTTCTAATCCTTCCAATGATTTTCGTTGTTGGAAAGGCCACTCATTATTCTGCTTATTCCAGTGAAGGGGACTATGACGGACTGGCCCAGTTGAAGGACATGAGGGATAGCTTGGAGGAAGACGATGGTTACTCTATCGCGAACACCATGTCGACTCCAATGCTGGTAAACGACTGGAAATATCCCCACAGGACAATGCTACTCGTCATCGCTCCTGAGAAACCGATTGATGAGACCGAGGCGGATTCAATTTACGATTTCGTTACAGAGTCAGGTGGCAAGGTCATTGTAGCCGCTGATGGAACTAATGCGAATAGGCTAGCCTCTAAATTTGGAGTAACTTACTTCGATTCCCCCCTATTAGACGAAAACCAGTATTATGTAACTGAAACTGATGATGGAGTTAGTCAGTACTCATGGGAAAACGTTTGGGGGATCGGGACTCTTGAAGAGGAGGCAACAGAGTTTGGAAATGATGGATGTGGGACATTCGAGATCGACCAATATGATGACTCATGTGCGCTTCCGGTGATGTTCAGAAAGCCCACAGGAATGAAATTTGAGCAAACCGAGAGGGATAGGGAAGACCCCGGACATCGTGAGGTGACCGTAATATCGAAGGCGTCTCCCTCTGCCTTTATCGATTTAATCGGGAATGGAGATTCAAGTGACTTCAGAAATCCCGCTCCAGGAGATTTGGCCCTGATGATAAGGGCCGATTATCCGGGGATTGAGGTGTATGACAAAGTTAGGGGAGGCCAGGCAATCGTCGGTGGCAATACCGCAGAGATAGAGGTGACTGGAAGCATAGTTTTCGTTTCAGACCCAGAGGCCTTCTCGAACATGCTGTGGACGGATGAAGTAGCTCAAGGAGAGGGGATTCCGAGAGTTTGTGAGGTAGTAGGTGCTTACCAGAGTTGTTGGAATGATGCATTTGAGGATTCTGATGGATCCCAATGGAATGGAAATGGGGACTACTTCAGACTTCTAATTTACTCCATGATGGAGTTCGATAATCTGGAATTGTCCGGAGAAGTGAAGAGTGATTTCACCAATTTCCAAGTAGTATTTGACGAAAGTAGGCACGTCACGGGAGTTGTCTCCGCCCCATTCGTAGAAGCTATGAGTACCGTCGTTTTGCTTACCTCCAACACATTCCTGAAGTGGCTAGTGGTACTAAACGTTGGACTTCTGCTACTAGTAGCAATGATGATTGTCCCAGAAAAGGAAAACTGGAGGCATGTTTTTGATTTGACCAGATTCTCTGAGAGGCCAAATAAGCTAAATCCAAGTGAATACAGAAGAAGAGTTCAACAAGCACTATTCACGAAAATTAGGGTCCACCATGACCTCACCAGAGACCAAATGGCCCTCAAGCCACCAGCTGAGATTCAATCGATGATTGGCAATCCCCGGCTTGTGGAGCTAGCTTATTCCAAAGAAAGAAAATACTCCCCTAAAGAGCTCAGAGAGCTGATGCAGTCCATCAGACGCTGGGGAGGCGGGAATTGACCGCAGACGCAATTGACAAAAGTAATGATGAACTGGAGATAATAGTATGAACGCAACACCACCAGCAGAAAAGCCCCCAGCACCGCCAGCAGACGCAGTATCGAAAGGGTACGAGGAGAAGGCTGCAAAGGCCAGAGGATCCAAGAAGACAAACGAAAAACTAGAGGCTGTCGGAAGGATTGGAGAGGCCATTAGCGCTGAAGTACAAAAGGTGATTATTGGAAAGTCCCATGTAATCGATAACGTGCTCATAAATATACTATCGAATGGAAATCTTCTCTTCGAAGATTATCCTGGTCTAGCAAAGACTCTCATGACCAACACTTTCGCTGACGCACTTGGATGTGACTTCAAGAGAGTTCAATTTACCCCTGATTTGTTGCCTGCGGATATCACAGGGACCAACATCTATGATGCCAAAAAGGGGGAGTTCACATTCAAGCCCGGGCCTATATTCTGTAATCTTCTTCTTTCTGATGAGATCAACAGAGCTCCACCTAAGACCCAGGCGGCTCTATTAGAGGCCATGCAGGAGAAGCAGGTTACCATCGGAGTCGTTACACACAAGCTCCCAGCCCCTTTCCTGACAATGGCCACCCAAAACCCAGTGGAGCAAGAGGGAACATATCCTCTGCCTGAGGCTCAGCTAGACCGATTCATGTTCAAGATGAGTGTCGGTTACCCCAACAGAGCTGATGAGGACGAGATTCTTGCAAGACGTGTAGCAAGGAAGAAGGACGCTGTTGAAGTGGAGACGATAACTGATCCAGCGAGAGTGGTTGCTATGCAAGAAGCTTGTGAGGAAGTCTATGTGGATCCGGCAGTTAGAATGTACATGGTGGAGATAGTTACCAGGACAAGGGAAGACCCGCGGGTCCTCGTCGGTTCATCTCCTCGTGGTTCTCAGGCCTTGCTCAAGACCAGTCGTGCGGCGGCTGCAATGAGCGGTAGAGACTTTATCACCCCAGACGATGTAAAATCCGTCGCTGTATTGGCAGTCTCACACAGGCTTATCCTAAAACCGGAACACCAAATTAAGGGATTGGAAAACGAGGAAGTTGTTTCCGACATTCTGAGGCAAGTACCAGTCCCAACGGTTTGAGGGCTTGAGGACTTCACTAGAGTAGAAGAGGAGGATTGACATGGCGTGGAGCAGGAAGTCAGCGATGTTCGCATCATTGGCAATCGCTCTTTACCTTCTTGGCTTGGTCCTTCGTAACCAGCAATTAGTTACTGTCGCAGTGGTACTTCTTTCGTTCCTAACGTGGGCGGCATTCATGTCCAACCATGCCGATGTTTCCTCATCAGGAAGAAGAGCTGAAGAGGAGAGGAAAAATGATGGTGTGCAATTAAACAGCATCGTTGCTTTGAGAAAAATTTCGTCATCTAGAATTTTTGAAGACGGGGAGATTGAAGTTACCTTAAGATTGCAGAACAAATCTAATTTGCCAAAGATCGTAGAGGTGAGAGACCGGGTTCCGGAGGTTATGAGAGTCAAGAAGGGCGCGAATTACGTACTCATGGAACTTGGACCTCAAAGAGAGACCACAATTAGATACACGATAGAAACCCCTCTGAGAGGATTCTACACTATAGGGCCGGTATGTATCAGAATTCAGGATGCATTTGGGCTGTTCCATAATGAGAGGGAGGTTAACCTGTATGACGATTTCCTTGTATTCCCCAAGATGGAAGACATCAAGGATGCACTGATAAAAAGTAGAGTCCCAAAGATTTTCACCGGCGCTGTCAATATTAGGAATCCCGGAGAAGGATCTAATTTCTACAATCTAAGGGAGTATATACCTGGTGATCCGATGAAAAAGGTGAACTGGGCTGCAACTGCGAGGAGTGGAGGGAAAATGATGGTCAATGAGTACGAGAGAGATGCCGTTAGTGACATCATCATAATCATTGACAGCAGATCTGTAAGTGAGACCGGGCCAGTCAGTCGTAACTCTTTGGTCTACAGCACAAGGGCTGCTGCAAGTCTGTCTCAGTACTTCTTATCAAGAAGAGACTCTGTAGGCCTGGTGGTTTACAGTGATGAGATAGTTTCCGTAGACAGGGACACAGGAAAAAAGCAACTATATGTCCTTTTGACGAAGCTAGCTGGGGCTATAGCGAAAGGTAACACGCCTCTGAAGGTAGTCACAAATAGAATCATGCCACACATAAACAGGGGTAGTCCAATCATCATCCTAAGTCCCTTAGAGGATGACTCGACAATCGTCGATGCTGTCAGGGATCTTAGGGCGAGGAACTTTGACGTTACTGTCCTTTCTCCAAGTAGCCTTGAGTTCGAGTTTGATGCCAAGAGACTTGACAGGACTGGTTACGAGGTTTTGAAGACAGAGCGTGATATCCTTATGAGCGAATTACGAGGACTTGGTGCCTTCGTCATGGATTGGGAGCCAGATATGATGCTGAATACCGCTCTGGCAGGAGCAAGGGGATTCTGAGGTGAGTGATAAATGGCTGATAAGGTAAAGGTAGATGGGGGAGGAGATACTTCCCACCTCTACGAAGGAAAGACCGTGAGGTCTTCAGCACCTAGCAGGAAAAAGGCGGCAGGTAGGCTGAAGTCGAGCACTGAGATACCCAAGGATGCAATACCTGAGATACATGTCCCGAGCTTTATTGAGTCCTTCTTCGGAGGACCGGTCGTTTCCAAACAGAAGTTCCTACCTGCTGACAGAATGGTTTCATCACTACAAGTGGGAGCTGTTTCATCCTTGGTGATTTTATCATTCCTCACCTTAGCTATAACACCAGTCTCTGGAACAGCTTGGTTCGCAATCTCCAATATTATTGGATTCACTTCACTTGCTGGCCTATTCCACCTCTCCTTGATAGTCATAGGCCTAGTTGGAGGGGCCTATGGGATTTTCCAGAGAGATAAGAGGGCTATGCTAATTTCTTATATTGCTCTGATTTTGGTAACCGTGAGGTTTGCGGGAAGTACAGTAGAATTCAGATTCGACTTCCTTCCGGAAGGCGAGATAGCTCAGAAGTTCATCCTGATCTTGTATGCGGTCTTCTTAGTAATGTACATTGAACTGTCAAGTGGGGTAATCAGGTTCTCTATGTTGGATACCTCAATCAGGATGAATGAGGTATACGTAATGGGTGTAAACAAGATAACCAGGAGGTACCACACATCACTTGCAATTGCTCCAGTTATTGCGGGAGTAGTAGCTCTGATGACTCTGTTGATAAATCTCATAATTCCAGCAATTGTTGATATCTTTGATGGTAGTTCAGATGTTGCTTCAGAGAGGCTCAGGGAATCGGTTGAGTTGACGAGTGTGTATGGAGTAGCCCTCGGAACTGCAATTGTATTCCTAATTATTGCGATAATGTTCGGAGTAAACCTCCCCCTAAGGATTCAGCAGATGAGAGAAAGAAACGCTTAGCTTGAAATGAAACCGCCGGCTATTCCTAAATCTGCCATAACGAGCATGGAAACTGCTTCTACTACAGGTGCTGCCCTAGGGCCCAACACAGGATCATGCCTTCCTCCGACTTCGAGGTATTGGCGTTGATTCGAAGGCAGGTGCAATGTGAATTGCTTCCGGGGAAGGCTACTTGGAGGCTTAAAATGTACCTTGACAGAGATAGGGGCACCAGTTGAGCGCCCTCCCAATGAGCCGTCAGCAGTTCCCTCGGATGCGCCATCAAGAATAGGGTAATTCGTCCCGGGTAACCAAGAGTCATTGTGCTCACTTCCCCTCATTAGAGAAGATTTTACTCCATGTGAAAACTCCACTGCCCTCGCACCGGGTATGGCCATGAGTGCTCTCGCCAAGGACGGTTCAATACCATCAAACCACGGCTCTCCAACCCCTATTGGTAGACCTTCTATCAACAACTCAACCACAGATCCTATGGTATCTCTATCTTTTCTGATTTTCTCGATCTCTTTGGACATCAAAATTGCGGCTTCATGGTCCCTACAATTCAGTCTCCCGGAATCTGAGCTGGGGTCCAATTCATTACCTCTGTCTAATTCGAAAAGTGGCTTTGATTGAATATTCCCGACACTATGCAAGTGAGCATGACATGACCATCCAACCTTATCCAGAATGGATCTGACTTGGCTTCCCGCAGCAACTAGACCAAATGTTAGCCTGGCTGACTGAGATCCCCCGCCTCTAAGATCAGCGGAACCCTGGGACCTAACAGACTCGACCAAATCAGCGTGCCCTGGGCGAGGATGATCAGGCAGGAATGAGTAATCTTTCGATTTAGCATCTGAGTTCATGGTCAGCATCAATATTGGCCAACCAGTAGCCTTTCCGTCGAAGACTCCCGACATAATCTCGCATCTATCATCCTCAGAACGCTGAGACATCCCTTTCCTACCGGGCTTCCTCCTTTGCAGATCCTGAAGAAGGGATTCTGGATCTACCGGAGTCCCGGGGGGGATCCCCTCAATCAATGCCCCCACACACTTTCCATGACTCTCGCCGAAAATTGTAACCTTGAGGTTTTCACCAAGACCCATTCCCATGTTATGCCCCCTCGACCAGCTCTTTGGATAGCAAAAACTGAGTTGATATTACTTCATCGCAAAGCTCGGACAATTGTGCCCCGATATATTCCGAGTCCGAGGCATAGCAGACTACAGCAATCGCAGGTCCTGAGCCACTGATGCCAGCAGCTACAGCGCCTGAGGCTATCATTAGGTTACTGATCCTCAGAGCTTCGAAATCATCGGTAGATGAGGCCACAGCCATTCCATTTGAGGATAATGAATCCAGTATGGAGCCGTTGATCAATGATGCGAGCGCTCTGTCGAAAATCTGTGAGTTTTTGTGAAAAGACTCGATTATAATATCACTCTTTCTTGAACCCCTTAGCCCAATTAGGACTGAGAATCCAGGCTCTATATCTCCTTCAAAGAGAATCGATTCTTCAGGGGTTTTAGAGGGGTCCACTGCTTTCCATCCAGAGGTTAGCGTGGCCCATGTATCATCCATACTTCCGGAAATTGTGCAACCTGATCTCCTCTGCGCCTCCACAGCTAAGTCAACTATCTCATAATCCGAAAGGCATGTCCAAGATGCCTTATCGAGAGCCCTGATTGCTGCACAAGAAAGAGCTGAGCTGGACTTTAGTCCCTGGCCAATGGGGATTTCGCTGATCACCTCCCAACCTATGACAGGTGGAACCGGGTATCCCTTCTCCTCCCAAATAGATGAAATTATAGACAAAATACCATGTTTATCCTCATCATTAGTCATTTCAACATCATAGATATTGACTCTAATTGGCAGTTTGACGGGGATTGAGCAACCCTTTCCTGCACCCAACGCATGAAGGATTGAAATTGCTCCAAATGCCTCCCCTGTACCTAAAATTGTCATAATTCTCTGACCTCCCCTGATACTGCACTACCTATGTGACGCATGCTGTTGTCAATGACTACAATGATTTCATCGTCTTGAGAGATATCTGTTGCTGAGATTGGTTTAGAATCACTCGAAATCAGGCGCACAGTCTCGGCTTGCTGGACCATCACATTACCCGTAAACTCCCCTGATTCAAAGGATATCTTTAGCAGGGGTCTTCTTTCGATTTTGAGCCTCCCAATAGTAGCTTCTCTGATTGAACCGTCCACAGAGAAGACAGAAACCCGATCCCCAGATTCTAATTCGCTGAGGTACTTCGTTGTTCCATCGCCCATTATTACATACGAGTGTATGGCTCCCGCGTTAATCCTGAAAGGTCTGGTTGGGACATACTGGGAGGGGATCGTCTCTCCATGGATCAAACTGAGACAAGAAGAAGTTGATCCAGCAACGATACCTTCGCCCTCCAGTAGCCTCTCCGTAAGGTCGACGCAGGCCCTTTCCCCTATTCCTCCTTCAGTTACAGATGTAATTCTGGCATGAGACAGAGAAGGGAGGTCGACACCGGAGTTTCTATCCCCATTATCCCTCACAATTGACCTCGCAGCTGACCAGATATCCGGGAATTTATTTTCTGGCGGGAGAGCCACAGCATCGACTCCATGTTGGAGTGCGAATGCCACCCCCTGCAGTTCAACTCTCTTTGAGACTGCAATGGCTAATTTGGTCCCGCTTCCTCTGGATGATGCCACTAGATTCTCCAATGATATCATCTTCCAGTCTTCACACCTAATCAATATCCAAGGGACACTCCCTATCAGAGAAATGGCTTCTTTTTGCGCTCTAGCATCCGTTATCTCCACCATCGCAACATCCGGGCTAGATCCGTCCCAAACTCGTACACCATCTGGGTCTTGGGTGGGGCGTCCATACATCTCCGCATCCAACCATAACTCCATTACACCACCTCATCAGCGTGCATTCTCGCCAGCGTGAACAATTTCCCTCAGGGCTTTTACGCACGACTCTGGATCTTTTGAGCCGAAAACCTGCCTACCGAAGCAAATACCCGAGCACCCAACATCCATTGCCTCCCTGACAATCGACAGGGTTTTGCTGAAATCGCCTTCATTCTCACCACCGGCCAACAAAACTGGGATAGGCACTGCCTCGACAACCTTGGAGAAGGACTCGGGAGAACCTGTCCATGGGACCTTTACCACATGGCACCCTAGTTCCCATGCGATTCTTGCAGCGTGAGCCACCCCCCTTGTTGAGTCACCCTCCTCGATAACAAGATTCGTCCCTCTAGGATATACCATGCCAAGGACTGGTAATCCTTCCAAATATGCTTGCCTGGATAATTCTCCGAGCCTCTGTATCATCTCCGGCTCGTACTTATCGCCCAAGTTCACTTGAGCTGAAACTCCGTTTGCACCCCTGAGGAGTGCTTCTGAAGCTGTTGCCACGGAAACCTTGTCTTGGGATCTCTCACCTCCGTGAATGGTGGAGACTGAGATGTGGCAAACATACCCGTCCCAGCCATTCCTGGAATGGTGATGGCTGAGAAGACCCTTTTGCAATACGATAGCATCGGCTCCACCTCCGATCACTGAATCAACAACGAATTCGGTATCCGTAAGTCCGTCGACGGGAAAGCTGGAGGCCCCGTGATCCATTGGTATCCAGACGCCCTTCCCGCCTGGAAGGATTCTCTCAAGCCTCTCTTCCAGCGTATTCGCCATGATTGTTCGCCGACGCTTCACCTCTTGAATGGTGGCTTGGGGCCATATAGCCGTTAAACAGAACTATCGGGCCTAAATATCGAAGTCGACAATGACAGGTGCATGATCTGAAACAACCATTCCACCTTCCCTCATGACTTCAGCTGATTTCATCATAGACCTCGCTACATCATTCGCAAGGACATAATCAATTCTCCAACCCCTGTCTCTCTCCCTCGCTCTTCTGAAATTTGACCACCATGTGTAAGGCCCTTTTTGTGACCCTATGTGGATTCTGAGCAAGTCATGCCATCCCCTATCCAGAAGTCTTGTGAACCACTCCCTCTCATGCTCAAGGAATCCAGATGACCTCTTATTCCCTTTTGGATCCCATATGTCATCCTCGGTATGGGCAATATTCAGATCTCCACAAAGAATTGCTGGCTCTTCCGAACCCACGAACATTTCTGCCCACTCCATCAAATCCTCGATCCATTGATCCTTGTAAGCTTGCCTTTGATCTCTTGAACTGCCATTAGGGAGATAGATGTTCACACAATGCATTCCATTGTGCTTTGTATGCAAAACCCTTCCCTCGGGGTCCCTTGTCTCATCTAAGTCAGTGTCGATTCCCCTGCCAATCTCTTCCATGCCGACCCTCGAACAGGACATCACGCCCGAATACCCTTTCCTCTGCGCAGGATGCCAAATGACATCGTACCCTTCTGGCTCCTTCCAATCCTTTGGCATTTGTTCTGGAAGGGCCCTGACCTCTTGGAATAGCATCACATCGGCATCTATCCTATCTATGAAATCGTAGAGTCCTTTTCTATGGGCGGCCCTGATTCCATTTAGGTTCCAAGTAACTACTCGCATGTATCGCCGTTATTGGGACAGGTCTTTGACTTTCTCGACGAGATCCATGTTTCTGAGCCTAATGATTCCAACTGGCACCATTGCTACAGAAATCAGCAATACCACTGAAATGAGCTGCAAAGCGACGTTCGGGACTAGGACCACTGGGAAGTAGAATTGCCATGTTGAGAATTCGGCCGCCAGACCTAAAGCGCCACCGAAGGCGAAGATCACACCAAACAGGCCTCCTATCAAACCAATAATGGTACTTTCGAAGAGAAGCATTACCGAAAGGCTTCCAGTCGATGCCCCTAACACCCTCAAAGTAGCCAATTCGAAATCCCTCTCAGCGAGATTCATGACCATAGTATTGAACATGACAGCTAGAGTGAATATGAATCCCAATACCATTATCGTACCCAGAACTTGAGTTTGTTGATCGAGTAGAGATTCTATCCCCCTAAGAAGTGATTCCCTCTCTTGAATTCCACTGGATAATTTCCCAAGCTCCTCATCAACGGAAACCCCCTCTGGGAACTCAAGGTAGACTGCTGTAGCGTTGAATCCAATTATCCCTGCCAAGTCTGTCTGATGGAAGAACATAGTTCTAGAAATCTCCCCTCTCACAGATCCTACAATATCTACTTCCAATTCTTTACCAGATATTGATACCGATTGTCTGTCGCCCACTTTCCAACCGGTCATTTGTAATGATCCCTCGTCCATCATGACCTCTGTTATGGCAGTATTTGGAGCTGGTTCTGAACCGTCAATAATTTCAGTCTGCCTCATTGATTCGCCATCTCCATAACCCCCCAGTCCCACTAAAACGAAGCTTCTCTGTAGTTCTGAAGAGTCGATTAGGGTTCCGACAGGGGCCTCGATAACTATCTCATATGAGGCGCCTCTATCAATGGCCCACTCTACTACTTCGGACTCCCCGTCGGGTTGAACGAAAACCTGTGCATCCCATGTTTGACCTTCTCTCAAACCCCCTACTATGGTATCATTCAATGCGACAGTCATCATCTGAATCGAACCCGCCAGCATCAGAGAGATTCCTACAGCAAGGAATGTCATCCCAAGTCTCGCCGGCTTTCTGAGGCTTGAGCGAACTGAGAGCCCCAGTAGGGTAGGCATCCAGCCGGTTAGTGTCTGCAGATAGTTTGATCCAACTCTGATTTCAGAGCTCCCCCCGAGAGCCTTCAGAGGATCTATTCTAGTCGCCTTCCACGCGGGATAGACCCCCGAAATGAAAACTATTGACATGGTGATGCCCGTAGTTGAGAGGTATATTTCACTGGGTATTTCTCTCTCAATTATTGGAATCCCCACAATTCCCTCATAGAAATCGAGCATTCCGTTCATACCATATGGACCGGCTATAGATCCTATTAGACAGCCGAATCCACCGATTACCAAAGGAGCAATCAGATACCCCGACATTATCGATTTCCTGGGTAATCCAAGGGTCCTGAGGATGGCTATCTCACGAGTCTGGCTCTGGACCAGCCTCTGTAAGCTAAGAGCGATTGTTATGGCGGCGATCAATTGGATTAGGATAGTGAACGGGGCTGCCATCGTCTTGGTACCCTCTAGATCTAACCTCATGAGCTCTACAGACTCGACCTGTCCCCTGTCTCTTATTCGTCCGTCCATGCCATTTTCATCCATAGAACTGGCGATAGCCTCCTTTACTCCGTCCAACTCCTCACCCTCATACTCCTCAGTGTCAGAAAGGTCGAAGGATGGAGTACCCGATATGTCCAGAACTATGGTATTTGCAGATCCCTGTGACAAGCCCGTAAGCCTCTCCATTCCAGAACTGGAAAGGTAGCCAACGACGAACTCGCCTGATTCAGGGGGGAATAGAGATCCTTCTGGAGCCATGTATATGTGCAATGGATGGTATGCAAACCCAACTATTGTGAAATTCATACTTCCCTCCCCTACCCCGATTGTTACCACGTCTTGTAGGCTCAGAGAAAGCGCCTCCCTAACATGCTCGTCAATCACTATCTCGTCCTCTGCCTTAGCCGGCGTACCTTGGGAGTGTCCGTCTGGGAACCATGGCTTGTCTACTTCAGAATCGTGAGGTATCCCGTGCCATACGGAGTTGATCACATTCTGACCGGAGTCAGTCATGTGGAACATCGCACCGTTCATCACGATCCTGCCCTCGCATTGATCCAGGGATTCTGCTCCCTCGGGCCATGAGGACTCAATCTCTGAGCAGAGGGATTGAACCTGATCAGCAGACCAAATGGAGCTCTCATTATCAATCCAGATATCCGCTAGATTGCTTCCCGAATCACTGTCCTCATAGATTGAGTCGTACATCGGCCCTAAATTTGCTGAGTATCCTCCAAAGGTTATCCCTGCAAAAACACCAACAAAGATCATGCCTATTACAGCGGAAAGTCGAAGTTTTGTCCCCCAAAGACTCCTTGCGAGTCTCTTATTCAGTAGATTGGAGGAGCCTAACATTATTCCACCTCAAGAAATGGTCTCTTTCTCGCTTGAAACTGTCTTTTCATCTGATACTATCCGACCACTATCTATCCTGATAACCCTGGTTGCATATGAGATCAGAGATTCGTCGTGAGTAACCAGTACAGCCGTGATGTTCTCCTGCTCACAGGCCTCGACGAGAACTTGCATCACCTTGGCGGAGGTCTCAGTATCTAGATTCCCAGTGAGTTCATCGCCTAGGAGAAGAGTAGGCCTCTTGGCTATACTTCTGGCAATAGCAACCCTCTGTTGCTGCCCTCCGCTAATCTCTCCGGGGAACCTATTCCTTTCGGAATGGAGCCCGACTAATCTGAGCAGTTCCTCCGCTCTAGACTTGTCCCTGTTCCCGGCCAGCTCCTGAATGAGCGAAATGTTCTCAATCACCGTAAGATCCTGGAGGAGGTTGAAGAACTGGAACACGTATCCTATGTTCTCCCTTCTGAATGACGTCATTTCCTCAGAGTTCCCCCTAGGGACTTCTGACCCCATGAAAATGTATGAGCCGTCAGTAGGACTATCCAAGGCCGATAGGCAGTTCAGAAGAGTGGTCTTTCCTGATCCCGAGGGACCCAAGAGAAGAACCCTCTCTCCCTCGTCTATCTGAATATTGATTCCATCAAGGGCCTTCACAGTTCCCGCAGGAGTTTCATAGTGCCTCTTTAGATTATTCATTG
>DAVY01000007.1:0-286 GCA_002505775.1 Euryarchaeota archaeon UBA130 | reverse complement strand
GAGCTATTGGACGCCCAATCTAATCTCTCCGGGATGCCATTGAGGCCCCGATGAGGGCTATTGCCCCCAAGACAGCTCCGAATCCCGGCAATACAGGCGGGGTAGCTGATGATTCTGATGAATACTGGGAAGCCCAGTTATCGTAAATCTCCATCTTGTCAATCTCCTCGCCATCATATTCGCCCCATTCGACAGACACCTCATCACCAGGAGAGACTAGACCATCCCCATCGTGATCAGTGTAAGTGATCGCAACACCTTCCGCTTCTCCACCGTTTAGGGAGAT
>DAVY01000016.1 GCA_002505775.1 Euryarchaeota archaeon UBA130 | reverse complement strand
ACTGCGACCAGCTTATCTCTAAGCTGGCACTCCTTCTCCCGAAGTTACAGAGCGATTTTGCCGAGTTCCTTCGCGGTACTTTGCCCGTCACACCTTAGGCTACTCACCCAGGGGCACCTGTGTCAGTTCTCGGTACGGTCACCTCTGCGGTTTTTCATGGGACCTAGGCCTCATTCATCTTTTGCTCACGTCTTCTCGATTTTCTCACCATGACGGTTCTCCGATCGATTATTACGCTTCGCCGTCCCGACAGGAACGGTAGAACTAGCCCAAGCCGTTACCATTATTGCAGAGGGGCATACGAATATTAACGCATTTCCCTTTCGAACATCTCGGTTAAGAATGTCCTTAGGACCGGCTAACCCTCGGCTGATGATCATTGCCGAGGAACCCTGGCCCCTTCGGTGGAGCGGATTCTCACCACTCTATGCTGCTACTCTTCCCTAGATTCTCATATGTACACGGTCCACGAGATTTCACAACCTCGCTTCTGCCCGAGCACATCGCCGCGCTACCACATCTCCTTTCGGAGGTTCAGCGTATCGGTGTCCAGTTTGAGTCCCGTCCATTTTCCCGGCCCGCAAGCTTGACCAGTGATCTGTTACGAACTCTTTCAAGGATGGCTGCCTCTAAGCCCACCTTCTGGTTGTCTTCGACCACGGACACGGTTTGTCATTAACACTTAACTGGAACTTTGGGACCTTAACGCTGAGCTGGTTTATTCACCTTTCGTCACGGTAGCTTACCCACCGTGGCTCACTCCCCGCGTCTACGACGATTGCAACTTTGGAGTTTGACAGCGTACCGAGGGATCGCTCCCCCTAAATACCCAATCAGTGCTCTACATCACAATCTATCTCAACGGAGATCTACCTACGAGTAGTCTCGCGCGGAACCTGCTATTGCCCATCTCGATTGGACTTTCACCCCTATACCCAGCTCGTCCGAGCGATTTGCACATCAGCAACGGTTCGATCCTCCACCCAAGTTTCCTCGGGCTTCAATCTGGCCAGGCATAGATCGATAGGCTTCAGGTCTCCCACCATTGACTCCGGGCGAGCGCACCCAGTCCCTGACCGCTTACGCGGCTGCGGACCTTTCGGTTTCCCTTCGGCTTCGCAGATCAACTGCTTAACCTCGCCAATGATTAGAACTCCCAGGGGCATTTTTCGAAACGCACGAATAGACGCTGCTCATATCTTCGCTTTCACGCCTATTCAGCTTGTTCCCGACTGGTTTCAGGGTCTTTTCACATCCCGCTAAGGATACTTTTCAGCTTTCGCTCACGCTACTTGTCAACTATCGGTCTCGAGTAGTATTTAGGATTGGAAGTAACTGCCTCCCATATTCACGCGCGATATCCAACGCACGCTACTCTGGATTCGTCACTTGGCCCTATCTAGTACGTGTACGGGACTTTCACCCTCTATGGTGCGCCGTCCCAGGACGACTTCCACTTCCTAGAATCGGGCTACAGACGATCCTAACCCCACATCTCCCCAAGGTTTCCCAAGGGGATTCGGTTTGTCCTATTCCGTTTTCATTCGCCACTACTAACGGAATCTCTTTTGATTTCTATTCCTCCCCCTACTGAGATGCTTCAGTTCGGGGGGTTCCCTTTCCTTCACTATATCGAGGAATGGCACTGAGTGCCAGGAGGTCCAATTCAGCAATTCGCGGATCCATGAGATTCATGCCTCTCCCCGCGACTTATCGCAGCTTGTCACGACCTTCTTCGGCTCTCGAGCCGAGCCATCCCCCAGTCGGGTTGTAGCATCTTGTGATTCCACATACCCACCTGTGTGAGTCCTCTGGTATTCCAGGCATATCAATTCAGGTTTCTCTGACCACTACGTCTCCCCGCGGGGCGAAGCGGTCTCAACCTTCTTACCCTGATACACGGCTGTACCAAGGAGCACACAAAGCATCTCGGCGACCTACATTCGGTATATGAAGTAACCGGGGTGAAACACTTTCTTTGTTGGACACAAACATCTCTCAGTAACACGGTTATTCATGGAAATCTGGAGATTCATTGAGCCCAAAAATTATGTTTTTTCTTATTGACTGTTTTGGCTCGTCATTTATCCCAAAAGGTATTTTATGTAAAAATGGTGTTTTTTCATCGTTTTCATTAAAATTTTCAGCTTCATCGAGGGTTGGTGAATCATCGAGGCCGAAGGCGGGAACGTCTGAGATATTCACCGATGGGGTCTGAAGATCGAACGGTAGTTCGACATCTTTGGATAAATTTTCCATGTACTCATTATCCCCGCCAGACCTCAATTTATCATTCTGGGAGACCCCGCAGGTAGGGCATGAATCTAGATGCGATGCCAGTCCACAAATCTCGCATATCAGCATGACACTTGCTCGGGGGCACTTGTCTTGATGCTGTCGACTGCGAGTTTACTCTGCCTCATAGTGCGCACCTTCAGTTGCGCCACTTCCATAAATTTTAGGTAACAATGAAAGCGAGGATATCATCATAACAATAATTATTCCCCACTTTATCATCTCATTTGGCCAGTCTATGGCATACCTAACCACGCAGTAGACAGTAGCGAGAGCCACACTCAATAACATTATTGGAAACCCCGTTTTGAAGAATCTATTGAAGGAGATGTCATTCCCCGACTCTTCGGCCAGACCGGCGGCAACGACGTTAGCTGAAGCCCCAATTATGGTCCCATTGCCTCCCAAACAAGCCCCTAAAGCCAATGCCCATGCCAATGGTCCTAGTGCTAGGTTAAGCTCCGGATCGCTCGCAAGTTCTATCACAACGGGGACCATAGTAGCAGTATATGGTATGTTGTCGATGAATGCCGAGGCTATTGCGGAAACCCACAAGAGAAGTAGTATGGCGACCATGAGCCTATTCTTTTCTGAAGCCTGCGATATGGCGTCCGAGATCCCGGTGGCTATAGCATCAATTAGTCCCATATACTCTAACCCATGAATCATAATGAATAGTCCGGCAAAGAAGATTATAGTAGTCCATTCAACCGCATCCAGTTGCTCTTCAACATGGTGGGGAGAGGTCACAAGAAGCATTAGAACCGCCCCGCCCAAAGCTATCGTAGCAACAGTGAACATTGGATGAGGGAAGCTGGAGTGAGCAAAGAAAGCCAAGATGACTAACATTAGTATAAATCCAGATTTCTTCAATAGTTCAGCATCTTTGATATTATACCTCAGCCTCAATAAATCTAGGTTTCTGTGCCTTTCTCCCGAAAGCCCCTCGGTCTCTAGTTTTGACAAGAGCCAGAAAGACGGTGCCATTGCGATAATTACTGCGGGTCCAACGTGGATAATGAAGTCGATGAAGGCTATCCCCTGATCTGCGAGAATCACATTATCCGACAATGCCTGGCTGTTTAGTTGGGCCCCAATTATGATATTTGGGGGATCTCCTATCTGTGTTGCAGCCCCTCCTATGTTCGAAAACATCACTTCTGCTATTATCAATGGAACAGGTTCCAAATTCAATACTTTGGCGATCTGTATGGTCACTGGTACAATGAGGAGGATTGTCGTTACGTTGTCCAAAAATGCGGAGAATACTGCTGTGATCGTGCAGAGAATGAAGGTTAGTCTCCATATAGAGCCCCCGCTCAATGCATATGCCTGCACCGCGGCCCATTCAAACACCCCAGTCCTTCCCAATATGTCAACGATTATCATCATGCCAATTAGCAGTCCAATTGTTTCCTCATCTATCCAAGTAACTACAGTCCCCAAGTCTGGGCCGTTTCCTACGTAGTGAAGAGCTATCACGGCTGCAATTCCTCCAACAGCCGCGGCTAATGCTCGGTGAACTATCTCGAATACAATTAGTGCATATACTGCTATCAGTATAGTGAACGCAGCAGGGACTGCCCAATCGGGCATTTCAGGTGCGACCCAAGCTCCAGAATCTACTCCTGACGCTAATGCCATTGCAATGTACATGGTTCTACGAAGGAAATATTGCCTAAATATGTCACTGTACTTACGCCTTGATTCTCGTTAATCATTTTCCCGACCAGAGAACTACAACATTTCCCCTGCTGAATGAAATCTTAGAGGAGGTAGATGAGGCGAGAGATGAGAAAATCTCCGACCTATGTGCCGAGTTTTCTGCTACTCCTCTATTGATTTTTATCTTGATTATGGACCTACTTGAAAGTTGATCTGAAATCTCATCAATTACGGAATCTATCAGACCGGATTTTCCTATCCTTACCGTGATTGGGAGATTGGGATCTGATGAAACCTTGATTATTCTACTCGGGATTTCTTGCATATTAATCCCTCGCAAAGGAAGGACCTAAAGTCCTTACTGCCTTGCAATCCGAGCAACTTATCTTCAAGGATTTAGAGCGTATCCTCAATCTCGAGTTCCTTCCAGGGATCAGAGCTTTCTTGCATTTCCTACAAATCGAAAAGCCGAAATATCCACTTTTCCTAATCCCATGTCTTTTACCAATTCTGAGAATTAGACTAGTTGCAGAATTCAAAATAGTAGTATCTTGATTCGCCAGCATTGTGGATTCCAAATCCTTCATTGCCTTGATTGCTGTAGCTTTCTTGTTGTGCGTACTGCTTCTGCCATTTCGTGGCATTTTCTACCTCCCTAGCTCCTTCTCAATTAGTTTTGATACTTGCTCTATGCTTCCCCTCCCATCGACTGAAATTACTCTCAACTCAGTTTCTTTTGATGCATTGATGTACCATTCTGAAAGTGGCTTTGTTTGCATGTGATAAGCATCCAATCTGCTCCTTACAGTGTCCTCAGTGTCATCTTTTCTCTGTATTAATCTGGAAGAAACATCCGATGGAGCAGGTTTGAATTTTACATGATAAATCTCGCCAGTTTGCGGATCCATTCTCCTTCCAACAATCCTTTCCACGATATCCTCATCTGGAACTTCGATCATTATTACAAGAGAGACATCGGCGATTTTGGAGAGCTCTTCTGCTTGTGCTATAGTCCTAGGGAACCCATCAAAGAGTACTCCGCTGGAAGCATCATTTTGCGACATTCTCTCAGAAATTAGGCCGATGATTATACTATCAGGGACTAAAAGACCTGCATCCATGTATCCTTTGGCCTCAATGCCTAGCTGTGTTCCTTCTTTAACAGCGGCTCTGAGCATGTCCCCAGTTGATACCTGTGGCTTCCCTGTGACAATGCTAATATTTCCTGCCTGGGTTCCCTTCCCTGCTCCCGGAGGTCCGAACAATACGATTGATGCTGAAGTCCTTAAATCCGAAGACATGAGTATCCCAGATGGCCGACACTCATAATCGTCACGGACGGTTCTGTTCCCACCAAAGGTGACCATAGGCGCTCCATTGCTCCATGGTCCAACCCTCTGGAAGTCCGCTCAATGGAAGGGGCGGAGCACCTTCGGGAGCGGAGGGGATCTCCAGGGATGGCAGGGATGAAGCTGAGATGGCATCCCTCATTTCCTCTTCTGAGACGGTGCCTGTCAACACCTCTCCTGAGGCGCTAGTCTCCAATGCGGCAGCCCTTCTTTCTGTTTGTGACCCGGAAAGTAAGGCTGATCCGGGAGGAATTAACTCCTCATCTGGGCGAATTTCCATAGATGAGGACCTCCTTATTCTCACTCCGATGACTATTGATAATGATACTACTAGTAGGAAAATTGCCCCCATCGCCCATGATGGAATCATTCCCTCTGTAGATTCGCGAGCTTTGCTAACCTTAAGTTGAAGATACCCGTCAGTAGATGATTCTAGACCATCGGCACTGGAGTTGGCAAAGAGGTCTACATCGACAATTCCGTACTCAGCATTACTACTAGGATCTGCAACTACCTCTATGACTATTGATTGGCCGGGTGCGAGTGGCCCTGCTGCTGAAGGGTCTACTTGCAAATCCCATCCTTCATCTCCCGTCACTTCCAGAGAGACATCGGTTTCTGAGTTGCCTATATTCTGTAGAGTAACATCGAATGTCGCTGGGCTTCCGGGGTAGACGTCTTCGGCCATGGGGTCCGTTACCGATAGATCTAGCCAAGCTGATTCCTTTACCAAAACGTCCAGCCAAACCGTTCGTGAAAGATCGTCCCCCGCAGGAGTGATGTATTGTATAATGACGGGTATTTGATCTTCTTGAGGCCCTGCTGATATGGCACCAGGGAGCTCCAGAGCAACAGAAATTACAGCTTGCTGGTTCATTGCCATTGCAAAGTTCCCAGCAGTCATGAAGCCACCAGACCAATCTGATGGTATGGTTCCAAGCGTGAGTGAAACAATTAAGTCCACATTTCCAGTATTTTTAATCATTATATTGGCCACTCCCGTGAGTCCTGGTGCGGCGGAAATGGATTGGTCTCCAGTTATATCTAGCTCTGCTAGCTCCATGACCACCAATTTTGTTCTGTTTGAAATTACCTCACCGCTGGAGTGGGTGGTTCTGATGGTAATGGTGTTTGAGTCTCCCATTTGCGCCGCCATTGGAACTATTGTATTGATCTGAAAACTCGCGGACTCCCCTGCGGGGATATCGACAATGAAGGAGTCGAATGTCTCTTCGTCCCCGTGAACGATCTGTATTGGCCATGTGTTCAATGAAGAAAATGCCTCGACTTTAAAGGCCATAGGGATATTACCATCATTACTAACATCGAGTATCGTGGAAATCATTTCGCCATTTAGTGCAACCCTATCTTCGGCTAGTGCCAATGGCCCCAATGGTGTGCCATCATCCAAGGTAATATTAGTGTGGAAATCGTCATTCGCCAGTACCCTTACGCTCACTGAATCATACGTCACCAAAGATGGGTCATTCACTGATTGTGTTGCACATGTGACAACTTCGGTGGTCCCAGCTGATGGCTCTCCATTTGGAAGCTTAGGGATCTTTATTTTTATTGGTAGTGTGGTGTAAAGAAGCCTTCCTATGGGATCGGTTAATATTTCTGGGGACTCCGATTCCCAGATGTTGATTGGCCATGAATTTTCTGTGGAACATGAGACTTCATATTGCGTTGGACCATTTCCATCATTCCCTACGGCAAGTGAAAAAGAGGCCCATTGCCCAGGTTCTGCCTCAGCCCCTACCTCCCCGGCCAAGACGGTAACAAGGCCTTCTATACGTTCAACTTCAGCTTCCAGCCTTATGACATTATTCACTGTCGGCGCATTGATGTCGAATAAATTCAGGTCGGTTACGAAAGTTCCGGGAAGCGCGAAGACTTCGCCCGGCAAGGATGAAGGGGTTGACTCGGGATGAGCAGTTAGGTTTAGTTCGACAATCACAGAATCCCCTTCTGTCCCCATTGGACTCAAATCCCATGGCCCTGATTCGTTCAGCAACTTCCACCACTCATCCGAAGGAGGTTGTAGGATACCGTTATCTGAAATCACATTCACAGGAGAAACACTGAGTTGTACTGAGATAGGTGAAGTCCCCTCATTTCTCAGCTCCAGTGAGAAATAAACAGAGCTAGAATCCCTAGGGTTCATGGACCTAGATTTTGCATCCTGAAGCTCTGAGGGGGACGAAGGTAATTCTCCATTTTCTAAGAGGGGGGTCACCCTAACCCCTATCTGGGAAACTTGAACCACTATCTCAATGAAGTTGTTGTTGGTGCCAGTTAGTTCATCATTCAGCTCATCGATCTCTGAAGATGAGTCGAGAGAGAGTCTTAGGACGTGTT
Organism: Euryarchaeota archaeon UBA130; assembly: GCA_002505775.1. Taxonomy (GTDB): domain Archaea; phylum Thermoplasmatota; class Poseidoniia; order Poseidoniales; family Thalassarchaeaceae; genus MGIIb-O5. The sequence continues at coordinate 3,607 of DAVY01000016.1, read as the reverse complement.
CTCCCGTAGATGAAAATGAGTGAGGGAATGAAAGGGAGTCCATCGAACCACCAGAAAGCTGGGCTCGTCTTGAAGAATGCAATAAGTCCCCTGTAGTAACATCATGGATTTCTATATCGTAGGAATCTGTAGACGCAGTAGCTTGGTTTCCCCATGCGGCCTCAATAAGGACTGTATCCCCCTGTAATGGAGTATCAATGGAAGTTGATAGGGACCCCTCAAAAACAGTAAGGTCGGAATAATACAGCTCCTGTCCCAAATATGTGGCAACTATCGAATATCCTTGGATGTCCCCTCCTGAGTTACCAACCCGAATTGTCCAAACGCCCTGAGGCGCGTCCTCTATCTTGACTCTCTCTAGATTGTTCAGTCTGTCTTCCACGCCCCCCGTAACACTGAATCCAGAATTGAAGTGGTTTCCGAGGTAAGTTATGCCATCAGGGGATGTTAACATTAAATCCAGATCATTCACCAGCCGAGCCGCTGACTGATTTGCGACTGAGGACCCTTTGATGTCGTTCCATGCTAGTGTAATGTCTAATCCTGCTCCGGGTTCAACATCAATGGTGTATGTGAATCCATGGCCTGGGCTCAATTCCCTCGTGTAGTCATACATTACACTCATATCTTGGCCCGAATGAGAAATGGGATACAGACTGTTATCGAGAGATAATTGCCCCCAGCCCTCTGAAGGATTGGGGATATCACTGACACCGATATCCTCTGCTCCATTGATCAGAATTGCCCTGATAAGATCTGATCTGGGCTCACTCACACCTTCAAGTCTCAGGAATTGACGAACTAGTGCCGAAGCTCCTGCTACGACGGGCGTAGCCATGGATGTTCCATTCATTGCGACGTACAGCGGCGTGGTCCCATCATCATGGGTGGCTGTTGAACATGTCTCTCCTTGAATTAGGGTTGCTTCTGCGGCTCTAGCTGAGCAAACCAAAATTCCGGGAGCAACAATCTCTGGCTTTATCCTGCCGTCATTTGTGAGTCCAGTAGAAGAAAATGTCGCCACCTCTCCGGGAGGGGACGAACCCAAAGATCCGGTAGTTGAAGCTCCCACAGTCAGGGCGTTCTTCGAGGTCCCGGGAGGAGTTATTCCTTGGTCGGTTCCGGGTCCGAAGTCACCGGCTGAGAAAAGGACCATATATCCAGGATAATCATGTACGAAATCGTCAACATTAGAAGAAGTCTGGCTGTAGTTGCCTAGATTTGATGTCCCCCAACTATTCGTGTGAATCCTAGCGTTCTGGTTCCATGAATGGGTAAAAAGGCCGTAAAGCGAGCCGTAAATGCCGAAGAAACCACTTTGTGACTGATGTGTGTACATATGGAACGTGGATCCGGGTGCGACTCCGGCTGTTGATGGGTCACCGGAGCCATCCCCCAGAAGTGTGGCGGCAACATGAGTCCCATGCCCATTCAATAAGTCTGAGTTATCATTGTCTGGCCCGAATTGACTGTACACGGATCTGATTCTTCCATCGAAGTCCCCGTGATCCTCATCTAGCCCAGTGTCAGAAATAGCGATCACTTCCCCTGTTCCATCGAGAGTTGAGGATGACATCTGGAATGCCTCGTTAATCCCGGAAATATTCCTTGCATCGCTATTGTGGACAGAGGCGGTACTTTCAATCTGAATGTGTAGAATTCTCCAATCTGTTGAAAGAAGGGGGACCCATACAGATTGGACGTCACTAACTGTACAGAGCCATGAGTCACATTTCGCATTGGGCCCCTCAGAAATTGATAATGAGGACAGTTCTTTCTCCAGAGATACCAGTTCTGATGTGCTAACGTCATTAGCAGGAAGAATCTCCAAGTTTAGCAATGAAGTCGGTTCCAAGGATAGTATTTCAGGAGAAATTCTCCATAAATCAGGCATAATGCCAAACCACCTTACGCCATTCATGCTATTGATTATTAAATCCCCTGGGGCATTAAAAGGGAATCTGACCAGCAGAGAGTTGTCAGGAATGTAGTCTAAGATCGAGCCACCATACTCTTGAACGGTCGAGACTATGCCCGAGATATCAGAATCTGAAGACTGGACAATGTAGACCGGCCTATCGGATAAATCAGCACCAATTGAGCTACCCTCCCATTCGAATGTAGGAATTTCTTGATCCAATGGGTCGAATGAACCGAAGGGGGAGTGGATTATCCCAGATGACTGTTTAATATGGTGAGGATGTCCAACCGGATTTTCAAATAAGTTCCATTTGGACTCATCGAGTGAAGCTTGGTCGGAGTTAATATCTGATGCTTCGTAACTTTCGATGACAGACCCAGAAACCATTCCAGAAAATGAAGAAAATAGCAAAACCGCAAGGACAACGAAAGCTGTATTCCTTGCATACATGGTTCCTTCGGAACCTAGACTGCCTTTTGACAGTTAACCTAACTTGATTACACCTTCATCGTGCATCTTGATGGGGAGATCCTGCTTAGGAGGCTTAGATATTGTAGTATCTTGCTATAGCCTCATCGGTCTTTTTGACGCTATTTTCCCAGTTTTCCTCGATTTCCATCAATGCTCTAATGCAATCAATGTTCTCCGGTATTACGTCGCTCTCCTGATGGATAGCTTGGAAATAATATAATCTGTTTCCTACTAGCCTTACACCGTCCTCCCAGACAAAAATTTCATGCAAATCTCCCCATTTTCTTCCTATGTCTCTGGCCATTTCCATTACCTCCGCTGTGGTTGTTATCCTATTCCCTTCGCCATTCATAACAATAACCCTAGGCGTTTCTTTCCACATCTCTATGATTGACTCAGTAGATAGTCCGTGTCCTTCTGGAAGGTCAGCAATTATTGCATGGAGATGCATTATGGTAGTTGGGACAGCAACGGCCAAGGAGTTTATCTCAATTTCTGGTTTGACAGTCATCACATCTGGCCCATGATGGCTTGGTACTTTGAGAACTGGTTTAATTGCATTTATTGGGCCTTTTTTTGAGTCTCCGGGGTCTGCGGCCCTTCGGATCATGGTGCACTCAACTTTCAATGAGCCACAGTGCTCGTAAAGTGGGACTAGTGTCCTGGAAAGTCCTGTAGTATTGCAAGATACAACTCTGGTAGATTCTGCACCAAAATTCTCTGAGTGATTTGCGCATGATGTATATGAAAGACCTGTGAGTGAGTGTTTTTCTCCCCCTTGAAAGATGCTCTTAATTCCTGCTTCTACGTATTTTTCCAGATTTTCCTTGCCCATCTTACCTGGGGAGCAGTCAATGACTACGTCAGAAATTGCAAGGAGGTCTCTGAGTCCACCTCTACAATCAAAGGGGGAACTGTCGAAAGTTCGAATCATTTCAGGGTCATCTGAGGTACAATATATGTCAAAATTCTTCCTTACTGCCATTTCACAACCAAAGCTTGGTCCAGTCTTTGTGACACCCACTACTTCCATGTCGTCCTGTGCATCTACTGCATCTGCAACCCTCTTTCCTATTGTTCCATATCCGTTGATTGCAACTTTTACGATTGCCATAAACCCCCTCCTGTAACATCCCCTCTGGTAGATGCTCTATCAAGATAACTCAATATGCAGAGTTTCAATCTATGTATTCGAAAACGTCCGTCACAATGAAG
>DAVY01000028.1:784-14194 GCA_002505775.1 Euryarchaeota archaeon UBA130 | reverse complement strand
AGAAAGAGCCTAATCGCCTCTCTTCCGTCATCACCATAATCCAGAGTCCTGCTGTTCACGTACATGCCAACAAACTCTTCATTCGTGGAATCATCTATCCCTCTTCCCCATTTCTTTGCAAATCGCAGTGCTTCGTCGGGATTGTTAAGTGAGTGCTCGATACTATTCCTCACGTCATTCGTTATTTCACTACACAACTCCATCCCGAGATCCTTCCTGACTACATTTCCACCTAGTGGTAGAGGCAGGCCAGTTTTCTCGTTCCACCATATGCCCAAGTCAAGAATCAAACAGACGCCCTCATTTTTCCAGGTTAACTGGCCTTCGTGAATAATCACCCCTACGTCAAAGTCCCCCCTCTGAACTGCTGGCATTATCTCATCGAAAGGAACCACCTCAAACTTCACATCCCCCAAAGCCAATCTTAGTGCAAGATAGGCACTGGTACCTACTCCAGGTATGGCGAATACCAGATTTTTTGCCTCTTCTAGTTCCATCTCCCTGCTTGAAATTATCATTGGCCCGTAACCTTCTCCCATGGAAGCACCACAATTCATGAGGTGATATTTATCAGATATCTCGGGAAATGAATGAATACTGACAGCTGATACCTCATAGTCCCCATTTGTAGCGTGCTTGTTGAGAGTCTCAATGTCCAACAGAACATGTTCGTATTTCCTTCCACCCGTATCTATTGCCCCAGTTGTCATCGCATGAAACATGAAGGCGTCATCGGGGTCCGGCGAGTGCCCTACCTTGTAGGATTGTATTAGGCTCATGTGCTTCCGAGCACAAATAGATTGAAAATTCCTCCGTGTGAAAAATCTCCGTAGTAAGAGTGAATAGCTCAAGCCACAACGGGCATTCATGCCAGACCCCAACAAGCTCTCTACTGCAACAGGTCAATTGGGCCCAATTTGCTCAATCACAGGAAAACCAATCACTTTCTCAGAAGCGATAGTTGTCGATAACCAGTACGTATGCTACGAGGCGTACGTTGAGATAATGGGGAATAATTCTGCTACCGACTCGCGTGATGTCCCAACCAAACTTCTGATGGATTAAATGCGCACCTTCATGTGCCATGTCCCCGTCTTAATGATGTGGCTACGGGATGGAGCAGGTACGCCCTTAGATTCGGGGATTATTACAGATCCTTGACCACAGAAGACATCTGGACCCCTCCGAGGCTTCGCTCTAGGGAATGGATGTTTATACCATGGGGTTCAAAACCACCAGACCGGCATAGGGCCCTGCCAACTAAGGAAGACCTCCTTTCATATTTACAGACGAGGACCCCACACTCTTGTTTTCACAGTACTGCGTATTACAAAGATCCAAGCCAGAGAAAGATGAGTGACAAGGGGTGGCTTGGTGCGGATTTGATTTTTGACCTCGATGGGGATCATCTTCCAGGGGTCTCCGACAATGATTTTCCGGGGATGATGGACAAGATTCAGGAACAGGCTTGGAGCTTATGGTCTGACTTTCTAGAGCCCGAATTCGGATTCAAACAAAAGTATGTTCAAACAACCTTCTCAGGACACAGGGGATTTCATATTCACGTTAGAGACCCCTCGCTATTACATCTCGATTCTAATGCTAGGCGTGAAATAGTCAATTACATAACCGGTATCGGGATAGACGTACAATCCGTGATGGCAGGTCCAAATATCGGCTGGTCCCAGAGGATCGATATTGGCTTTGAAGATGTCATCGATACTTTGGCAGCGATCTCCTCGAGTGAGAAAAATTCACAATTGGTTAACGACTTACATTCCAATCTAAAATCAAGGAACTTTTCATGCTCTAAGGATCTCATCAAAAAATTAGCCTCGGAGTCCACAACCGGAGGGAGAATCGCCAGGCTAAGGGAAGATAATAGTAGGACAGTTTTCACAACCAAAAAATTGAATGAGGCTTTTTGGGAACTAGTAAAAGGCGCACCACTGGCAGTAGGCGAAACAGATGAGAACGTTACTGTGGACATCAAGAGGGTTATCAGGTGGGTTGGAAGTCTGCACGGAAAGTCCGGCCTAAGAGTTACAGAATTTCCCTTGGAAAGACTCAATCCCGAGGGGGCTAATCCTTTCAACGCCATGGAAGAATCCTCAGTTTTTAGCACTCAGAATATGTACAAAGTTGAGCTGGTCAAGGATGACGTGACTACGAGAATTTCCGGTCAAGACGTATCTGGTTCTTCCGGAGATGTCTTCAATGTTCACGAGTCAATGGCAACCTTTCTTGCACTCAAGGGTTGGGCTATCATACACTAATGCGCCCCGATATGCATGCTTAATCACAGAATGTTGAATAGTGTAGAGTTCTGGAATTGGACCGAGACGAGCATGCCGGACGAGGAGGAGGAGGGCAATGGGCCCAACGGATTGCCAATGCCCCCGCCCCCACCCGGCATCAATTTCCCACCCCCTCCACCTCTCCCCCCTCCCCTTCCTTCACCCACAAATGTAGCTAGCGAGCCTTCTCCCACTGAACCTGCGGCCGACGATTCTAATCCTGCTGAATCGTCTGATTTTCATAGCCACTGGGAAAAGAGAAAGTCAGGCGCGGACGCCCCATCTGTTGAAAGTAGAGAAAGCATGTACGGGCACATAGACAGGCTATCATCGGGACAAGTGGGTTCACTTATGGACAGATTTTCCGACAGATTCGGCTCGGAGCTTGATAGGGAGATTATTGTATTGAGGAAGAAACAACAACAGGATCTCCTAGCAATAAAGCCGACTGTGGAACTTATTTCCGCACCTGAGTCCGAGGATGAAGACACTGAGGAAATTAGTGAAGAAGACGGTAACAATGACCTCTTCCCAGAATTCTTTGATGTTGTCAACAATCTCCTGGGAGATATGGAAGAGGAATTTATCGACTCCTTCGTATCATCAGATGACTTTCCACTATTCCAAAGCGTGGGGGAGTCCCCTTCAGATTGCGATGAGGAAACGAGAGCTGAGTTTTTCTCCATGATTAATCGTGTCCTTGGCGAGCTTCCAGAGGACAAGATCGAGGATTTCATATCATCCCCAGGTTTTGAAGTATATCAGAAAATGGGCGATTTGTACTCGTAAGGTAAGGTGTAATAATGGGTCTACTAGAAAAGGCAGGGAAAATTTCAGATGAGGATAAAAAAGAGGAAAAGCCTGTAGCAGCAGTGGCAAAGGTCGAGCCGGAGCCAGTCGCCGCCAAGCCGAAGAAATCCAGGAAAAAGCCATCTAGAAAATCTAAGAAGGCTGAGCCCAAGGCACCAAAGGCCCCAAGGAAGAAAAGAGCCAAATCTGAACCCAAGGTTATGCCAGATGGATACGAGGAAGCAGGAAAGGCAAGAGGGACACTAAGGGTCTTCATTGATTTTGCAGTAAATTTTGGCTTCATCATAGCGATATTCGTAGGTTTTGCTATATTGGAGACCCCAACAACTCTACCTCTGATTATAGCAATCATCCTCTCTGTCTTCAACATGGTAGTCATGCCGATTAGATTCAACCATTCGATGGGCAATGTGATATCTAGAACTCAATTTGTCAACTCTAGGGGAAATAATGCAAATTTCATCTATCACTCACTAAAGAACACGACAATAGCCTCCTACTTCGTATTTTTACTCGGAGTTTTCTTTGGAATATCAATGCTAGGAGACAGTTCTGGGATTGAGGGTGGAGACTTCATGAATGCATTCATCGCTATCTGCCTCTCTGCGATACTGATACCGTTTGTGGACTACATTTTCAAGAGAACCAGGAGTGATTCGTTGGGACTATGGGAAGTCGCTTTCGGGGGCATTTGGCTAGTAAAGGCCACAAGTTCCGCCTCCGAAGGATCGCAGTCAAAGTTCATGAAGAGGCTCGAATCAATGGCAGAGTACGCCGAGTCAAGGGTTGACCTCGATGACGAAAAAACCGATTGATGTCCTAGGCTATCTCATATTCCTGGCCGATGCTAGTTAAAACGGGACCTTTGCTAATTTGTTTGGGTGCCACGGCCAAGGCGATATGCCTGTCGCCAAATTCCGTAGCTGACGTCACTTCTATTGCTAATCCCCCCTCGAGCCTGCTCTTACCCAGGGCAATAGGCTCATATGAGGTGATTGTTACAATGTGTTTTTTTTCAGACCCCCTACTATCCAGACGGGCATGTATTTCCTGACCGGGGTAGCATCCCTTGTTCAATGAGACCAGCTCCCCCAAGCCAATGTCGGATGGAAGGTGCGTACCATCAACTTCCTTTGCAGAGGGGAACCTAGACTGCATCCTCACAACCTCCCATTCCTCATAAGACCCTACATCAACCGAATTTTCTAGAATTCTCGCCATAAAAGAATCATCATCGGACCTGTAAATGATATCGATATGTCTACCATGAGAAATGCTATTCTTTGATACTATGACATCGCCAATTGAAACAAATTTATTGTCCGGAAATTCGCCAATCTCTGGATAAAGAAGTTTAATCAATTCCATCGCCTCTTCTCCATGAATCATAAAATGCCTCAATGCATCGTTACCGTCGTACAATACCAGATCCTTGTTCCAGGGAATTCCCGCTGTTAACAAGGATCTTGTATCCGCCATGTTTTCGTAAATCCCCAGTACAATTATTTCATCCCCTATACCAAAACAACTCAATACGTCCCTCACTCTACCATTGGAGTCACATACTAAAGCATCTACACGCCCACCATCGGCTAATTTACTGACATCACCAGTCAAAATATTATTCAGATGGTCCGCAGGTCCATCGCCACTGAATATGGATATACTGGACTTAGACTCGAATACTAATGCTTTCGGACTCTCTGATTTGCTCATGATATCAACTGAATGATTGTCCGCATCCACAGGACTTGGAAGCATTGGGGTTCTCTATCTGAAAGCCACCCCCCATTAGGGAGTCCTTGTAGTCGACCCTAATTCCATTAAGCATGACACTATCCTTGTTGTGTATGAATACCCTGATTTTATCGATTTCAATAATTTGGAAACCCGAAGCATCTGGGGCCTCTACTATAGCCATATCGTACATGTAACCTGAGCACCCACCAGATTGGGCACTGATCAGTAGGACATGAGTGTCCTCATCGCCACCCATGGAAGCTGATAGTGCAGATCTGGCGGCATCAGTCATGTCTATGGAAACATCCACAACCTCAACTTCGGAGACAACAGGAAGCGTGAAACCCCCTCCACCTAGTATTCCCACATATTCCGATAGTGCCCAACGTATTTGAACAGTTGTGAACCTTATCGTCATCTATGAATACTTGGTGGGTGCTGAAGTTGCATGGATTCTGTTAGGGACGTAGATGTTCAGAAGATCTCTATCGACTCAAAGAGCTATGAGATCGATTCCGTGGCCACTGAATCCCCGCTTTCTGTAAACCTAGAGCTCAGAGATGAGATATTTTCCGTGGGGGTACTGATGAGAACTCCAGGTGACGATGTAGACCTGGTGATTGGTTTTCTTTTCGGGGAGGGTATTATCACCGGAATAGATCAGGTAATAAATTTGGAGATGGATGAGGACTGCTGTAAAATAGAATTATCCCAAGATTCCCAATTTAACCCAATAGAGCATGTGAGAAAGACTTCGATATCATCGTCCTGTGGCCTTTGTGGACGAGACTCTATTTCGAACCTTTTTCACATCAAGGGTAAACAAATCAATACCAGTTCCAATTACTCCCTTGAGACTATAATTAAATCTGTTAGAATGCTCCGATCATCGCAGAATATTTTCTCACTCACTGGTGGTTCTCATGCTGCTGGATTTATCGATTCAGATGGCAATCTCAGACTGATTGCTGAGGACGTTGGAAGGCACAATGCAGTTGACAAGTTAGTTGGCAAATGTCTCTCTGAGGGTATAGAAAACCCTGGGGAGGGCTTCCTAGTTGTTTCTGGCAGGGCCTCTTTTGAGCTAGTATTGAAATCCATAAGGTTCGGGTTTCCATTGATGGTAGCTGTCGGGGCTCCGAGCTCGTTAGCCGTAGAGATGGCAATGGAACACGGTATGACGTTAGTTGGTTTTGTCAAGGATGATAAGATATCTCTCTATAGTTCACCTGGGAGAGTCTCGATTAGCTAGATCTCTTAGCCTGCTCCTTAGCGAGTATCTTGCATCTGCTAAGTTGTTTTTTACAGAGGTCCCTGTCCCGCTGGTCAAGACCCCTGTCCAATGCTTGTATGAAGCACTTTACTGCATCCGAAAAAAGCTCCAATGATGCATATGAAGAACCCATGTTGTAGAGGAGCTTCCCCCCAACTCCCTCTGGGTTCATCGATATAGCAGTATGATACGATCTGATGCTGTCCGCATAATTTCCCATTTGATACAGTGCGTGTCCCCGGCCTGCCTGAGCCTTTACTCTCAACTCTAGCTCTTCCCTGGGAGCACCTCCGATCGCCTTTTCAAATGCACTCAGGGCCTCTGAGCTCCTGTCTTCGGCGAGTAGATTTACGCCTTTGTTATACCATTCAATCGAAATATTGAGATCGGCCTCGGTGGGCTGAGCCCGACTTTCTAGCATCTCTTTAGCCTCGTTTCCTGCGACTATTAGATCAGGCTCCTCCTCAACAATAACTTCCTCCAATTGTTCTGAGTCCTCTAATGATCTAGCCTTCTGTCTGCACTGTAGTGCCCTGTCTATGTGTCCCGCTGCCGACAAAGAATCGGCCATTCCATCCCATATCTTCGGATCTTCCCTGTTATCGTCTAAAAGCTCCTTCCAAACCCTCACAGAATTGACATGATCTCCTGCCTCTGTCATTTCCTTAGCCTGTGATATTTTATTTTCCATGCTGGTGACAATCGGTTCTGCAGCCCCCTCGTCCTCGGAACTCAGTAGCAGGCGAGCCTCGTTAATCTTGGCCTCAACATCGCGACTCCCTTCGATGATTAGCGCCTTTTCCCAAATTTCTATGGCTTCCTCCGGTTTGCCCAATTCAGCTCTCATTTCGCCCAGTGAAACCAGGCTCCTCAGATGCTCTGGATCAGATAAGAGTGCATTGGCCAAAGATTTCATTGCATCATTATCTCTCCCCAGTCCCCTAAGAATTTGTGAATGATTGAAGTGAGTTTTTGCCCGATCATCACCTAATGAAATAGCGTATTCTATTGACTCAAGAGATTCGTTTGTATGTCCCATCATCGATAGGCACGTTGCACACAATGCCCACAATTCGAAGCTTTGCGCACCGTCATCATCCAATTTTGACCTTATTTCTGTGAGTGCGTCACCCGGCCTGTTATCCTCAATCATTGACTTAGATCTGTCAATCACGTCTTGAATTGACTCTACAGGCCGTGATTCTAGAATTACATCATTTTCTATCACTTCTCTACTTTCGAGAACGATAAGCTCCTCGTCTTCTATCGCCCCTGGCTCCGTCAAAACACGGGATTTTTCCCCCTCAAAACCATTTGCGATTTCCACCAATTGAGGTATTTTCCCTAATATTACAATTGCCTCTGTGGCGAGTTTCGCAGCTCTCTCGGGATTCAAATTTTCTAATAGAACTGCCAGGTTGGCAATTGTTGGACCATGATTAGGATTTATCCTGTAGGAGTTCTCGAATGCAGTTATAGCTTCATCTGGCATGCCTCTTATGGTTTGGACCACACCCAGGCCGTACCAAGCCGCATCGCTCTCTGAATCTAGTTCTGTAGCATTAGTATACAATTTGCTCGATATCAGCATATCTCCAGAGTCTGCATGGGATTTAGCATCTCTCAAGACTTGAGCTATCCCGTTCCCATCCATGTCTCTTCGATGTACGAATGAAAAATAAGTATTGTCTAACGATGGGCCCGTGTAAGTCATCCTTACCCATATTTTGAATACAGGCTCCTTTATCCGTATCTATGGATGATGAGATACTGGTCATGGGGATTTGCGGAACATATGACCTTGACTCCGCGAATGGCAGAATGCTTGAGATCATGCTAGAACAGTGTTCTAATCTGGGGGCAGCAACCATTGTTTGGGATCATGGTTCAAAACCCCTCCCCCTTGTAGGAGCAGATGGATGTTGGGACGACCCCAATGTCAAGGAATTCCAAGAGTTGGCCACTAAGGCTGACGCATTCATACTTTCTAGTCCAGAATATCATGGTACCATGAGTGGAGTAATGAAAAACAGTCTTGACTGGCTATACTCAAAGCACACATCCGGGAAGGTCTTTGGCTTGGTATCGACGCTGGGTGGTCAGCCCAGTAATAACACCCTAAATCACATGAGGATTGCCGCAAGATGGATTCACGGATGGGTGATACCAGAACAGGCGGCTATTCCTCACATCAAAAATGCATTTGATGAGAATGGGAATTTGAAAGATGCTTCCCTAAACGAGCGGGTATCCTCAATCTCCACTTCCCTAGTCGAAAGCACAATCAAACTGAGGAGATGATTTGGAAACATTGCCTCCCGGTAGCGAGATTCTACTTTTCTTGTCCGCGCTCCTGGGTGTTATGACTTGGGTCTCTAAAAACGTCCTACGTGCGAAGAATCTAACCAGGTCCTTTGCGATCTCAGGTACCTGTTGCATGGTAAGTCTGATGATATGGGTGATACTGGGGTGATCCATGACGGTCTCAGTCCACAGCATACCAGTCAGGCTTCCATGCGAATGGACTTTGAGTGACAGTTTCGGCTATGGCTCCATCGCCATTCAATCTCATGGAATATCCAACAGACAAGTTGTGATTGTGATCGAGAAAGACTTCTCGTTGGTAGAGAGTTTTCTGGCTAGAGTTCTGAGAGCCCCAAAATATCTCAAGAGGCCTTTGGACAAGCTAAACTCGGCTCTTTGGGAGCTGATGGATGGAAGTAGGTCATTCGGAGAGATTATCGAAATAATGGAAGAATGCTACAATGAGGAAATAGTTCCAGCCAACGAACGCTGCTCTTCCTCGATAAATCGATTCATAGAGCTTAATTTGGTTATTCTAAAGGACTAGTCGAGAGATGGAGCATCTAATCTCACACTTTCGTCCTTCTTTGCCTTGTAGATGGCCGAGAAGTAGATTATCAGTGGAACGATCAGCATCAGAGTGAAGCATCCAATCAGGGTTGCCAAGCTGTATACAGACTCCTCAATCGGATCGATTTCGAACTCTTTTACATCGACTAAATCATGTACAGTGATATCAGCCGTAATGACCACATTATCACTTGGAGTCGAGTTGCCATCTGAGTCGTATACCCCAATCCTCCATGTTACAACCCCACTTTCTCCATATATGAGGTCACTAGCAAGATCCTCTGCCTCATTCAGGTCGTCTGCTTGCAAGTAGCCAAGCCCTTCGATTGGAAGTACGGAAGAAACTATCCCTCTGATAACGACGTCACCTGAGTCCGGGACAGGTAGCTCGTGCGTACTGGAGTAAGCACACGTGTCAACTAAGTCACTGAAATCACCGTCACCCTCACAATTAAACGGGTAATCCTTGTTCTCTCCTAGTAGTGGTGAGTGATACCATGAGACACCATCAGCTTGGACTCTAAGGACAGAGTCTACAGGTGCACCTGCAACGGATACATTGATCCAAGTGATAGGAGAGTTGGTGGATACATACCACTCAGAGATGCCCGAATCATCTTGATTTAGGGTCAGAGGCTCAGGCTCGTTCGATGTGTTGTACCCATAATACTCTGACTCAACAGTGTTAGAATACACTGCATAGCCCAATACGAATATCAAAGTTAGACCGATTCCAATCATCGTCCTAAGCATGTTAGGATTCTGCGACATCGTCTTTCTCATGCATCAGCGTAGAGTGATAGTAATTTCAATCCTTGTAGTGGCCAACAACTCTCTGAGGGGCGCATGTATTGCGACTCCCTTGTCATCACGGTTAAATAGGGACTGTTAGACGCGCGGTTGCTCGGTGAGGCTATGACTACGTATCACGATGTTCCGGCAGACCTTTTGATAGGTGAGCTTTCAGCTCGTTTGGCTGAAATGGAGGCTATTAGTCCACCTGAATGGTCCTCCATCGTCAAGACTGGTACCCACAGGGAAAGGCCTCCATCCCAGGATAATTGGTGGTTCATCAGGTCAGCGGCAATACTCAGGAAAGTCGGCAAGTTAGGGCCAATCGGGGCAAATCACATGGCACAACATTTCGGTGGCCCCAAGGACAGAGGCGTTAAACCCAACAGAGCCGTTGCTGGATCACGAAACATCTCTAGAACCATAATGCAACAGCTGTTCAACGCCGGCCTCATCGAGAGTAAGATGAATGCAGCTGGAAACGTCAATCACGGAAAGGTATTAACTCCTGCAGGCCAATCCCTGCTGGACTCAGTTGCTCACGAAGTTAGGGACCAAGCTGTTGAGAGGCACCCAGGACTTTCGAATTATTAGGTGTGATACTATGGCAAGAAACAAGCCCCATGCAAAGAAGAGGCGGTTAATGAAGGTCACAAAACAGAACAGAAGGGTTCCAGTATGGGTTATGCTGAGGACAAATCGCAACACTACCACACACCCAAAGAGACACATGTGGAGAAGAAGTAAGCTTCAGAGGTGAGATCATGGCGGAGATCAAGGAGATGACAATACCCCTAAGGGCGGCATGGAACGTTCCCAGGACAAGAAGGGCAAATAGAGCCATCACCGAAATCAAAAACCATGTGGCTAGACACATGAAGAAGAGGGAGGATGAGGACATCTGGATAGATGAGGCAGTCAATCATTATATCTGGTCCAGAGGAATGCAGAAGCCCCCAAGAAAAATCAAGGTTGTCTGTACCAGAGAAGAGGGTTTCCCCCTCGAGGTCAAATTACTGGAGGATTAAAATGGGAAATATCAGACCTTCTTTCATAAAAATAAGAGCAATAAGGCTCCTCGAGCTATATCCCGATCAATTCACCGATGACTTTGACAACAATAAAAAACTTGTAAGCGAATTTTCCGATGTTGGAAATAAGAGAATGAGGAATTGGATAGCCGGCTACATCACAAGATACAAACAAAGGCGTGTCGACTAAGCGGATAGCTGATGAATGGGACTCTCTTGGAGTTCACATGGGAGGCAGGTTAGAAATCGATACCCCTGCCGAAAACGGAAAGGTCACAATAGTCTTAGTTGACCCCAAATACGATGGTAACATAGGTGCAGTGGCACGAACGATACTAAATTTCGGAATTAATGAGTTGAGAGTCGTAGGCAGAGATGGAATCTGGTCTGATGAAGCAAGGAATAGGGCAAAACACGCACAACAAATATTGGATAATTGCGCGCATTTTGATAGCATTAAACAAGCGGTAGAGGACTGCTCAGTAGTCATAGGCACATCTGGCAAGAGGGAAATAGGGGATAAGATATCTTTCAGACATTTTGTTACCCCTGAGGAGATTCCTAAACGTCTTCAGGGGGTCGAAGGGAAGGTTGCATTTGTATTCGGACCTGAGGATATCGGACTAACGAACGAACAGTTACATGAATGCGACCTGCTGTTAACGATACCAACATGGGAAGGATATCCAATTTTGAACCTCAGTCATGCAGTATCGATAATCTGCTACTCTTGGTACTCAAATATTTCAGATAAGCACTCTATCGAAAGACAAGAATCTAGATTACTAAATCCAGAGCTCAGGAGGATTTTAAGGTCCGAAATCAATAGATTAGTGGAAAATATGTCTACCAAGGAGCACAAAAAACAAGGCATAGAGGAGACTATGATCCGAGTTCTAATGAGAGGGCTCCCCAAAGATGATGAGATTCACAGGTTACTTGGAGTTATATCGCAAGCCGCTGATTCTTTCGATAATTCCGATTAATAATCCGTTATTAGAAATATAAGTCCCCAATTCTTCGATTGTACACTCATCCACGATTTAGAGCTTATTTTTTTGGTAGGATTATTTCAGATGGACTAGGTCGATCAGCCTTGAAGGAATTTACCCTTTCGTCACTCGGGTAACCTAGGCATATGCCACAGAGAAGGGAATAATTTTTGCTTATTTCAAACTCCTTACGTACGGCATCCTCCCAGACTGCCACTGCACCTTGGGGGCATGTTCCCAACCCCCTGGAATGCGCCGAAAGAATAAGGTTCTGCATGAATAATCCTGCATCTGACGCAGAATATTTACCTAGTGATTTGTGGGTAAAAATGAACAACTCCACAGGGGCCCCAAAGAAATCGTAATTTCTTGCCCAAGCCTCATCGCGTGCGACCTTGTCCTCTCTGTCAATGCCAATATGATTGAAAAAACTCATTCCTTGGTTTTTGGACCTGCCAATCAAGTCTTTGTGATAGGGCCTGGTGATTATCCAGTTGCTTGTGGGTAATCCCCGTCTTTTCAGTACCGCTTTGATCTTACCGAGTAATCCATTACGTGCCCCCTTTATTGCTTCCCACCTGGAAAGGAAGTCATTCGAAAGCCTGTCTCTCACGTCCCCCTTGGCCACAGCAACCCGAATGGGCCGAGTATTGCTCCAGCTAGGTGCGGCCAAACCATCTGCGATGATTTGCTCTATTACATCATCAGGGACCGGAGTAGAAAGGAAGTCCCTGGTCGAGTATCTTGATGATACGAACGATTGAAAGTCCTCAGAAAACATATCCATACCCACTACTCCTAGATTGTCTGTCCATCATTCAGCGGTGACTACCGACTGGGGGACACCTCTATGAGTGTGCGTTATTCACCTAAATCACATAGCTACCTCGCTAAATACGAGAATAACTATCCAAATCAAGGCCTGAAGATTGCATGGAAAAGTTTGAATGATGTCCAATGGGACAGCGTGAATGTGGACCAATTTGACAAACTGAAAGAGAGACTGAACGAGTCTTTAGGTTCCTGGGGGGAGATAATCAGGGCCCTTTTTCTCTTTGGAATATTGCTCATCTTGGGCCCAGGCATGATCATCATAAATGTTGGGGAAATTATCAATCAAGGTGACGATTTTTCGCTCTGGGATGATGAATATGGTCCTGAGGATCCTCAATTCGTAGGAGAGGTGATATGGGAAGGAACCGCCGACGAAAGCTGGATAGTTGAGTTAACTGATATACGTGGGGCGATAAGAGTGTGGGTACAAGAAGGGAAGACAGTCGATGTATCAATACCCAGGGACGGTGCTTCATTCGAACGATGTGACCCCTCAGATTGTGATTATTTCAATAATGCAAATGAAAGCATCCCTGGATATGAATTCATCGGGCAAATCTACGTGTATATAAATAACACATATGATGTAAAATTCACATCCACGGGAGACAGCAATGAGACGACGAATATTATCGTCACTAAGGAGGTATTTCAAGAACCAGGGGCTTTTCTGATTTTCTTGACGTTTGTTGGCACCGTCATAACATGTGTCATGATACTTATTGTATATCATACCACTAAAAAGATGAGGGAAGAAGCAAGGTGGA
>DAVY01000028.1:0-385 GCA_002505775.1 Euryarchaeota archaeon UBA130 | reverse complement strand
TTTCCAAAAATAACTGGATCGGGCCAGATGGGACTGAGAGTGGGCCAGGCGTCCCTGAAGATTGGTACTTGACGTACAATGGGCCTGCACCGATTGTAGAGGATATTTACGATGAGAACTATGTCGTAGACAGGGGGAATGGCACCGTCCCTGTAAACTTCTACATCAAGAAATGGGGCGTTCCGGAGGGTTTCGGAAATACAGAACACGAGAAACTTTGGTCCATGGAATGACTGGATCAATGCGTCATGGCAGCTAGCATATTCCCTCAATTCGTAACAATCCGTCATTCACATGAATGCATAAGTCAGGGTTTACTTGCTGAACCCATTATTGTAACATTGGGTTGCCTAATTACTAGCTGATGCAGGTATAATATTCCCTA
>DAVY01000009.1:168131-178253 GCA_002505775.1 Euryarchaeota archaeon UBA130 | reverse complement strand
ACGAGGTGCTTTCTTGTCTCCGCAGGTTCAATCACGTCATCCAGCCAACCGTGCTTAGCGGCGACGTATGGATCGCCGAATTTTGTCTTGTACTCCCTGATTAGCTCACTCCTGACCCCATCTGAGTCACTCGATTCGGAGAGTTCCTTCCTGTGGATGATATTCACGGCCCCCTCGGCGCCCATGACAGCCAGCTCCCCCCCTGGCCACGCGATGTTGTAGTCTGAGCCGAGATGCTTGCAACTCATCGCCAGATAAGCCCCTCCGTAGGCCTTCCTGGTCACCACCGCCATCTTTGGAATAGTCGCCTCCGCGTAGGAGTAGAGGAGTTTGGCACCGTGCCTGATTATTCCACCCCACTCCTGTACGGTCCCTGGTAGGAAACCGGGGACGTCAACGAATGTAACGATCGGGATGTTGTAGCAGTCGCACGTTCTGATGAATCTTGCCGCCTTCACCGAAGCGTCGATATCCAAGCATCCTGCCAATACGCTTGGCTGGTTCCCTACGATGCCGATAGAGTGTCCGTCGAGACGGGCAAAGCCAATTACAACATTCTCTGCATAGTACTCGGATAGCTCGACGAACCTCCCCTCGTCGACCACCTCCTTGATTACTTCCCTCATGTCGTATGGGCGGTTAGGGTCTGTGGGAACAAGCTCCTCCATGCCAACGCAGTCCCTGTCCCATGGATCAGATCCCCTAGTGACGAGTGGCTCGGCTAAAGTGTGGTCTGGAAGGAATGACAGTATCTCAGCAGTGATGTCGAAAGCGTCCTGCTCGTCATCTGCGATCATGCATGCGACACCGCTCCTGCTGGCATGCTGCTCGGCCCCTCCAAGAGCATCCTCATCCACGGTGCCGTCGATAATCTCTGGAATCATGTACGGGCTCCTCATGAACATCCTACCATGCTCAGATCCCAGAATTACGAAGTCGGAAAGTCCTGCCGCTAGAGCGCTGACTCCAGACACTGTCCCTAGAACTAAGGAGAACATCGGGATTCGGCCCGAGCATGCCACTAAGATATCCAAGAGCTCCCCTGTCGCGCCGAGAGATGTCACGCCCTCCTCTACCCTCTGTCCATCCCCGTCCCAAATGCCAATTAGCGGAAGTTGAGACTTCTCTGCGAATTCAGCGACCTTGGCGACCTTTTTGGCGTGCATCTCCCCCATGGTCCCCGAGAACACAGCGTAGTCCTGTGCGAAGCACACGACTCTCCTGCCATCGATCATCCCATGGCCAGCCACGACTCCATCCCCCAGGGGGCGATGAAGGTGCATGTTGTGATCCCCAGCCCTGTGCTGGACGAACGAGTCGACCTCGACAAATGATCCCTTATCCAGAAGCTGGGAGATTCTCTCCCTTGCAGTCTTCTTACCCTCTGCCCTCAGTTCCCTGAGGCTGGAGGAGTCCCCAGGAGAGTGTGCCAGTTGCCTCATCGCATCCAAGTCATCGCTCCGCGAGGCCTCCGGCATGACATGCCCTTGTAGGAGACGGTACATCAGCAAGACGGCTAGGAGACGAATCCGTCCCAGGCCCTCATGTACTCGATAAACGTCTGACTGAGGCCCTGTTTTTCCAGGTGCTCGCTTGAGAATGGGGGCTTCAAGGGATCGTACATTCCATCTGACATGTGAGACGCCCAGTCTGCGTGCCCGATGGCGGCCCTGGCTACGGCTACCATGTCAGCGCCGTGGCCCATAACCGATCTCGCCTGAGCGGTAGACCAGATCCCCCCGGCAGAAATGATGGGAACCGCATTGTCGAGCGTCTCGGAGAACCACTGAGTGAGCGTCCTCTCATCATCCGTGAACTCTGATGACCCCCATGAGCAGTCCCAACAGGAAATATGCAAGAAGTCCACGCCCGCCTCAACAAGCATTTTCCCCAAGGCCAGGCTATCATGTAGCCGGACACCGACCTTCCTGTGCTCAGGAGATATCCTGACTCCTATGATGAAGTCCTCAGGGACCTTCCCCCTAACGTCCTCGATAATTCGCATCAAAAAACGAGACCTGTCAAGAATCCCGCCCCCCCACTCATCTGTCCTCCTGTTTGTTTTCTCCCCAAGGAACTGGCAAATCAGGTATCCATGGGCCCCATGTAGCTCTATTCCATCGAACCCTGCCTTGGCGCATCTTGAAGCGGCATCGCCAAATGAGGATATTATATCCTCGATTTCAGCGGAGGAGAGTTCCCTGGATGTTTCCCCAGAGTCTTTGGAAATGGGGTTCTCACTTGCTGAGACTGGTCTCTCGCCCGTTATTGCCTCGGGTGCGAACATCCCGCCGTGGAATATCTGTGCGAGGCTCAATGCCCCCCTGTCCCTGATGCCATCGGCCAGCCTAGTGAGCCCCGGAATGTGATGGTCCCCCCAAACGCCCATCTCGCCAGTCCAGCCCTGCCCCCCGGGAGTAACGTGCGTTGCTGCAGTGGTGACTATGCCGAACCCGCCCTCAGCCCTCATCAACAACCAGTTTATCTCATCCTCCGAAAGTGTTCCGTCATCGGCGCTCTGCTTGTTCGTCATGGCCGCAAGAACAGTGCGGTTCCTAGAGGTGTGGCCGGTCCTCTCGAAGGTGAATCCCTCTTCGGGGCTTGGCATAATTACCGGACGAGGTGCTTGGCTTTGAATCTCAGTCTCTAACGACAGGGGGATTCTCCCCTAGGAGGTCACTGCTCCATCCATCTGAAACTGATTCCCTAGACTTTTCTCGCGATAGTAGGAAGTGTAGCTTGACCAGCGCTGACCCCGGAGGGCATAGTGAGCCATTGCCTATCATCCCAATCGATTGTTGCACCCTTCCCTTGCTGTACACGTCCAGATGTACCGGGCCATGAACGGCCTGCGCGACGACCACTACAATGCCCCCTTCCTCGCAATAGTCCTCCATCAGGACCCTGAGCTTGGTATTCTCAGGAGAGTCCTCCTGTGGGTCGGAAATCGGCAGATGCCCCAGTCCAGTACCATGAAAGAGAAGGGCATCGTACCCAAGCTCTATCGCTGAGTTGACCAAATCGGAGTGGAGGTGCCCATCAGAAACGAACTGAGCTATCCTGACCGAGTCGTCAAACATTACGGGAGATATCGCCTCTACCCTAGCATCCTGTGGATCAGCCTCCTCCAACTCTATGCTAGGACCTTCGTGGCCCAAAATGACATGGGCGATAGGTTCCTGGTTGATCGGTTTGAACGCATCCCTCCTCGATGAGTGGTACTTTCTGCAAGCACACCCGGGGAGGACTACGCACCTGCCATCGGAAGAGGATGCGTGCGCGACTACAACAGAAGAGTCCCTGTACCCCGTTGGCACAGGGCCTTGGGCTGCCCAGAAGACAGCCGAGATTAGGTTCTCCGGAGCGTCGGAAGAGCCCCTGTCTGGGGATCTTTGGGAACCGGTAAGAACTATCCTTCCTGGTGGCCTCCCCCCTGAACCCGACCACCCGTATGCCATTGCCGCTGCAGATAGGTGCAGAGTGTCGGTCCCATGAGTTATCACCACTCCGACGGCCCCTTCCGCAAATGCCTCCTCCGTGGCCTTTAGCATGCGGTTCCAGTGACGGGGCCTTATGTCATCGGACCACATATTGCCAAGCTTAACCGCCCTAATCCTAGCTATTGACCTAAGCTCGGGAACTGCTTGAAGTAGCTCGCTGGGCTCGAATCTGGCTGTCACAGCCCCCGTGGAGTAGTCTACCTTGCTGGCAATAGTACCCCCTGTGTGAATCAGGTGAACCAGAGGAAGTGACTCGTCCTGAGCTATCTGCTCTGACTCCTCCTCCTTGATTTCTGGAATCTCCCCCATGACTTGGAATTCCTCCACGTATGAAGAGGGGAATGAGAGATTGTAACCGTTGACGAGTTTGATGGTGACGAGGTCTTGGCCTGCTGAAGGAATTGCGACCCCGATGTGCTCGTCCAAGCCCGCCCATGTCCTGACCACCAGCTTGACCGGGGTACCCGGTTCCGGCCATCCCTCCATGTGCCTCAGGGAGCAGGGAAGGCACATCAATAGAACGGATAGAGTGAGCACCTCGGCGCACGATTTAATTGGTAAGCCAACAAACACCGGTCATGAGGACACGTTCGGTTGCGATGGTCTTGCTCTTTTTCTCCAGCGCAATGAGTGGTTGCATATCAGAGGAAGATGATGGGAGGCGATTTATTGACGATGAGTCTGACCTGTTCGACTACGAGGATGCTGGGATATGTGGTGACTTAGACGGCGATGGGGAATTGGACTGCCCTCTCAGTGGCTACATCCCGGACACCATGCCATGGTGGTGCAACTCCACTGGAATCGGTGGGCATCATGTTGACCCGGCTTACGAGCAGATGACGAAGGGGGAGCTCTCCGGGGATGATTGTGCGACTCTCACCGAAGAGTTCCAAGCGGCATTGGAATGGTCATCGCAATGGGGGACTCTGGGGGAGGCCGAAGCCGCTGGCTATCACATGATGGTGGGGTATACAGAAGGAATGGGCACTCATCACGCAATGCTGGGCGATTTCGAGATGGACAGCGAATACTTCAATCCGGCCGAGCCGGAGTTCCCGGGAACTGACATCGACAGCGTTTTCGACCACTCCAAGCCGGAGTTCCTGATGTTCGCAGGAGAGGATGATGATTCCGAGCTAGTTGGCTTCGCGTGGCTGGTGAAGGCGCCGACTGACGAACCGCCAGAAGGTTTCACTGGCGAAAACGACTGGTGGCACAGGCACGAGTCACTCTGTTTCCAAATGGAGGAGATGCTGGTTCAAGGGGAGGATCTCACTGAGTCTCAGTGCTCCGACAGGAATGGTGAGAACGTCATCTTGGATGAGTACTGGATGGCACACGCCTGGATAGTCAGGCCGTGGCTCACCAACGGGGACGTTTTCACGAACCACCACCCGTGTCTGAAGGAGGATGGGGCGGTCTACGATATCGAGGACGAGTGCTGGGAAGATACCTCAGGCCATGTCGGACACGACATCGAGTAGTGTCGTCACCATCATGTGCCGTCAACATCCCGGGAACCCGTGTTGGAAGAAATTCTGCCAGCGGCAATCGCCGCGGGACTGGTCGCAATCGTTGTCACGGTCCTGATCGAGAGGTTTGGGGGAGTTGTGGGGGGGGCTTTGGGTACTGTGCCAACCACGATCGTGCCTGCAGTGGCTGGAATGGCCGCGGCGCAGGGGGAGCAGGAGCTCATGGATAGCCTATCTGTAGTTCCTGCAGGGATGCTTATCAACGCCATCTTCCTTTCAGTATGGATATACCTGCCACGGGCCACTGCGTCACTTGGAAGCGAGAGGTCCCTGGCTGTCACAACTGCCACGGCGCTTTTGGCTTGGGCAATGTTCGGCATGGTTACGATTCTTTGCATTGGCGAGTTGTCAGAGTATGGGACTGGGCCGAGGACGATAGGCATGATCGGTATAGCCCTGACGGCTGTCTTCGGAATTGTACTGGGCTGGAAGCCCTGTGAATCTCCTAAGGGGAGTCGAGAAGTCAGCAAGTCGATACTGCTTGCTAGGGGCCTGATGGCGGCGACAGCGATAGGGGCCTCCGTATGGGTGGCTGGGCTGGGCTACCCCCTTCTGGCTGGCTTGGCATCGGTATTCCCTGCGATATTCCTGACCTCCATGGTCTCGCTTTGGATCTCTCAGGGACCATCCGTTCCCAGGGGGGCGGCGGCCCCAATGCTTCTCGGGGGAGGGTCCGTGGGCGTCTACTCCCTGGTTGCGATGTACTCGCTGGAAGCCCACGGAATTATCCTCGGATCCATCATGTCATGGGTGACAGCGGTGGCAGTATGGTCGATGCCATCCTACATTTATCTAAGGTGGAGAACCGGAGTAGGGGACTCGCGAAAAGTTAGCAGTTGACGCTAGTCTGTAACATCTATACGCCTGATTCCGCTCCGTAGTTCGTGAGAGTAGAGGCCGGCGACAAAATACCAGATCTAGTGTTACCTTCAATTGACGGTACGGACTTCGAGATGTCTGCGATGAAAGGGAAGAGGGTGATATTCACTTTCTTCAGATTCTCGACATGCCCGTTCTGTAACATCAGAATTGACAATATTCTGAAGAGATGGGGCGAATTCCATGAGGACACTGTTATGGTCGGAGTGTTCGATGCAAAAATAGACGAGCTAACTAGGAGGATGGGGAAGAGGGGTATACCCTTCACAGTCGTGGCTGACGAGACCTATCAGACATACCTTGACAACGGTGTCGAGAAGTCCTTCGCTAGATTCATGCTTGGTGCCATGAAGTCCCCTCTCACGATGTTGAAGGCGACCCTCAAGGGATACATCCCGATGACTCTATCCCTCTCGAAGATGTCCACTCTGCCGGTTGACATGCTGATAGACGAGGACGGGACCGTGGTCGAGGCGCACTACTGCAAGGACACGGTCGACCATCTGCCGATAGACCGTCTGATAGCATTCTCAAAGGGGAGTTAATCAGGCGACAGGCTTTCTCCCAAATAACGCGAGGGTGCCGACGAAGCCATCCCTGAGTCCAACTCTGCTGGTCTCGACGTCAATGAATCCAGCATCGGTCATGCCCTGCCTCCACTCCTCCTGACTCAGGGTGGTCATGTGCACGTTGAGACTCCCGGGCCAATCCAGGCTGTCCTCGTTCTCGAGGTAGTGGTCGACGCCGGCGACCAAAATACCCCCAGGCTCCATCCAGTTCTCTTGGATCTCGGCAAGCATCGCTACAGGGTCCACGAGGTAGTAGAGGAACTCCATAGAGTGAACGAGATCGAACCTTCGCGAAGGCGCCCACCCTGGAAGCCTAGCATGGTGGAACTCCCCGTCGCCTCTCTCCCTAGCCTTCCTAATCATCTCCTCGGAGCCATCCACCCCGATGGCGACCTCGCAGTCCTCGTTATCCTCTAGCGCCCTGCAGACCCACCCGTTCCCGCAACCCACGTCGATGGCTGAGAAGGGCCCCTCCATCCTCGAAAGTGCCATCGAGAGCATCTCGCCCACGGATGCCGCGTGGCCGCTCTCCATCCCTAGGTCCCTGTCACGGAGGGCCCACTCAGAGAACAGCTCGGTGGCGTCCCTCTCCGTCATGCATGCCACTCCCGGGCTCGGCCAATCAAGGTGACGGATGCGCCGACCGATTCAAGGACGGCCTGCCCTCTGGGAAAGCAGATGTGGTCTGCGGGCATCGAGGGTTTCGCCCTGAGCATGGGCCTCATACTGGCGATAGGCCCCCAGAACATATTCGTCCTGAGGCAGGGGTTGCTCAGGTCACACGTGTTCGCCGTGTGCCTGGTTTGCTCTCTGGCTGATGCGCTCCTGATTACCGTGGGAGTACTGGGGCTTGGCGCATACCTGTCGGGGGTCGAGGGCGCCGAGTTCTGGATATCGATGGTCGCGGCGCTCTTCATCGCCGGATATGGCGTGATGAGGGTGAGGTCCTCCATGGACCCCGTCGGGATGAGCATAGGAGAGGGGGGAGGTGGGGCGCTGGTGCCCACGCTCGGTACGGCAATGGCTTTCACGTTCCTCAACCCTCACGTCTACCTCGACACCGTCATGCTCATCGGGAGCGCGTCCAGCAGATATGCCTCAGAGGAGAGGGCCTACTTCGCGGTCGGTGCGATGCTCGCCTCGTTCCTGTTCTTCTTCGCCCTGGGATACGGGGCCAGGCGCCTCTCCACGATGCTCGAGAGCCCAGAGGCATGGAGGGCGATAGACAGGGGGATAGCGGGGGTCATGTTCGTCATCGCAGGCGCCATAGCCTACTCAGTCCTCTGAGCCTCCCACGCCTCCTGAGGATCGCGGGAGGGACCCTGTAGGTGTAGTCAGTTTCAGGGCCGATGAGCCTTATCGACTCCCTCCTTTCGTCGAAAATAACCCTCTCGAACCTCGAGTCTATCCCATGCAGGGGCATGTTCGCGAGCATGGAGCCGTCCCGGGAGATGGATAACCCGGTCGCGACGTCGGAGGGGAAGGAGGTGAACTCGAGAATCGACTCGTCGGACTTGACGTCACCGAGACCCTCGAACATGTCCGCGAACGCGTTACTGAGGCCCTCCCAGTCTCCTGGCCCGTACTCCATGGCAATTCCCGGAAGAGCCGATCTGATTTCTCGATTTCGGAGAATCCAAACTCATTCACCGGCCAACATCTACAATCGGTGTTAGGTTTAAGAGAGATGGCCGATTAGGTAACCCCAGGTTGTATAGCCGAAGGTGATAGAATGAGCATAGGAATTGAACCACTAGGAGAAATGGTACTCGTACAAATGGAGGCCGCTCCGGAGAAGACACAATCAGGATTGTTACTACCAGAAGAAGCAAGAGAAAAAATGACTGTAGGTCTTGTGGTCGCAGTAGGACCGGATGCATCATCCATTATTGCCGCCGGAGATCGCGTAATCTACAGGCAGTATAGTGGGACTAAAATCGAATGGCTAGGATTAGAATATTTACTTATGAAATCAGAAGATCTTCAAGCAAAGGTTAACGATTAAGGAGTTGATATAATGGCAAAACAAATGTTGTATGGTGAAGACGCACGAAGAAAATTATTGGAAGGAATTGATGCTGTTGCTAATGCAGTAAAGGTCACCCTTGGCCCCGCTGCTCGAACTGTTGTTTTAGAAAAATCATGGGGAAGTCCTACGATTATCAACGATGGAGTAACAATCGCCAAAGATATCGAACTCTCTGATCCTTTTGCCAATATGGGTGCAAAATTAGTTCAGGAAGTTGCAAGCAAGACTCAAGATAATGCGGGCGATGGAACATCTACAGCATCTATTTTAGCACAGGCATTGTGTCACACTGGACTGAGAAATGTTACTGCTGGAGCTAGCCCCGTTGAACTGAAAGCAGGTTTTGATGAAGCAATTTTAGCGGTTGTCGAATACCTCAAGGAAATGGCAGTACCTGTAGAAGAATCGAGTACAATTCATCAGGTAGCAACTATTGCTGCAAATAATGATTCAGATATTGGAGAATTAATTGCTCAGGCAGTAGAAGCAGTTGGACAAGATGGCGTCATAACTGTAGAGGAAGCAAAATCAGCAGAGACTGACTTGAAGGTAGTTGAAGGAATGGAGGTTGACAAAGGATACATCTCTCCATACTTCATCACTGACAGAGAGCGTAAAGAGGCAGTATTAGAGAATCCAATGATTCTTATTACAGATCAAACAATCAACAGTGCTCAAGATTTGCTACCAAGTCTTGAAGCCAGTATGCAACAAAAACGTCCATTGTTGATTATTGCTAAGGATATTGAAGGAGAAGCATTGGCAACTTTAGTCCTTAATGTGGCAAGTAAGATTGTCAAGGCAGCAGCAATCAAAGCACCTGGATTTGGTGATGAACAGGGAGAGATATTGGAGGACATTGCCATCCTTACTGGTGCCCAAGTTTTAGCCAAGGATCGTAGTGCGGATGTGAAGGCACAAGGACCCATGTCATTGGGCGGGGCTGAAAAGGTAATTCTCGGGAAAAATAAAACAACATTTGTTGGCGGTGAAGGAGAATCATCAGCAATTGAAGAGCGAGTAAGCCTTCTACGGAGTCAAGAGAAGACTGCAACATCAAATTGGGACAGTGAAAAGATGCAGAAGAGGATTGGTAAAATGACTGGTGGAGTCGCCGTTCTTCGTATAGGTGCTGCTACAGAGACAGAAATGAAAGAAAAGAAAGCTCGTGTTGATGATGCCCTCAATGCAACTCGTGCTGCTATGGCCGAAGGAGTTGTAGTTGGTGGAGGAGTTGCATTACTAAGGGCACGAAGTGTACTCGACGAATTGAAATTATCAAGTTCTGGAGATAGGGCAATCGGTGTTGGAGCTGTGTATGATGCTCTTTCTGCACCACTTCGCCAAATTAGTGAAAATGCAGGACAGGAAGGAAGTGTTGTAGTGAATAATATTCTTTCGAATGATTCACCATCCTACGGATATAATGCCAGAACCAATGAGTATGTGGATATGCTTCAGGCCGGAGTAATCGATCCTGTTAAGGTAACAAGAAATGCACTACAATCAGCAGGTTCAATTGGCGGACTTGTGCTAACAACTGAGACTTTAGTTGCAGATGAACCCAAACCAGATTCAGGTCCAGAAATGCCAGATATGGGTGGCATGGG
>DAVY01000009.1:100388-167806 GCA_002505775.1 Euryarchaeota archaeon UBA130 | reverse complement strand
ATGGGCGGTATGGGCGGCATGGGTTTCTGAGATAATTTTCCAGCCGCATCGTTGAAGGACGTCCCGCTAAGGCACTATGCCGAGGATGAGCCGGGGGATAGGAACAACACGTACACGACCAACTGGTCCTACTATGACTACCTGACAAACCAGCAGAGAAATGACGACTTCACCTTCAGTTGCTCGGTGTACTACTTGGTAGGGTCTGCCAGTGAGTCTAACCAGACCACATATTGGGAGGACAACGACTACTACCACCAAGCATGGGAAGATGCAGGCTACAACAGTGGACTATTTTCAGATCTAATGATACTGACCAAGGAGTCAGGCATGATTACATACAACTCCGTCAGTAATTATGGTGGCTGGGATGAGTTAACCCTAGACATCGACCTACGCATGGATAAATTCTGGGAAACCACAGAAGTCACAATTACAATTCTTTACAGTTTTACTCCTGTGATTCCTGTTGAGTGATTAATAGCAAAATCTAGGTCAAATTAATGGATAGGTGCCCTGTCCGTTATCCATGGGAATAAGATCTGTTGCTTATCTATTCTCGGTGATGTTGCTACTTGTGTCATTCAGCGGGTGTATCTCGGAAGATGGTGATTCAACCGATACCACGAATAAGGATATGCCGGTAGTCGAGGACTTCCAAGGCCTTGACTACGTCGAGTGCATGACCCACGAGGACCTGGAGAGGTGCTGGAACGTGTTCGTGCCTGATACGGTTGACCTGTCCGAGGACGTGCCACTCGTGATCGACCTGCATGGCAACACCCTGACCATGCAGATGCAGCGCGACCTATCGCAGTTCGACGACATCGCGGAGGAGAACGGGGCGATAGCCGTCTGGCCGCAGGGCTACGACAACTCCTGGAACTCCGGCTACTGCTGCAGCACGGCCGGTGAGATGGGGCTTAACGACACGGGGCTGATACTGGAGATCGTCGACACGGTGGTGGCGAACCACTCGGTCGACGAGAGCAGAATCTACCTAACCGGGTGGTCTAACGGGTGCTCCCTCAGCCAGAAGCTCGCCAACGACCACAGCGACGTCTTCGCCGCCGTGGCGTGCATGTCCTACTACCTGCTGGAGGACCCCAGCCCTGACTACTCCCCCATACCGATAATGGAGATCCACGGGCTGGAGGACCAGATCATCCTCTACTCCAACGACGCGATACACCTTCCCAACATGGATGCGCAGAAGCACGGCGCGATTCAGAACCTCCAGCAGTGGGGTAACATGAACGGGTGCGGGGACAAGACTCCCGACTCCAACTCACCCTCCGTGTTCTACTCCGTCCAGTCTTACACGGACTGCGAGAACGGCACCGAGGTGTCGCTGGTTACGCTGTACGCGGCTGACCACAACCCGTACGAGGAGGGAATAGGGGTCTTCGTCGGGAATGGGGGGACAGTGGACACGAACGGGATAGCGTGGGAGTTCCTCTCCAGGTTCTCGAAGGCGACCGAGGAGTGATTCGCTCAGCTGGAGCAGGAAAGCATCGAGCACCCGACCCTGTGTCTGGCCCACTCAGGCCTCTTCTGGTACCACTTCCCCTCGTGCTCGGGCTGCTCGTCGTAGGGCGCCTTGAGCATCTCATGGAGCTCGTTTGCGACGGAGTAGTCCCCCTTTTCCGCGGCGTCTATCGCCAGCTGTGCCATCCAGTTCCTTAGGACGTACTTCGGATTGGCCAGCCTCATGCCCTCCAAGTCGGGCTGGCCATCGACCCTCTGCCACCACTCGGACAGCCACTGGGCCCACTCCTGAGCGGGGATGGTCTCAGGGTCGTAGAACGCGAACTCGATCTGGGAGACGTCGGGGGAGCTGAGGTTGGAAAGCGACCTGAATAGTATAGTCATGTCCGTCTCGACCATCTCGAGGTTCGAGACCAGCCCAGAGATGAGCTCCTCGTCCTCGGGCCTGAGCTCTCCGAGCCCCAGCTTGGCAGCCCACACGTTCCTGTCATGGGCCTGGTACGACTCCCTGTAGTAGTCCAGGGCCTCGTACAGCCTCTCGGGATCGCTCATCAGAGGCCCGATGGACTCCAGGAGACGGGCGAAGTTCCACTCCCCGATCCTCCCTTGGTTGCCGAACCTGTACCTCTTGGTCCTTGCATCGGTCGTGTTCGGGGTCCAGCCCCGGTCGTATCCCTCCAGCCATCCATACGGGCCGTAGTCTATGGTCAGCCCGTGAATTGACATATTGTCCGTGTTCATGACGCCATGCACGAATCCCACCCTCATCCAATGGGCGATCATCCGAGCGGTCTCGTCAGCGACCTGCTTGAGCCATTCCAGCAGGGCCTCGTCGCTGTCGGTCCTGTGGCCCGGGAAGTGATGTCTTACCGTGAAGTCGACGAGTTTCCTGAGTGTCTCGAAGTCCCCTGTCATGGCGTGTATCTGGAAGCTCCCGAAGCGCAGGAAGCTCTGGGCCACCCTGCATACCACCGCGCCCGTTTCTGGAGCGGGTCTTCCGTCGTACATCACGTCCCGGATGACATCCTCGCCCGTTGTGACCAGGGAGAGCGCTCGCGTGGTCGGGACCCCGAGGTGGAACATCGCCTCACTGCAGAGGAACTCCCTGATTGAGGAGCGTAGGACTGCCTTGCCATCTGCGAATCTCGAGTAGGGGGTTATTCCGGAGCCCTTCAGCTGTAGCTCCAGCACCCCCTCACCCGTTTCGGCCTCGCCCAGGGTTATTGCCCTTCCATCACCAAGCTGGCCCGCCCAATTTCCGAATTGGTGGCCACCGTACCTCTGCGCATAGGGGTCCATTCCCTTGATCAAGCTGCTTCCGCCCAGTACGTCGCCTTCCCCGGCCTCTATTCCAAGCTCCACAGCCATCTCCCTGGACCACAGCCTGAGAACGGGCTCTGGGACGGGAGTGGGGTCAACCCTTGACCAGCAGGCCCCGGGCACCTGCCTCGATGTGCCTCCTTTCTCGGCATCACCTGGGGTCTGGTCGGTAAACCGACTAACCCAATTGAGTGAACTCAGCGTCATGGTCCGTACCCGTCTGAAATCCCGTCCTATTCAAGAATTGTTTTCCGAACGATGATTATCACGCAGCTTGTAATGTGGTGCCGGGAGCGGGACTTGAACCCGCGACCTTCGGATGTCTCAGACAATCTTCAGTTAGGCTGTTGCGCTCATCGACTAGCTCCAGAGGGGCTGAGCCCCCCGCAGAAAGTTACCCTATGAGTCCGACGCGCTACCAACTACGCCACCCCGGCGACGCGTCGGGGACTAGCACCGTCCATTTGAGCGTTAGCGTCATAGACAAGGGTGGCTCACACCCACAGGGTTGATGTGGGGAGCACCTCCGAGAGGGGCCGATAGTCATGGTGGACGTGGATACCGCGATGCGTGCAAGCGCCTTCGACAAGCGCAAGAGGGGGCGTGGTGGTTCTGGGGAAAAGGAGGAGCCCAAGAGCCGTGAGCTAGAGCCTTTCAAGCCCGATGAGCACGCTGTAAAGGAGGTGGCCGACGCCTACTCGATGTGGCTGGTCATAGTCTACGGGTTGAGTGTGGCACTGTTTATGCGATATGTGTTCATGCCTACCACGACCGAGCCCAGTAGAATTCATTGGGTGCTCCCCGTCTCCCTCGCCGCGACAGTTCCCTCACTGCACAAGCTCGTATTGCCGTCCAGGATTGTGGAGCTGTACACAGGTGGGAACTGGTTCAGGGCGTGCTTCCTCTTTGTCTTCTCATGGCTGGCCCTAACTTTCGTCCTCTCGAACCCGCCTCTGAGCGATATCGCTCCCCCAACTACTTCCAACGGTATCGACATACAGGATGCGGACGGGATCATAGACTCGAGCTGGAGAGGTGGCGAGTACAAACTGGAGATCGACCGAGACGAGGTCCATGTGGTGATGGGGCTGGGAGTTGCGGACAACATTGACTCCGAGTCCGCTCAGGTCCTGATCACACTGACTCACAAGGGAAATACGCTGATCCTCGCAAACGACACCGCGGGTAATCTGACGGAAGCCATGGGGACTTTCGACGAGCAAGACTCAGGGGATTGGCTGAGGGGTAACGAGACCACCATCACCAGAAAAACGAATCTCGGACCCAAGGTCTCCAACAGGGCCGAGGATGTCTCCTTGGCTTGGGACCTTGGCCTACTTGGGCCTGGGACCTACGACCTCCACATAGAGATGAGCGAGTCCAGGGACAACATGGGACCATGGGAAGTAAACAAGTGGACTGCGGACTGGAAGATCAAAATCAGCCAGACAGGATAGTAGCTGATTTTCTGGTTTACTTCCAAACAGCACATAATATACTCCACCTAAATCCGGAGAGCTATGACAAGATACACCATCGCCGGTTTCAACATGCCACAGCTGTCAATCATGACAGGCGGAATGTTGGGGACCCTAGGAATCGCCTTTTTTGCCGCAACCGACTATGTGACTGCACTGTTCCCGCTTCTGTTTGGGGTGTTCATCGCCGGCGCTGGAGGAATATCTATCGCAAGACCATCCACTAACGCCGTCTCGATGCACTTCGCCTTCCTGATGTCATCGATATCGGTGTTGCTCGGACTGGGTACTGCTTTGACAGGAAGCTGGGTAACCACCACCTCACTAATCGAACAGGTCATGATGTCAGTCATCGGAGCTGGACACATCTCCGCTGGTTATGGTGCGTACCTCTACGGAAGACCAAGCTCAGAAAGCGAAGGCCAAACCTGTGGTACCTCGGCTTCTCTAGAATCTAACCCAGAGCCAGTGAAGATATCGGACATCATCGGGACCCCAGAGGAGAGGATCACCCCCGCGGCTGCCTTCGCCCTGGTAACAGACTAGCTAGGTCTTGAGCTCGGGTGAAAGAAGAGTGCAAAGCCTCGCCGTCATCGCGTCCAGCTGCAAAGCCTCGCCACCTCCCTCGACCATCCTGAAGTCAGCTTCTGCCATGGTTTGAGTGACCGATAGCTTCTGGCTCTCTGTTAGGAATGGAACGTCCCCCAATCCGCGGTGAAGCTGGTTTACCAGGTCGGTACCAGCTAGGCCGAAGCGGTCCAGTAGCTCCCTAAGCCTTCTCCTAGCTGGTTGGAACCCATCCTCTCTGCAGGCTAGGAAGAAGCGATGAAGCTCCTCGGGAGGGGCAGTGGCGGTTGTCTCATAGACAATCTCCCTTGAGACGTGCTCGTCCATCGAGGCTGCTACCTGGAGTGAGGTTATCGCCTTCCTGAGGTCTCCGAGGCTGACGTGAACGATCGCGTCGGCAGCGTCCTCGTCGAGCTTTATTCCCTCTCCCTCTGCCACGGACACCACCATGGACCTGACTTGATCATCGGCCAGTGGCCTGAACCTGAAGACCGCACACCGCGACTGTATCGGTTCAATGATCTTCGATGAGTAGTTGCAGGAAAGGATGAACCTGCACGTCTGGGCGTTCTGCTCCATTATCCTCCTGAGCGCACCCTGCGCATCCGGGGTGAGTGCGTCCGCCTCGTCAAGGAATATGACCTTGAACGTCGTCCCAGGAACTGGTGCGGTCCTGGCGAACTGCTTTACTTTGGTCCTGATAGACTCCAGCTTCCTCTCATCGCTTGCATTCATCTCAAGCAGGTTTCTACGGTAGTCATCCCCGAATACGTCCCTTGCCAGTGCGATTGCGGCGGTGGTCTTTCCGGTTCCGGGCGGGCCTGCAAACATCAAATGGGGAAATGAGCGCTTGCCGGCATACGCCTTCAGTCGGTCAACGACCTGTTTCTGGCCCTTGATATCATCAACTGTGCGGGGACGGTGCCTCTCTACCCACAGCTCACTCATGTTTACCGGGCCCCACTAGTGGACGGGCGTCCTTGAAGGTTGGGGGAGGCCCTAGTAGCTCTCTTCCTCGTTGGGGAAGTCGCCGCTTCGCACGTCTGTGATGTACTGCTTGACAGCGTTGTCGATCGCGTCTCCCAAGTCTGCGTATCTCCTGAGGAAGCGGGGAGAGAAGTCCTTGGTTATGCCCAGCATGTCATGGAGCACTAGCACCTGCCCATCGCAGTGGGGACCGGCTCCGATGCCGATTGTCGGGATGTTCAGCTTCTCACTGACCATCTTTGCTAGTTCAGCTGGGATTTTCTCCAGTACGATGGCGAAGCACCCCGCGTCCTGTAGGGCGAGCGCATCTGAGATTAGCCTCTCTGCCTCTTGGTCCTCCTTGGCCCTCACTCCGTAGGTGCCGAACTTGTAGATCGACTGGGGAGTGAGCCCGAGGTGGCCCATGACTGGTATGCCCGCCGTGAGAATCCTCTTGATGGAGTCAGTGATTTCTACTCCTCCCTCAAGCTTGACCGCGTGGCCAGCTGATTCCTTCATTATCCTGATAGCGCTCTTCAGGGCGAGCTTTGTGTCCCCTTGGTAAGTCCCAAATGGCATGTCGACTACGACGAGTGCCCTGTCTACTCCGTTTACCACGCACTGAGCGTGATATATCATGTGATCCAAGGTGATCGGTACCGTCGTATCGTTCCCTGCCATCACATTGGATGCAGAGTCCCCTACGAGAATGACGTCGATCCCTGCCCCATCTACAAGCCTGGTTAGGGAGTAATCGTAGGAAGTCAGCATGGTGATATTCTCCCCTGCCCTCTTCATCTCCTGGAGGGTATGAGTAGTGACTTTCTTCGCACGACCAGCTATCGCCATTGGCTCACCCGGGTTACCTCGAGAGGAGTTCAAGACTTCAATTGCACGACTGAGCCGAAATCACTCGGACTCAGAAATGTCCCCGAATAGATTGTCTTCGTCGATGCCCATTAGGAACTCGTCCAGGTCTATGATTCCGTTACCATTCACATCTATCTCATGGAACAAGTCCCTGACACCGGACCTGTCTAAGTGAGGAGAAATGATGCTCATCGCGTGGACGAACTCGCCCTCTGTCATCTGTTCGGAGTATCTCTCCTTCGTGCCAGCGACGCTGTGGAAAACCAGCCATCTCTTCTCGCGCTCTGCCTGAGTCGGGTTTGTGATCTCGGTACGAACCGTCCTCCAGGGTGTCAGCATCGGATCTACTCTTTTCTTGCCGTATAGGAAGTAAATTAGGACCCCTACCGTACAGCAAGCCAGACCACCTATGACAGCTGTCATTCCCATGACATAGAGGAGGAGCCCTCCACTTAGTATTCCGAAGATCTGGATAAATGGATACATCGGGGACTTCCACTCAGGGCGGTACCAAGAGTGTGTTCCAGAGGCCCTTCTTAGGACTATCACTGAGGCATTGATGGTCATGAATATCATGATTTTGAACCCGGATGCGAGTTTCGCTATCTCCTCGACTGGCAGGAGTGTGATGGCAAGAGCCATCGACACGCTCGTACCAATAATGGCAAGGTGCGGAGTCTGGTAGCTAGGATGCACCTTCTCTAGTGATTCGGGGAGGAGGTTGTCCCTTGCCATGGCGAATGGAAACCTTGAGGTTGCCATCAGTGAAGCAAGCGCGAGGGAAGTTAGTACGGTGACTGCGAAAACCGCTGAGACGGTTCCCGCTGTCGACCCCCCTACCATTTCTGCGAATACATATACGGGATCTTCCCTCGCCTTGCCTGTTTCGGTGTCAAGGTATCCCGAGGGGTCTACTGCCGATACCATAACTATCGTTACCATGACGTAAAGGGCGCAAGCAATCAGCAGGGACAGAATCATCCCGTATGGGATGTTCTTACTTGGATCCTTTATTTCCCCTCCAACGGCTGCTATCTTTGTCACTCCGGCGTATGCCACGAAGACGAATGCAGTGGCATGGGCAACATCCTCCCATCCAGCGCCGTAAGCACCCTCCCCGAAGGCGACGTCCCAGTTCATCGGTAGGGTGAAAATAGACCAGATGCAAAGAATTGCGATGAAAGCAACCATGAGAGCCACTATGGGAGTCTGAATCTTCTTGATCCGGTTCACGCCAAGTATGTTGATGATTGTGATGAGGGCCAACAGGATGAGGGCGGCTATCTCGATATCGATAGTTACACCAAGAAGCTCCTCCAGGGCCCACAGATATGCCTTGAATCCAACAAGTGCGACGACTGTCTTCAACATTGAGGCACCCCAAAGGCCAGCGCCTGCGATCGTCCCTACTAATGGCCCGAAGGTCCTCTCGATGTACACGTAGGAACCTCCGGATGATGGCATCGCAGTTGACAGCTCTCCTTTGGAGACCGCTGCAGGGAGGATGGCCAGAGCGGCGAGCGTATATGCCAGCCATATTCCTGACACCGGGACGGTTCCTCCTCCCATATCCACCATAACCAAGGCAGGTAGAACGAAAAGACCTGTTCCCAACATGGCAGATAGTGAAATTATCACGACTGAGAACATCCCTAGCTTCCTCTCCAGAGTGTCTGAAAGGCCCTCAGTAGGTCTGTAGGAGAAGTCGATCAGGTCCCCTGCACCGTTACTCGCCATGCACGATGGAGCGACCGATGTTTGTTGAACATTGCCACGGCCAGTCCGTGAACGCAGAGGGACAGATACCCACAGAGTTAGAAGGGGGGGCATATCAGGACGTATCATGACTAACAGGATAGAACAGAACACGATCGTATCAGTTCACTATACAGGCACATTCATTGACGGCGAAATTTTTGATTCCAGCGAGGGCAGGGCGCCCCTTTCCTTCGAAGTCGGCAAAGGGCAGATGATCTCTGGGTTCGAGCGGGAGATGCTCGGTGCCGAGATCGGCGAGAAGAGGGAGTTCACACTGACTCCAGACAGGGCATACGGGGAGAGGGACGAGGATGCCATCCAGAAGGTCCCTCGAAGCCAGTTCCCAGAGGAGATGGCAATTGAGGTCGGGATGGTCCTAGGGGCCCAGAGCGAAATGGGGCCGATCCAGTTTTCCGTCGCATCTGTCGAAGACGACTCGGTTACTGTGGATTTCAATCACCAGATGGCCGGGAAGACTCTGAACTTCAGTGTGGAGGTAGTTGATATTCGTCAAGCTCCCGAGCAGAAGGACATGGACAGCTGCGGACCTGGCTGTGGCTGTGCCTGATTGGTGGATTACCACCCACAGGGTTAGAAGTCGAGGCCACGTGGTCAACCTATGTCAAGTAAGGTTGAGGTTAACAAGGTCGTTTCAGTTCACTACACTGGGTCCTACACTGATGGCGAGGTGTTCGATACTAGCGAAGGACGTGAGCCCCTTTTGTTTCTAGTGGGACATGGCCAGATGATCACAGGGTTCGAGCAGGAGATGCTTGGTGCAAAGATCGGAGAGAAGAGGGAGTTCACGCTGACTCCTGAGAAGGCATACGGAATGAGGGATGAGTCTGCGATTCAGAAGGTACCGAAGAGCCAGTTTCCGGATGACATGCAGTTAGTCCCGGGGATGGTCTTAGGGGCACAGAGCGACCGTGGACCAGTTCAGTTCTCTGTCGTCTCAATTGATGGTGATGAGGTCACGGTTGACTTCAACCATCAGATGGCTGGGATGACTCTCAGATTCAGTGTTGAGGTTGTAGGAATCAGGGAGGCCACTAGAGATGAGTTGGCCCATGGTCATGCCCATGGCGTTGGTGGTATCAATCATTAGATCTCCGAATCATTCTTTCATGTGAGCCCATCTGGCGTCATGATGAGGGGCATAGCCGTTCTTACGGTGATTCTTGTGCTATCGCCAATGCTCGGAGGGTGCTTGGGGACTGATCTTATCCCCTCCATGGCGGATGACCTACCTGATGAGGAGCCCCTTAGGATTAACCACTTACAGATGAAAGGGACCCATAACTCATATCACGTGGAGCCAATCTTCTCTCCGACCAGGGAGTACATGTACACACATCAGGAGCTTGGGGTGCAAGCCTCCGACCTAGGCGTGAGGCAGTTTGAGCTAGACGTTTGGTGGGACGTCAGGGAGGGCCTCAGAGTCTATCACAACCAGTATGACTCCGGGACCACGTGCCCCACGTTCCAAAGCTGTCTGGAGGCCCTCCTTCTCTGGTCACAGGGAAATAGTGATCATCACCCGATTATGATTTGGGTTGAGCCAAAGGACTGGCTCGAGCAGGGAGCTGAGATCACAACGACTGTAGAGCTCACTGGCATTCTTCAGGAGATTGAGGATGAGATAACCCAATTTTGGCCAGCCAACCTGACCATAACCCCTGATGATGTACGTGGTGACAGCCCTAATCTCACTGGGGCTGTTTTGGATGAGGGTTGGCCCATGATAGATGAGAGTCGTGGAAAGGCGATGTTCGTACTTCTGGCCACTGGAGACATGAGGGATTTGTACATGGATGAGAGGCCTGGTTTGGTAGGAGCGAAAATGTTCCCGATGTTCACCTCCCAAGGCCAGTACCCAGGGGAAGAAGTGGTTTTCTCCCTCACTGACCCCTTATCGAACGGGGAGGAGATAACCAGACTTGTAGAGGAGGGTTTCATCGTCAGAACGAGAGCCGATAGCGGTGGTGTAGAGCCAGATAACAATGACACGACTCGGTTCGAGGCGGCACTTGCTTCAGGTGCTCACACCATCGCGACAGACTACCCCGGACCGGTCGACGGAGTGGAATACTGGATTGATATCCCTGAAGGGAATCCGAGTCGATGTAACCCTGTGATAGCCCCCAACTGGTGCACATCGTTGGATATCGAGAGCCTGGAAACCTCTGTTTGATCAGTTAATCGTACCATCTTCAAGTTCACCTCTCTCTGAGGCGTCGAACCAAACCACTCTACATTCTCTGCACGCATCTAGATCAATCGTTTCTTCGGCATTTGGCACGATTACCTTCACTGCGGTGACGACGGCGGCAATTGCCAGTCCAGCTACCAATCCCTCTGCTGATTTGGGTACCCTCCGTCTCGTCCTTCCATGGCTCTCGAAATCATCAGACGGAGTGTACGGTACGGAGAATCTTCCCATTTTCTCATTGCATATTGGGCACTTTAGATCGCTAGTATGCGGAGCCATGCTGTGAATCAATGAGTTGATTTTGGATAAGGATTCTTCATCGAATATGTATGCCATTGCCTTCTCTTCAAACATCCTGCCATAGCAAGAATTGCAAACGTGGGTTTTGGATCTGATTAGACCGAAGGGCATCAAGCCAAACCAAGCAATTGCAAAGAGAGCTAGGATTCCAACGCTTGGATGAGGAGGAGAGCCATTGGCTTCGAGAGCGGTATTTGACCAGTCATATACCATGAAGGACCATACGAAGTAGATTACTGCCAGTACAGGGATACCGAAGAAAGACACGAATCCGAGGCCAGAGACGCCAACTTGTTCATCTTGGTAAGACATCTTTCCGCACCCTCTCGGGCACTCGAATTCTTCTCCCTTTGGTTCGGTATTGGCCATTTGTCCCAGAGCATGCTCTGATTCGTCCGTCTCTTCTTGAGCGGCCACTTGGAGTTCCTCCAAATCGATCTCACGAATTGCCATCTCGTCGCGCATGTGTCTATTGCAGATTCCATTGGACCTGAACTCGAGCGCGTTGCAACCCTCGACTGCGCAGTTCCGCTTGCCCATAAGTGGAGAACAACTAGCATGGGCTTCAATTTATCGGCGTATTACACCTTCGCGATTACCTTCATCTCTATCGCAATCGGGGACGGAAGAGCGTTTATCGAGACAGTTGTCCTAGCGGGCATTATTTCGCCGAAGTGCTCGGCATATACCTCATTGTAGGCCTTGAAGTCCCTGTCCATATCGATTAGGAATACCAGAACGTCGACAACATTTTCCAGACCCGCTCCGTACTCTTCCAGTATCACCCTAATATTGTTGATCACGGAGTGGGCCTGCGCAGTGATGTCATAATCGAGGGGCTCACCTGAATCATCCCTCACAGGGCCTCCGGGAATCTCGTTTGTCTCCGGAGACCTTGGGCCCATCCCACTTACGAATACTAGGTCTCCGACTCTCCTGAGGTGCGGGTATGCACCCATTGCGGAGGGACCTGCCTCCGCTGTGAAAGGGCCGTCTTGGCTAGTCATCTTTCCTGCCGTTTTCTTCCCCACGACTCCTCCGACTATCCCTCCTACGGGACCTCCCACTGCTACTCCAGCTGCGGCACCTACCGCACCGCCAGCATTTGTGAACATAGTCTTCCCATAGGAGTTGTAAAGTGCCTCTATTACCTCATCAGGAGCCTCCACAAGTTCTCTCATCATCTCTAGGCGATGAGCGAATGTGGAGGTTTCCTGTTCCTCATCCTTAGATTCGGTGCCCATCAGAGCATCCCCTTGGTCAGAACGTCTCTGTCTCCGTGGTAGTACTCGACATCGTCCTCATCGAATTCCTTGTCGCCTACTGAGCCTGTGGACGGTGTCAGTGTCACTACCGCCCCCCCTGAGCCGTGTAGAGCCTCGTAGGCGAGGACCTCGCCATCGTAGTTGTTGTGCTGTCCCATGGTGGCGGCCATCCACCAGGCCGGCTTGTAAGCCACTACCTTCTGAACCCTTATCTGACCGTGAATCTCCCTAGAAAGCTGGGACAGGTCCTCAAGCCTGCCATCGGCGAAGAACTCGAGTATCTTCCTGTTCCATTCGTCATCCTTGGGACTGTGGATGCGATCCTCTGTGGGGTCTATGTGCTCTGTAAACATCCTATTGGACAGGCTCGAGACCACGACAACAACTGCCTTCTTCTTCTGCTTCGATAAGGCGTCCCTGATGGATTTGCCTAGAACAATTGTCTCAGATCTGTTTGCGTACATGTTGCTTGAAACGATACATGCGGGGATTCTATTGTCAGGGTTAAGTAGCTTAAGGGCGACAACAGAACCAGTGTCTATTGGGAATCCATCGTAAGCTATTGTTCGGGAATGTAGCCCTCTGGACTTGGCAGAGTCGACTAGGCATTCGGCGAAGTCCACGTCCATTTTGAATTTGTAAGGCATGCTTCCCAGATAGTGGAAGTCATCGTCAACGTGAACCCACTCTGGTTCGGGGTGAGCTTGGATTTGATGCCCTATTATACTGGGCCAAGTGGTGGAGTAGACAATAAGGAGGTCGGCATCGCTCTGCTCTATCCTCTCTCTGCAGGTTTCGAAGGCCGCCCTGAGTTTGGAATATCCATGGTTGGCGTCCGGAGACAGCAGAGGCTGAGGGTGAGGGGGGCAGTAGATTCCGAAAAGTACCTCAGCGTCTTCCATCTCAAACACCTCAGAGTACTATCTCTCTAGTGACGCTATTAGGGTCCCATGCGGCTACGAGATTACCAGTCCCAATTACGGACTGGTATCCATAGATTTCAGCAGAGTAGTCAGGGAATCCCATCGCTGCCATCATCCAAGTGAGTCCTCCTGCTTCAGTCTCGGCTATAGTCTGCTCAGTAAATTCAGGAAGGATGTCGATTAGCTCCCTCATCTTGCCCTCCCTCATCAGATCGACCAGCTTCATGTCCCAAACGTACTGACTGTGGTTGTATATGTGCTCCTTGCTCATATCCTCTGGAAGCGGTGACTCCGTCACGAAGTGCCTGTGGGAGAGGCTGTGGCTACTGATCATAACCACCTTTTTTCCGCTCTCCTCTATTGCCTCAGCACAAGCCCTTCCAAGAGCAGCGGCCTGCTCATTCATGACTTCTGCAGAGTAGTAGTGGGCATTCCTGTTACTGCTAATGGTCACGATGGGTTTGTCCCAGTCTGGGTTGAGCATGTGGCACGAAGTGATGGTCCCGTAGTCCACTCTGAAGTCCTGATTCCTCATCATCTTGGTAATAATCCCGTGCTCCGATGCCTTCTCACGCATTTTTTCTGCTAGGTCTACATCGACTTTGATATCGTAGTTGTACCTGAATATGTTTGGGAATACGGGGTCTACTGACTTGGACTTGAACTCAGGGAGACCCAGGAAGTGCGTTCCTATGTATGTCTGCCAGTGAGGAGTAAAAATCACAAGGGCGTCATAGTCTATCGACTTCAGTTTCCTAGCGAGCCTGTTATAGCCCCACCTTAGGGTCTCCCAGCCACCCTCTGAGACTGGCTCGTTCTGTTCTGGGTTCTCAGCGTAAACAACGTGAGGCGGGTGAGGAGCGAGGCATCCGAGTACGATTTCCCCTTTTGGCATGTTGTCTGAGATGAAGAAATCTAAAGAAAACCTTTCGGAGAAATACCAGACTTCATTGGTGAGAAATGAGGCGCGCAGTCGTGAAGTGGGACAAGCCTCCACTGTGGCCTGTGGCGATTCCCAGTATCTTGGGCTTCGTGTCCGGTTGCCTCCCATATCTAGTTGAGTCCGAATACTTGACTACCGAGTCGAAATTCTCTTTGTTCGCTCCGTTCGCTATTGCGACAGTCGCTTGTTTAGCGATTTGTTTCTTGCAAGGTAGATTCGATGCTAAAGCTGAGATGTTTCTCGGATCCCTTTCCTCAATACTGTTCTCCCTGCTGCCGCAGCTTATTTTCTTCGTCTGGTTCGTGCCAGTGATACTGATATGGGTCCGTGAATCCATTTTCGTATGGAGGAAGGCCTATCCGGCATTCAGGATAGGGGTCTGGTTAGGCCTAGGGGCTGCTTCAGGAGTCTACATGGGTGGAATCTTCGCCTTCAATGTGACTTGATTGCTCCCTCCTGGAATCAATTACCAGGCCTACAATAAAGAAGGCGGGTAATGACACCACAACAGCAGACCAAATCAGCTCATCATCGAAATAGTGCATGTTTATCCTTAATTCCATGGATGATTGGTCTGAAGAGCAGATTACCAGATGAGTGTCGAAGATTGTCTTCGTATCGACTGCAGTGGCCACTGATTCCCCGGGGCCAATCGTGTGGTTCGAATGGTGGGGTACCTCCAGAAGACCAGAGAAATCATGCCCCTCGGAGAATCCTCCTCTTTCGAAGAAGTCTACAACCTCGCTCCTAGCGGTAATGACGCAGGTTAGCATCCCCTCCTGGGGCCCGGCCGAGGGGGAGCTTGCAAGGTTTGTCACCTCCACTGTCACAGGATGGGATAAACTGTGGACCTCTATTGTATCGATGATGAAATCGCCCTCACCCAACCTGAAATTAGGCACCTCATCATCTGCTCCGGGACCGTCAACTATTGCGTTTACCATTAGACTGGCACATAGGATGGTGAAAATTGTCGCAGTCGAGAGTGCCCTTTTGTTCGGAACTAGCGACTTCCATCCATGCACGGGCCTGTTTCGTAGAATTGGTTGCCAGCTGTGACAGAAAATAGCACATATTCCACCAAGTATCAAACCAGGAACAACATCAGTTATCCAATGGATTCCAAGATACTGTATGCTGAAGAAGTAGATTCCAACATTGACCATCACAAACATATCGAGTTCCCTATGCCTCCAGTCCCTGATGGATATCCCGAGATCCCTGCAGTGCAATCTATTGATGATCAACAGTCCAATAGGTAAGCCGAAATGCAAGCTTGGAAAGCCATTGTCCATGGGGTCATTATTCGTGAAGAACTCGAGGTACCATGAATCGTGGTAGAGCAACGCCTCCATGCCAGGAATGAAAGAGCTTGTGACTTCCACGTTGAAGAACAGGTACATCGGTACTGCTAGGACATAAATTACAAAGTAATTCAAAGTGGCCTTGTCGGCCATCACGTGATCCTTTACCATGATGAAGTAAATCGGGAGAAACCATATCGTGAACAGGTACACATAGAGGTAGTGGAAGGACAATGCATCGGTAAGAATGTCGCTCTTTAATGCGTTCTGGGCCCAGATTGTGAAATCCCCCTCTATTGAGTGAATCCAATGTGTGTAGCCTCCAACTCTGGCTTTAATCGGCTCATTGTGGTGGTCAATCACCGCCTTGTACAGGTACATGACAACAAATAGCGATATGTGCCACTTGTACCCCTTTTCCCTAATCTCAGCAGGCAATTCGGAGAGCTTGAGGCGCTCTTCCTTCTCATCCCTGGAAAGGAGGTTTCTGAGAGGGATCGTTGAAATTAGGATAAAAGCCATTATCGTCCCATAGGGTCCGATGGGCCACGACATGAGCTTGCCCCGTAATGAGCCAGTCATGAATATTACACATATTCCATAAGGACCGCTAGTATTCAATGAATCCCTAACCATCAATACTCATGGCCCCCTTTGGGCGTCATGGATGGTCACGAGCTATGGCTGTCCAAGTGTCTCGAGATGGGTTTCTCTGCCGATGCCAAGATCTACGAGGAAGGAACGAGGACATCTCAAGATGCCGCAAATCAGCTTGGGTGCGAAGTCTCCCATATTGCGAAGTCGGTGGTGTTTGTTGGTGAGGAGTGCGCGGTTGTTGTAATTACATCTGGTTCTAACAGAGTCGATAGAAAACGAAAGCTGAAGAGGATCCTCGGTTACAAACCGGGTATGGCAGATCCAGAATATGTGGAGGAAAACACAGGATATAGGGTTGGAGGGGTTCCTCCATTCGGACACACCAAGAAAACTCGTGTCTTGATGGACGAGGATTTGATGCAATATGGTACAATTTGGGGAGCGGGAGGGACGGCCCAGACGGTTTTCCCCATCTCACCTGAAGCACTATTGCATATTTCTGGCGCATCTTTAGAGGATATCAAACAGTAGTGGAATTATGTCGATTGAGAGATTAATTAGTTCTGCTTCCCGACTCAGGGATGACGCTGATGAGCTGGGGGCCATGCTTGTCGAGGAGGGTTCAGTTGACTGCGTCTATAACCCTCTGGATTACGCATGGGATATTCATGAACGGTACATTCAGATTTCCGGAGGAAGAGGCGCTAAGACTGTGATGCTCGGAATGAATCCGGGACCACATGGAATGGGGCAGATGGGGATACCCTTCGCTGCAACTAGCATGGTGAGGGACATCCTTGGAATAAGGAACATTCCGGTTAAGCAACCATCAACACCTCACCCCAAAAGGCCAGTAATCGGCCTTGAATACCCCAGAGAGGAGGTATCTGGAACAAGGATTTGGGGCCTTCTATCAGAGACATATGGCAGCTCGGACAGAATCTTCGAGAAAGTGTTCTTGGTCAACCACTGTCCTCTTATGTTACTTAACGGCGAGAGGGGAGTGAATGTTACTCCGGACAAAATTTCCGGGATG
Source organism: Euryarchaeota archaeon UBA130 (assembly GCA_002505775.1). Taxonomy (GTDB): domain Archaea; phylum Thermoplasmatota; class Poseidoniia; order Poseidoniales; family Thalassarchaeaceae; genus MGIIb-O5. Next base: position 150,779 of record DAVY01000009.1, on the reverse strand, counting down.
ACTGCAAGAAAGCTACTGCAGAGGTGTGACAAGCACCTGAAAGAGGTAGTGGATTCCTTGAATGCAGACTGTGTTATCGGGATCGGGAAATTTGCGGAAAGACGGGCATTGAATGCGTTGGAAGGTAGTGGCATCCAAGTCAAAGGCTGCTGGCATCCATCTCCAGCATCCCCTCTCGCAAATAGGAATGGAGGGGCTGACTGGCGCGAAAATGTACGGGCAGTATTGCCCTAAAACAAAGAAAAATACTGCATTTATTTCTAGTAAAGAGTTAAGTCGACTGATGTCCCGTAAAGCCTCATGGACGCCAAGACGACGCCCGAGTACCTGAAATCAAACGCCGTAAACATGCCGAATGCTATAGCTCTGTCATACAAAGATGAGTCCGGAAACTGGGTAAGAATGACATGGTCGGATTTTTATGATGTAACTATGAAAATGGCAAAGTCACTGATTGCCATTGGTTTTGAGCCTGGAGATAACCTAAGCATTTACTCATACAATAGAATGGAATGGTATGCGGCTTACGCGGCTGCTAATTTTTGCAACGGTGCTGCGGTAGGAGTCTACCACACTTGCTCACCTGACGAGGTCGAATGGGTAGTTGGTAACTCGGACTCAAAGGTAGTTTTTGTGGGTACAAATCCTATGGATAACGGAGACCCAGAAAAAATGTGCACGAAGCGCCTCGAGAAGGCCATGCCCTCCTTGGATAAGGTAGAGGCCATCGTTTCCATGTCTTCAATGCAAGCTATTGATCACCCGAATGCTCATGACTGGGAGAGTTTCATGTCAATGGGATCGAAAATCTCTGATGATGCAGTTATGGAAAGGATCTCGGGAATCAAGCCCTCTGATACAGCCGCCCTCATTTACACTTCTGGGACAACCGGAAATCCGAAGGGAGTTGTTCTGACCCACGATAACTTCGACTATGAGTTAGAGTGCATTGGAAAGCTAGCCAAATTCAATCCCGGAGATGGGTATGTTTCTTGGCTTCCTTGCGCACATGTATTCGGTCAAGTTGCAGATAATCATCTCTGGATTAGAGACGCGATGCACATGACCGTGGTCGACAGTCCGCTACACTCAATTGACTACTGTAAGGAGGCGATGCCTGCTCTTTTTATTGGGGTCCCGAGAATCTATGAGAAGGTGTACAGCAACCTAGTCGCTGGACTTCCTCCAACATGGCTACTCAGCGTACCAGGACTAGGTGGGATTATCAAAAAGAAGGCAAAGGGAAAGATTGGCTTTTCGAATGTCAAGTTTGCAGTTACTGGAGCTGCTCCGATCAATCCAGATATCCTCAAGCTATTCTCTAAGCTTGGAGTACCTCTTTTCGAGGGATATGGCATGACTGAGACTACCGCTGGAGCTACCCTGGGGTCTCCAGCACACAATAGGATAGGTTCAGTAGGGAAGCCTTTCGAAGGAACTGGACTCAGGATTGCTGATCCTGATGAGAATGGCAATGGGGAAATCCAGTTCAGTGGAAGGCACATAATGCCGGGTTACTACAAGGATCCAGAGGCTACAGCTGCCACAATGACGGAAGATGGGTGGCTTAAATCGGGAGATTTGGGCAAGATGGACATGGACGGATTCGTTTACGTCACGGGTCGACTGAAGGAAATCTACGTGAGCTCGCAGGGAAAGAATGTAGCCCCGTTAGTGATTGAGGAGACAATGAAATCCATCCCAGTTGTGTCGCAATGCATGCTGATTGGAGACAACAGAAAGTACTGCAGTGCCCTCTTCACACTTGACGTCGGCGCCATTCTCAGAGACGTCCATGGCCTTGATGGTGCCACAGAGGTCCCTAAGGACCCTGCAAAACAACTCGCTAAGCTTGCTGAGTTGGGCCATGATTTGTCAGAATACACCTCCGTCGGAAGTGAGACGTACAAACAGATCGAAGTGGCAGTTGCCGAGCTGAATGGGAAGTTCAGCAACCCCGAGCAAGTGAAGAAGTTCACAGTACTCCCTCGAGATTTGAGTGTGGATGAGGGTGAGCTGACTCCGACCCTGAAGATTAGAAGGAAACAGATTCGAGAGAACTGGTCATCTGAGATAGAAGCAATGTACTCCTGAGGTCGTTGAATGGGTCCTGAGGCATGGGCCGCATTAGCGGTCGTGTTCATGCTCGGGGCAATGAGCCCGGGACCTTCCCTCGCTGTGATACTCAGCAATACAATTTCAGGAGGGAGGAGACAGGGGATTGCCACTGGACTGGGGCATGGGATCGGTTTCGGGATATACGCGTTCCTTGCAGCACTTGGTCTGGCGACCGCGCTGTCAATGCACGAGGGAGCCCAGTTTGTCCTTCATTGGGGAGGAGTTGCCATCCTACTTTGGTTGGGTTTCAGATTCATCAAGAGCTCATTGAGTGGACCTCGGGCCCCTGAAGGAAACAGGGAAGATGGACCATCCGAGGCCAGTGGCTTCTTCCAGGGTTTCATGATTGCATTATTCAATCCTAAAATCCTAGCTTGGATGCTCGCACTCTACGCCCCCTTCATTGAGGCAGACGTTAGTATCGAAACCCTTCTCGGGATGGGGGCGCTAGGAATGGGCATAGATGGGACATGGTACGTTACTGTGGCCACTATCCTAAGTTCGGGAAATGGTGTTGATAGGCTCAGATCTAACGCTCATCTCATAGACGGCTGTATGGGGATCTTAATGTTCGTTTTCGCTGGCATACTGGCTAGCGGATGGTTGTGATCAAAGAATCACGAATGGAAGTTGTAGTAGTATTTCCAATGCCAATGCCAGAGCTGTCGACTCCACTGCAGTATCATCATACGGCTTACTGTCCGGATTGACAATTCTCTGTAGCTCCCCCGCATCGAACCAGAAGGTGTTGCACTCCGGACATCCATCTATCTCGATAGGTTCCATGTCTGTCCCATTTATTCTTTTGAAAACAATATTCCTGACCCTCATTTTTGAGTTGCAACAGGGACAGTCCAGGTCGACTTCCTCGCAGTCGCTACTGAAGGCTTCGTGCATCTTCTTCAATTTACTTTCAGTCATGGAGTTAGCGGCGGCGTCAGCATTCAGAAGCATGCCTGAACAACTCGGGCAGTGCGAGATGCCGTGGTCAATGAATGCTGAACGGGTTTGGTCAGTATGTGCTACCAGTTCTGAACCATCCCTTGGACACAGCATGCCTTCGCCTCGCGGTTCACCTCATGCTTGGGTTCTTGAATTATGACCCGAATTATTGTCTACGAACATATTGATGTCTATATTCCACATTTCTACGTCTTCCGTCGGCTTCATGTCTGGTGGTGTTGTCCGGAAAGCATGGCGGGTGGCCAGTTGCCTCTTCGAGTCATCACTGCCGCAGCTATCTTTGATGGCCACGACGCGGCAATAGGCATATTCAGGAGGATTCTGCAGAGTCAGGGGTGTGAAGTGATTCACTTAGGCCACGACAGGGGAGCTGATGAAGTGGCTAGAGCCGCAATCCAAGAGGATGCTCACGCAGTTGCAATCACGTCATATCAGGGAGGGGCCGTGGAGATGTTCACACATACCAGTGACATACTGGAAGATTCTGGATTCGGCCATGTTTTCCTCTTTGGAGGTGGAGGTGGCACGATTCTCCCTCATGAGATTGAACATCTGAAGAATTCCGGCATCGGAAGAATATACTCACCTGAGGATGGGAGGACTATGGGATTGGTCGGAATGGTAAAGGATGCCATGGAAGAAGCAGGTAAAATCAATCTCATGGATGCTTCTAGGTTTGAGTCTCTGCGGGATCCTGTTTCTGCAGATGACCACGCATCAGTCTCAAAATTACTCACTATGGCAGAGAACTCGACGGAACAGGAGTTTGAGAAGACGCTAACCAGAGTGCGCTCAGTGAAGGGCTACGAGGAGTGCCCAGTTTTGGGAGTGACTGGAACAGGAGGAGCAGGGAAGTCGAGCCTGATGGATGAGGTTATGCTACGAATAAGGAGGGATAATCCGGGCGCTAAAGTGGCACTGCTAGCTACTGATCCCACGAGAAAGAAGACAGGCGGGGCGCTCCTTGGAGACAGAATCAGAATGAATTCTCTATCCGATTCGAACCTATTCATGAGATCTTTTGCCAGCAGGGACAGTGGTCGGGAAATCGCGGACTGTGTTGGCAAGGCGGTGAAAGTGTGCAAAGCAGTTGGATTCGACTTGGTAATCGTGGAAACCAGTGGTATAGGGCAAGGAAATGATGCGATTACAGAAGTATCAGATGTCTCGATGTATGTTACCACTCGGGAGTATGGGGCCCCGAGTCAACTGGAGAAACTGGCCGCTCTGGACTTCGCTGATATCGTGGTCTTGAACAAATTTGACAGGGCTGGCGCTGAAGACGCCCTAATCGAGATTAGGAAGCAATTCCAGAGAAACAGAGAGGCGTTTGACGAAAGCCCAGAATCCATGCCAGTCATACCCACTATTGCAAGTCAGTTTGCGGATGCAGGGGTTGATAGGCTATGGGAGGCCATTTCTGAGATACTCAACCATGAGTACGGATGCAACTTCACTGCATCTGTGCCAAGGCTGGGTGTGGACGGGCTTCCTACTCGTGAGCCCCCTATACCCCCTGAAAGACAGGGGTACCTAGCAGAGGTCGCTTCAGCGGTTCGAGGGTATCATAGTAGGACGGAGGAGGTCAGTGATTCAGTTAGGCTAGTCCAACGCCTAGAGGCATCTGCAGAGCGATTGAGGAAGTCTGGAAAGATATCATCTGTTGGTGACTTGGAAGAGGAGGCATCGGAAATCAGAGAAACTGTTCCAACTGAGGCTTGGGGGTCCTTGGAGAGGTTCGAGGCTATGGCTGAGGCCTACAGATCGGGCGAGGCTAGCTACACAGTCAGAGGAAGGGAAATCCCAGTCAAGACTACCCATGAGACGATGTCTGGGACCAAGGTCCCACGTGTGGCTCTTCCCACTTCCGAGGATTGGGGGGAGAGGCTGAAATGGATTCGCAAGGAGAATGTTCCGGGGTCTTTTCCCTATACCGGAGGGGTTTTCCCATTCAGGAGGGAGGATGAGCTACCCGTCAGGATGTTCGCTGGAGAGGGCAGTGCCGAGAGAACAAATAAGAGATATCATTTTCTTTCCAAGGATCAAGACTTCAACCGCCTCTCAGTGGCTTTCGACTCCCCTAGCTTGTATGGAAATGATCCACAAGAACGCTTGGATATTTTTGGAAAGGTTTGCGAGTCGGGGGTCAGCATAAGCACTATTGATGAGATGGATAAGTTGTTCGAGGGATTCGACCTTTGCGCCCCTAACACTTCTGTTAGTATGACCATCAATGGTAACTACTGGTGGCATCTAGCGGCTTTCTTCAAAGTAGCAATAAGGCAGCAGATGAAGAAGTTCGTAGATTCGGAGGGCAGGGAGCCTACAGAAGATGAGGCCTCCAAAATTAGAGCTGATACGCTTTCAACTGTTCGAGGGACAGTGCAAGCCGATCAACTGAAAGAGGCTATGGGCCAGAATACACTTGTGTTCAACCTTGACACTGCCCTGAAGATGATGGGGGATGTTGCTGAGTTTTACGTTGACAACAATGTCCGGAACCACTACTTCGTGAGCATCAGCGGATATCACATAGATGAGGCGGGGGCGAATCCTATCACCCAATCGGCCCTTACGCTCTCAAATGGGCTAACCTATGTCGAGTTATTCAAATCAAGAGGGCTGGATGCTGACAAGTTCTTACGTAATTTCTCTTGGTTCTTTTCGAATGGAATGGATCCTGAATATGCGGTAATTGGAAGGGTTTCAAGGAGAATCTGGGCTATCGCGATGAGGGATTTATACGGCGTAGGAGATAGGGGACAGAAGCTGAAGTACCACATCCAGAGCAGCGGAAGATCCCTCCACTCCCAAGAATTCACATGGAACGACTACAGGACAACTCTTCAAGCGCTCTATGCACTATCGGATAATGCGAACAGCCTTCACACAAATAGTAGGGATGAGGCCTTCGGGACACCGACAGAGGATACTGTGAGGGACGCTGTGGCGATCCAGCTAATCCTAGCTAAGGAATACGGTTGGCTGCGTAATGAGAACCCGTTACAGGGATCATTTATCGCCGAATTTCTGACTGATGAGGTAGAGGAGCAAGTTCTCAGGATTTTCGAAGAGATGCATAGCAGAGGAGGAGTCCTGGGGGCCTTGGAAGTTAATTACCAGAGGAATCGTATTCAAGACGAGGGGATGCTGTACGAGCATCGAAAACATACTGGTGAGACACCCATAGTGGGGGTAAACACATTCACCGACTCGGAGGCAGAGTCAGTATCTGCTGAAAACTTTGATATCGAGGTAACTAGATCCGATGAGGACGAGAAGAGAATGGTCATAGAGAGAAATGTGGCATTCAAGAAGAGTAATTCCGCAATGGCCGAGATTGGCATTGAAAGGCTTAAGGAAGCTGCAAGAAATGGGGAAAATCTATTCGAAGTAATGATGGAAATAGTTGATTTTTGCACAGTTGGACAAGTTACTCAAGCCTTGTTCGAGAGTGGTGGGAAGTTCAGAAGAAACATGTGATTAGACTACTGGAATACTTTGAAAGCTTGAACTGCGACAAGTCCTGCTAAGAATTGTGGGACTAAATGTATCCACAGGTCGGAAAGCTCTAGCACACCGGATACATACAATGCGCCTGTTACTGCTGGATTGAATGACCCCCCAGAAATTTCTCCAACCGTCAATGCGCCTGCAAGAACCACGAATGCAATCGCGGCCCCGTAGTATGAATTGCCCTCTGTTGCCTCGGCGGTGGCGACATTCAGAATTACGTAGACAAGAGCAAAGGTATAGAGGAATTCTGCTGAAATGGCATTGGTTGTATCCATTTGAATTGAAGCTACGGATGTCTCTGAAAAAAGGAGTTCCTGGGACACGAAGGCGGCGAGTGCCCCCGCCAGTAGCTGAGTTCCAATGTATGGAGCGACATCATTCTTGTCACAGGCGCCCCTAATCCAAACTGCAACAGTTACTGCTGGATTGAAATGAGCACCGGAAATATAGCCTACAGCATAAATCATTACCATTAATGTGGCCGCGATTGCAAAGGGGGCGTATTCCCCGGCAGAACCGTGTACTGCCGCTGTACATATTGTCAAAGCTAAAAAGAAAGTTCCGATGAATTCTGCCGCCAATTTTGAGTTCAAGCTAGTGTTACTCATGAATCTTGACCCGTGCGAGAGGGAGATAAATATAGCCTCAGTTTTGACATTTTGGACAGTAGAATGTGGAGCGGTTAGATTGGACGATCCTCCTTACCTTTCCTTCACAACCAGATTTGGTGCATTCCTCGCCCTCCCTTCCATATACGCCAAAATGATGTGGGAAGTATCCTAGGGAGTCATCTCCATCAACACCTCTGAAGTCTTGGAGAGTGGATCCCCCTGCATCTATCGCCTCAGTGATAACAGCGTGTGTGTTGTAAGTTATCCTCTCGATTCTTTTGGAGACTCCAGATTTACCGGCCACATTGGATGCTGTACGACGAGGAGAGACTCCCGATCTGTGTAGAATCTCACATACGTAGATATTTCCGAGACCCGCGACCACCCTCTGATCTAGTAGGGCGGACTTGATTGGAGTTCTTCTGCCTCTGAGCGATTCTGCCAATTCCATCGGCGAGAGGCTATCTGGTGTTGGCTCGGGACCGAGATTCGAGATGAATCTGTTTTCTAGCTGATACTCGGTTGGGAAGCAGTCCATTATTCCAAATCTCCTGTGATCGGAGTACACCGCCTTCCCACCATCATCAAGATGTGCCACAACCCAGTCATGTGGCCCGTCTCCGGACCCAATCACAGCCCCATGAGAAAACCTTCCGGGACTGCCTTTCTTTCCCTCTCCTATCAAGGTCCATCTACCACTCATTCCCAAGTGACTAAGCCATGTTATACCGTTATTCATTCTAATCAATAGATACTTCGCTCTTCTGTCTATTGAGGTAATTTCTGAACCCTCAATTAGTTCCTTGAAATCATCAGGGAAGGGGAACCTTAGATCACCTCTTCTCAACTGAAGGTCGACCACCCTCCTTCCGACTAAATGCTGAGTCAGGCCCCTTCTCACGGTCTCTACCTCTGGTAGCTCGGGCATGACCCATGGTATGCAAGGAACTCAAAGATAGTATCTGTCATGAATTCAGTAGTTCAAGAAAGCTCATATCGGTTATCCCGGTGGAACGTGTATGGAAGAAGGCAAGGAGGGAGAATGGTGGGGGGACTCTGAGAATTCCGGCACCCAGGGCGTCTTGACAGGAACCCCGAGCCAGGGAGGTAGTGGAGAGCAGGGTCAGAGCGGGCCCTATGTCCAACCGATGATGATGATGCAGCCTAGCAATGACGAGGCCACATGGAGTATGGTTATGGGGCTCTTGACTTGGTTCTCACACATTTCATCCCCATTTTTGTGTTTCACGGGCTGTATTGCGCCATTCAGTACCATTGGAGGGGTGATACTCGGCCACTTGGGACTGAGGAAAGCCTCTGAATTAAATGGCTTGAACAAAGGAATGGCAATTGCGGGCCTTATCATGAACTATCTTTCAATCGGACTGTATGGCCTCTTGGTTGCAGGGTTCGGCTTGATTGGATCTGCCGGCTTATAGTAGCCTGACGAAGAAAACCATGTGCTGTTCCTGGTATTGGCTGATATCTATCTTCTCAATCAGCTCCAATTCGGATTCTTCAATCAGTTTTTCAGCCCTCGAGAACCTACTTTGGTCATCACCCTCGAATTGTCTCTCGCTTGCGGCTTTCAGGCTTAATAATCCGATTCCTCCATTTTTGAGTGTACTCGTAGCGATAGAGATGAAGTTCTCTGCTTGATCCGCTATAGACAAATCCTGATGAATCCAATGTGCTTTCTCCCTCATAACGGGCGCATAGCTTTGAGTTTCCCTAGCATCGTTCAGGATTGGAATCAGGCCCGACCTGTCTTCCGCAAGAGAGCTCAGGTCCCTCATCATTCTAGGGGATATTTCCACCGCGATAATCTGTCCATTGTGGTGATTATTTGACCCGCAAACCATATCGTGGATGTGGCTAACAGTAGTTCCGGATGATGCGCCTAGATACAAACAGGTGTCACCTGGACCAGGGAGTAATTCCGATGCTTTTTGGGATGTCATCAGGAGTGCGGCCGCTACCTTTGATCTAAAGGGGTCCCATCGTCTCCACTCGATCTTTCCGTCCCTCTTCCTTCTCTCGCCCCCGACAGACTTTCCTCTAGTCGAATTTCTTGACCACAATGTCCTTCCCTCTCTTCTCACCCCCCATCCCAAAGACACGGGTTTCCTAGGCATCAGCTAACCCCTCTTCTTGGGCTTAGGGAATTTGTCCCTTATTTTCTCTGCTTGGGCATGAATCATCCTGACTTGCTCCTCATCCCAAGATTGACCACCGAAGTGATCAATTCTGACTGCAATAGAGCACTTTCCAGCTAGGAAACGAGCAATTTTTCCCCGTACCCAACGAGGAGATCTACTGACTAGGGGCATGGAAAACAAGACTGGGGAGTGCTTGGGGGGAGGCGCTCCCCTCCTGTGTGCCGCCATCGCCCCCGATGCCCCAAGAACCTGAAGGCTTCCACTAGGCATCCTAGCCAGTCTCTCTCTGCCTCCTGCAAGAACTACCATCCTAGCGGCTCCAAGAGGCCCTATCAGGGAAGATAGAGTGGGCACGTGGGAAGTCGCGAGCTCCCTAGTAGCCTGCTCGTTCAACGCCAACCTTTCAGAAAGGGAGATTACCCCTCTGGCTTGCGAGTTCATCGCAACCCACTCAGAATCAGTGGGCATGTGCTCGGGAATAGAAGCCCCTAGTTCGACTGCGGCTTGAGATATGTTATCTGACTCGGCAATGCATGACGGAATTTCCGCTCTCTTTCCATCTAAGTCGAGGTCAGGTAAGAACAACCCAGCCCATTCCACTGCTCTTGACTCTTGAGTTGTCCATGACGACCTCAGTTCAGTTGACGCGGATGAAAGCATATCCAGTCTCCTATCTGGCTCTGTTACTGCATTCGCCACCCCCCTCTTGGCGAGGATTAATGAGGCATTGGAAAGCATTTCAGATTCTTCTCCGGACAACTCAGGCCATTTTACATCTGAAATGGCCCCGAGAGGGTTTGGGACCGCATCAGGGAATCTATCTCTGAGTATTCTAGCTTCGGGGGTAAGTCTCCCTGATTGAAGGTCTGATAGCCTGTCAACCAACGAATTTACAGAGTGAGAAGATGCCCATTCTAGTTGGTCGAGGACATTTTCATCCCCATCCACTACCCTGGAAAGTTTCCAGTCATACCTAATCTCCATGTATGTCGCATCGGGTCCTCACCCTTCAACGGTCCGGAAGAAGGATTTCGCCACAGAAGGAGTCAAAGGCCGTAGCACAATGTCGCCTCGTGGATGTGCGTCTCTTGGCCCTTGTCGCCCTCGGAGGAGCTATCGGAGCATCGCTAAGGTATGTTGTGCAAAGCTCCTTTGATACTCATTCGGGACCTTATGCGACGATAACTGTCAATCTGTTGGGCTCACTTCTTTTGGGGATGATGTTCGGGGCTATGTCTGCTGGAATGACCGTGAGCGAGGGCGTAATCGCGATTTTGGCGACCGGGGTCCTTGGATCATTCACCACGATGTCGGCATTCGCCATGGATTACGTCGAGGTCTCAGATAGCTCGATAACTTCTGCGATTGTGTATTTACTAGTGACGATAATTGGCAGCATTGGATTGGCAATGGTTGGATATCGTGCAACAATGGAAATACTGTCATAGACGTTTTTCGCGTCCTTATCGTAGAATAGTTGAATAGTCAGTTGGTTCAGCACTGGTATGTCTGTGTGTTAAGGCAGGAGATGGAGCGATGTTTTGTCCGGAATGTGGAACTCTGGGTTTTATGGAGCCGAATGGGAATATTAGATGTACGAACTATACATGTGGGTATGAAGGTCCGCTGACAGGGAAAGATGGCAAGGGAGCAGAGTTCACCGACCCAATGACGGGCGAAACTATCGATTTGAGCAAGGCTAGGTCCTCTGGACAGACGAAGGATCTCAAGCACCTCACTGAGGTTGTCGAGGATGAGGGGGGCAAAGGGGTCCTAAGGGTCGGAGACATAAGGTGCCCTAAGTGTGACAAAAATGAGATTTACGTTATTTTGATGCAAACCAGAAGCTCTGATGAGCCTGAAACAAAAGTCTGCACGTGCAAAAACTGTGGTAAGAAGTTCAGGGAATACCAGTAATCGGCCCTATGGGCCGTCTCCGAAGGATGAAAGACCCCCTACTGTCTGAGGGGAGCGATAAGATGCTGAGAGTGACTGCAAATACCCAACTAATGAGGGAAATTATTGATCTCCTTTCCGTCTTGGCAGAGGAAGCTAAACTAGTCTGGGGGGAGAAGGGGTTGCATACCATTGTGGTTGACGGATCTCACGTGGCATTGCTCTCCGCTACCATTGGTGATGAGTGCTTCGAGACCTATGAGGTAGAGCCTGTTGAGATAGGTATTGAGCTCAGTAAGATGAGGGACCTCTTGAGTCTAGCTGGACCTGAGGATTTGGTAGAGATAGACTACGATGATGCAGTAGGTGCAATTAACGTAAGGGTCGGGGAGGTTCACAGAATCCTTAGGGGACTTGACGTTGGAACTATGACACAACCCAAAACCCCTGAGTTGACATTCAATAACAGCGCCACTATCGGCTCGGACAAGCTTTCCAGGGCATTGAGGGCGGCAAAAATGGTCAATGAGCTTGTAAACCTGAGTCTTGACAGTACGAAAATGACGATCTCTGCTGATCAGGAGGCTGGAGAGAGCGTGACTGTATCTTTCGAATCTGGTGAGCTTAGTGAGTTGAGCTCACCATCTCCAACCAGCTCCACATATTCTCTCCAGTTCCTAGACCCCTTGACAAGGAAGCTTGCCGGGGGCCTTACTGAACAGGTAGTAGTAGAATTTCAGGAGAAGTTCCCGCTCAGAATGTCATGGAACAGTAACGATGGGGGTGCCAGTTGGACATACTTCTTGGCTCCAAGAGTGACTAACGACCCATGATTTACAGCGTTGTTTTGAATAAACATGGTCCTACCGCGAAGTATGGCTCGCTCGGTATGCGTCATTGTACCCTCCGTTGGAAACCATGCTGAGTTGGGTATCGCATTGGATGGGCTCCTATCTCAAACATACCCCGAGGTTGATGTCGTTGTGGTGGGCCCAGAAAGGGATGAGGGCAGGATAGTTTCAGAGTCTAGAGGGGTTAGGTACATCGATGATGAGGGGTCTTCGACAAGAGCTGATGCCTGTAACGTAGCGTTGAGGGAGACCGAGTCAGAACTAGTGTTCTTTACAGATGATGATGTTATCGTTCCCAAGGATTGGGTAGAGAATCTAGTGAGGTGGTTCGATAGAGATGAGGTTGCCGGAGTTGGCGGACCCAATTTTGCCCCTCCTGATGAGTCCACCCTGTGGCAAAGAGTGATTGACGTTACTTTCTGTAGCGCAATTTTCACTGTCGGTACAAACTACGGAAAAGTGGGATCCGAGGAGTTGGAAGAAGTAACCCAGCTTCCAGGAGTTAACTCTGCATACAGAAGGTCGGTACTGGACGAGGTAGGAGGATTCGATGACGGCGCCATTGGAGCTGAGGATGTGCTTCTAGATCACAGAATAAGGATTTCTGGCCATAAATTATGGACGGACAGAAAGTCTGTGATTTGGCATAGGCGTAGGAATCTGTCGAGGGTAAGGAAGCAGATCGCAAACTACGGATTGGTCAGGACTTTGGCAAGTGAGAGGTACAGTGAACTGCATCATTTCACCCATACAATGGTCGCTCTTTTCCCTCCAATCGTACTTTCTACTCTTGTTTTCTTCATATGGGGGGTAGCTAATGGGGGAATAGCATGGCCAGAATTTTGGGATATTGGGTTGTCTGCAGTTCCTCTCGGACTTCCGAGAGCTGGTGCACACACTCTTCCAACTCTGATAATCATGTACAATATCATTGCATGGTATGGTTCAGCTAAGGGAGGCTCTCCGAATAAAGACACAGTTACAATTTTCCTATCTCCGATTGTAACTTTCACTCTTCATTGGAATTACGGAATGGGAGTCCTACGTGGCAGGTGGAGAAGGCTTTTCGGAAAATCTGGATTACAAATAGACGACAGGTCCAGATAGGTTCTATGACGGGTTTTCCACTAGAAAATTGATGTATTCAATCACATCATGAAACATTTCATCTGGGATTTCCTTGTATGACTTTCCAAACTTTTTCTTCACACAAATAGCTACGTGTGCGTATGGATTTCTACCACTTGGATGGTGTTTGGAAGGAGGCAGCTTCCCAACCAACATACCTCCGGCTTCTTGTATATATGACCAGATAAGTCTGGAGTTTGCTTCATTCACGCCCTCTATCTCCTTGGGTACATTTGTGATCCTTCAGACCACCATGTTGGCTGGGTCGGCCTCCATATTATACCAGACAATAGTCCTAGAATTAACCCCCCGAGGACCAGGCCAGGCCAGCCCGTCTCAATATAGCCTGGACTAGCATTGAACAGGGCCCACAAAAATGAGGGGATTATTCCCAGAATGAGAATAATCAACGCCTCTTCCCTCATTACAGCGGTTCTTGGAGGTCGAATAGGTAATCTCGGGGCCATAGGGTTTGGCTCCCTAGTTTCTCTTCTTACAACTCTCACCATATGTTCAGTCTCAGAGTTCGCAGGGAGGTATCTTGGAATGGCCTCTCTGCCTCTCCACTCCCTGCAGACCATCAGGCTTGAGTTCCTCTGATGAAATGGTCTTCCATCGCATATCTTCCCCCAGTATGACGATGCCAGACGATCTTGGAGGACTTCGATCCCCAGTCCCTCACTGATTAGACCTCTATCAAATGCTAGCTGCCACTCTGACTCTGAAGATATGTCCACCTCTCCAGACTCTACGGAAGTCACAACTTCGGAGAGTTTGACCGCACTATCGGATATCTCATATCTGTATTGTATAGATACTTCATGCCTAGGGCCTGGCGCTCCAAACATGACTGCACGATTACTGGATCCTATGTATGTTGAGCCGGGCTCTACAACCACCCAATCTATGCTTTCCAATCGCTCACCTATGAGTCTAGTTCCCCAGTCTGTATAGACCACTGAGATGCATATACATTATCATTAGACAGCAATTCCTCGTGCTTGCCTCTTTCAACTATAGCTCCATCGACCATAGCGATTATTTCGTCAGCATTCCTTATTGTAGCAAGCCTATGGGCAACTGCGATTGTAATCCTCTTCTTTGTGCCGCTAGAGCCATCGAATAGCGATTGCTGGATTCGCTTCTCTGTTTCGGCATCGAGAGCCGCACTGGCCTCATCTAGGATCAATAGATCTGGGTCCTTCAACAGTGCTCTCGCCAGGCTGATCCTTGCCCTCTGACCTCCAGACAGCATTACCCCTCTATCGCCTACCATTGTATCTAGGCCGTTTGATAGTTGAGATATGAATTCCGATGCACCTGCCAGCTCCAAGGCATTTAGAATCTCGCTCTCTTCAGCATCCCTAGCATAGGCGACATTGTCTCTAATCGTCCCATAAAACAGGAATGGCTCCTGTGATACAAAGCCGATTCTTGATCTAACTGATTCAATGGAGAATTCGTTGATGTCCCTGCCATTGATCAATACTTCTCCTGTTTGTGGCTCATAGAATCTCTCTATTAGTTTGAGGATCGTACTTTTTCCAGCTCCCGTGTGTCCCATCACTCCTAGAAATTGTCCTGATGAGGCGCTCAGATTAATTCCGTTGAGAACATTTGAACTCGAGGATGGGTATGCAAACGAGACATCTTGAAATGAGACGCTGCTGATTGGTTCCTGCAAGGGGATTGATCCTTCTCTATCAAAAATGGAAGGCTCCAAATCGATGACTGCAAAAACCCTTCTAGATGCGGCTTCTCCCTTCTGGAGCTGGTTCAAAAGCATCCCCAAAATCCACAATGGCATGGTCATTCTTGTTGATATTAGGAGGAATGTCACAAATTGCCCTACACTAATCTCGCCCGAATTCATTAGCCATCCTCCTGCGGAGACTAGAAGGCCGAATGAGATTCCTGCTACAATGTGGAAACCTGGAATGAATCTATTCCTGATGAACGCTGCCTGTACTGCCTGATCCCTGTAATTACCGCTCTGGTTCTCGACCCTGTCCCTCTCGAATCCGGTCGCGTTGTATGCTTGAACGATGGTTATTCCAGATAGGACGTTCTCAAGGATGGCGATTATCCCACCAGTACTTTCCCTTTGTTTACGATATTTTCTTTGTACTCTGGTTGAGAACCAAATGACCATTGGCACTATCATAATCAGTGGGCCAAAAAGAATCATGCATAGCAATGGAGACATCCAATAAAGGATTACAAATGCCGTGCACAGAGTTGTGAAAATCCTGATTATACTAGTGCTGGAATCCGAAATTATATCCTCGAGTTGCGCTACGTCTGCGGATAAGACAGACATTAGATTTCCAGTTTGACGGGTTTCGAAATAGGATGCTTCCATGTTCAGTAGGGACCTCGTGGCATCCATCCTAATGTCATGTTGGGCCTTGTATGCTATAGATTGCCAGAGTTGGTTGCTAAATCCCTGGAATATTGCTAGAATTACAAATGATGCAAATATTAGCAGTCCAAAGCCAAGCTCTGTTGAGCTTATTGGGCCAAGATCAGGTATTGATTCTATAGTGACGAACCTCTCTACCCTAGAATCTGTGAATTGGGGATTATCGGGATTGTAATAATCAGCGGCCATTCCTATGGCAATGAATGGAATCAGATCGAAAACTCTAGCACCCATGTTGGCGAGTAACCCACCGAGTGCCCTCTGCCAGTATTTTATCACATACGGGAAAATTCTCCAAATTTTTCGTCCTACAACTTGCCTTTCTTCGAGGAGGTCTGAGTTGTCCTTACTTATCGATGTTACAGGCATTGACTCCTTAGTTTTGGAGTCGCTCTCATCCGACATGATGCCTCGCAGAGAGAGGAGCGTTTCAATGCTTCACTCTGAGTGTCTCGAGTGGTGCGCCCGCCGGGATTTGAACCCGGGACAAGAGGTTGGAAACCTCTTGTGATAACCCCTTCACTACAGGCGCTCGGGCTGGGCGAGCATATGGTATCTCTAAACCGATTCGGTTGCGGAGATGTTTGAACTCAGTACTTCAAAAGAGAGTGTGTGCTCCGATGTTTGTGCTCATAAGGCAACGTATCGGCATTTTACTGATGATTTTGTTCATGCCAGTGAACAGTCCAGTATGGAAAATGGGACTTGAGGGGTTAGGATATGGCCCGGGACTTTCTGGTTTCGGATTCTTCGCATTATCATTGGCTCTTTTTGTTGCAGGGGCCTTGATGACATTCACACCAAAAACTAAATTCGGTTAGAAATATGTGGATTCGATCCATCTTTCATGTACATTGAGCATGCAATTCTCAATCTCAGCCTTATCCCATCCCTTGATGGTAAGTGCCTGACAAAGTTGGTGTGTCCTCTTTGGTATTGTTTTCGGGCCCAGAACTGCACCTGGTCTTCTGGGATCATCTAGGAAATCGGTTTCCATACCCCATGGTGAAGAATTGTCGCTAATTGTGGAGCAGATTCCCTCGATACTTCCTTTTCCCATGCTAACGGTAACCGGAAGTCCCGAGGTTCCTTGATAACTGATGTCAGAAGGTGCGAAATGTCTGACTGTCCTTCTCTTGGACAATCCTGATCTATCGCAAAGTGTGGCAATATCTCTGCAAGTCTGATTTCCGTTTTCCTCGACATGTAACTGAACGGGGGAATTGGAGGACGATGCCATTCTCATTATTTCCAAAAGGAGGTCGTTTGCCTCTGTCCATCTATCTTCCGGAACCGAATAGTGAGGCCTTCCAACCTCTCCGAGGCAAATCGCCTCACCTTCCTCAATCATGTCGAGGGCGAGTCCAACAGCTGATATGTGGAGCTCTGAAGATGCTTTGACTCCGATATCATTGGCCTGGATATCCCAGACTACTGGATGGGGCCCTAGGACGACATTGACTTTCAATTCGGTTTTCTTCCTGACAATTTCTGCCATCTTGATTGTGTCCCTGTAAACTTCTCTGTACCCATTCAGATCTGTTGGCAGTGTTTTTGAGAATGATGGCTTGTGTACCAGAAAAATTTCCGTTCCACCGCTTCTTGAAAACTCCTCTGCTGCAGAGATGAATCTATTTTCCCTGTCCAGATGCATGTGCTGGTCCACTATAGGGCCTTCCCATTTCCCATCTACCAGCATCATCTCACATCAAAGCATCTTCACTCTCTAGCTTCTCTGCCCAATGCCTCACAGCCATCTCAGACACCTTTCTGGAAGATTGTTCCAAGACCACCCCTCTTCCATTGTCAAACAGAATGATTGTCGCATTGTGGAGTGATGCGTTAATTCTGAGGGCTTCTATCCGTGAGTCATATTCTATATCAGCAAACCTTCTTTCAGAAATTTCCAAGTTCACATCCTTCCCTAATGAGAAACTGACAATCAGCTCTCCAGACTCCACAGTGAGCCCCTCAAGTGGAAGCCCCATTGTCAGAAGTAGCTCCTGAACTGCTAACTCTGCAACCTCCACCCTGGATAGTCCATGTACCAGGATGGAGCCTTCGGGCTCAATAACATAGGTGGCCCTTGGTTGCTCGTGTGAGACAACGACGTAGTCCCCAGCCTTCGTTCCAGAAGCCATAGACACGGCATCATCATGATTTATTGGCACCGCTGGAATGAATCTGAAGTTTTGAGTCTCAGTGGTGAATTTTGGTGTGACGCTCATTTTTTCATTCTCCTTATTGTTTCTGGTTCGGGCCAGTTGTTGATAGCCCTTGCCAAAGATGGGAGTCTGGCTTGATGCACGGGTACCATCAGAGTAGGCTGTGAGGTTTCATCATCATCAATGCTACTGCTCCTAAGATCGGCCAGTGCCCCTCTAATCCTTGACGCTAGACGCACATTTTTTTCCAAGATCAGCTCCTCTCCAATATCTTTGTTGCATTCTTGTTCCCAAGCATAGCAAGTAGCTGATGCTGCTCCAAGTTCTGAGTCTATGTCGCTATCTTTCAGGATCAAAGATACTGCATTTTGAGCATATTTCCTCCACCTCTTTGACGTGGTCAATCGAGAAAGCAGTGATCCTATCTTAACTTCCATTTCCGCGCATTTGGAAAGCCATTCAAACCACATTTCATCATCAATTTCTGGCTCAATAAGAAATATTGGCAGGCCCCCTCTGGCATTCTCGGCATGTGATACCAATCTAACTGGCTCAGGGTCAGGAATATGGGGACCGTCTATATCCAACTCCCTGAGGTCTTTCAATAGCCTTGATATCAGCGTTCCCGACGATATAGCGGCCTCAACATTAGCGCCGGGGCTCTCCTTCTCCCTTTCGTAATCCTCCATCATGTAAAGAAAGTCATTTTTGGAGATTGTGAGGGCTAATCCATCCCATTTCTTCCTAGACCTTACTTTACTCGGCATGATAACACATGGAAGGTGCGGCCAGAGTACTAAATCTCCTCCATCCGGATCCTGAATTACTACCTCTCTCCATGCCAAGGCGTTGTCATCCATGCATACCCTAGGAGATTCTTCGATTCAATACAGCGGTAGAATTGTGCATTTTTTGGGATTTTTAATGGAGGATTGAAGGGGGGCAGACCCCAGCATCAGCTCGAGGAGCATGGGAGAGCCGCGGTCTACCGAACCTGTTGTACTCTTAGATGAGGTGTTTCCAGGAGATACGAATGCGCTGAATACTTTGTTCGGAGGCCACCTTATGTCGATAATGGACAGGGCTGCAGGGCTGGCTGCCAGCAAGTTCGCCCATGAGGAGTTCGTCACCGTATCCGTGGACGCTTTGAAATTCGAGAGGCCGGCATATCAGGGAGATATCATCAGGACCATAGGAAAGGTGGTTTGGACATCACCAAGGACTGTCGGAGTATTGGTTAGGTCATGCAGAATGACAAGGTCAGATTGGGACCCTGAGTTGATTTGCTCAGGTTATTTTTTCATGGTAGCAATTGATGGCGATATGAGGCCGATAGAGGTCCCTCAGTTTGTTCCTTCTGACGATGAAGAGCGTGCTGAATGGGAAAGTGCCAAGTCTGCCCGTGATGCCATGCGTCGATGATTGTCTCGGTGATGCCATGACGGTAGTAAATGTGGCATTCTATGGGTCCGATGACCTCGCTAAATTACTGGCTAAGAAAAGTGACTCCAGAGACATAGATTCCTATGTTTTCAAGGATACTAGCTCGACCCAGACTAGGATTCTCTCTCTCCTGAGGCCTCTGAAGCATCCTGAAAGTATCAGGCCCCTGCTATCAGTACTCAATGTCTCTAGCGTTGGATTTATTGAGGTTACAAAAATCGATGCGGCTCTCGGAGAAGTTTTGGTAGCAATGAAAAGTTCTGGAATCGAGTCGGGAGTAGCAATGATTAATCAAAAAACGGAGAGTTGGATAGATCCTGATCAAGTTAGATTCATTTTTCGGCAGGCGGAGCTTGAATGGGACATAATAGAGGAGCCTCCGGAGCCACATGAGTTTCGAGAAAAGTTGTTCTCATTGCATACAGGGAGGGAAGGCGATGATGTCCTTGTAGTTCCGATTGATCAGAGGTTTAACGTTCAGGGAATAGGAGTTGTGGGGATAGGGTACGTTCAGTCTGGTTCGATAAAGAAGCACGATCAGGTAGAAATTGTCCCAGGAGGGAATAACGGCGTAGTGAGGAGCCTGCAGGTAATGGACGATGATGTTGAGGAAGCCTTTGCCGGAGACAGAGTCGGAGTAGCGCTCAGAGGTGTCGAAGAGAATTCACTGGGGAAAGGGTCGTTGATAATTCATCATGGATCCGATTTAATGACTGAGGTCAACTCTTCTACATACAAACTAAACTCAACTAAGTTTCAAAAGAGGATTTTATACGTAAATGACATAGTTCACGCTTCCATAAATCTACAATTCAAAGTTGGCAGGGTTGTGGGAATGGATGGTGAATTAATCACTATTGACTGGGAGACCCCACTGGTAGTCAGGAAGGATGGAGGCGGAGTAGTGATTATTGTTCAATTAGACGCCACTCCCATGAGGATCTTCGGAACTATTTCAGAAGTATCGCCGGTATGAGTTCGTTTGCCCTGTAAGAGAGCGATTGAATGAAGCATCACCCCCAGAGCTTATACCAGAAATCTGACGCTCGACAACTGGGATGTACTCAGTCGGGCATAAGCCCGACCGAATGGAAGGTGAATCTGAGCTAATTGGAAACCTGAGTTTGGTCGGGATGAGAGGGAACTTCGTTGCTGTTCTGAATCAGCGACAGCTGACCATAGAGAACAGAATAGGCCAAGGACTCAGGATAGATCTCAATTCGATATCCAAAATGAGGCATATAAACATCCCAATCTTGCCTTCGGGAACACCTGTAATTGGCGCTGTAGCAGTCGCTATTGGATATTCCATCCTAGTACCACCAATTGGTTGGGTCGTCTCCTTGGCTGGAGCTTTTGCCTCACTATCCTATTTCCGCTTGAGGAGCTCTGTTCTCGTGATAGAAGACAATGATAAATCTAGGCACATGATTGGGGGAAGAGAGGGTTCTCTGATGAGGCTGTGCCTGATGGCCGATAGGCTACGTAGAGGATTAAGTGTGGAGGAAGCTAGGGTAGGATTGGAAGAGATTGAAAATGAGCTTCCTTTATTTCCAGCTTTCCAAGATGCAGGTGGAATGCCAGCACCAAAGGCTCTCCCTTGGCCGCCATCTCCTCCAGAAATACAGACTGTTGGGAGTGGTATAGAGGCTGAAATTATCATTGATTCAGGAGAAGTGGTTCCTGCGATTTCCGAGAGCGTGAATTTTGATTTCAATATGTTTGGGGATGTGAAAGAGGAGTCTGTATCAAATAATGATACAGCATCGAATCCAATTGTGTCACAAGTTGGGTCTTTTGAGACATCGAGGGATAGTGCAACTTCGGCTTATGAGAGGGCGTGGGGCAGGGAAGAGGCGTCTTGGTACAGGGAAAAGGAGCGTCCACTTGAAATTCAAAATGGATTTGACACGATCAATGATGAGCCCTCCGATATGTTTGGTTTTGGGGGTATGTTTGATGATGATGTTATTCATGAGCCAAAGGCAAACTCATTTGTTGGCTTTGATAGCCCCATCGAAAAAATCCCAACTAATGAGGACAGGATGATCTCGCCTTCAAGTTCTGAAATGATAAGGCGGGCACATTCACAACATGGGGCACCGACAACCGATTACCGACGGGAGGGTTTACTTCCGAGTCCCACCCAAGAGGCAGTTAGGGAGGAGTGTGTCCCAGGAATAGTGAGGCAGGCTAGGGCGAAACAAGCAGATTCAAGGAAATCTCTCACAAACACGGGTGGGGAAGCTACGGATTTGCATGACTACCCTGGAGTCTCAAGTCTAGTTGCTTCTATGAATGGAGGTAGATTAAGTCGCGGATTAGCGATAAAGGAGAGGAGCAAACCTAGTTGGATAGAGTCTTTGCTCAGGCCCAGGAGCAGGGCAAGACATAGCAAAGAAGACAGTTACGCTTCCCAATATGGAGATTCTGATGGGGCTAATTTCAGAGTAGGGGAGAGGTTTCAGACTTCCCAGTATATCAGACTGAGGAGTGATCAAGATCATCAAGCGGATCTTATTGAGAGACACCCCATGGTCGAAGATGTTCATCCTGTCTCTGCCAAGGAGGCGTTGTATTCTGTTGTCGACAGAGTATCCATGGGACGAGCAAAAGAACAACGAAAATTGAGCATTCCAAGTGGGGGGCTGAAATTCTCGCAACTTAGGAAAGCCCAGTCAAAGGGAGAGAAGCACCACATCCCAGGCGTAAGGAGATTGGAGTAACTATATCCCGACTATCCTTCTATACCTATCTGCTCTAGCATGATATTTCCCTCTTCCCAGGGATCTGACTCCCTTGGTTCCTATTCCCTCTGAACAATATGAAGCAGAAACCGATGCATGAACTATGGATTTCCTCATTACCTCAACATCATTCAGCGGAGATTCGTGCCCCACAAGGGAAGAGAATAATGCTCCTGCGAATGTATCTCCGAATCCAGTAGGATCTATTGGGTTCTCCATGGGGTAAGCCGGAAGCGCGATTGTCCCACAGGGAAGATTGGCCAAGACCCCACTACTTCCTCTCTTCACGATCAGGCTTCTAGGGCCCTTTCCTGCGGCGATGCCTCCATGTAATGACTCTCCGGAAATGATGGAAGAAATTGATTGAGTCAGAACCTTCTCTCCCGAAATAAGGTTAGCTTCATCCTCGTCGAGTATGACGATATCAGACAATCTCATCGCATTAGATAAATTCACAAATTCTTCTTCGATCCAAATCTTGCTAGTATCCAATGCATTGATTCTAGATCCAGATGATTGATTTAGAGCCTCAAGCTGGATGCTTGGATTTGAATCTGCACATAGGAGAACTTCAGGACTGGTCCATGCCTGTGGCAAAAATGGGGAGAAGCCATCTAAAACATTAGGTTCTGTTCTGGGCAAACCCATTATGGCCATTTCTGAATCGTATTTCAGATACCTCCGAGGGGTTTCTCCCTCACTAAGTGCTACGCCTGCGAGGTTCAGGCCTGCGTCTTCTAATACCATCTGGTGATATGTCGAGAAATCCTGACCTACAACACTGACTATCCCAATTCTAGGGGGGTGTCCCGGAGGGGGCCTGAGGTGGAATGAGGCCGCCAGTCCAGAATGAGGGGCAGAGCCACCAAGGATTCCGTTTGCTTTCTCCGAGGGGGTCTCGATGTCATCATGTGCGATGGTTCCAACTATTACCATCTCCAAGTCACTCGCCTCCGAGGAGGTTTGGGTGCTCTTCCAGAAATCTTATTGTGATATCTCCTGAAAGAAAATCTTCATTTTCCAGGATTGCTTTGTGTAGCGGTATAAGGGTATCCACCCCTAGCAACATGGTCTCATCCAAAGCTGCTTTCATCCTCGAGATGGCCTCGGCCCTGCTGGGTGACCATACTATTATTTTCGCTAACAATGAGTCGAAGGAAGCTGGCATATCATACCCGGTGTGGGCATGGGAGTCTACTCTTACGCCTGGTCCGCTAGGCCAATGACACTCCCAAAGTCTTCCGGGGGAGGGCGAAAGGGTCCTTGGGTTCTCTGCATTGATCCTAGTCTGGATTGCATGGCCACTGATTCGTATTTCATCTTGCTTCAATGGTATTCCTTCCCCAGCAGCCACTCTGATTCCCATCGATACTAGATCTGTACCTGTAATCATCTCAGTTACGGTGTGTTCGACCTGTACCCTAGGATTTACTTCAAGGAAGTAAAAATCACCATTTGAGTCCCTTAGGAATTCAAATGTTGCCAGTCCCTTGTATCCCACTGCCTTGGCCCCTTCAACTACTTTGGAGCCTAGGTCAGCCCTGACTTCCTCTGACAGCCAAGGCCCTTCTTCCAGAATCTTTTGATGTCTTCTCTGGATAGAGCAGAATCTTTCTCCTAGGTGAATTGCCCGCTCACCATCTCCAATTACTTGAAATTCTATGTGTTGTGCTCCCTGAATGAATTTCTCGAGAAAAACTCTGTCATCTCCAAAGGCGGATTTTGCTCTGCCTTGACAAATTCTCAATGCTTTGTCGAAGTCAGCAGGAGACTCCACCACCTGCATTCCAATCCCCCCTCCGCCTGCTGAGGCTTTGATTATCACAGGGTAGCCAATCTCTGCGGCCTGGATGGCCGCTTCCTCTGGATCGGACACCGGGCCGTCCGACCCCCTGGCAACTGGAATTCCAGATTTTACCATGGCGTCTCTAGCAGCAATCTTATCTCCGAGTAAACGTAGAACATCCGGACTAGGGCCTATGAATGTGATTCCCTCTTCTTCCAACCTTTCCGCGAAAATAGGGTTCTCTGCGAGGAAACCATATCCCGGGTGAACAGCGTCCGCACCCACTTCCTTTGCCGCGGCTACGATTGCCTCGATATCGAGGTAAGATGCGAGTGGATCTGAGCGAGGGATATATACTGACTCATCAGCAAGTCTAACTGGAAGCGACAGTCGATCTTCCTTACCGTGGATGGTAACTACTTCGACTCCCATTACCCTAAGGGAGCGAAGAATTCTGAGGGCTATCTCTCCCCTGTTTGCGATGAGTACCCTCCTAAACATCAGGGCGACGGTGATAAGGGGGACCTATGATTGAATCGGAAGAATGATTGCATAACAACGCATCAGTAGACATCTCTTAGATATCTCTTCTCTGTTTTCATTAGCTTGGTTTCGACGAAATCCTTTGCTTCATCTGGAGTCATTGAACCGAACTCTGAGCATATCTCAATGAGTGTTGTGTGTACGTCTTTCGCCATGTAATTCTTATCTCCACAGACATAGAAATAACCTCCACCATCAATCCATTTCCAAATCTCTTCCCCATTCTTCTTCATCAGGTGCTGGACGTACACCTTTTCTGATCCCTGTCTGGACCAAGCAAGGTCATGCTTGTCCAAGACTCCTCTTTCTTTCCAAGACTCCATTTCGTCTCGATAATAATACTCCCCTTCTTCAGTCCAATCTCCGAAGAAGAGCCAGTTTCTACCTGTGTCTCCGTTAATGTCTCTTTGCTGAAGGAATGCCCTGAAAGGAGCAATTCCCGTTCCCGGTCCGACCATGATCGCATCCACGGAGCCATCGGAGGGAAGCACGAATGATCTGGTTGGAGACATGAATACCCCAATATCAGTTTCATCGACTTGACATCTGTCGGCTAGGAAACCTGTGCAGAGTCCAGTCTTGTCCCTTTCATGATGATTGTACCTGACAATTCCAACGGTCAAATGAACGGTCCCGGGCTCATGGTCAGGACTGCTGGCAATGGAGTAAAGCCTAGGCTTCAATCGATCCATTCCTTCAATTAATTGTTGAGCGCTGAATCCTATATGACCAAAGTCCGAAAGTGCATCAACGTAATCACGGGACCACATGTAGTCTTCCATCGCTTTGGAATCGGATGTTAGTTCATTCCAGAGAGCTTCGGATGGATTGGAGGGCATGCCAATTTCCACATATCTCTCGGGCAGATCATCTCCCTCGCCCGAGCCCTTCCACTCGACCAAGAGCGTTCCATCTCTGGAGGAGGTTCTCTTTCTACTAACAATCTTAATCTCGATACTGGAGGAGGATGATACTAGCCTGGGGCCTAGAGACTCGATCCATTTCTTGGAAACTCTGTGGACTTCATACTTGTCCATTAGTGCCTCTTGCAATGTGCACTCTCCCGCATATGTCTCAACTATTTCTTCACCTGTTAGGGCCGTTATCGAGAGGATTTCGGCCACAACCTCTGGGGGGCATCTAGGGATGACACCGAGAGCATCCCCTGCTTTGTAATTTAATCCAGAGTCCCCAAGTTCGAAGACGATGTGTCTTGTCTCTTTTCCGGACCCTTCTCCGTTTAATACATAATTCTGGGTGATTTTCGTCGAGTATGGATTCTTAGCGTTCCATTGTGACTTCTCGGTCTTGGTTGGGATTTCCATTGAAGCCACTGTAACCTCGGTTGCGGAAGTTGAGGAGGAATCTTCGTCCATTGCATCTGGATCGTCTTCTATTGCGACCATTAGTGGAATGACTGCAGCGGTCCATTCCGCGGCGGGTCCTTCAAAATCTACATCACAGTCAACTCGTTGATGAACCCTGTTAGCACCCATTTTTTCGAACCATGCATCCCACTCTTTGCCGGATTCGCAGAAAAGGTCGTAAGATGTATCTCCTAATGCAAGAACGGAGAAGTTCAGACCCTTGAGGCTGGATATCGCTCCACTGTTGGCAGCTTCCCAAAGATCTTCCGCGTTATCTGGTTGTTCGCCGTCCCCCCAAGTGCTACAGCATACCAAGACCCTCTTCTGGGAGCTAAGGTCTGTGATTTGAATTTCGTCCATGGCTTTGACTGAGGGATTAAGTCCTTGAGCAGAACAGGCCTTACCCGCCTGTTCAGCAAGCTCCTCTGAGTTTCCTGACTGTGAACCATATAATATGAGGATGGAACGGGGTTGACTCGACATATCTCTCAGTCCCTCGGGAAATCCCTCGTTTATGAATAAATGTAATGGGAGTTCTCAAAGAATAGCAATAATTGCGATGGGGTCAAGTCATTGGTCTCTTTCGCAGGCCCATGCCGAGAGTTGATTTCCTGGGAACTGGCAATGCCTTCTCCCCACATGGGAGGATGCATGCACTGGCCCTGATCGATGGCAAAATCCTAATTGACGCCCCTCCGACAGTTATCACTCAGCTAAAGAGAACGGGGCATTCGAGTGGAGACATTCGTCATCTGTTGTTCACTCACTGGCACGGGGATCACATTTTCGGATTCCCCTTTTTCCTTCTGGAAAGGAAATACGTGACTAATAGAGACTCGAAGGTGGGGCTGGATGTCTATCTTCGTCCAGGTGGGAGAAAAATCCTTCATGGTTTGTGTGAAACGGGCTTCCCCGGGAGTTTGGATTCGCTGGACTCGATGGTTGATTGGAATGAAGAGGAAAATGGGCTCATTGGAGATACAGGTTGGAGGTTCATTAGATTCCCTGTCAATCACAATCCAGAAACTGACCCTCATGGATACGAGCTTATACATTCCAGCGGATTTAGTATCCTTCATTGTGGGGATTCCGGGCCATGTTCGGAGATAGATCGGAGAGCCCCGGATGCCGACGTTATCATAGTGGAGATGGGGGTTCCTGATATTGGGGATTTTCCTCATCATCACCGTCCCTCGGATGTGGTCAAACTCTCAGAAAGGAATCCCCATGCGAAAATTCTCGTGACTCACAACTACTCTTCTGCGAGGGGTCGTCAAGAGGGTTTCCAGATGCCCGCGTTGCCAGAGAAAATTTACCAGCTTGAAGATTTTGACGCGCTTCAAATATTTGATGACGGGTCATTTCAAATTATAAATAAAAAATCAAAAAAATAACATGCATATATACCTCATCTCGTCAAAATAATTCGGATGATATAACATTCTAGATCATTCGAGTTAAAAAAATTGAATATCATTCATACTCCATGATTGACTATTTTATCATATTATGTTGATGGATATTTTCTTTTACAGTGAGATATTTGCACCAGATAAAAAAATGTAAAAACGAGATACTGAAAGTTGTTTACAGGACAAAAAAAATTACTGATGTAGAAAGTAAACTTGAATGCAATTTACTGTTGTAAACTTACTTGAGTTACTGATTCTTCAGAGAGGCTTATTATCTGGAGCTTGTTCGCTGTCAATCCGCGTTGGCTATTCAACCACTCAGATGGGGAGTAGGAGAGTAGTTCGACGACATGTGCAAGGAGTGTTAGAAAATGGAGAGAAACATTTTCGAAAAGATTCTTGGACAGGAGAGCTTGTTTATTGATAGGAGGGCTTTCGATCACGCCTTCGAGCCTGATAAACTCCCTCACAGAGGAGGAGAGGTCGACGCGCTGGTTAGGAATCTTGTTGACGCATTGAACGGTCATATCCCTTCGAATATGCTACTCTACGGAGTTCCTGGTTCAGGAAAAACTGTAGTCACTAGATATGTACTCTCACAGCTTCTTGACAAAGGGAAGGAAATGGGTGAGCCAGTTTTCAGCTACGAGATAAATTGTAGGAATATAGACACTAAGTACAGGGTAGTACAAAATATCGCCTCGCAACTATCCCACAGGGGAGATGCCCCTATCCCATTTACTGGATGGCCAACAGACAGAGTTCTGGACACCCTGGTTACAAGAATGGACAGGGAAGGAGGCGTCCATATCATCGTTCTTGATGAGATTGATAATCTTGTGGCAAGGGCTGGAGACGGTATCCTTTACAATCTTACAAATCTCAATACCGTTCTAAAGTCTTCAAGGTGTTGCATAATTGGCATCAGTAATGATCTACACTTTACTCAACACCTAGACCCGAGAGTCAGCTCTAGGCTGAGCCAGGAGGACCTAGTATTCCATCCATACGGGGCCGCTCAGATTCAGGATATTCTAGAAGATAGGGCCAAGACAGGTTTGCGACAGGATTCTATCGGAAATGGCGTAATAGAGCTATGTTCGGCATTGGCAGCATCTGAACACGGTGATGCTAGAAGGGCCTTGGATCTTCTCAGGATCTCCGTCCAAAAGGCTGAGCAGGAGGGACATGAGTCGGTCTCTCCTCCTCATGTAAGATTGGCCCAGAGCCAATTAGAATACGATCAGGTCACTCCTGTCTTGAGGACCCTTCCTTTGCACCAAAAACTGGTTTTATTTACCATCAAACTCAATGAGGAGAATGGCCTAAGAAATATCAGCACGGGAGAAGTATTCAGGACTTACTCAGATGCCTGTTTGAAAATTTCAGTCGAACCTCTGACTGCAAGGAGGATATCTTCTCTACTGAATGAGCTGGACACCCTTGGGCTGATAATGGCCAGAAATGTTAGCAAGGGAAGAGGAGGTAGAAGTAAACAAGTGAATTCCGCTGTCCCCAGAGGGATTGATGTAATCTCAACCTTGAGTGATTCTGAAGCCTTGGTGGCCCAGGCATCTGAGGAGAAATATGCTCTCCAAAGCAGATTATGATTCCACATGCACTCAGATAATGATTATACAGAAGTCCTAGGTCCCCGGGACGTTGTACCATGAGTGAATCAGAGTGGATGAGTTCCTTGATGCGTCCGAGTAAGACCTTGTCGGCGGCCTTGGCCTTGTTGGGATCGTGGGTAGTTTTCCTAACAATAGTTAACCTTTTCATAGGCGCTTATTCAGAGGGGAAAAAGGTACTTTGGATAGATTTCTTCAGTGGGACCAGGGACCCTTCCACCACTGAAATGGCATTTGTGATGGATGATGCTTTATTCGGACTTGTTGGATTGCTTCTAATCGGGCTCGGGGCAAGGGGCCTGAATAAAATCCATGATTCAGGCTTTGTCGGCTGGCTGACTGGGCTCCCAAGTTGCATCTCAGAGAGCCTCCTATCTTCTGACAGAGGAGCGACAAAAATGGTCTCTAGTTGGTTAGTAGCAATAGGAGTGCTATTCTATGTCCTTTGGAGTGCTATGGAGAATACATGGGTGGATCCCGGAGTCTACTCGGTGTTTGCAGTCCTAGTTTCTTTCGGAGTTGGAATAGGACTTCTCGAAGAAGCAGAAAATTAGTACCTTGCAGAACTAAACCATTTGCCTTAGCCAATAAGAGTATTTCAGCGATCTAAGAACCGATCTACCTTTGTGACCAGTCTCCATCCATCGATTCCAATAGGTTCCTACACCTAGTTTTTGCATCGAGATCAGTATATCTGATGACCACTCCCTTTCCAGGCTGACCATACAGAATCACTGAACCAAGCGAAGTCAAAGGGTGGATTATGAGCGGGGCCAGATCTTCTTCACCATCAATGACTATCAATGTGGATTGAGATTTATCTTCACCTCTACCGTATCCAAACTTGGAGATTGCCTCAATGCAACATCTGTACAGGTCCGGGGTTATCTGGCCTGGTGGGTTGGAGCATCTGAGGACGGAGTCAAAGAGCCTCTCATCAATTTCTGAGGACCCGTTCCACTTCTGACGCTTGGTCATTCCGTCAATTAGCGCGATGTCAGCTGAACGTCCCAGATCTTGAAGGGTCTTCACAGTTACATCGCCAACCGCAATTATTGGCCCAGTAGAGTCGGAAATTCTACTTAACACCTCTCTCATAGCCAATTTGGGATCATCCTCGTCTCCCTCAACGAGTTGCCCGAATGGTGTCTTCAAGGATAATTCAACATCTTGGTTCAGAATTAGATCAAATAATCCTATTTCCTCATGTAGCCAGGGATATCCTTCCCTGTCCATTATTCCCCTCCTAATATTGGTGCTGGAAATTGGCCTACCCATCCAATCCAACTCATGTTCGGCGATGACGATATGCAATGGCGCCAAGGAGTTCTCCAAACGGAGAGAGTTGATTTTCTTGCAGTTGTCCACAGTTTCAGGTGTGCAGACAATTGCTTGGACATCTTCCCTGATAGTTGCTGGGCCATAGAGATCCTCTAGAACGTGAAATGATATCCTTTCTCGGACATCTCCAACCAATGAGTTGACAATCAGTTCCTTTCTGTCATCCCAAGAATCGATTCGGGGGTCCTTACTCTTAGCTAAATTGTCAGAGGTCATCCAAATTTCCAGATTCTGGCACTCGCTGAGCCCAGTTTCCAATAATTTTCTATGCCCTTTATGGAATCTATCAAAGGTTCCGCCCAACAGGCCAAGGGCTTTCATCACCATTCTGTAGAAGTGAGAAGTATTGAGGGCTTTGGAAAAATGTGTGCCCCGGGGCGTAACGGCGACCTTCACAGCTTGGCTCGAGCGCCTGACCCACCCCGGGACGTCTGTCGGACCATGGGGTAGTCCCTTGATTCATCCCCTACGGGTCCTCAGGGGACCTAACATGGTCCGGCCACCTGATTTGCGCCAGTATTCATTTCATCGATGATGATCCTACTGGTCTTCGACAGATGGCTACCCATACGTGGTACCATGTTTCATTCTCAACCTCCGGCGAGGGGGTTTTGTCAACAGGGTGTTGCCGCTGGGCAGTCCCGGGCACACCTGATGGGAAATGAACCCCTCGGTCCATTTTGGCTAGTCAAAAGTACCTTTTGAAATCAGATCTTGATGGAAACCGGTTCTTTTTAGCAACAGACTTTCCATAACATAGGTATCCCCTTCTGAGATTTCTTTGACACTGAATTCTGGCCATCTCTCAGCGGGCTGTGCTAACCATCCTACCAATGAATGAGTATTCCCCATTTTTGGAGGCCTGTTCTCATTAAGTGCATCGAGTGCCTCCAGTAAATCAAAAAGTGGTTCGGCCTCTGATGAAAAATCTTCCTTACCTCTTATCCTTCTAGATAGTAATCCCCTGATTTTGGAACTACATCCCTCGTAGTTTAACGAACGATGAAAAGGGAATTTACTTTCAAACCCCACAGGTCTGAGAACGGCTGCCGGCCATGATATACTCTTACTTACAAGCCATGTGAAAGCTTTGTCATCTTGTAACATTGCCTCCAGTAAATCCGAGGAGATATGCGCCCACCACTCTAGGGGTAAATTGGTTAGAATTAGCTTTATTTCTTCAAATGAAGGATCTATATTTTTCGGAGTTACCCTATCTAGAATGGCCCAAGACCTCATATCGTGGTCAAGAGGCAACTGTGAGGCTTTGGAAAGTATCTTTTTCAATATTGAAATCTCTTTATCCTCTGAAACTCTCTCACTAGAAGAGAAGAGCCACACAAGTCCCTGTATAGTGTTTATTGATTTGATTGGAGGATGGGCAAGCCACACTCCCAAGGACCATTCAATCAGATCATCATGAAATGACTCAGGAAGCCAAGCAGAGTTTGCCAATAACTGGGATGCAACCCATGATGACCCACGAGTAGCATTTCTAGGATCTATAGTGGGTCTAGATTTGAGTGCGGTATTTTGATCTGTTCTTAGCAGACGTGTGAACTCCACTGAAAAAACCTCCAATACTGACTGTGGTGCAACATCCGCTACCTCAGAAAGACCCTCCAAAGGAAGGTGATCAAAATCAAGGATTATTAGCCATTCTGGATTTAACCTAGAGCTTAGCCTCTGCCACCTTGGCCATCTGGAACGGGGAGGTGACGCTATCCAGGCTGCTACTGGATATCTCGCTTCCATCCTGTTGGCCCAATCTTCATTTCCCTCAGGATATTGAGAGATTGCGGACCTCACCATTGATTGATACTCTTTGTCATCAATTGAGCTTGCCAGAGCCTTTAGCTCATTGGTAATATGGCTATCTTTTTCCTTCGATAGTGGTATCTGATGTGTGTCAGGAGAATGGAGGATTGGATCAACAATTCTGATTGGCACCTCCCTGCCCCCTTTAGTTGAAAGTACCATCCATGGGAGAGGCCTGAGATGATCAATCCGTACACTGTCCATCCCTGAGAACGGCTCCAAATTTCTCTTTGTCAGTACCATTCTAACATTTGGATTTGAAGAAATAGAATTCGCTAAATCGTTTGAAATGTTGTCTGGTACGTCAATTACCAATGGAGGGTTTTCATCATTAGATAGAGCCCATCTAGTGAGTGATTCTGAAGCTGCTTTCCCTAAACTTCTCGTATCCAGTAGTCTCGGATGATTTGAGGATGATGAGAATTCAGAGTTTCCCCAATCCTGTCTAAATCTCCTCCATGTGGAGTCTTCGGTTCTCGCCCTTCTGGTCCCGGATATTCTATCCTTCAGAGCTTGGCATCTTCTATTTCTCTCTGCCTCAGATAGTCTAGGATGAGCTATTGAAATCCAATGATCGAGAGATTCTAAAGGGAGTTTATCACTGTTTGATTCAAATCCGGTTAAGTCGGCGATGATCAAAGATCCGCTCTTTGCAGCTTTCAAAAGCATGGTTCTGGGTAGCTTTTCCGACACAACTGCCACAATAGTCGACGATGGCCTGATATCTGGTGACATTTCATGACATTTTGCGAGAGTCCAATTACCTCTGTGCATGGATTCTTCTGGAAGTGGGGGTTTTGGTCTGTGATCTGGCGCGGAAAACCATTCGCCCGGTGCGATCGCTATCGGCCTTTCCTCATCCAGAAGTCTCGCTCTAATTATCCCAATAATGGATTTACTTTCAGAGAAAGTCTCGATTTTCTCCCTATCATACACCGGTGGTGCTGATTTGAATTCATTAGTAGAAAGATCTACCCATCTTGGAGACCTCTCTGTGAACACAGCCCAACTCCATGGAACCCCCTTAGTTCCACTGGAGAATTCTTCACCTCCGAGTTTCTCCGGGGGCCTGTCGGGAATGGGCAACAATGGTGAGTCTGGCGATCCGGTTAATCCCAGGAGAAGATTAGGTCCATCTCGAAAAAGTATGCAATATCCCCTCTCTTCCATAGAGATCGTTTTCGCTTCTGACGCCATTGCGAGTTCGTCTGATTTCAATACTCCCCAGCCATTTTCTGTCAGATGCAGTCTCCCACCTCTGCTTCCTGAGGGCATGTCACTGTCTAGCAGTGTATCATTTCTCAACCTCCTAATCTCTGCTGATGCATGAGGGACCCTGATTCCAGTTGCGATGGCTACTTCACTGACTGTTGAGCTCCTCTCTGCTAGGTATCTTAGGATCCTTCTCTTGTTCCTACTTCTAATCTTGATTGGACGCGATGGAGGATACTGAATATTCAGATTATTGTCAACATCCGGCATGAATTACCACCACTTAATTAATCCACATAAGATATTTGTATTAAATTAATCTATTTAGTTACATATAATTACACATTTCTATTGGAGAAGTACGTGGTTTCATTTCGACACTTAATTCTGTAGCAAAAATTGGGGCTATTTGTGTGATGTTAAGTAACTAAAGTTAGTTAAATCCTACAGAACGGTTATATCAGTGCCTGCCATCCTGTGCATATCGGGTAAGAGACGGGGACCTGCAGACACGAGATGGAGAGATAGATAATGTCGGAAAATATCCGAAAATTGATCAGGAAATTCGTAGCCAGCAAGCCAAGAAATACAGCAGAAATAGTTTCCTGGCTAGAAGCGCAAAAAGAGATCCAGACTTCCAAGACCGATATTTCAGGACTGCTTGAATCGGATGAGACTATAATCAGAATAGGCACCATGAGAAGAAGCGGCATAGCAGGTCGTGAATACCCCCTGTCGGAATGGGCTACCGACGAGTGGGTGGCTCATCATGAGCGGGGATTGTCCATGAAGGAGGAGTAAATATGAGAACTACAAGACTAAGGCAAAAAATCAAGAAATTTCTACATTCAAGAGGCGA
Source organism: Euryarchaeota archaeon UBA130 (assembly GCA_002505775.1). Taxonomy (GTDB): domain Archaea; phylum Thermoplasmatota; class Poseidoniia; order Poseidoniales; family Thalassarchaeaceae; genus MGIIb-O5. The sequence goes on along the minus strand of DAVY01000009.1, from coordinate 116,791 downwards.
GGCAAATACCACCGAAATCCTTGAGCACGTCAATACCACCATGAGACACGGGACTACTCCTCAACAACTCGGAAACGTACTCTCAAAAGACAAGGACATAATGAAGGTTTCAACAACGAAGAGAGGAGGTGCTCTCTCTGGACGATATGAGATATGCGTTTGGCAACTAAGACCAGGCGTGCTTGAAGATAACTAGCTTTCTAATTCCTCTCTCCAGTCCCCTGTTCTCGCCAGACTGTTCATCTCCGCTCTGTGTCTGAATGCATCTTGGCTACCCTCACTAGATCCTCGGGCCCATGTCTGCAATGCGTGGGCTAAAAGTGCCCTCCCATAGGAATAAGATAGCTCCCATGGATGGTCTATATCCATAGCATTCATTAGATTGAGATGCGCTGTGGCATCTTCATCTGATTGCCCCCCTGATAAGAACACAATTCCGGGAACCTCGCTGGGGACATTTTCAGTCAAACAGTCAACTGTCATCTTAGCGACCTTTTTCCTGCTTCCTCGATCGGAACATGAATTTCCTGGAAGAATCATATTTGGTTTGAGGAGGACACCTTTGAGGTGAACTCCCTGCTTCTTGCATTCATCCCAAGTCATCTTCAATACAGACGCTGTCACATCATAGCAACTCTGGGCGTCATGGTCGCCATCCATCAAAACTTCCGGTTCGATTATAGGCACTAACCCCTGTTCTTGACATATCGAAGCATACCTTGCAAGTGCATGGGAATTTGTGGACAGGCATGCCAGTGATGGCATTCCTTTCCCTATACGAATCACGGCACGCCACTTTGCGAAGCGCGCGCCCATCTGGAAATATTCTGCACACCGCTCCCTTAGGCCGTCTAGTCCTTCAGTTATTTTCTCACCGGGATGGTTTGCCAATTCCTTTGCGCCTGTGTCAACTTTGATTCCAGGATAAATTCCCCTACTAGCTAGGTATTGGGGGATCGGGGTCCCATCGTCCATATTCTGGCGAATAGTCTCGTCGAACAATATAACCCCACTAATTGCAGATTCATATCCGGGAGTTGCAAATATGTTTGACCGGTATGAACGACGAGTTTCTGCAGATGGTTCGACGCCCACGGCTGCCAGTCTATTGGACATAGTTCCATTGCTCTCATCCGCAGCAAGGACCCCCTTTCCCGAAGCTACTAATTCTGCTGCTGTCCTCTCTAAAAGTTCCACATCCATGACCATTACCGATATTACGAGGGAGCGGTATGAAATGAATCCATCGTTGCATGGTTCGGCTTAGAATCCTAAAATTCTCTCGTGCGCGAAACAAATTTGTGCTCACCTGAGGCGACATCTATTATTTCTGAATGAACTGAAGCGGTTCCATCACCATTGATTTTAACTCCCTTTGTCCTTCCTTCGCACACACCTGATCCAATGAATACGGAGTCATCTGATGAACAAAGTTCGTCTCTTTCCCAGAGCTTCTCAATGTCATCATCGATCATTCTTTCGGCTCTTTCTCTATGGCCTTCATTTTTGAATACGAGTCTTCCTTGAAAAGCCCCTCCCAATCCCCTCAATGCAGTAGCCGTAATAACTCCCTCGGGAGCTGCACCGATTCCCATCAGCATATCAATTTCGGACTCTGGGTCTGCAGCATTGAGTGCGGCGGAAACATCGCCGTCACCTATCAGGATCACGTTTGCCCCGAATTGGCTAATCTCTCGGATTAGTGTTTTGTGCCTAGGCCTTTCCATCACCACTACGTTGAGTTCTGAAGGATTTTTCCCTAGAGCCATGCAGGCTGATTCGAGGTTGTACGAGGTTTCCTCATCCAGGTTAATCTGGCCAACTAGATCACTTGAGCCCGCAATTTTGTTCATGTAGCAATCGGGGGCATGTAATAGGGAACCGCGAGGAGCCGCTGCCAGAACCGCCATGGCATTAGGGAGGTCCTTTGCGACATGATTTGTGCACTCCAACGGATCTACTGCGATATCTATTCTTGATGCATTTGGATGACCTTGCATGGAACCTAGTGGCTCCCCAATCCATAACATTGGAGCATTGTCTCTCTCTCCTTCTCCTATAGCAACTCTGCCATCAAATGGGACTTTGTCGAAAACCGCTCTCATGGCTTCAACTGCTGCTCCATCAGCCGCTTTGCCATCTCCTTTCCCCCTCCAGGGGGATGCGGCCACAGCCGCGGCTTCTGTGGCCTCCAAGAAAAAATCGACGAAGTCTGCTGTCACCATGCTAATCCCGAGGAGAAGGTAGTCATTCAACTGTGCGGTTGCCTTTCTTTTTCTCGATGACCCTTATTCCTTCGATAGACGTATCGTGATACTGTCCCTCGTTATCTTTCTCTATTGATTTTAACATATCAAAGGCACAGAGGAGAGCGGCGCTCACCCCACAGAGGGCTTCCATTTCGACCCCTGTCGACCAGTGGGTCCTAACTGTTACAGTGCATCTTAGTCCAGATTCTTCAATGTCCCATCGCACTGAGCAAGCCTCTATTGGGATGGGATGGCAATGGGGAATAGTTCTAGGTGTTTCTTTAACTGCTAGAATAGCTGCTATGTTTGAAGCCTCCCTAACATCTCCCTTCACTGATCTCCCGTCTGAGACAACTCGTAGACTCTTTTGAGATAGTCTAAGAAAGCCGGTTGCAGTTGCTTCTCTAAATACATCTTCTTTGAAGCTGATATCAGTGATACCTTCGGTTGGGCCATTCATCATAGTCCGCGAAGCAGGGCCTACTATTAGTTGGTGTGTAACGTGGATAATGGTTGAGAATAGCTGTTTTCACCCTAGCCCATCCTTCCAAAATTCTCCATCGGATCTAACTTCTTTCTTCCATAAGGGGGCTTGAATTTTCAGCTCATCAATTATTCTAGAACATGCTCTGAATCCCTCGGATCTATGCGGTGATGAAACATGGATACACACTATTGGTTCTGTTGGCAGGACTGTCCCGGTTCGGTGGGCAATTACCACCGAACATATCCCAAATTCGTCTAGAGCCTCCATTGCGATACTTTCGAGAACCACAGGTAGCTTCTCCTCCCAAGAGTCAAATTCCAGTCTTTTGACCTCTAAGCCTTCCTCTAATCCCCTAGTTATCCCAACAAATGACACTATACTTCCACACCCGTCAACGTCTAATTTGGATTTCAGGTAATCAGGGTCAAGAATCTCCGGCTCCACCGAAACATGGACTGACACATACCCGCATTACCATATAAGACTTGAATTCGCCGGATGGAACCCAACTGTTGAAGCGTATGACTTCAGTCGGATATTCGTGAAAAGTGAGCCGGTACACATTCTCGGGGCTGGCCTGTCAGGCCTATCGGCCGCAATTATTCTATCAAAAAATGGCTATGATGTGCATGTCCATGAAATTAGGAGCGATAGCGGTGCAAGGTTTGATGGCGATTTCCAAGGATTGGAAAATTGGACTGGCAGTAAAGATTTCTTCGATGAGATGAGAGAGTGGGGCCTAGATCCTGACTCATTCAAATCTGACGCGTTCAGCGTGGTCGACTTGATCCATCCAGATGATGAGATTACCCAACCCATCACGGATGGAGTAGCCTTCAGAGTAGTGGAAAGGGGAACGGATGAGCATTGTATCGACCAGGGATTCAAGAGAATGGCAATTGAGGCTGGAGCTACTATTCACTATGGATCAAAGAGGGACCCGGAAGAATGCCAGATTATAGCCGCTGGTCCGAAGGATTCCAGCGCTGTGGCATTTGGAGAGATCTTTCACACTGACCATCCTAACCATGTTTCATTCCAACTAAATGACAAGCTTGCCCCGGGTGCTTATTCATATTTGATCGTTATCGATGGGATTGGCTTGATTTGCACTTGCCTGTGGAGAAAACAGAAGAAGAGTGGGAGATATCTAAATGAGACAATTGCTTGGTATGAGAGTCACTATGAGTTAAATCGTAGGCCCATAAAAAGGGTCGGCGGGAAGGGTGATTTTTCTCTACCTGACAAATATTTCCATGACGGCAGATACTACGTTGGCGAGGCAGGGGGGCTTCAAGACTTCATGTGGGGTTTCGGGATGAGGTATGCAATTACCAGCGGTGTTCTGGCAGCTAAGTCAATTCTAGGTGAGGGCGATTATGAGTCTGAGGTCAGAAAAAACCTAGTGCCACTAATCAAGATAAGCGCCACCAACAGATTCTTGATGAATCGAATAGGGGACAATGGATTCAAAATGGTCGCCCGTTATTGGATGAGAGACCAGCGGAAGAAGGGGGATGGGCTCGAATTCATGCGATGGGTATACACTCCTGGGATATTCAGAAAGATGCTTTGGCCTGTAACGAAACTCGCAATGCTCAGGAGGAAAAAGTTAGCCGATGGAAGGATGGTCACTAGAATGCCATTCAGAAAATCTCTTCGCAGGGACTCTTGGGAAGAAAGTGATAGAGCTGTAGAAATTTCTGAGCAGTGGAAGGTTGTCAAGAAATCTGGTGGCTCAGTATCGTTCCCAGACAGCGATGTTTGATACTGTGGCCTCGTCCGTTTGATTGATATGGCCATCCCCGGTGGGTTGGGCATGACGTCATGGCCCGAGCTAAAGCCAATGAAGAACAATCTAGTCAACTACGGAGTAACCGAGAACGGAATAGCAATCATAGAGCTGTGCTCAGACTCAGCAGGTGAGCCCTTGACCGAGGGAAAAACATCAGTGAATACGTATACCCGAGAGATGTGGCACGATATTGATGATGCGATATTGAGTGCAAGGTTTGATGACAGCGTTTCAGTGATCCTAATCACTGGTCATGGAGAGAAGTTTTTCTCTGCAGGCGCTAGCATCAAGTATCTGAATAAGCTTTCTCCAAGATACAAGTACTTCTTCTGCCTGCATGCCAACGAAACCCTGTCACGCTTGGAACAGACTCCCAAACTAGTAATCGCGGCATTGAACGGGCACACAGTAGGAGGCGGACTGGAAATCGCTATGGCGGCTGACATTAGAGTGGCCAGAAAGGGTAATTTCCAGGTAGGCCTCCCAGAAGTAGCACTCGGTGTTCTTGCCGGAACAGGTGGAACTGCGCGCTTGTCCAGGCTCGTGGGGAAAGCTAAGGCAATGGAAATAATGGTGACTGGCAGGAAGTTCTCATTTGAGGAGTCACGCGAGATGGATCTTGTGCACGATATATATGACTCTATGAGTTTGGAAGAGTTCCGTCAGGATGTTTTGGATTATTCCGGTCGATTTACACTGCCATTCGCGGCTGCTAAGGCCATAGGCAATATCAAGAGGAGCGTACAAAGTGGGCTAGAAATCCCCCTTGAATATCATCTCGCCCTAGAAAGGGAACTGCAATCAGATCTGTTCCAGTCTAAAGATGCCAAAGAGGGGATTAAGGCGTATGTGGAGACGAAAACTCCCAGATTCGAAGGAAACTAGTTTCGTTTTGGCGGATTTTCTGATACGTCGTTTGATATACCTGTTATTCCAGCGCAGGGCATGGCAGATACTGAGATAGTAGAGAGTTACAGTCAGAACTTCGAATCTTGGATTAACGACTTCAGTGAATGGCAGACCAGAATAGGTTTCGATCCGTCATGGCTAGGAGATTACAGGTTCGACATCAAGTTTGACTGGGATACGGCAGGAAATGAGATTGAGTTTGGAGACTTCCAAGGGATGCCAAAGTGGAATCGAAGAATGCAAATTCCACAACAGAACATCATGGATGCGATAATTAACATGGTAAGCGTGCAGGGCGATACTGAGTTCGCTAGTGTGGAGCAACAGAACCACCTACTGGCTTCTGCCCCCACGGAATATGACAGAAAATCTGCTCTCAGGATCATGTGTGAAGAACAGCGTCATGGCTGGCAGATGGCGTATCTTCTGTGTACTTTCTTCGGTGAGCAAGGCGTTAGAGAGGCATCGAAGTTGCTGGAGAGAAATGCGCAAGAGGGGACTAGAATTCTTGGGTCTTTCAATGAGCCCATCGACCACTGGCTGGATTTCTTCTGCTTTACACACTTCATTGATAGAGATGGGAAGTATCAGCTTAAGATGCTTAGTACCTCTTCATTCAAACCATTGGCCGCTAGTATGGGACCGATGCTGAAGGAAGAGTCATTTCACCTGGGGACCGGAGCTAATGGGCTCAGGAGGATTGTCAAACAGGGAGTGATTCCCATAGCACTTCTGCAAAAATACATCAACAAGTGGGTAAGCACTGGTTTAGATCTCTTTGGCACTGACGATTCAACTAGTGCTCAATGGGCATATGTTTACGGAATCAAGGGGAGATACGACGAGAGAGAATCGGATGTTGATGCAGATAGAGAGCACCTTAATGAGGCCAGCAGAGAGCTATACTTCGAAGAGCTAAGAAAGGAAATGGTGAGGATAAGCAAGTCCAGAAAAGAGGGCGAGCCTGAGCTCTACATACCCTCTGACAGATTCAAGAGGGGCATAGGTAAGTATGCAGGCACGAATTACACTGTTCATGGGGATTTATTCGAAGGAACAGATGATGAGTACGAGGAGTATCTTTCCAGTGTTTTACCGACCGATGAAGACGAGGATAGGTTAGTGAACGAATACATGAAGCAAGAGTGGATTCAATACCGTGAGTGGAAAGGATAGGTGATATCTTTGCAGTTTCATTCATTATCAGTTTTCGACAAGGACAAATGTGCTCACTTTTTTGAGCACCTTACTGATTACTTCCATGAACACCACCACTCTGAAAATCAGGATTCAGAAACCTACGAGAATCTCCTCTACACTGTCAAGAGGCCTTACACCGCTGAGATGCTTGATCAAATCGATGAATGGATGGGGCTTCCAAAGAGGATGTGGAGGGAAGAGACCCAAAGAGAGGTTATGCTCTCTCTTTACGCCATCAGATATCCTGACACACTACTGATTGAAAGTCTGACTGATAATGCAAAATCCGACATATACCGATTGTCAGCTTACCTACACTTCACTCATCATACATACTCAATATGGGATGAGGATACCCGAAAGGGATTGGAAAAGCTGGGAATAATGATACCGTCGATAGAGCAGGCCGATCCATTCATTTACGGCGCTTATGTTTCTGCAATCGAGCTTCTGAAGGACGTTGCCCCATTCACATGCTTCCTAGAGCATGATGTTCCTCGGCAGAGGCTGTTTCAGTCGGCACTCGCCGCATATGGGCGGGAAGCTTGAGTACGCCTTATTTCATGGGTGCTCCTCCAAGCAACGTGGACGTACGCAAAGTTGCTGTTATTGGCGCCGGAACTATGGGCTCTGGAATTGCACAAGTTTGCGCTCAGACAGGATGGGAGACCAAACTTTATGACGCATTCAGTGATTCTTTGGACAGGGGTTTCTCAACGATTAATGAGTTCTGGATGAAGGGGATTTCAAGGGGGAAAAATTCGGAAGACGAGGTAAAGTCCTGGTCAAAAAACTTGCACAGATTAGAGAACCTGGAAGACGCACTTGAGGGTGTTGATTTAGTAATCGAGGCTGTCCCTGAAAAGATTGATCTAAAGAGGAGTATTTTTGCCCAAATTGAAAGATACGCTCCAGAAGATGCAATCCTGGCTACAAATACATCCGGTCTTAGAATTTCTGAAATCGCTTCTGCCACCAAATGTCCTGAGAGAGTTGTGGGGATGCACTTCTTCAATCCAGTTCCTCTCATGGAGCTCTTAGAAATTATTGAACACGATCTAGTGTCCGGAGAGACTCTGGAGAAGGCCAAAGAAATCGGAGAGGCAATGGGGAAGACTACGATAATTGTTGGAGATATCCCTGGTTTTGCTACTAGCCGACTAGGGGTGGTCCTTGGTAATGAGGCAATTAGGATGCTTGCAGAAGGCGTAGCCAGTGCTAGTGATATCGACACTGCGATGAAGCTCGGATACAGGCATCCAATGGGCCCGCTTGAGCTTTCGGATTTGGTTGGGCTGGACGTCAGAAGGGACATATTGAGGAACTTGGCAGAGTCATTTGAGGACCCATCATACCTTCCTCATCCTCTACTGGACAAGCTCGTAGATTCAGGGGACTTAGGCAGAAAGACGGGCAGAGGGATATACGTCTGGACAAATGAGGGAAAGTCGGAAAGAGATGATTTGTGAGCGGTATTCATGCAAGGCGCTTTCATAGAGATAATTGGTTTGATTGCTGGTACGCTGGGAGTAATTGCTTGGATCCCCCAGATTAAGGAAGTCTGGATAGAGGGTTTGCATGAGGGGATTTCCCTCCCAACATTCTTTCTTGTCTCTACTGCACTTATACTCTGGCTAATTTATGGAATACTGATTAGGTCATTTTCAATAATTGTAGCGAATTTGGCTGCACTTGTCTGCATTCTATCGTTAATCTTTGGCGTGATAAGGCTAAGGATGATTGAAGCTCAAAATGGTGCGAACACCGGGAGTTGAACCCGGGTTAGCAGGTTGGGAACCTGCTGTCATAACCACTAGACCATGTCCGCCTGTTAGATGAGAGAAGAAGCTGGTAATTTAGCGACTCGGTTAATTTCTACGGTCTGGCATCTGCCTTACGCTTCTTTGGCCCTCTTCCCCGTCTTCGTTTCTTCTTGTTTCGGTGAGGCTTATTTTTCTCGGTATCCGATGATTTTCTATCCCTGACTCTTCTAGAATTTCTGGAGCGTCCCCTTCTGGACCTCGGTTTTCTGGCCTTCTGACCCCTGCCATTCTCTCCTTCTCTAGAGGGAACTAGATCGAATTTATTTTTCTTGAGTCCCTCGGGATTAGGGTCGGTGAATCTTTTCCTTATCCCCACCTCTCTCTGAATTCTATTGTAGGTCCTCTGTTCATTTTTCCTTACAAATGATATTACTGTACCACTATTTCCAGCCCTAGCAGTTCTGCCACTTCTATGCTTGTACACCTTTCCATCATCAGGAGGATCATAATGAATCACACAATTAATGCCATCAACATCAATTCCCCGTGCCGCCACGTCTGTAGCGATGAGAACCATACTCCTTCCACTACTGAATTTGTTCATGGCTCGATCTCTTTGTTTCTGATTCAAGCCCCCATGCAAGGACGAGATGGGTACACTTTCTAGCTTCATTTCCTCACTAAGCCTATCTACTCCAGCCCTGGTTCTGCAGAAGATGATGCTCCTACCCGATCTTCTGACTGATTTCACCGCTATCTCAGTCTTTTTATGTGGCTTGATATTCCAGAACTTATGGTCCATAGTCTCCATACTGACTTCCTCAGGGCCTACCTCAATCTTCACAGGATCATTTTGGTACGTCCTCACTAGTCTAGAGACGTCTCGATCTAGTGTCGCACTGAAAAGAATCATCTGAGGATTACTCGCACACTTGTTAATAATCTTGCATACTGGCTCCATGAATCCCATGTCTGCCATCCTATCAGCTTCATCTAGAACTAAAATATCGATTTCATCTAATGCCAGAGCTCCTCTCTCAATTAGGTCCAGAAGTCTTCCTGGACATGCCACTATAATCTCTACTCCCTTTTCTAGGGCCCTGATCTGCCTCCCGTATGGTGATCCTCCATAAATCGAGAGAACTTTCAATTTAGAATAGCTCCAAGCCAACGGATCCAGAACGTTCCTTATCTGTTCTGCTAGCTCCCTAGTTGGAGTTAATATCAGAGCAGTGGGGCGTTTAGATGCTGCCGGTTTTGCCATTGAGATCAGAGGAAGGCCAAAAGCTAGGGTCTTACCTGAGCCAGTTGGGGCCCTACAACATATGTCTCTGCCTTCTAGCGCACTTGGTATGGCTTCAATTTGGACTTCGAAGGGTTCTATGATGCCCTCATTAGAAAGCGATTCGACCAAGCTTGGCTTGATTCCTAAGTCTGAGAATCGAACCACTGAGAACCCTACAAAAGGCCCCCCGTAGGTACTCTATTTAGTATAGGCAGTTATAGAATAGAGTAAATGTGGGAAGATGAGCCTGAATGACACAGCGGGATTCTGTTTATTGCTGGCTCTTTCTTTGGATATAGTCTGAGTAATTGCCCGGCCATACCCATAGACTCCCGTCTCCTGGTAACTCCCAAATTGTATCGCAAATTTTGTCTAGGAAATATCTATCATGACTGACTGTTATTATAGCTCCTTCATAATCCTGGAGGGTCTCTTCCAATGCTTCCTTTGCATCTGTATCGAGATGATTTGTCGGCTCGTCCAAGAGGAGCATGTTGTTTTCTCCCAATAAGAGTTCTAAGAGTGCTATCCTTGCTCTCTCTCCTCCACTAAGTTTTCCCAATGGAACCTTAACCATATCTTTGGTGAATTGAAACCGTCCAAGAAGTGCCCGAATTTCTCCATAATCCATTCTTGGCCTTAGGGCTTTAACCTGTTCAACTGGATTTAATTTGAAATCCAGTGATCTGTGATCTTGATGGAAATAACCAATTTGGACACCGGGCCTGATGTCAATCGAACCGGAGTCAAGTTGAATTTCTCCTGTAATTAATCTCAGAAGAGTAGTCTTTCCAGCACCATTTGGCCCTACTATGCCGATTTTCTGACCTCTTCTTATGCCGACTTCAAGGCCATTTATAATCGGCCTATTCAAATCTTGAAACGAGAATTTAGCATTATGAAAATCCAATACCTCCAGACTGCTCTTCTCTATTGATTTTAAGTTAAATTTTAGAGACTGCCTCTGACGTGGCTTGAGTGTCTTGAGCCATTTTAATTCCCTTTGGGCCCTTGAAATCATGACATGCTTCTGAGATACTGACTTGTCGTATTTATTGGCCCTTTTCATGGACTGCATTGCTCCAAGTAGCCTCTTGACTTCTTTCTGTGTCTTCTCAATCCTATCTTGTAATGTCTGTAGAAATAGTTCCTTCTGATGCAAGAAGGAGGTGTAGTTACCACTGTATCCCTTTAGATGAGCATCTTGAACCTCTACTATGTTGTTGCATACTCGGTCAAGGAAGTATCTATCATGGCTGACTATCAATAGAGCTCCTTCGAATGTATTCAGAAACCTTTCCAACCAATCCAATGTCTGGAAATCTAAATGATTTGTCGGTTCGTCTAGGAAAAATACGTCTATTTCTCTGAGCCCTACCAACTGTCTGGCTAATGCCACCTTTGCCCTCTCTCCTCCAGATAATGATGAGAGGGGGATATCTATCGAATGATGAGCTAAATCAAGTGCCTTCAGAATTTCTTGTGCATGTCCGGCTACATCCCCTCCTCCGGATCTTGCCATCAGACTCTGGAGCTCCTGATACCTATCCATTGCACTTTGCCATTCACCATCATAGAATCCGGGGTCTGCCATCATCCCCTCTATCTTGGAGATCTCGTCCTCTAACTCCTGAAACTGCCTCCCTCTGCGGTTTAGCTCCTCACCGAGGGTTGCTTCCTCCACTATATCTCGAATTTGAGTCAGGAATGCCAACCTTAATCCAGCGGCATACGTTATGTCGCCCATGTCCTGATCTCGATTACTAATCGTACGTAGTAGTGTAGTCTTTCCAGCTCCGTTGTGTCCAACAACTCCAATCCTATCTCCCTCATCTATTCTAAGATTGATTCCTTCTAGAACTGTCAGAGGACCAAACGCCCTATGCACGTCTTCCAGACGGATTAGCTCTCTCGCCACGGTGCTCCGTGTAGACTTTGGTTGAAGTGCTCATCGGTCGATATACCATTTACAGCAATAGTCATCAATGATGGCTGTGTTCTGGGACCATGGCTGGGGCGAGGGAGTATTGGGGCTCGATTAGTCGAAGAAAGAAGATTTTCTCCGTTTCAACTGCCGTGGTCCTGCTCCTCGTACCAACTATTTGGTTCGGCTTGGGGCACGTAATCGCAATGCAGGCTTTGACCTCACCTCATGGATGTGGAATTTGGGAGTCTAATACTCCAACTAATTGGACTGTGGATGATGATTGGGAGTCCTTCGAGCCTTGGCCGGATTCAGAAAACCGGATCTCAATTAGGAAGGATTTCGACGCATCACCGTGGCAGTTTGATTCTTACGAAAATATCAGTTTCAGTAGCCGAGATGGTTTGAATATTGCAGCGTGGTACTCAGAGGTAGATGAGTCTGCGCCGGTTGTAATTTTGGTACATGGGGGATATCTGAACGGAAAGTGCAAACCAGAAGTTCTACTTACGGCCAGTTACTTAGCTGACGGGGGCATTAATACTCTGATGATTGACCTCAGAAATCATGGAGCTAGTGAAAATGTGTCTGACTATATGTATCTAGGTCAGAAGGAATATCTGGATGTATTAGGTGCATATGATTGGCTCTTGGAAGAAAAATCCTATCCTTCCTCATCTATCGGCATACTTGGGATATCTACTGGAGCACTTACAACAGCGTTGGCATTCGGAGAGTCCGAGATACAAGCTATGTGGTTGGATAGTGCGATCATCGACTTTCCATTGCTAGTTGAGAATGAGCTGGAGAGACTTGGGTATCCAAAGATGCTGGCATCACCTGCTATTGCAATGGGGGAGAGAATTATCGGGATTAATCCTAATGAGGTGCCACCAATGACCGCTGCATCCAAGGCTGGAGAAAGGCCGATGTATCTTGCGCATGGCGAAGATGATGGGAGAATTTCCCCCCTTCATTCTCAGATGTTCTATGATAGGGCTCTTGCTTCGGATGCGAACGTGACGCTATGGATGATCGAGGATTCTGGTCATGTGGATGCAGTTTGGGAGAATCCAGAATACCAAGGAAGGTTGGTGTCTTTCTTCACTGATGCTCTTGCATGGAATAGCAGTTGACTTCTTATGGTCTAATGATATCATTGAGAATCCATTTTCCCCCTACCATTGAAATTAGTGAGGCTGAGCAGGTCGGCAACATCTCAAGATTACCAGTCATAGATTCCAGTAGCATCTCACAACTAGGATTGTGTCCAATTATCATTTCAGTGCATCCCTCGTCGATTCTATCCACCATAGAAAGCAAGGTTAGAAGGGAGGCTTGGTATAGTTCTCCTTCGATGGATTTTGGTATCTCTGAAAACTGAGGCCCCATATTCTCCAAAGTCTGTAGTGTTCTCAAAGAGCTACTGACGAAGATATGGTCTGGCTTCCAGCCCCTCTGAATTATTTCCCTAGCAACAATCGGTGAATCTCGACGCCCCATCTCATCCAATGGCCTGTCATGATCGTCTAAATCGGGGTCGTCCCTACTACTATGCGCGTGCCTGAGAATTATCAAGCGCCTATTCATCCTCACTTCCTCCGGAGAATCGAGGCTCTCTTTTCTCCATGAATGCTGTGACTCCCTCGAGAAAATCCTTAGATTGGGACGAAGAAATCATCAAGGCTCTCTCGAATTCTAATTGGGTTTCCAAGAACGTAGATGTCGAAGCATCGATCAATTGCTTTGTAGACCTACGGCTGTTTACCGACCATCTTCCCCAATCCTTAGCCACTTCAATAGATCTCGAAATTAGTGTTTCTGATTGAGTTACTTCATCCACTGCTCCAGCCTCTAGAGAATCGTTGGCTGACCAGACCTCATTTCCGAAGAAGAACTTCCTGGCCCTTTGGCTTCCTACTAGTCTTGGCAATAGCCATGTGGTCCCTCCATCCGGAGATGCTCCTAGTGCAAAAAACGCCGCTGCTATCTTTGCTTTATCTGAGCATATTCTGTAGTCAGTAGATAATGCTAGGCCGAGACCGCCCCCGGCAGCGGCGCCGTTTATTGCAGAAACAAAAACAGTATCTGAGGCTCTTATTTCTAGGATTAATGAGTGCAGTGATTTGGTCATCTCACTAACCATATCAACAATAGTACCCTCATTTATGGCATCGGCAAATTCGTCTACCGGCCCTCCTGCGCTGAAGAATTTTCCAGAGCCCGTTAAAACGACTGCTTTGCATGTAGGATCTCCCATCAGTGACATCAATTTGTTCCTTATGGGGCCAAAATTTTCTGGATTGAAGGTGTTTCTCGAAGCTTCTTCTGACATGTGGACAACTGCGACGCCGCCATCATGCCTTTCGACGGTAAAGGGCATGGCAATCGAAAGGGGTACTCATTATTGAACTCCATGAAGGTGATAAGTCAGACCTCACTGGGAAGTATATGATTACGCGAGATGCCATATACATTGATGGGAAGTGGGTTCCAGCAGGGGGGGATGGAAAAATTGAGATCATCAACCCGGCAAATGAACAAGTCATCGGCTCTGTTCCAGTTGGTACGGAAGGAGATGTCAATGCGGCCATTTCGGCAGCTAGAGCCGCATTTCCTTCGTGGTCGAAGTCCAGTATAGAAGAGAGGCAGGGGTACCTGAACGCAATCTCATCTGCAATTGCTGAGAGAGGAGAAGAGATTGCTAAGCTGATTACCTCGGAAGTTGGGACCCCCATCAATTATTCTAGGATGGCAATGGTCGGAACTCCGAGAGTTGTTGCGAAATCTTATGCCAAGATTCTAGAAACCTTTGAGTGGGAGGAAAAGGTAAGGAATTCACTCATTGTAAAGGAGCCTATTGGGGTAGTTGGAATGATTACTCCTTGGAATTTTCCACTTCACCAGATTGTGGGAAAGGTGGCTCCAGCCCTCGCAGCAGGCTGTACAATGATATTGAAGCCATCAAAAGAAGCTCCTCTAAATGCATTCATTCTTGCTGATATCATCGATGAATGCGGCCTTCCCGCGGGAGTATTCAATCTAGTATCTGGTCACGGAAGAGAAATTGGAGAGGTTATTTCCTCCCACCCTGAAGTCGATATGGTTAGTTTCACTGGGTCTACATCCGCTGGAGTTAGTGTCTCTAAAGCCGCCTCTGAAACGGTGAAGAGAGTGACTCTTGAGCTGGGAGGAAAGAGTGCTAATATCATCCTTGATGATGCAGATATAGCAAAGGCATCCAAAATGGCGGTATACTCTTGTTTCAATAACTCCGGCCAAGAATGCTCATCTCTTAGTCGCCTACTAGTTCCGGCTAGTCATCGAGATGAAATTGTAAACATCATTGCATCAACGATGGAAAGATACTCAGTTGGTGACCCTATGGATGAGTCAATCAAATGTGGACCCATGGTCTCAGAGAGTCAGCAAAAATCAGTATCAGAGTATATCTCATTAGGGATATCAGAAGGAGCTACCCTTATTTCTGGAGGAGAGGGTTTGCCAGACGGGATTAATACTGGATTTTTCGTGAAGCCGACCGTCTTTGCTGATGTTACAGCAGATATGTCTATTTTCAGAGAGGAGATTTTTGGCCCCGTTCTATCCATCAGCACATATGAGGATGAAGATGAGGCAATTTCGATGGCTAATGATTCGGAGTATGGTCTGTCTGGGGGAGTATGGTCGGGAGATGAAGAGCGCGCCATGCGAATCGCAAAATCCATCAGGACAGGTCAAGTAAGTATCAACGGTGGAGCCTTCAATATTAGTGCCCCTTTTGGAGGTTACAAGCTCTCTGGAAATGGAAGGGAGCTCGGTCGGCATGGCCTCGAGGAATTCCTCGAAATCAAAGCAATACAACTCTGATTGGTTTAATTCCCCACCCATTCTGGTTTCTTTCTCTGTAGGAAGGCTTGGACACCAATCTCCTTGTCCTCAGTATCAAACAAGGCTACGAACTCTGATCTCTCGGTCAGAACGCCTTCACTGAATGGTAACTCTAGCGAAGCGCGAACAGCCCTCTTAGCCACTTTAACTGTGTAAGGTGACTTTCTAGCGATATTTTGTGCCATATCCATTGTGTAATCTTCAAGTTCATCTGGAGCCACTACCTTATTCGCAAGTCCTATTTTCAGTGCCTCTTGTGCACTAACCATCTCTCCGGTAATTACCATTTCCATAGCTTTTCCATAGCCAATAAGCCTGCATAGCCTCTGAGTTCCTCCTCCTCCTGGAATTAATCCAAGATTGATTTCGGGCTGTCCAAAGTTCGCTCTGTCAGAGGCGATTCTTATGTCACAAGAAAGTGCTAGTTCGGTTCCCCCTCCAAGTGCAAAACCATCTACCATGGCTACAGTTGGCTTTGATAGATTCCAAACAGCCTCCCATGCATTGTCTTCAAAGAATGGTCTGACATCGTCGGAGTTCTTGCCAGAGAACTCAGAGATATCTGCTCCTGCTGCGAATGCATGAGGTTTCGCCCTCTTCCCCTCTGGCGGAATAGACGGGGGTGCGCCTCTGATCACTATGCATCTAATCTGATCATTAGATTCAGCCCTCAAACACTCATTTTTGATTAATTGGTGTGATTCTGCATTTAATGCGTTTAGCTTGTCGGGCCTGTTTAGAGTCCATACAGAAATCATTCCTCCGATGGGACTTGATCCCTCAACTAACACGTCTTTGACCGTCAAAACGTCTCCTTCCATGTACTTCGCAGAGGAGTATTGGGTTTCAACGTATCATTCCGTATCAACGAAATTTGGAGGAGGAAGGGGGGGCATTCCG
>DAVY01000009.1:17716-100064 GCA_002505775.1 Euryarchaeota archaeon UBA130 | reverse complement strand
AAGGGGGGGCATTCCGGGAGGAGGCATCTGAGGAGGAGTCGGTAATTCCGATTCAGGATTAGCTTCGGATATTCTTTCTTGTGTAATTTTGCTAATTACTTCGAGGGGTTTCCTCATCATCAGGATTCTATTTTCATCGATTCTGAAGTAGGTTATTCCCAGGGGCTTTCCAGTATTGGGACTCTCGGGTTCTTCGTAAACAGTCAATCCATGACCCTCCTCCCTGAGGATAGAGGCCAGATCCTCACCGTCCTCTGCTTCAGACCATTTTCTTGCCATCGAGGCCTTTCTTTCGGCGAGTTTCATCCTCCTTCTCCGCTCGATATCCGAGAGCATCTTCTCTCTCTTTTGCCTCCTTTGTGCAATGTAACCCTCGATCTCTTCCTCCTCGTCAGAAATCGCATCACCTTTTGCTATGTACTTCTTTGCTACATTGGTACCTTCTGGCAGAGTTGGTGTGACGTCTGGAGTATCGGGGATGGGTGGACTTGGAAGTCCACTGATTGCAGGGGGTTGAGTGGGAAGTGATGGAGGGGGAATCATTACCGGCAAAGGAGGAGGGGCGGGCATATTCACCGGAACGTTTGAACTTCCCCGGGTTCTTCTCATCTCGGATTTTGGTTTCACAACTTCGATGTTGATTTGTTCTGGACTCTCTGGCAGAGTTCTGGCTTCTTCCTCGATTTCTATTTTTTCATCTTTTGAGGGAATTTCCAGTCTTTCTCTCCCAGTGAAAATAAGTAGAGAGGCGAGTGCTAAGAGAACAGATGCTCCCGCAACTCTCTGGATAATATTTACCTCGCCCTGAAGCAAAAAAAACAGGAGAGAGCCTCCAATCAGAGCCGCCCAATTAATCAGTCTGGTCAGGGAAACCATGTCACTCGCAGTCCTGACAGGAGGGGGTATGACTTCACATTGACGGGGAACTGATTGCTTCAGATAACGCCTTCAATGACTTCCCTCTATGCGAAATGGATGACTTCTCTTCCCTGCTCATTTGTGCGAATGATCTACCATCAGAGTCATCAGGAACAAAAATTGGATCATAGCCAAAACCTCCTGTTCCTGAAATTTTATCACTTATTTTCCCTCTACAAACGCCCTTGGCGATAATTTTCCTTTCGCCTATAACCAACACAGACACGGCTCTATACTCGCAACCTTTCATTTTGTTACCATTCATCAGACGTAGTATTCCATCAACTCCAATTTTCCTGAAAACGAATGATGAATACGTACCTGGAAAACCCTCCAATGAGTCGATAAATAATCCTGAGTCTTCGACAAGAATTGCACAATCAGATTTTTGTGATTCTGGAACCATTGACATTGCTTGATCAGCTTTGGAAATTGCTATTTGCTCCAAGTCATCAGATTGGGGCTCAATAAATTCTGGGGCTTCCCCCCCGATCATCATTTGCTCAATCTCCAAACCTAGTGGCTCGAGATACCTTTTCGCCTCTTCCAGTTTGTTTGTGTTTGCTGTAACAAAAATAACACGCATTTTACTACCCCAGATACCTTACTCTGTTCCTAATGTCATTGAACCGGGAAATTACCATTTCTGCGTTTGGTTTTTTATCTGAGTCTGAAGCGTCCCTATATCCTGAAATTACTCTTTCTATTGCTCCCTCAAAATCAGAATGGCTTGCCGACAAGCATTCATTCAATACTTGCAAATCTTGACCAAAATGCTCTAATTCAGCAGATACTCTCGAAAGTCCAAAATCCAAAAGTGAGATTTTTCGGTCTTTGTCGACCATTATGTTATGAGTCGTTAGATCGCCATGAGAGAAACCTAGTTCGTGGAGGCTCCTGATTATTGAGCCTATCATTTCCAGATCCTCATCAGTTGCTGATTTGTCTAGCAAAGACTCATAGATTGGTCTTCCTTCAATTAGTGTCAATACCATCCAGCTTGCTTCCAAGTCTAATTCTAGGAGTCTTGGAGCTGGGAAGTTTTTTGACTGAAGCCTTGAGAGTATCTTTGCCTCGACAGAAATCCTACTCCTAGTGAGTCTGTAGTCCAATTCTGGGTGTCTGTAGCCTCTTCTTCTCCTTGTCTTCAATACAGCTGGAATTCCCAGCCATAGTCCAGAAGACACTCTCGCTTCTGCGCCTTCATGGATTATTTCAGACTCTTCCCAATACTGAAAATGGAGTCCGGCCATGGTTGCGGGAAGTCACATACCTTGAAAGCGATTCCACTGGAGCGAGGGTGGAGGATTAAGTATGCAGATGCCGAAAGTTCCCTCGCCTAGAGGAGATTTGGTGCCCAAGATTTTCACTCCTGAGGAGATTGAAACTGAGGCTGAGAGACTTTTTGATGCCATAGGACAGAAGGAAAGATGGGATATGCGAATTTGTAGGGCAATTTCACCATTGACTCTGGAAATAAACAAATTGAAAATAGAAAAGAATGTCTTCTTGATTGCTCATTCCTATCAGACCCCAGACATAGTGTACGGGGTCGCTGATTCTGTTTCAGACAGTTACACTCTATCCAAGGCTGCTAGGGATGCTCCACAAGAGAGGATTCTTTTTTCTAGTGTTAGATTCATGGCTGAGACTGCTAAGATAGTCAGTCCTCATAAAACGATCTTGCATCCTTCGCCAGAGGCGGGTTGTTCATTGAGTGATGGCATTTCTGCTGAAGACGTTGTAAAGCTACGAAGAAAATATCCGGGCGTACCTATCGCGTGTTACATCAACACCACTGCCGCCGTAAAGGCTGAGTGTGATGTTTGTGTTACTAGCAGCAACTATCTGCGAATATGTGAGAGATTACCTGGAGATAAGCTGATATTCGTCCCTGACAGATTCATGGGCAAGCATGTGCAGAACCACCTACTAGGAAAGAAGGAGGTGATAATTTTTGATGGCGAGTGCGAGGTCCATGCTGAGTTTACAGGAGAGAAGGTGATTTCATGGAGGAAAAGAATGGAGTCACATGGTATAGATTTGCAGGTCCTATCTCATCCAGAATGTGATGCGGGGGTTCTTGAGCAGAGTGATTTTGTCGGTAGTAGCGAGCTTTTGATGAGGGAGGCGATGCGCCTCGCCTCTGAGGGAAAGCCGGATATTATGCTGATAACCGAATGTGGTACAGCCGAGAGGGTTCTCGCAGAGAGTGAGGATGACATCAACTTACTAGGGGCGTGTGTCATGTGTAGGCATATGAAGAGGACTCAATTAGAGGACATTCTGCAAGCATTGAGGGACCCTGTGCCCGAACAAATTATCGAGATCGATGATGATGTGATTCATAGAGCTAAGAGATCATTGGATGAAATGTTCAGACTGGCTGAATAACTGTGATTACCTTTCACTTTGCTTCTGTCTTGCCCATGTGAAAACCAATGGAATCATAAGAACCACCGAGGTTTGTAATAGAACTGACGAATATGGCTCGAATGTCTCCTCCATGTCGTACCAAGTCAACTCTGCCTCACCATCTATTCCGGATACAATCCAGCCAACTCCTCCAACGGTGACTTGTGGGCTAGAGTGGCTCTCTTGATCATCAAAAGTAAGCTGTCTAGTTTGGTTTGTATCCAGTTCGTAGATGAATACCTGAGGAGTCTCGGACTGTTCTGGAATAGTTGACCCTGGCTGATATCTTGGTATCTGTAGGAAGGCGACATGGCCATGTCCTATGCTAGGAGAGGAGGATTCCCAGAGAGGATTGGAAATTAATGTCTGCATTCCTGAGACGGTATCCACGAATACTGTCCTCTTGATCGGGCCTATGTCAACTACTGCCACAATTGATTGGCCGTCAACGGATATTTCCACAACGCTCGCGTTGGAGTAATCGATATCAATCCCTGACTCGTCAATCAGAAATTGGTCTTGATCTTCCTTGGCTACCACATCCAAGTTAACAGAGGTTTCAGAGGTTGTTCCTGTCAGGAAGGAGGAGTACACAGTAGGGCCAGAAGTATCATTTTTCAGAGACCACGCTATAGAATTTCCAGAAACCTCCAGAGTTTCTAAATCGGCAGGTATTCCCTCAATTTGTTTTATTTCTTGATTATAGTCGATAGAAATTACCTCATCATCGGAAAAAATTATGATCAGAGGACTTCCATCTTGGTCCTGACCAATATCAGACATTTCGATATCAAAATCAGTATTGATAGAGTAGACTGGAGCAAAGGGGTCTATATCCGACTCGAGATAGTATAAATCTAGTCTGGTTTCATTGTTGAGTAACAAAAATGGACCAGAGATGGAAACACTTGGTTCCTCGTACCAATTTGACCCAGAGAGTAACACGGGGTCTCTGGAATCTTCTACACTGATATTCAGTGCAGAAACCTCAATGTCATCCACTCCGTCCATTTGGGGATCGACCTCGATTCCAATTAGCCAATCATCCGATCCTGCCGCAGATGTTGGCCATTCAACACCCTCTACAGGAAAGTCCTGATGTGTCGCATCCCACAATAGAACTAGCCCTGTGGATAGTAAAAGTGCGGCGATGAATACACTTGTCTGCTTGCTTCCGGGTTCTTTCAAGGGAGAAAACCTCTGATTCAGATAAGTTCTGAGTTCTTTCATGAAACCCTTTGGATCGTCGATTAGTCTTGCAAGCTTACGAGTGAAAAGCCTCTCATCTGCTACCGTCCAAATTCCTTTGTGAGTTCTTTCGGTGACTGCAACCGAAGCGATTGCGACTAACATTCCACCTATGATGTCTATCGCCCAATGGATTCCGAGATAGATGATTGAGAAAGCTGTGAGTGCAATGAAGGCCACCAAGAATCTTCTGAACTTCATCCATCTACCATCCTCATCCCATCTAGTCATGGTCAGCCAGATTGCGAATGGCAAGCCTATGTGTAAGCTTGGCATCCCATTTGTGAATGGGTCAATCCTTGTGAACCAATTGTGTATTTCTGGGGTGAGATCATAAGCAACAGTTTCCATTAGGGGGATATAGTCTCCAGTTACTCTTACATTGAAGAACAAGTAGAATGGAATGGCGAGAATGTACACCCAGAACATCGATAGTGACACTCTATCTGCCATGTACCTATCATCAAAGTATATTGGATATACGAAGGATGCAAAGGTTACCGTCATGAATCCCATAACGTAGAAATGTGTCAGAATAACATCGAGAAGCGGGGTTCTGAATGCCTCTTGAATCCATAGCACTATGTCTCCTTCGATTGCGTAAACATATGGGGTCATGTCGAGCTGAGTGTGTGCCATTAGTACCCTGTCTAAACCATCAAGGATATCCTTCCACAGATATACCGAGAAAACGATTATCATGTGGGCCCAGTATCTTCTGAACATATCGATGAAACCCTCGATTCTGACTTTTGTGTAGGGGGGCTTGAATATGGGCATCATCGCGATACTGAGCAATATTGCACCAGTGATCCAAGTGATGTAGATCCCACTGCCAACAGCCATGTCAATATCCACCGAGAGGCATCTTTGAAATGAATTCGACCCTAAAAATCACTCTTTTCAAGTAATCTTTACATTGTGAGTATTGCGGTTATCCAGAGAATTCAGAATATTTTCTACTACGTCGCCGAAAGCTCTGGCTGTTTCTCCGTTTGGATCCGCTACGATTCTGTGAACTCCGTCATCTCCGCCCCTGACTACTCCTGGGTCAAATGGCAGTCTTCCCAAAAATGGAACCTCCAAATCCTGAGCAGATTCCTCCCCTCCTCCGGATTTGAATAGATCCAGAGTAGTAGACCATGCCCCATCTTGCGATGCTATGATGCTAATCGGAACACCATTCGGGCCAGTGAGAGAGAATTCTGCGCCTGGGCTAGCAACACCTGATAATTTGTAACCACTCATATTCTCAACGACCCCGAGGACTGGTACGGAAATTGTTTTTGCGAAATTGATGGATTTCCGACTATCTAGCAGTGCTACTTCCTGCGGCGTAGTAACAATCACTACTCCATCCAAGTTGGGCAGAGTCTGACTGACAGTCAGAGGCTCGTCTCCCGTACCGGGCGGGAAGTCGATAACGAGTGTATCCAGATCCCCCCAAGCCACATCTCCTATGAACTGCTGGATTGCTCCGAGCTTGATAGGTCCTCTCCAAATCACTGGCTTATCCGGATCTTCAATCAAGAATGCCATTGAGATCACCTTTATCCCATGGGGGCCGATTGCAGGGAAAATCTGGCCATCCTCTATGTGTAACTCAGTACCCTCCAAACCCATCATTTTTGGCACATTTGGACCGGTGATATCGATATCCATCAGCCCAACTTTCTTTCCCATTTTTGCTAGGGATAAGGCTATTCCAGTCGCAACAGTGGTCTTTCCAACGCCACCCTTTCCGGAAAGAACCATGATCTTGTGCTTGATTGTCTCGCTCATTTTGGACATTCTCATTTTCCTTTGCATCTGCTGATATGCCTGTTCCATCTGAGCTCGCTGATTCGAGTTTGCCTCTTGTTCAGGAGGAGATTCGGGCGAATGGTGAGACACTGGGGAATCTGCCATAGTTCATGGCAGTGGTGGGGATACTTCAATGCTATTCAAACTATATTAGGAAAAATATGCTATATGGAATTCATTAATTTACTACGCCTAATTCCGATATTCATGAAGATTCTGTTTGTATGTGTCGGAAATACGTGCAGAAGCCAAATGGCAGAGGCCATTGCCAGGAGTCAAGGGCATGATGCAACCTCAGCTGGCACTCATCCCGGGGAAGAAGTAAATGCTAATGCGATGAGGGTTCTCACAGAAGAGGGGATAGATTGTTCGGGTCTTTATCCCAAGTCATTGGATGACATTGATACAACGGGCCATGATAAGATAATCAGCATGGGTTGTGGAGTTCAATGTCCAAATATCCCTATCGATAATGACTGGGGGTTGGAAGATCCTCTTGGAAAGTCAATTGAATTCTACAGATTTACTATGCAGAGAATCGCAGATCTCATCAGAGACTCGGTCGATGAATGGACCGACGCTTAGAAAAGCGATTCTGGTTTCCCTGACAACACACGAGTGTAGTGTAGTGGTTATCACCCGGCGTTGCCAACGCCGGAACCCGGGTTCAAATCCCGGCACTCGTACCATTATCAATCAAAGTCTGACTTTCTGATTTGAAGAATTACAGCTGCCATTCCAATGAGTAAGATAGAAAATGAGGAGATTAAGACTATTGTTGAAAAATTCTGTGACATCCAAGATGAGTCGCCATTACAGCATTCGGAGTGTTGGACGGAAAGTATGTGCCCCTGATTCTCAGGAGGGGTGGATGAGACAAAAATATCTGTAGCACGGATTTTGATTTCCAATTCTCCTTCAGGAATTGTTGACCTAGCCTCGAAATATAGCGTGTAAATCCCATCTCCTGCAATCCTGTCTCCAGATGTCCCATCGTCGACCAGCAACAACCATTGCTCGGATTTCCCAATATCCGCCAATCTACCAATTATTGCCTGAACTGATGAGACACCATCCGGATCAGATACCTCTACCTCCATTTGATGGGCGATTTGTCCGCCATTACTCGAGACTATTACTGGATGAATGAGGTCTCCCTCATCGGTCTCATAAGTAAGGGACGTTCCCTCTCTCCAGATTTCTAGAGAAATTAAGGTCGGAAATTCGTTGATTATCTCCAAAACTGGCATTTCTTCTAAATTATTTGAGAAAATCTCGGCACCCTGTGTATCGGACATTCGAATCGGTATGATTCTCTCTCCTGGAGGAATTGTGTAGGGAATAGTAAATTCTCCAGACCAATAACCTGTAGATTCTGAATAGCTTAGATTGTACAATTCCCCTCCTACGCTGAGGAGATCCACTGAGACCGAATCAACACCGTGACCATCCACCGAATCCACCGATATTCCCAGTGTCTGGCCACGGTATGCTGATTGATCTGACAAAATAATTGAGTTTGCTCTGGGAGGAAGATTATCCACTGTTATTTCTCCATAATCTGTTACCTGGGTCCAATAGTCGTTGATGATAACGGGCACGTTGAACTGACCAAACTCAAGTCCCTCGTGAAAAATTATCGAGGTCCATACATCATCGCTGATTGTCGTATCCCCCAATAGTCCACTATCTGAGAGTGCGACCTGCCCGAGCCCTATAGACGATAGATCGGCAGTAACTGAGATTACGTCCGTGTCTATGTCCTCAATCATTATTTCAATGTGGGAAACCCCTCC
This sequence comes from Euryarchaeota archaeon UBA130, assembly GCA_002505775.1. Classification (GTDB taxonomy): domain Archaea; phylum Thermoplasmatota; class Poseidoniia; order Poseidoniales; family Thalassarchaeaceae; genus MGIIb-O5. The sequence continues at coordinate 91,884 of DAVY01000009.1, read as the reverse complement.
CTCGGTGTGCAAGAACCCCTCTCTGAATGAAACCGACAGTAAGGAAGGGGGGCTGTTCTCATCTGCAGTGATGACAGTTGGATAAAGTACCCTGTCAACCTTCTGATATTCCATAAATGTCAGACCTGAAGAAGGGTCATCTTCCTCACCTGTGAGCGATATCCATCTATTCGCTTCATACAATAGCCCGGAGAGTGGGCCCTCATTGACGAAGAATCCGGAGGCAGAAATCCCTTCAGATTCTATATTTCCTGCCCACTCTGCGACTTCGACCAGATGACCATCCATTTCTTTCTCGGAGGTTGAGAGGACTATGACCTCCAAGATATTAGATGGATTTGAAAACAGAGTGAAGAAATCCCCAGGGACAACAACACTAGGGGAGACCCCGCTTTCTCTTGATATTTGATTAGATAACAGAGGGCTTGCTTGTGGTCTTGAAGGACTTTCAATAATCGGAGAATCAGGTGGAAATTCGTCCGATATCGTCCCATTATCCTCAACATATTGTAGCCTGACCGTTCGATTTAGCCAATCTTGTTGAGGGACGACGAACTCGTATGTCAGGTTGTGCTCTGCCCCGAACTCTTGTGAGATCGGTCCGAATGGAGTAGCTGATACATTCCACCAGAACTCATTCTGAATCTTATCGACTTCGTATGGCACTCCTTCGGAATTTTGCTGTACTCCCGAGTCAACTATTTGCCTCACTAATCCGAAGCTCCCCTCGATATCTCCATCATAAGTACCATCTACTATGATGGTGTCAGAAACCGTCTCTCCTCCATTGGACTCGATATGTACGAGCGGAATTGTTCCATTGACATCGATATTGAATTCATCGTCTCTTATTTCGAAACCGAAATCCCCTTCCCCATATGCCCTAAAGAACTGCTCTTCCCTAGTATCATCAGACCACCTCTCTCTTATGATTAGATCATCGAGCTCGAAAGAGAAGAAGTCCGGTCCGCCTAATATCCTCAACGAAGCATTGGCGTCTATGTGAAAATTCTGCGTGCGTCTGAGTCCGTTTTCATCAAAGGATTCAAAGTAGAAATTCTCTATCTGTCCAAATCCCCCCTCTGAGCTTTCATTATCGCCCCCGCTGAAAGATAGCCATCCCCCTCCCTCGATGAGGATTCTCTCTGTGAGGCTTCCATCGTTCCATGAGCGGTTTACCACAGCCCGTGTTACAGAAATCTGAGCTGAGAACCCTTCTTCGAAGGACCCCTCTGAATTTCCATCGGAAAGAAACATAGATCCATTTCCTAGCATCTCGAAGTCTTGAGATATCAGATTATTTCCGTCATATGACTCATTGAGCCATATCCTATCCAAATCCAAGTCCAGAATGATTCCGTTTGTTCCATTCATGGTATTCATTCTAAGAGATCCGTTACCAAGCTCATTCGATTCCAAAATAGGGCCAGTTCTCTTCTGCCACCCCCTTCCCATAAACTCGATACTCTGTTCCTCTGACTCGGAGCCTTCTAATGACCAGAAAGTCTCTCTTGTTATTTCATGATCTTCAACTGGCTGATTCCAGTTAGTCACAGACACTGTTCTACTGCATACTGCCTCAGTGCTGGAGAAGTTAACTAAAATTTTGTCTTGGAACTCGGGATCAGTTTCCAACTCAATATCGACCTCTCCTCCTGCACTGATGTGGGAGACATTTACAGGAGTGGTTTCTCCAGATGAATACCTCATATGCGTTGAGCTTACCGAGATAGCCGATGGCGATTCACCTAATTCAAATGGAGGATCAAAAATTACCTTGTATCTGTGAACATGGTTCAGTGTATAGATTTCGTCTTCCTCGTTGGGCTCGTCGAGCCAGTCTACTTGGTAGTCCCAGTCTACTAATATTTCACAACTTGTTGATGGAGAGACTTGTCCTGACGCCAATAATGAGTGGTTGCTGAACAAGAGGATTGAAGTTAGAAGTATGGAAATCCCGATTTTACCGGAACTGTCAGTCGAGGCCTGATTATACATCCTACCATACGGTAATAGTTCGAATTGTTCAAGATATCCCCTACAGGGACTTACGGACTATTTGATACCATACAGGAATCTTGTAGATTTGAATCTATTAACAATCTCGAAAAATAGCCAGCAGGTCAGTATCACGAAAAGGGTGGCAATAATCACAGCTGAGTGATTCCTCAGTCCGAGATCTGAGGCCAACCTAAGTCCGGCGAAGGTAAGAGGCATGTGAACTATGTAGAATGGGTATACTCCTTGATTGAGGTATGATAGATATTGGTTGTTCCTATTGAGGACATGAGAACCCCATGAAAAAATAGTTAGGCACCAGAACCAAGCATGAAAACTATGTATCAAACAAGCGAGGACTGTCATCCTGTTATGAAAGCCCTCGGATCCTACCCATCCTCCATCGACATAGGGTATTCCGGTATCGTGTTGCTTAAGTCGAAGCCAAACAAAGGCTATTGTCCAAATTAGAGTAGCAATTGTGATTGTTACCCTTTGATTTTCAATGAGTTGGTAGTATTCATCTTTGGAAGTAATGCAAATATATCCAATGGCGAAAAAACCGAAGAACCAGAACCATTCGTAACCTACACCGATATAGCCCGGAAACCAAGGTTTGAAAAGAATCTCAGTCGAGCTCAGCAGTAGCGGTATGATGATGAAGGTTCCGATCCCCATTCGCATCCTAAATGGCGCTCTTAGAATGCTAGAGATGGATCCTTCTGGATTATCCCTGACAATGTGAAAAACTGGTAATAGTATCAATGAATATTGGAACAGATTCCAAAGGAACCATAGATGTCCTAAGGCTATCAGCTTACCGAAAATTGGTATCCAGAAAGAGAGGCTCCTCCAAATTATTCCGAATAGAAATCCATAGGTCAGGCCAACGGGAGTGATTGTCTCATTCCCCATAATTACCGAGCCAGCAAAGCCCATCGTCCACGCACCGAAAAACATTGGAATAAGTAGGCGTTTGCACCTTTCAGTCAAGTAAATCTTCCAAGTTCTACGTTTGAATGCAAATGCGGTGCCCATTCCCGAGATCATGAAGAGAGCAGCGAGTCTCCATTGGTGCATCCAATGCAAGACCATGCTGGTAAAACTTACTGACTCGGACGTATAATCGTTATTTTCATTTGCGAAGTCCTCCGTATTTTCATTCGAAATATCGCCAATATTTGGATTAATTTCAGGACCATATGTAGACCAATAAACACCAATGGCTACATGGAAGGGAATAAGAAGTCCGAATAGTATGACTCTAAGCCAATCGATATCATACCGACGAGTAAGATTCGTCTGATACTCGTTCACAATACTCCCAATTGTTCTAAGTATTTGTAAAGTTAGTAATGAGGAGTGGGAATTCTCAGAACAATGGCTCTTCATAGTCGTCTTCTTCGCCCGATCTTTCTTTCCAGAGAGAGAGCGGTACATCATCGTAAACGTCTGAGTATGGGTCCTTGTCTTTCTGATTCAACAGAGCCGCCTCGGCCGCCGCTCTGGCAAACTCTTCAGCATTCGCCTTGAATTTCCAATAGTGAATCCTCCATTCTCTACCGTCCCACAGTGTGGTCTCTTCGGACTCAGTGGTCAAGAGATCATAGTCCTGTAGCTGGTAGAACAGGTTTCTGTCAGTAGGCTCTAGAGCGTTGTCGATAATCCTGTTTGAGAATCCGAAGAATCCAAGGGCATGTTCTGCTATTGATTCGGCGACTACTACCTCCATGTCGGTATCTACCTTGCTCCTAATAGCTGAAGTAAGCTGAGCTAGTGTCAAACCCATCATTCTGCCTCCGAGATATACCTACAGGGCAGGGGGCTCTATTTCAACGGTCTCTACAAACGCTCCGAAAATCTACATTTTGGCTTACGAAGTCATTATTCTGTTAGATGGAGGCGGAAAGGCATGGACAGGGGTACGCGAGCCACTTTCCTGGGCTTGGATGAGGATGAGGAAGGACCGTGGGACGTCGTCATTCTACCGATTCCTTTCGAGATGACTACGAGTTGGATTGAAGGAACTGAGCGTGGCCCTGCAGCATGTATTGAGGCGAGCTCACAAGTAGAGCTGTATGACCCACTTCTTCCAGGAGAGTTGCCATGTGGGCTTTCTTTCCACACATCTTCTCCATGGGGCTCGGAAGCTGGGACTCTGAGGGAACAACTGAATTCAATCACCGAATACGTTTCCGAATGGATAGATACTGGGTTTCCATTGGTACTGGGAGGAGAACATGGTATTCTGCCTCCAATAATGGAAGCAATGAAAAAACACTCTAGGCTAAATGGCGATTTGTCCGAATTGACATTGATTCAGATAGATGCTCACGCAGATTTGAGGGATGAACTGAATGGCGAGAGATTCTCCCATGGAACTGCAATACGGAGGTCTCTTGATGCAGGAGTAGGAAGGGTGATTCAGATCGGAACAAGAGCTCTCTCGGAGTCAGAGGCGATTTTTTCTGATGTGGACGATAGGGTTGAGACTTGGTATGCAAGGGAAATTCTGGGTTCTTCTGGACTGTTGGGGGGTTGGGAATTACTGCTAGAAAGTATCTCTAAGATTTCGGGCCCGGTATGGATTACCTTTGACATAGATGGACTCGATGGAAAGTTGGTTCCCTCGACTGGAACTCCGGTTCCGGGCGGGCTCTCATACTGGGCAGCGGTTGAGGTAATCGAGAGGATCTTCTCCGCGGCTGGGACTGAAGTTTTGGGTGCAGATGTTAATGAAATTGCCCCAGGGAAAGACGGTCCTCTGACTGAGTTTAATGCCGCGCTCATCGCGACTAAGATATTGTCATGTCATTGTGCAAGAATACTGAACGAGAAGGGAGAATGATTGTATCTTGGAACCCTCTCAGTCGATTATGCGCCTATGGTTAGTGTCGTTGATTCTATCTTCCTTGTTGGCAACATCAGCATCTCCGTTGGTGACTGCCCAGATTGGCCAACCAGATATCATTCAAGAGCATTGGTACCATTCTTACGCTACACTGACCTTGGACCTAAATGAATGGTCTGATGACTACCCCGAGATAGTCGAGTTATTCAGTATTGGGAAGACTGAATTAGGAAGAGAAATATGGATGTTACAAATCTCTGACTGGAACGGGGGGGCTTGTTCCGATGGCCTTGGTGAGATCGATGATTGCGAACACTACAAATCTAATGGAGAACGCAAAGAAGTTGTCTACATAGATGGTGGCCACCATGGCAATGAGCATCTGGGAACTGAGCTTGCCTTCTTAGTTGCGGAATACTACATTCAGGGGTGGGTGGCCGGAGATCAGCAGGTACTTGAGATATTATCTAATACTGAATTGCACATCCTCATAATGCTGAATGCAGATGGTAATGACTTTGATACGAGGTGGAATGTAAACCAAGTAGACCTGAATAGGAACTATGACCATTACTGGAACACATGTGATTCGACCCAACCGGGAAGTTCAGCATTCAGTGAGTCTGAGACTTTGGCTAATTCAATCTACATGAATGAAGTCGTTCCTGATGCCGACCTGTACATCACGATGCACACTGGAGTTTGGATTATGCTCTACCCATGGGGAAAGTGGCCAGAGCAACCTTCTGACTGGGAAATGTATCACCACATCAGAGATGAAGTGAATTCAAACATCTCTGAAATCCCTATTCGCAATGCCAACCAAGGCCTATACCCCAATTGTGGAACTAGTCGGGACTACGGCTATGGTGTAATGGGCTATCCAACATTCACGTTCGAGACAGACGATGAGCAATTCCTGCTGGGAACCATAGAGCCACTCTCAGAAAGATTGGGCGAGGAGCTTGATGTAATGCATTATCTCATCGAAAATGTATGGTACTGGAGAGCTCGTCTAGTTGTAGATTCTCTAGAAGAAGTGGACGGGGAGGTAAGATTGAGTGTCTCAAATCAAGGACACGCTAGTACATCTAATGCCACTTTGCTATACTTCGAAAATGAAGACTCGACGGAATTTTGGCTTCCCGGATTAGACGGGCCCATAGAAATGGGCACTGATATGGACATTCATGAGTTGGTGTCTGAATTCAACTTCTCTGCTTCGGGGTTGGGTTTCTCAGTCAATGCAACAAATACCACTGTCGCTATGCTAGATTTCACCCGTGCTCCGATATCGGATGATAAGGGGATCTGGGCCCTTTACTATCAGAAGAGAGTTATAGATTCCTCGATGTGGACCGAGGAGTTGATAGATGAGAGCGTGGTAGTGATTAACGCTGGTAGCTCGAGCCTTCTTCCGGCTCCTTCGATGCTTACTCTCCTTCTCGCGTTCGCCGCGGCGGCAGTAAATCAGAGAAGGAGGATTTTTGAGAATTGATTTGACCTTTCAAAAAGTTAGTTTGCATTCAAAATTGAATATTTGCAACAGAATTATTTGTAAACTAGCTTCTAATCGCATACTTCGGGCTATTTATGCAGATAGGTAACAGCGAATTTACAAAACCGAGAAAACAATTAATTTTGCCTCTTTTCGAGGGCAACGATAAGGCTCCAAATAACTCTTTGGCCGGATTATCCAGAGTACAGAGAGGACTAGTCAGGGACGCACTCAATTCACAGGAATTTGACGGCAAGAAGGGCAAGAAAATGACGCTTTGGACACCTGGGTGTAACATTGTTCTTGTCGGAATGGGTGCCAGAGATAGTTTGAACCACAAAATCGCGCGAAATATTGGGGCTAGGACCATCTCCTCATTGTCAAAAAAGAATGGGGTCGGCATCACAGTCAGGTTCACATCAGGATGGACAGCCGATAGAATGTTGGATTTCGCTGAGGGAATGATGCTAAGAGATTATGAATTCTTAGAGCACCAAGAAGTCTCAGATGAACACATAAATGACGATTGGGATGTCGATTTCCAAGCCAGTTCCAGGTATCAAAAGGCACTTTCTGAAAGGCTTTTGCTAATTCAATCGGTAACTGGTGGGGTGCATTTAGCACGCGATCTAGGTAACGAACCAGCTAACATCCTCTATCCAATGGAGTATGCCAGAAGGGCCTTAGAATGGGCCAAAGATAAAGAAAATGTATCTGTCGAGGTTTATGATTGGGATAAGTTGCACGACCTTGGAATGGGCGGTCTAATCAATGTCGGAAAGGGCAGTGACAGGAAGCCCTGCATGGTACTATTCACACTCAATCCAGATGCCGATGAGGGTGTACGAAGACCTTGTATTGTTGGGAAAGGAATTACATTTGATACTGGAGGAATATCCATCAAGCCAACCAGTGGCATGTGGGATATGAAATATGATATGTGTGGCGCTGCTACTGTATTCGGACTCATGGAGGCGTTGCATTCCACAGGTTACAAGAGACGCGTGAATGGAATCTCCTGTCTTGCAGAGAATATGCCTGGGTCTGGTGCTTATCGACCAGGGGACGTCTTCAAGACTTATTCAGGAAAGACGGTAGAGGTATTCAGTACAGATGCAGAGGGGAGAAACGTACTTTCAGATGGGCTATGGAAAGCGGGAGAGTTTGATCCAGAATATATTGTGGATCTGGCTACCTTGACTGGGGCCGTCATTGTAGCCTTGGGAAATCAGATTTCAGGGATGTGGTCAAATGATGATAATGTCGCATCTAGACTAAAAAACGCCGCGGAAAGAAGTGGTGAGGAAGTTTGGAGAATGCCGTTGAACGATCAGTTCCGAAAGTACATGACTGACTCCGCATTTGCAGATATAAGAAACGGTTCAATAGGGGGAAGAGCCGGTTCATCAAACACTGCCGCAGCTTTCCTAGAGTTCTTCGTTCCCAACAGAGGGTTCGAAAAGGATGGAGAAAAGATACCATGGGTACACCTAGATATCGCTGGATCGGCATGGGGGCCGGGCTCAAAAGCCAGCTCAGAGAGTGTCAATCCACTTTTCCAGTATGGGACATCAGGGATACACGTCAGGACCCTTCATAGGCTTATTACCGAAAACTAGCTACTCATCGGTGTCCTCAGAATCAACTTCCTCGAAGTCAGCCTCTACGACATCATCTGTGTTACCTGATTCCTGCTCTTCGGCCATTTCTGCGGCGGCTGCTTCGTAAAGCTTGGCTGAAACTTCATGAAGGGACTCTTCGACTTCTGCCATCTTTGCCTGAACAGCTGCTTCATCTAATTCATCAACATCAATGGTCTTGTCATCTTTGGTTATCAATGACCTGAGTTCTTCTAGCTTTGCATGAATAGGTTCAGTATCAAGGTCAGAAATTTTTTCAGCGGCTTCCTTTAACATCTTGGTTGATTGGTATACCATTCCATCTGCAGAATTGATCAGCGTAACTCCTGCCTTCCTCCTCTTATCCTCCGAAGCGAACTCTTCGGCCTCTGAAATCTTAGCATTAATTTCATCTTCAGATAGAGAAGTCTGGCTCTCGATTTTAATCGACTGCTCGGTCCCGGTACCAAGATCTTTGGCTGAAACATTGACAATTCCGTTAGCGTCAATGTCGAAGGTGACTTCAATTTGGGGAATGCCCCTTGGGGAAGGGGGGATGCCCATTAGGTGGAACCTTCCTAGGGTAATGTTGTCCTTCGCAAATTCCCTTTCCCCCTGTAATACGTGTACTTCCACCGCAGGTTGGTTATCAGCAGCTGTTGAGAATGTCTCTGATCTTCGAGTCGGAATAGTAGTATTCCTCTCGATCATAGTAGTCATTATTCCTCCAAGAGTTTCAATTCCCAGGGTCAATGGAGTAACATCAAGCAGGAGAACGTCTGTAACTCCCTCATCTCCAGTAATTATCCCGGCTTGCAAGACAGCTCCGACTGCAACGGCTTCATCGGGATTTATTCCCTTGAAGGGTGGCTTACCAACTTCCTTCTCAATGGCTTCCTGAACAGCAGGAACCCTTGTTGAACCACCAACGAGTATTACCTTGTCGACATTGCCTTTCTTGATTCCAGCGTCTTTCATAGCTCTGCGAGTAGGCGCCATTGTCCTCTCAACTAGATCTTCTATGAGGCTCTCAAATTTAGCCCTGGAAAGAGAGATGTCAAGATGTTCTGGCTGGCCATCACCACTCATCGTGATGAATGGTAAATTGATTTGGGTGGTAGCAGTTCCAGAGAGCTCAATCTTGGCCTTCTCGGCGGCCTCTCTTAACCTGGTAAGAGCTGTAACGTCACTAGAAAGATCTATTCCAGTCGATTTCTTGAACTCGGATACCAGCCAATCGATGACAACTTCATCGAAATCGTCTCCTCCAAGACGATTGTCTCCACTGGTGGCTTTAACCTCGATCTGAGGTTGACCATCCACTTGATAGATTTCAAGAACTGATACATCGAATGTTCCACCCCCCAAATCGTAGACCAATATCGTTTGATCGTCGTCTTTGTCTACTCCATATGCGAGTGCGGCTGCTGTAGGCTCATTGATAATCCTGAGAACCTCAAGCCCGGCTATTCTCCCCGCATCTTTAGTTGCCTGCCTTTGTGCATCTGTGAAGTATGCGGGACAGGTTATTACAGCTTGCTTAACTTCTCGTCCAAGGTAGTCTTCAGCATCGGATTTTAGCTTCTGAAGTATGAATGCCGAAATCTCCTGTGGAGTATACTCTGACCCATCAATATCTGTCTTCCAGTCAGTCCCCATCTCTCTTTTTACGGACATTATGGTCCTCTCCGAGTTGGTTACTGCTTGGCGTTTTGCTGTTATCCCTACGACTCTATCCCCTTCATTCTTAGAAAAGGCAACGACGCTCGGAGTTGTCCTTGATCCTTCCGAGTTTGGGATTACCACTGGTTTTCCCGCCTCGAGGGTCGCTACACAGCTATTTGTTGTTCCTAAATCTATTCCAATTACTGGTCCAGTCATTTTTGTTCCTCCGTTTGATAGGCTAAGCCTTATCGAAAATAATGTCTAGAATACCATTGTTCAGGCTCCACTCTGAAACTGAAGTCGCCGCTTGTGGCAGGTTGATACTCTTTATTGGCCTAAGTTGGGTTCTTCTCATAATCTGAAGAACTTTGCCCCCGTGAGACAGAATCAGCTCGAAGCTGGTCTCGTCTAAATCGATTATATTTGAGACGTCTATAGTAACGAACATTGAATCGCCTTCGACATAGGTGTCTTCTAGGGGGACGTCGCACTCTTCTTCCTGTTCATCATCTATTTTCACGTCAGCAGGCTCTTTGTCGGGCCCGACTTGGACGTTGATTCCCATATTCTTGAACATCTCCGAGAAACCTTCTGGATGATTCATGAAGGCTTCCATTTGCTTCCTGAAGTTCTCGGGATCCCCCTGGAAGTTCATTTTGACGTTGCTGTTGTAGATCTTCTCCGCGTCAATTCCCATACTTTCGAATTGCTGACGAATTCTGGTGATAGTGTCCTCAAGCTCAGATCTATCTATCGGCATTCCCATCTGACTGAAGAGATTCAGCATCTGCTGGATCATTTTTCGTTCCCATTCGTCAGAGTTTGAGTTATCCATTTGACCACTACTTAACCATCGGTTGTATAGTCGGAGAGCAGTTTCCTATATGAATATGTTCATTTTGTGAATAGCATATCAGGTAAATTGGGGCGTATTAGTGATGGAGAGCTTGAAATCTATTGCTTGATTCCGACCGTCATGGTGCAGGCTGAGCATGATGTTGCAATACAAGACACCGATCGATTAGAGGGTCGTGCAGCTTTGGTGAATAATGTCAAGGCGGCCGTTGCACTTGCCGGGGCCGTAAGGTCAACCCTTGGGCCCAGAGGCTTAGACAAAATGCTGGTCGATGCAGATGGAGGGAGTCTGGTTACCAACGACGGAGTCACTGTGATTGAAACTGCCAAGGTTGAACATCCCACTGCTAGGTTGTTAATATCCGCATCCTCATCACAGGACAAATCAGCAAGGGACGGCACAACATCGACTGTCGTTCTAACTGCAGAATTACTACAGAATTCTCTAGAGCTAGTGAGAATGGGCATTCACCCTTCCACAATAATAAGTGGCTACATACAGGCTGAGAGAGAAGCTATCTCCGAACTGGAAAGGATATCAAGGCGTGCTAATTATCCAGATGAAGTAAAATCGGTAATCTCAACGACATTAGCAGGGAAAGTAAGTACTTCATTGGCATCCCATATTACGGATATCGCATTAGAAGCGGCTGGGATACTTTCGGAGGAGGAAGGAAGCGATGACTTGGAAAGATTGAGGGTTAAGAGGCTTGAGGTAGGGGGCGGTTCATCCACAGATAGCTCACTCGTCAACGGCCTCATGATTGCGAAATCGAGAGTTGACATGGGAACTCCTGAAGCCTCCGGAGGGGGCACGATAGCTATCATAGATGGCGGATTGGAAAATGCAAAATTGGAGATGGAGGCCGAGATAGAAGTTAGTAGCCCTGGTGTCCTCAGGGGATTTCATGAGAGGTCTCTTGCAAAGCTCAAGAAGTCGGTCGATCACCTTTCATCGCTGGACGTGGACCTGCTTATTGTTAGAGATGGAATCTCAGAGGAAGCGATATCGATGCTGTCGGATTCGGGAATTACAACTTACAGACGGTTTGAGAGAGGTGACTTGGAGATCCTATCCAGAATCACAGGAGCGAGGATAATAAGAGACCCTTCAAGAGCTTCAGGGGAAGATCTTGGTGTTTTTACAAGCAGGAAGGAGGAGTCAATTGCAGGTGTGACACATACGACCATCAAAGGTTCCGAAATGGGTGCTCTTACTGTGGTCTTTAGGGGGACATCTCCGCAGATCAGAGAAGAATCTATGAGGTCTTTTGATGATGCTATGGGCGTATCATTCAGAATGCTCAGAGACTCAAGAGTCGTTCCAGGAGGAGGCGCCATTCAAACCCATTTAGCTAGGCACATTCGGTCATTCGCATTGGGAAATCCTGGGCGAGAACAGTTGGCAATGGAGGCTTATGCGGCTGCTCTCGAAGTAATTCCCAGAACTCTGGCCGAGAATGCTGGCCTAGACCCAATTGATGTGTTACTAGATTTGTCTGCAGCACAGACATCTGATCGAGATGATGGGGCTTGGATTGGACTCGATGCGATGACTGGGAAGAAGGCTAGAATGGATCAGCTGGGAATTTTGGACCCGCTTTTTGTAACAAGCCACTCAATCTCTGGATCTACGGAGGCGACAATTAGTGTTCTGAGAATAAATGATGTCTTGTGGGCAAAGCAGGATCCAACTACCCCTGACTGGAAGGACGAGGAAGATCAGGAAGACTGATTTTTCCTGAGATTTTCTAACATTTCGTCCACTATTCTATCCAAATTGAAATTAGCCTCCCAGCCCCAATCATCCTTAGCTGGATTATCATCAACATCATTTGGCCAAGAGTCGGCAACCTTCTGTCTGAAATCGGGATTGAAATCACATGTGAATTCTGGAATCCTGAGGGAAATTCTATCCGCCAGTTCTCCAGCAGTGAATGAACACCCTCTGATATTGTAACCAGCCCTAGATGTACCGAGGCTACTCCCATCGGCCTGCATTATCATTTCTGTTGCCATGATTGCGTCATCGATATACATCATTGGCAGTCTAGTATCCTCACTAACAAAGCAATTGTAATGCCCATCATTAATTGCTGCGTGGAAGATGTCAACTGCATAGTCAGTAGTTCCCCCACCTGCAGGTGCTTTCCATGAAATCAAACCTGGATATCTGAGTCCTCTGATGTCAACCCCGTATTGCTTGAAATAATTCATACCCAAGACCTCTCCTGTGACTTTTGTCTTACCATAAGTCGTAGTAGGGTTTAGAGTTGCTTTTTGTGGTGCAATCCTTGGTGAGTCTGGGCCAAAAACTGCTATTGAAGAAGGCACGAATACCTTCAGGCCGAAATCTCTAGCCGTCTCCAGCACAGTAACAGTTCCTCCGACATTCACCCTATGACAGAGCTCTGGATTTTTCTCACCTGTGGCGGATAAAATTGCAGCGAGATGGTAAACTGTCCCAATTCCCTCGTCAGTGACTGTTTTCTCCATGGCTTCGCCGTCTAGTACACTTAGATTGCAAAATGGCCCTTCTGGAAAGTATCGATCATTATCTGGTTCTCTGATGTCTGTGGCAAGAACAGTATCATTACCATGCTTTTTCCTTAGTTCCGAAACCAGCTCAGTTCCTATCTGACCTAGTGCCCCCGTGACAAGAATTCTGTCCCCGGGTGGCTCGACCATGGGGCTCCCCAAAGCTGGAGCTACTTGGTCATTGATGTCCAATATTGACCATTTATCGACCCAATGTTGATATGCGAGGCATGATGGCTTCAAACCCCGTTGATTACATGAAGTATGTCGTAGTGACGGGCGGAGTCCTATCTGGATTGGGTAAAGGGGTAACTGCAAGTAGCATTGGAGTTCTTCTAAAATCGGCTGGACTTAGGGTTACTTCAATCAAGATTGACCCTTATCTTAACAGCGATGCTGGAACTATGTCTCCATTTGAACATGGAGAGGTTTTCGTTCTCGATGATGGAGGTGAAGTAGATCTTGATTTGGGGAATTATGAGAGATTTTTGGATATTGCACTCACAAAAGACAATAACATCACAACCGGGAAAGTGTATGCCAATGTAATCGATAAGGAGAGGAGAGGGGACTATCTTGGAAAGACCGTGCAAGTTGTTCCGCACATCACAAATGAAATCCAGGAATGGATAGAAAAGGTGGCTCATGTCCCTGCGGATGGATCGTCTGAAACTCCAGACGCATGTGTGATTGAGCTAGGGGGGACAGTTGGGGATATTGAGAGTGCGCCATTCATCGAAGCACTACGTCAATTTCAATTCAGAGCTGGAAAAGGAAATGTCTGTTTCGTTCACGTCAGTCTAGTGCCAGTTATGGGCCCAGTAGGAGAACAGAAAACAAAACCTACCCAACACACTGTGAAGGAATTGAGGGGCTTAGGAATAATTCCTGATATTCTAGTTTGTAGGTCGGAGAAGCCACTTGACTCCGAGACTAAGTCCAAGCTGGCCGCGTTCTGTCATGTGGATGAAGACGCTGTTGTTTCTGCACATGACGTTTCCAATCTTTATCAGATTCCAATATCACTCTTTGAGCAGTCCGTTCTACGGAAGGTTTCGGTCCATCTAGGATTTCAAGTTCCGGCTAAGTTGCCAATATTGGATGAATGGAGGATGATGGCCGACAAGGTGGATACTCTGGAAGATGAAGTAAGAATCGCAATGGTGGGTAAGTACACTGGACTTTCAGACTCATACCTCTCAGTGATTAAAGCTCTGCAACATAGCGCATTCGCAGTTGGTAGAAAATTGCAGATAGACTGGATAGAGTCCACTGATCTAGACCCAAATGATAGGACAGATAATCATGAAGAAGCATGGGAAGTGCTGGAGTCAGCGGACGGAATCTTGGTGCCCGGAGGATTTGGGAATCGTGGTGTTGAAGGGAAGATCGCAGCGGCAAATTATGCCAGAGTCAATGAAGTTCCATATCTTGGAGTATGTTTAGGTTTACAAATCGCAACGATAGAGTTCTGTAGAAATGTTTTGAATATTGAGGGCGCTAATTCAGCTGAGTTCGATGATGACGCTCCTGTACATGCTGTAGTTTTCATGCCTGAGATTTCAAAGACACACATGGGGGGAACAATGAGGCTTGGTTCCAAGCCCACTCCTTTCCTTGTGGACGATTGCAAGATTAGAAGGCTCTACGGGGGAGTGGACCATGTCAACGAACGACATAGGCATCGCTACGAGGTGAACCCGGATCTTATTGAGAAGATTGAGGCATCGGGGCTGGTATACGTTGGAAAGGACGAGACTGGTAAAAGATGTGAGATTATGGAGCTAAACGGTCATCCATACTATGTGGGTACACAATATCATCCAGAGTTCAAGTCTAGACCGGGGAGACCGAGCCCCCCCTTCCTTGGATTGCTGAAAGCTGCGTGTGGCCAAGAAATATAGTAGATTGAAATATTATTCTCTCCTGTTCCGGCTGTGCGATGCCTGGGTATTGATTTGGGAGGGAGTGGTTTCAGGCTAGGGGTCTTTGATGTGGGGACCGGTATCCTTTGTAGTAAATGGCAAGTTATCGCTCATGATGGAGATACCAAGCCATCGAGTATAGTTCCCAGAATCAGGGATTCATTAATTGATATCGGATGGTCTGGGCCAATAGGACTTGGCTTCCCAGGAGTAGTATCTGATGGTAGGATTCTGACGGCCCCCAATCTTGGAGATGAATGGATTGAATTGGATCTCAAGGGTGAGCTGGAAAATTTCCACCATGGGATTTTCACCATGATTAATGATGCTGATGCTGTTGCTTTGACAGAATATAGTTTAGGATCTAGCAAAAATCAGAATGGAACAATATTGACTGTCACAATAGGCACTGGTATTGGAACCACGATACAAAATAATGGAGCTATGGTTCCCAATTTGGAGTATGGCAGAGAACCTCATCCAAGACTGGAGGGTTCTCTTGAGTCCCATATCTCTGCCAGTACTAGGAGTGAGGAGGGGTTATCCATTGGGGAGTGGGCTAATAGATTTCAAGAAGGCATAGAGTTTCTTGAAAGATTGACTGAGCCGGACTTGATCGTTCTTTATGGCGGAATTATGGAGCATTGGAGTGAGTTCTCTGACTTGATTTCCAGTGAAGCACAGATTAAGCCGGCTAGATTCGGTACTAAAGCAGGAGCTCTCGGAGCAGCAATTGCGGTATCCAAATTATGTTAATCCTAGACAGGAACATAGTAGGAAATCAGCCTATTAACAGCAACTATCGGGATGACTGTCCTGTGCACAAAAGCAGGTCTTTGCTGGAACAATGTCAGCCCTTGAGCTTCTCTCTTTGAACAAAGCTGATACTTTCTCGAGCTCCCCTGATTTATCCTCTCTTGCTTCCAAGCACAATTTTAGTCCTAGAAGGCCCCACATGTTATCTTTCCATAGCTTGATATCTTCGCGATATACTTGTTCGGCTTCCTCGATATGTCCCTGCTCAAGAAGTAGGGCCCCCAGGATATGCCTAACTGGTTGCATCTGGCCCCATGGTTCGTTGTATGCTAAATTTAGGGACAGATCAACTCCTCTTCGTAGCTCATCGAACGCGGCAGAGAAATCATACGATTCTCCTTTTGCCTTAGCTAGGAACTGTCTTCTGTATTCTATTTCTCCCTCAAGAATAGAAGCGTTGACGTTGAGTATTGAGGGCCCCTCAGAAGGATCTTGATACATGAAATTGTTATGCATAACCCTTCCCTCGAGAGATGGATTTTTCAGAGCCTCGTTGAATAGGGCTTGCTCTGCCTCAGCCTCTCTAACCATTCCCTTGGAGGCGTATGCAACTCCTCTAGCGTAGTGCTGGGTGGCAATGGTTGCAGGGAATACTTCCTTGTCGGAATACATTGGTTCAGCCAATATGTCATCCCACTTTCCGAATCTAATCATGACATGCCATGGCATCGTGACGTATGATTCTAGGAATATGGCTCCCATTGGTATAATACCTGCAAGCATGAACTGGACACCGGAATTCTCATCTCCTTGTGGCAGGGTACTGACTGCCTTTCTGGCATATTTCAATGCAGTTTCATACTGGCCATCGAACATTGCACACCAAACAACGAAGTGATGATTGTGCATCCTGTAGAACTTGTAGAACTGGGATTCATTACCGGTAATTTCCACGTATCTATCGTCAGCTTCAACCGCTGCTATGTTGCAATCTATCGCCTCTTTCCATTGTCCGACCCATGCATCAATGTGGGATGGCATATGGACCAAATGACCTAAGCCTGGCATTAGGTCCCTAAGAACATCAGCCGCAGGTAGTGCCTTCTCTGGGAATGGTGACAATTCAAGGGCGTGACAATATAGATGACAAAGGGCTGGGTGTGTCTTGGCTTCATCACTATTTTCAAATGCTCGTTCCATGATATCTACCAGAAGAAGTGTATTATCATCTGCTGGGGTAATCTCTCCTGACTTGGTATCCTTATCCCACAATTGCCATGCTTTCAGATTCATCAAAGCCTCAACATAGATTGCAGTTACATCGAGGTCTCCATCGTATTTTTCATAGAGTGGGGCCATTGCTTCAGCGAAGGCTATGTTAAGTTCGGGACTATTTCCCATGTTCAATACTGAGGGGTCTGCTGCATCTCTCGCCTCCTCGGAATGTCTCTTTGAAAGGGCTAAGATCAGGTCCTGTTCAAGCTCTGTGCAATGTTCCCTTAGGGACATAGCCTTCTGAATTGGGTCATGTCCAGATCCAAGTCCAGGAGTCCAATTATAATTTGATGAGACACAATAAGCTATCCCCCACCATGCCATAGCACAGTCTGGATCCATTTCAGCGCACTTTGAGAAGCATGCGATTGCTTCTTCATGGTTGTAATTCAACATATGCCCATATGCAAGAGCGAACATCTTCCTCGATTCTTCACTCGCGCAAGTTACCCTTCTAGCGAAGGAATAATTCTCTTCATCTCCAAAATCGTACATCTCAGGTGCTAAATCCATGTCTTCCCGGTGGCGGGGAATGATATAACATATGTGATGCTTATCTTAGAAATTGACCATTCAGTCTACTGATACAGGCAGAATTCTGGTTGTTCTGTACCCTTGCAATACCTTTAGGTACCTCTTTTTTGAGAATTTTTCATCTAATTGAGGGTCCCCAGTTTCTACTCTGAGGTTTCGTAAGGTGAGCATTTTTGCAGGTGTGACTATTCCTAGGATATTGTCTACCCCAACCATCCGGAGTACTTCTGGGGATAATTGTAGGTTTCCTCTACCTATCAGAAAACCTTGGCCCCCCATTGGAGATAACAAAAGCGTTACTTCACCAGTATGTTTCTCTAAGTGCTGAATGATTTCCTTCTCATTAAGGTCTGAAGCGATCAGTCTATTTCCCTTCGATATGTCGATACCTAAAGTATTCAATTCAAATCCGAGATTAGAACCAATTGTCCTCAAAGTCCCTCCAGATCCCCAAATTATCATCCTACCTTCATCGAGTAGTGTATCCCTGATATGATCTGAAAGCCCCTCAACTACCTCCTCCTCTCCGGATGCCTCCACCCTCATCTTTGAGCCTTGCATCCATCGAGGGCTTGCGGGGGTGATAGCCTCGGCATAAAGCCTGACAACCCATTTCCCTTGCCTGTAGAGATCCTCATCTAGATCTAGTACTTCAGTTGAGGATAGCAGGAGGTCTTGATTTATCCAAGCACTGAGAACTTCGGCTGCCGCCTTGGGCGAGGATGCGAAACATCCTGAGTGCATCTTTACACCAGTAGGAACGCCAATAATTGGTAGATTTGGTTTACCATTATCTGATAAAGATGCAACAATATCTCTGGTTGTTCCATCACCTCCTGCATACAAGATTAAATCGACGTCCGATTCAATCATACACTTTATGGCCTGATTGGTGTCGTTAGCGTAAGTTTCTCCTAAAGACGAGTGGATTGGGACTATTGGAGACAGGGCTTCTGGAGTCCAACGAGTCCCCATTCTACCCTCACTTACGAACCACTCGATTCCAAGGCTCTCTCCCTTTGTGATGTTGATGAAATGTTCCAGCATGAGTCTCATTCTAGGTCCAGAACGATCTTCTGCACCCATGGATCTAGCGATCTCAGCTTGTCCATCCGAACCTTTCAAGCCCAGTCTCCCACCTAGGCCAGCGTCCGGATTAACCAGTAGGCCCACCCTCACCATGGTGGTGCCAGGGGGGGACTGGTCTTATCGCTTCGTAATGCAAAGTCTCAGAAGGGGCAACACGAAAAGTTCGGAACAATAATAATTGGCGGTTATTGGAAGAAATAGATAGTCGAATTCAAACGGGATTGCTCAACCGGACGGATATAGGAGACGGTACCGATGATATCTGTTAAAGTTGGCAGTGGAGATGTCCATGAGTACGCCATAGGGATTTCTGCGGGCGAGGTCATTGAGAACGTACACGGTAGGAAGTCTGGGGCTGTGGCTGCTCTAGTTGATGGCATTGAAAGGGATATGAGTCATGAGTTGGATAGAGACTGTACTGTCATGCCTATTCTTGGAGAATCTCCAGAGGGGCTGTACATTCTTAGGCACTCATGTGCCCATTTACTCGCACAGGCAGTAACGGAGATCTTCCCCAATGCAAAGCCTACGATAGGCCCTCCGATAGACCACGGTTTCTACTACGATTTCCATATGGATCCTATTTCTGAAGAAGAGCTCAAAACAATAGAGAAGAGGATGAAGGAGCTAATAAAGAGAAACCTGGCAATTTCTAGAGAGGAATACGACAACAACGATCTCCGCTCAATATTCGGAGATAACAAGTTCAAGCTCGAGATAATGGATGACAAGATTGGCCATGATATCGGTTCGTCGATTTATCGTCAGGGGGAATTCGTAGATCTCTGTCGTGGACCTCACGTTCCATCCACCTCTCATCTAAGATGGTTCAAGTTAACTAGCACCAGTACAGCTTACTGGCGTGCGGATAGTAATCGCGAAACGCTGGTCAGGATTTATGGTATGTGTTACGCCACTAAGGAAGGCCTGAAAGAACGTCAGCAACAGATTGAGGAGGCATCAAAACGCGATCACAAGAAGATTGGCAAGGAGATGGAGCTGTATATGATCGATGAGAAGATTGGCAAGGGACTGCCAGTCTGGCTTCCGAACGGTGAGATTCTAAAGTCTGAAATAGAAAGGTACGCTATCGAGACTGAAGAGTCATACGGATATCAAAGAGTTACAACACCTGTTTTGGCCAAGCAAGAATTGTTCGAAATTAGCGGACACCTTCCTCACTATGCCGATGGAATGTACCCCCCGATGGAGATGGATGACGGCACCTACTACCTAAAAGCCATGAATTGCCCAATGCATCACTTGGTCTTCAACAACAAAAAACGAAGTTACAGGGATTTGCCGGTTAGAATAGCGGAATATGGAACTGTATACAGAAACGAGCTTTCTGGGACTCTCGCAGGACTTCTTAGAGTACGCATGCTATCGATGAATGACGCACACATATACTGCACTCTGGATCAGGTGGCCGAGGAAGTACGGGCCAATGTGCAGATGGTCAATGACTATTACAGAACATTTGGTTTCGAAAACTTCCATCTTCGACTGTCTCTTTGGGATCCAGCAAAGACTGAGAAATATATCGACCAGCCTGAAAACTGGGAGTCGACGCAGAGTCATCTTAGGGATATCCTGGAGGATATTGGAGTGCCATTCATCGAGGCGGTGGGAGAGGCTGCGTTCTATGGGCCAAAGATAGATATTCAGTTTACCACAGCTCTTGGCAGAGAGGAGTCTATGTCGACAATTCAATTGGACTTCGCCGCCAAGGATCGCTTTGGCTTGAGTTACAAAGATGAGAATGGAGATGAGAACGGAGAAGTATTCGTAATTCATCGGGCTCCCCTATCCACTCATGAGAGGTTTGTCGCCTTCCTAACAGAGCATTGGGCTGGAAACTTTCCAACTTGGCTATCTCCAGTCCAGGTTCAGATAATTACCATCTCTGAGAAACACAAGGTACATGCGGCGACGGTTGCGAACAGACTTTACGAATCTGGTGTAAGGGTCAATGTAGATGATTCGGATAATACGGTGGGCAAAAAGATTAGGACTCACAGGAAAATGAGGCCCGCCTACATGGTAATCTTAGGCGATGAGGAGGCAGAGAACGGAACGGTATCAATCAGGTCCAGAACTGGTCAACAGCTAAATGGAATTCCATTGGATGACTTCGTTGCTGGAATTTTTGCCGAGATAACGACTCGAGATAGGGAGCTCTCCATGATTCCGACGGAGAGAGGCAGTTGACTTCCCCATCTACTGGTCGTTCCCCAATGACGGTATTGTTTCTGGTCGTCCTAGTTGATATGCTTGGGTTTACAATCGTGATTCCATTCCTAACCTATTTTGTTCAAGACCTGGCTTCTGGACAGGGAATAAATGATGTTGGAAGCAGAGATTTCTGGGTAGGAGTGGTTATTGCAGTATACTCACTAGCACAATTCCTTTTCACACCGATTCTCGGATCAATAAGCGATAGGATTGGAAGAAGGCCTGTTATAATGTTTGGATTAATTTCCAACTCAATATTTTTCATCGTTTTCGGACTTTCGAACAGTCTTGAAATGGCGATTTTTGCGAGATTTCTCGCAGGTGCTGGAAATGGAAATATCGCTGTGGCTAGAGCTTACATTGGCGACATTAGCACACATGATTTGATTCCGAGAAGAATGGGAATGTTAGGAGCAGCCTTTGGTTTGGGGTTCATGATTGGGCCTTTCATTGGAGGCCTTCTGTCAGATCCGGCGACAAGTATAGGGGGATTCTTTGATTCATCCTTTTGGAGAGCTAATGAGTACCTGCTACCATGCATATTTTCCAGTCTACTTAGCTTGGTCTCCCTAGCCCTTGCCTACTTTTGGCTAGAAGAGAGCCTTGGTCCGGATTCCAGAGCTGATGGCGTTTCAGATGGGGGCCTTGGCAAGTTTAGAGAGACCTTCTCGAATATTATCGGCGTTCTTGGGATTCCAATAATCTCTACCCTAGTCATAATCAATTTCCTATTTCTTATGGCATTCAGTATGATGCATGGAACTTTCATCCTATTCACAGCGATGTCGATAGATAATGGCGGTCTTGGTTGGAGCGAAATGGAAAATGGATGGATTTTTGCTTTCATTGGGCTTCTTGGAGTTATCATTCAAGGAGGTCTTATTGGCCCACTCACCGACAGGTTTGGAATGGCTAATCTGATGATGATCGGAACTATACTGTGCGGGGCAGGGATAGCCAGTCTTCCCTATGTTCCTCCGGAGGCCTCTTGGCTGATTCTTGGTTCATCCGCTGGTCTGGCAATAGGAAATGGCCTCTTTTCGCCGACACATTCGTCACTACTTACTCTTGAGGCAAACAGAGGAGGGCATGAGCTTGGACTCGTAATGGGGGCTCAGGAGGGTTACGGGGCATTGGCCAGAATAATTGGGCCCTTACTAGCTGCCTACCTATGGTCAATGACAGTTGAAGGGACCGGGATTTGGACGTTCCATACTTGCTTCAGAGTCGCAGGAGTGATTTTCGTAATTGCGGCTCTGCTTCAATTGACTCTAAAATTGGAGAGCAGATATGAGGATGAGGAGCTTAATGTTCGAAATTGAATTAGCCCCAATCATAATGAATAGGTAAACGTCTCTAAGCTCATGAAATGCATGGCTGTCGAATGTTCCTCAGATGCTGTGGAAGGGGAGTTATTCTGTCATGCGCATATCCGCATGACAGCAGAAGTTGATCCAATGGAGTGCCCTAGGGGGTGTGGACCTATGGCTTACAAGCAAGATAGATGGAACGTGGGGTTGTGGATTCTCGGATCCTTTGTAGCCTTTCTTTTGCTAATTGAAATGTTCGTATTGGCAGTTTTGGTATCAATTTCCATAATGACATGGGGGGGATGGCAACATAAGCAGAATGCAAGCTACAGATTCAGCTGTTTTAGATGTGAAGGAGTATTGTTGGATCATAAGACGCTATTTGGGATAAAGAACTACAGTGGAATTTCAGATCTTCCTGGGAAATTGATGTCAGAGCTTGATAATTCAATTGAGTCAAGTGAAATCAAATGCCCTGGATGTGAGGTGAAAATGGCGAGAATCCCAATCTCATACGTACTGCCGGACCAGGGAACTGGCATTACTATAATTGATCTTATTCAGCTGGCAGTACCCAACACGATGAATCTCATGGAGCTTGACGGTTGCAGGGATTGTGGGCTGATTTGGTTCGATAAGGGAGAGATTGACAATATCAAAAAAAGCCAGACCCTAAGGGGAGAGAGCTTTGGTGAGGCTGGTAAAAAGAGGTACTCTGAGGGATATCAATCACGCGAGGCTTTCAAAGGCATAAAAATCGAAAGAGCGGTTGAAGGGAGGTCCGTTATGGCGATTGACAATAAGCGGAAAAAAACAGGCTCATCTCTGTCGAGGAGAGAGTTTACTTACTGTTCCATAGAGGGGTGTAATAGTCTAGCATTCAGGAGCTTGGAGTACTGCCACAGGCACAAGTAACGGTACTAGATCCAAACGTCATTTGATGATGTGAGTTCGCTAGTCTTGTTCCCCGTATTGATTACTCCCTTGGGCTCAACTAGCATTATTTTGCACTCATCTATGGCATATGGCTTGTGATCTGTACCCTTCAGAACGACATACATCTCCCCCTCATTAAGCTCTATAGTCTCATTCTCTAACTCTATGAACATAGTTCCTTCGAGTACAATGAATGCCTCATCAGTATCTGAGTGGTTGTGCCAAATGAAATCGCCTTTTATTTTGACAAGCTTGAATTGGTAGTCATTCATTTGAGCAATCACTTTGGGAGACCAATGGTCCGTGAACATTGAAAACTTCCGAATGAAGTTAACTTTACCCATCCTAGGAAACCACCCTCTCGTAGCAGTAGGGGCAATACTCCTCTAATGAGTACTTCTCAGACTTTAGGTCGTCAGGAGAAAGGGGTTCTCTGCAATTGAAGCACATCTGGTGGTCCGCCTCCATTAGCTCTGTGTCCAAGGATACCCTTTGGTCAAAAACGAAGCAGTCGCCCTTCCAATGTGCCCCTCCTACCTCCTTGAAGTATCCAAGGACGCCTCCTCTGATTTGGTACACTTCACCCCATCCTTGGGATTCCATTACCATACTAGCCTTCTCGCATCTAATTCCCCCGGTACAGAACATCACTACCGGAGTAGATTTATCATAATCTAATCTCTTTACGGCCTCGGGAAACTCCCTGAATGACTTAATATCAAGGTCTATTGAGTTTTCAAATGACCCAACCCTGAGTTCATAATCGTTCCTAGTGTCCAAGACAATTACCTCCTTGCCTTCATCAAGCCACGTCTTGAACTGACTAGGATTGACGTAATTCCCCTCATTTTCTACCGGTCTAATTTCGTCCATTCCCAGGGAAATGATTTCTTTTTTCAAACGGACGAGCATTCTACGAAAGGGCTGATAGTCGGAGTAAGTGATATGCATGGGTATACCGGTTAGCCTGGAGTCTTCCTCCAAGAATGAGACATAATCATTAATTGATTCTTGAGTTCCTGCCAGAAAGAAATTGATTCCATTGGGGCTTAGGAGAATTGTTCCCTTTAGTCCGAGGCTGGTGCATTTCTCTCTGAATGGGGCCCTAAGATTATCTCTATCTGGAAGATCTACGAATCTGTATCCAGCGATATTCACGAACATAAAATCCCTCAAGGAACCTCTGAAAGCCACTTCTTCATTGTGCAGGACTGACACACTGGCCTGGATGTAGCCTCTCCGCAAAGTGTACAACTGCTTATGTTAGAATTTGGATCGGGGTGGACTACTCTGTGGATCTCCCTTATTTGATCCAGAGAATGGAGTAGGCCGTGTCTGGCCCCGGGGGTGAGTGACTCAAGCTGTGCAACTATGGCTCTACTCTGCTGTCTCTGAGCGCCTGGAGCGTGTGGGCAGTCTCCATGATGGATTGGTAGGCTATTCACTATCGCGAATGCGTGTATCTCCTGCTCTGGTATCCACCTCAAAGGGACGATCCTTGGGACCATTCCCTCAATCGGCGAAGATGTGTGTGGCGCAAGTCTCACTGACCTCTCAATTTCTCCCTTCTGGAGATTCATTAGGATCGACTGAGCCATATCATCCAGATTGTGGCCTAGAGCCATAACGTCAGCACCCACCTTATCTGCTAACGCATTCAGACTTTGTCTTCTGAATACTCCACAGAAAGAGCATGGCATCATCCCATCGGCCTCATCGTTGAGCTTGCCCATTGCAGGGATTTTTGAAACGACTTTGTCCATCCTATCATATCCCATTTCTTCGTAGCTCAGTGTGACGAACTCAATATCCAGTTCTTCCGAGAGGCTCCTCGCACACTCCAACGATGGCGATC
The DNA here is from genome assembly GCA_002505775.1 of Euryarchaeota archaeon UBA130. Classification (GTDB taxonomy): domain Archaea; phylum Thermoplasmatota; class Poseidoniia; order Poseidoniales; family Thalassarchaeaceae; genus MGIIb-O5. The sequence continues at coordinate 66,945 of DAVY01000009.1, read as the reverse complement.
TGTACCCATCGATTCCTTCATCGACGCAGCCTGCAACGATCCTAACATCTCTCCTTCCGCCGATTATATCTTTCACCATAGTCAGAAGTACTGCTGAGTCCTTTCCTCCTGAAACTGCTACGAGTACAACATAGGGACTCCCATCAGGTTTCCTGGCATCCTTGGGGAGAACTAATTGCCTCCTGAGTTCCTTTGATGTTCTTCTTCGGATAGAGTCTGAAAGGTGTTTTCCGCAGAGGTGTTGACCGCTGTACGGCTGATGAACAACGGCTGGACTCTTGCATCTACTGCAACTGGTTACCGATACTGCACCTCCCATATACTCGTCCGGGAGTGTTCAAGACTTGAACCCAGTGTGAGTCTGGCAACTCTAATTTAGCGTATTTTTGATAATGTAGTAATTTTTCAGCGCCCTTGTGGGGAAATCTGGGACGCTTCTTGGTAGGCCTTTCGTCAGGGGAGAGAGTCATTCCTCATTACCTGAGAGAACGGTGATTATTCTTGTCCTGGTGGGAGTTTTTGCTTCATACGATAGGATCAACCAGTTCGTTCAGGAAGTCTTTGGGGTGAGTTCTCAAATACTCACTCTTTTCTTACTGATTCTAATCGTCCCATTATTTTCTGACTGGCTTTTTCGAGCCATGTTGTCTATCACTGGTAAAAAATAGTCAAGACTCGCTCGATCTGAATCTCAACAGTGTTGACTCAACAACACCTGTAACTCTCTGCCAAGGAAGGACGAATCTCATTCCGGCCACGACTATCAAGAAAAGACCAGCTGAAATTACCTTCCCATAAGTCAGTTGCAACTCTAGTGATTCTCTGACCTGACCAGCCCATTGGCCTCCAGACAAAGCGCTGACTGTTGATATTAGAAAGTCGTCAAATTCCAATGCTATAGCTGTGGTAACAGAGACCAAGGCCATCACGCCGATTAGGTGAGCGATGTGCCCATTCAGAACATTGTTGAATTGTCTGACATATTCTGGGTCTCTCCTAGCCTCGCCTGGTAGCATAGAAGCATACTCCATGTTTGATATCACTGCCGATCCGGATTCTAGATACACCAACAAAAGTATGGCCACTTGCAGAAGGTTCAATGAAAGTGGCGATACCAGTCCCCCGAATAGAGTTGCTTCTCCAATCTGTGCAGGGAGGGGGGTTAACCCTAGATCGACTGACTCAGTTATTCCCTCGAAAGTTAGGATGGCGTGGATACCGATAATCGTCAGATAGTAACCTATTGTCCAAGTCAGGAGCTTTCTGGAGAGCCCCCAGATGCCCATCAAACCTGATAGTATTGGCGCAAAGACAATTCCCAGAAAGACTAACTCGAATATAAACAACACTGGCTTCCAGAGATGGCTTAGATGGTTCAAATCATCTGTCTCCCCCCAGGGGAGGTGAAAGCCGAAGCTGGATATTGCTAAAATCCAAGATATCACGAATGGAAGAAGTCCCCAAGCTAGCATCCCGCCAATTAGGAATCTCCTGATGTTCCTGCTGATACTTTCCTTGGCGGTAAGCGTGTAAATCCAGATTGCCGTAAGGATTACGCACAAAATTAGAGGGGCTACAAGGGTCATATTTCCAGTCTGATCTAATCCATGAATTGCATCTGGAAGCACTAGTGACCCAGTTTGCTCTCTAAACCAAATTAACCCACGAGTGTGCTCATATGACGGACACCAGTAATTCGAGCCGTCTGAATAGGTCTCGACGAACGATTCTGAGCATGTCCCATAAATCTTGATCATCCTATTCATCAGGGCCAGGAGAGCAGCGGTAGAAATTAATTGAAGGAAGATAATCTTCCACCTCTTCCTGAGATAGGAAATCTCAAGAGATTGGCTGTCAGGTACAGAATTTTTCACCATAATGCAATCCTCCTAACTCAAATTTATCTGTAACAATGCTTGTGATAGTTCGACATCGGGGGTCCAATCAATTACCTTTGCACCATATCCAGCAATTGCGGTCAGTCTATTCTGTCTCTCCAATTTCAGAACCTCATACGACATTCTCGGAATTCTACTGACCAGCCTTTCTAAATCGATGCTACTTGGCGATAGGACAATTACTTCATGTCCCTTTCCCGATAGGCTTCGAATGGCTGGAAGAGTCGTCCCATCTCCTTCTAAGCTACTTATTATGAAAACTGGAGAACCCCTGCTTATTCTTGGCGATAAAGCGTTTGTCACGGCTTGAAGGGGCATTGAACCCTTAGGCTGTACTGACGCGAGTCCGCTAAGAATTTTGAAATACTGCTTATCCCCAGTTTCTGGAGGAAGGTAGTCCATCCTGGATCCATAAGTCACAAGAGATACAGAGTCTCTCCTTTTTAGGAAGTAATTAGACACTGATGCCGCGGCTACCGTTCCCATTTCCAGAGGATTCTTCAGGACTGTTCCGATTCTTGAAACGTCACGGGTATCCACGACAACGAAGACGTCTGTAACTGCGTCTCTGGTCTTCTCATTTACCATCATCTCACCAGTTCTAGCCAGTGCTTTCCAGTTGATCGAGCGGAATGAATCTCCTGGGAGATACTCCCTAAGGGCATAGAACTCCATCCCGGGGCCGGGAGTCTTGAGAGTGGTCGCCCCAGAGTACATCTTTGGAACATCTGATCTCAGAAGGGCATCCTCAATATCTCTAATCTGGGGAAATACAGTGATATCTGATCGATCGTCTACTTTCGTTTCGCTTACAAATAGGTTGAATGCGTTGCGATACCTAACAGATACTGGACCAACTGTGTAGTGGCCTCTGAGTGGACATCTAACAACATACTTCATTGTAGCAGACTGCCCGGGACCTAGATTCATCCTCATCTGGTTTATTCCCTTTCTCATCTTCATTTCGTGGGGAACATTATCGAATAGCTCTAATTGCTGGGTTCTTCGGTATGAGTTGTTTGTGATAGTCAACGAAATAACGATATCATCCCCCTTGTAGACGTTGGTAGCAGAGGTCTCTCTTCTGATTGTCAACTCGGAATGACCAGAAACCCAGCCGTTTATCGCCAGCATAGATATGAAAGATAATCCTATTATCATCAATTGGAAGTTGGATATCATCATCCCAATGAGAATCAAACTTATTCCGCTAGTGAGCATGATAGCTGCTTTTCTGGTCCACAAATTAGGCATCCCCCTCTGTTTCGTTGGAACCCCAGTGTTTGATTTTCTTCACGATTCCTACCAGCTCATCGGTTTTGTATCTCCTATCATTGAAAATAAAATCGGTCAAGACCTTGTCATCAACCATTTTCTGTAGCTGGGCTGCTGGTAGAGCATCAAACTCCTCTCTCGACATAGCGTTGACGTTTCTGATACGGGTTAGAAGGACCTGTCTAATCTTCTCCGGCCTCTGGTAGTACTCATACCTCCTTGCATCCCCAAATCCATAGTATATTATTCTGAAGACGTGCCTCCATTCGTCCGGATCTTCCTTCCTGATTAGAACTGCCTCGAGGGATATGAACAGTCCGAGGAACAAAATTAACATCGCCATCCAATCATTTGTAAAGTAAATCAGAAGATAGTAGAGAAGGTTGTATGTATCTCCACCGATGTTTGATTGCTGATGTCTACTCTCATCGAAAATTACTATTGCATTATCGCTGGCCTGAGTACTTGAGTTCCCAATTAGAAGTGCCTCAGCAATTATGTCAAGGGCCCATTTGCGATTGTCATTATCAGGGACTAGTCCTGAGTATTCGGGGTCGAAGTCAGGATTGTAGAGGGAATTTATCAGAAGTGATCCATCGGAGACGAAGTGAACTCTTCCAGAGTCAGGATCGATGCATAACCTGTCGAAACAATATCTAACGTAAACTGCAAACGGGCCCTGCTCATCATCCTCAATTCCAGCGGCCTCAAACCCTACCGTTAGGTTTCCATCATCATTAGTGTCCAGGTATGAGTCTAAGGTTGACCTTCCTATAGCGTACCTATTCTCAACAGGATTGTAGGAGCTATCCTTCTCGAAGGCCGAAGGGCCATTGGTGAGCATGTTGTATCCCTCTGTAAAATCCCAGGCAGAAGTGGCTGGATCAAATCTGTGAGAGCATAGTCCGACGTCTCCGATGGAGATTCCAGAAGTAGTAATGGTAGAGTCTTGTGGATTTAGGTCGAGTAGGTCAATTACCCCGTCCGCATCTGAGTCCTTCAGACAAGGATTTACAGAAGACAAAGAACCTGAATTAGTTGTAAAATTATATGCTGATGAGGAGTTGACCCAGACATAATTGTAATCCAATTCATGTGCATATGCTTGTCCGTCATAGAGTCTGTGCCCAGAATAGTCCAAACCAAATTGCATGGCCAACTGAGCTGAATATCCAAAATCATCCATCAGAATTACTGTGCCACCCCTCTGAACAAAGTTTTCAATTGCTAGGATTTCTGAGTTTGTATACCCATCACTTTCTGTCAATTCGATGACGCTTTCATCTCCTGTGAATCTAGGGAGTGAAATTGTATCTCTTTCGACTCCAGAGACGATAAAAACCGCCTCCTCGGGGTAGTCTATCTCGCTAAGCAGAAGTGGACTGGAGACGAGAGCATTTGTCTCAATGCCCATATTGTTGATATCTGACCTGAAGGATCCCAAATCATTCCAATCATTGCCATAAGCTGATTGCTGGGTCTCGCCATCAACCAAGTAGGTCTGCAGTATCTGGACCGCAAGAATAGCCATCAGAATCCAAAATGCACCTATCGATGCCCCTCTCCTAAATTTTGGGGATGAAAGGCTTCTGAGTGTGGTACTGAAGTCTGCCATGTGTAGGCCTCCATCTATAGGAATGACTACCGAGCCTTAACTTCGTATTAATACCGTTGTGGGGCCATGAACATACCCGCATCAGGAGTTCAGCGTGTTAACTGGATTGCAGAACCTATTTTGGCAACCTCAGAAACAGGTACAGAAAGTAGTCCTTCAGAGGTAGGCCAAGGGAGGAATTTGGGGTCTATGCCTTGATCAATTACCACCAGTAGAGAGACTATAGATCCGGTATCCATGTCCACACTGAAATCCGCCATAGTTCCGAGCTTGTCGTTGGAAGCGTCTACTACGTCTCTCCCCAAAAGCTCTCTTCCGAAGGTTGTTGGCACCATTTCACCTCAGACTGATTCTATTCCAGCTAGGCTATCAGGTAGTCTGCGAACTGATTGAAGACCACTTGTTAGTAATTCCTCCATTCTATTGTAGTATAGCATCATCTCATCGGTAACTGTCGGCCTAACCCTCTCGACAGCCTCCTCGAAGTGTTTCTTTGAAACCGTCTTCTTGTCAGCTCTCATGGCAATTAGTCCAGCTTCTCTGCAAACTGCCTCTATATCAGCACCGGTGTAGTTCTCTAGTTTGGAAGCGATTTCATCCAAAGAGAATTTTCCGAGAGGCATATTCTCTGTGTGAATCTCTAAGATGGATTTCAAGGCCTCTGGGTCTGGGGGAGGAACGTGCATCACCCTCTCGAATCTTCCACTCCTCAACAGAGCTGGATCTATCATCTCAGGACGATTCGTTGCTGCGACAACGATGACACCTTCCATTCCCTCAACACCATCCATACTACTCAAGAGCTGGTTCACAACTCTATTGATTACATCAGATCCCTCTCCCGAACTTGATCTCCTAACTCCTGCAATACTCTCGAATTCATCCAAGAAAATTATCGAAGGACTGGATTGCTTTGCTTTCTTGAAGACCTCTCTGACTGCCTTTTCTGATTCTCCTACCCATTTTGATATCAGTTCAGGACCCTTGATAGTGATGAAATTGGCTTTGGCCTCATTGGCGATGGCCTGGGCAAGTAGGGTCTTCCCCGTTCCAGGTGCTCCGAAAAGAACGATTCCTCTGGGGGGATTGATTCCAAAGTGCTCAAACAACTCGGGCTTGGTTAGAGGCCATTCAACGCTCTCCTTTAGCCTGTCTTTTATCTCTTGTAAGCCACCGACTTCATTCCAAGATACTTCGGGTACTTCGAGATAAATCTCCCTCAACGCACTGGGCTCGATCTCCTTGATAGCCATTCTGAAATCCGCCATAATTACAGCCATCTTCTCTAAAACCTCAGGTGGTATTTGCTCTTCGTCCAAGTCTATCTCTGGTAGATACCTCCTCAGAGCCTTCATGGCTGATTCTCTAACCAAGGCGGAGATATCCGCACCGACGAAACCGTGTGTGTTATCCAGCAACCAATCCACGTCAAAGTCATCACTGATTGGCATTCCACGTGTGTGTATCTCAATTATCTCAGCCCTTCCATTTTTGTCTGGAACGCCTATTTCTATCTCTCTATCGAATCTACCGGGCCGTCTAAGCGCCGGATCAATAGCATCCTGTCTATTTGTTGCCCCAATAACGACGACGTTGTCTCTACCTTGCATTCCGTCAAGAAGAGTCAGTAGCTGGGCAACTACTCTGCGCTCAACCTCCCCACTTACGTCTTCCCTCTTAGGAGCAATACTGTCAAGCTCATCTATGAAAATTATCGCAGGAGCATTGGAAGCGGCCTCTTCGAAAATCTCTCTCAACTGCTTTTCGCTCTCTCCATAGTATTTGGATATGATTTCTGGGCCGTTGATAGAAGTGAAATGGGCATTTGTCTCAGATGCTACCGCCTTGGCAATCAGGGTCTTCCCTGTGCCGGGAGGCCCATGCAATAGCACTCCTCGTGGAGGATCAATGCCTAATCTCCTGAATAAAATTGGATGCTTAAGGGGGAGCTCTATCATTTCCCTTACTTTCTGGAGCTGGTCCCCCAGCCCACCAATGTCTTCGTAGGAGATTGTCTGAACATCTCCTTGCTCTTCTTCGTCCACCGCATCCTCCTTGATAACTATGTCAGTGTCTGGAAGAACCTGGACGATTCCCTTTGGCTTAGTCGAGACGATTGCGAAGGGAAGAGCCTCTGCAAAGAGGGTCATTCCGGGAATGAATATCCTGTCTCCAGCAACTACAGGTCTCTTGTTGAGTCCTCGTCGGGCAAATCCTTCTATCCCTGGTCCAAACCTTACTTTTTGTTGCTTGGCCATTACGGGACTCAACACCAGTCTTTGGCAGGGCTGTGTCTCGACTTTCTTTATATCGACCCTGTCACCTAAGCTCACACCAGCATTTTTACGGATTATTCCATCGATTCTTATTACGCCCAGATTAGCATCCTCTGGCCTGCATCTCCATACAATCGCCGCAGTTTTTCTCTCACCTGAAACCTCGATGATATCACCTGGTTTGAGATTTAGATCATTATCAAACGGGACCCTCGCCCTACCATGGCCGACGTCACTTGGTATTGCCTTGGCTACTCTTAATGTGAGGGAATCAGAATTTTCATTGGTCATGTGCACGGGCCCCTAGCAAGTACTTCTCAACGGAGGACATAGTTAAACCCACCAATGGATTGATGTCAAAAATTGCGATTGGTTATCAGAACTAAGGGTCTCGATAAGTAGCATTATGTCTAGTGTGTGATTCGGTTAACACATGACTCATGTGCTGGAGGCAGGTTTTGAAGAGATGGAAGTTGAGAATCCTAATGGTAGCCCTGCAATAAGGGGATACAACATAATTGCAGGAAAACTATCACAATCAAGTGATGGAAGTACATTCCTTAGCAGGAATCCAGCATGGCTAGAAGATACAGTTGGGGAGTTTCCTCTTTCCACCAAGGAAGACGTACATGACGCATTACGGGCCGCAAGGTCCGCATTTCCCTCCTGGGCTGCTACCCCGGCACCAACACGTGGTCAAGTAATTGGGAACATGGGCAGACTATTGATGGAGAGAAAGGATGACTTAGTCCGATTACAGGCTCGTGAGATCGGGAAAACCATGAAGGAATGTGGAGGAGAAATTCAAGAGGCAATAGACACGTGTCTATTCTTCCAATCAGAGGGTAGAAGATTGTATGGACAGACAGTCAATTCAGAGCTCCCGGACAAAGAGCTTTTCACTTACAGACGGCCATTAGGTGTTTGTGGAATAATAAATGCCTGTAATTTTCCATCGGCGGTCCCTTTCTGGAAGATGATCCCTGCGATAATGTGTGGGAATACTTGCGTTTGGAAATCACCGCAAGACTCTCCTCTTCTGTCTTTCGCTCTAGCAAGAATAATGCACGAAGCGGGCCTTCCCGATGGGGTCATCAATCTTGTACATGGGAAGGGTAGTGGAGCTGGTCAACATTTAGTTGATGCAACGGATCTTGGATTGGTGGACAAGATTTCATTCACCGGTAGTACCCCTGTGGGCAAGATGATCGGAGAGGCCTGTGGAAGGAATCTGGTCAGTGCCTCACTAGAGCTGGGAGGTAAGAACCCTCTTGTCGTAATGCCTTCAGCCAACATAGATAACGCTGTTGAAGGGGCATATTGGGCTGGATTTGGAACCGCGGGACAGCGATGTACTAGTCTAGGAAATTTAATTCTCCATGAGAGCATATATGAAGAATTCATGTCAAAATTCATGAAGAAGGTCTCAGAAACTAGAATTGGCGACTCAATGCGTCACGATGGGGTTCTCTATGGCTCAATGCTCTCAGAGAAATATGGAGATGACTTCCTTAAGGGATTAGAAATATGTGAATCGGATGGTGCCACCAAACTTTGGGGATCAGGGAGGATCACAAAGGACAGTCATCCGGATGGTTTTGTAGGGGACGCGAATGATGGAGTGTACATGTGGCCTCACGTTTACGAAGGGGTCAACGAAGACATGAGGTGCTTCCATGAGGAGATTTTCGGTCCCGTGGTCACAGTAGTAAAGGCCAAGGATTTCGATGACGCATTGCGTCTAGCTAATGCTTCTCCTTTTGGCCTTTCAAGTGCTTGCTATACAAATGATAGACTCGAGGCCTTTAGATTCAAAACAGGAATCAAAGCAGGAATGACTGGCATAAATAACTCGACGACTGGTGCCGAAGCACATCTGCCATTCGGAGGTGTCAAAGAGAGTGGAAATGGAAGTCGTGAGTCAGGAATATGGGTTTTGGAATCTTACTCTTATTGGCATGCGGTTAATGACGAGCTGTCCGGAAAACTGCAGCTGGCACAGATGGATGTTGAAGAAATAGAGATGGAAGAGGCAGAGGCCGATTACTCCGGTCTAGCTTAGATGAACATCTCCCCACAATCTGGACATGGGAGGCCCGGGAGCCATGCCCCTGGCATGTACCCACACTTCCAGCAAACTGAAGACTCCAGGCCGTGTTCACGCACAGACGAAGGAGGTGGGTTTCTTGATTTCAATCTTAGCTGGAAAAGAGTTGTTCAGAAGCAATTGCTTAAGGGGCCCGTCCATACCCTAGGTACAGAATTGTCATGGCCAACTGGGACAGAGAACACCTAAGCTCGCTTGGCATCAATGTCAAGCTTCCTTTGAGGAGGGGTTTTGGGAGGACTCAGAGGATAGACAACTGGTGGACTGAACCTATCTGGATGGCAACGGCATTGGCCTTGGCATTGGTCTATACTGCTCTAAGAGTTCTGGTTTGGGACGGTGGCATACATTATGATGATCACAGAGTCACTTCACCAATATTTTCCCCTGATGTACTACACATGTTACACATTACTAATCACCCTGGATGGATGAATTCTGCGATGTTGATTCTTTGGATACCATTCGGTTTCCGAGGTACTTGCTATTACATGAGGAGGGTATACCATAGAACCTTCTTCCAAAATCCAACAGGTTGTATGATAGCGAAACCTGAGTTGAATTATTCTGTTGGTTACAAGGGTGAAAGGGGGCTTTTCATACTGAACAATATTCACAGATACATGCTTTACTTGGCAATAATTATTTTGTCGATAAAATTCTACGATGTGGTACTGACGACTGATCTTGGAGGGGGCTCTAGGGGAGTCTCTATCGGTACGTTAATTCTGGGAATTGAGTCTTTCCTCCTATTCATGTACGTGTCATCCTGTCACGCATTCAGGCACATTTTCGGAGGAGGAATGGATAGATGGAGAGGTGGGGTCTCTGGAGTATTCGGTTCACTTTACAGGTCAATCAGCAGAGTCAATGTTCATCACTCGTTTTGGTTTTGGACTAGCTTGGCGATGGTTTTCTTAGGTGACTTGTTTGTGTGGGCAGTATCTGAGAACATCATCGGTGATCAGATACTTTTGGAGTGGTAGCATGGGAGAAGATTACTCTGTTCACGAGTATGATGTGCTGGTAATCGGTGCAGGTGGTGCAGGCCTGAGAGCTGCCATTGAAGCTAGTTCATCAGGTGCCACAGTTGCAATAATTTCCAAATCTATGCTTGGAAAGGCTCACACAGTAATGGCAGAGGGCGGTGCGGCTGCCGCTTTGGCAAACAAGGATGAGCGTGATTCCTGGAAGACTCACTTCCGTGATACCATGAAGGGGGGGAAGTATCTCAATGACTGGAGGATGGCTAAAATTCATGCCCAACAAGCTCCGGATCGTATCAGGGAGTTGGAGCAGTGGGGAGCAGTGTTCGACAGGACCCCCAAGGGACTAACCAGCCAGAGAAATTTTGGGGGCCACACATATCCAAGACTGGCCCATATCGGGGATGCGACAGGGCTTGAGCTGATTAGAACCTTACAGCAGAAAGGAATACACACGGGAATGGATGTTTTCATGGAATTCACCGTTAGGAAGCTATTCAAGAAAGATGGTCGAGTAACTGGCTGTTTCTCATATAGTAGGAACGATGGTTCCTTCCACGTATTCAAGGCCAAGTCCATTGTTCTCGCAACGGGAGGCGCTACCAGATGTTGGGAAGTATGTTCAGGATCATGGGAGTATACCGGCGAAGGCTTCGCTCTGGCCTACTGGGCTGGAGCTGAAATGGGCGATATGGAATTTATCCAGTTCCACCCTACTGGGATGATTTGGCCGAAATCTGTCAAGGGCATACTAGTGACTGAAGGAGTAAGGGGAGAAGGAGGAATGTTGAGGAACTCAAAGGGTGAACGTTTCATGTTCCAATATGTGCCTGAGATGTACAAGGATGAGTTTGCAGACACTGAGAAGGAGGCTCTAGAATGGGTTGACGAGGTAGTTTCTGGCAAGCTAGCCACAAAAAGAAGGCCTCCAGAGCTACTAACTAGAGATGTCGTTGCTAAAGCAATTAACAGCGAAAGGGATGCCGGAAGAGCTTCTGAACATGGGGGGGCATATCTAGACATCTCTTGGAGAGATGAGGAGGAAGTCAAGAAGAAGCTTCCAGGAATGTATCATCAGTTCAAAGAGCTCGCAGCAGTTGACATAACAAAAGAGCCGATGGAAGTAGGTCCTACTGCTCATTATGTCATGGGTGGCGTCAAAGTGAACCACGAGACTCAGGAGACATGTATCAAGGGACTTTTCGCCGCAGGAGAGGCATCAACAGGACTTCACGGAGCAAATCGCCTAGGTGGAAATTCGCTATCTGATTTGATCGTTTTTGGTAAGATAGCCGGAGAGCATGCCGCAAAATTATCCAAGGAAATAGCAGAATTCGAAGAAATATCAGATTCTGAAATCGAAGAAGTGATCGAGGAAACTCTGGCTCCTCTTCGGAGGACTGAGGGAGAGAATCCCGCCTCAGTGGTTTCTGATCTAAGGCAGATGATGCAGAATAAGGTGGGCATTATTAGAACAAAATCACAGCTAGTGGATGCTTTGACTGACCTGGACGATCTTGAGCACAGAGCAGGCAATGTATTCGGCGGTAGTGGTAAATCATACAATCCGGGTTGGCACCAATCACTAGAGATTAAAGCGATGATTGACGTAAGTAGGATGTGCACCCTAGCCGCACTGAACAGGGAGGAAAGCAGGGGGGGACATACAAGAGATGACTTCCCTAAGCCTGATCACGCACATTGGGGCAAAATCAACAGTGTTATCTTCATGAACGAAGACGGTGAGATGGAAATAAGATTTGAGTCATACCCGCCCATCCCGGCTGATTTGAGAGATTTACTAGATTCTGAAGATTTGCAAGAGGAGGATTGATTTTGCAGACAGTTACATTCAGTGTATTCCGAGGAGAGCCGGATCAAGATGGAGATCCATTTGGAAAAATGGTCGACTACACAATAGACCTAGATGAAGGAATGGTTGTACTGGATGCTATACACGCTATCCAAGCAGAGTTTGCTCCTGATCTAGCTTGTAGATGGAACTGCAAGGCAGGAAAATGTGGTTCTTGTAGTGCTGAAGTGAATGGGAAGTCCAGATTGATGTGTATGACAAGAATGGACGATATTCTTGATGAGACCCCTGAAGGAGAATCGGTGGTCATCAGACCTATGCAGACATTCCCGTTGGTCAGGGATCTAGTTAGCGACACGTCCTGGGCCTATGAGACTGATAGAAGGATCGAGCCAATTAGTGGACCGGGAGAGGTAGATTGGGAATACTACCAGCATGAAGCCGACAGAATTCAGGAATTTAGGTCATGTATAGAGTGTATGCTTTGCGTAAATACTTGCCACGTTATGAGAGAGCATCAGAAGTTTGATGAGTTTGCAGGACCTAGATTTTTTGTCAGATTAGCAAGTCTTGAGATGCACCCCTTGGATCAAAAAAGTAGGATACCTGAAATCAAGGAGGACTTCGGAATCGACTACTGCAACATTACAGGTTGTTGTAGTAGTGTATGCCCCGCAGGGATTGACATCAGGGAAAACGCAATAATTCCACTGAAAGAGAGGGTCGTTACTGAATTCTACGATCCTATCGCCATGATTGGACGAAAAATCGGGCTAAGACGCTAGACTAACTCTAGGCTTGGTAAATTTTTCAGTTTATCTCGTTTTATGACCTATAAGCGCTTGATTCCGGTTTTCTTAACGTTAGCCTTCCAGATCTTATCCGGAAGGTAAGCCGGACTGCTTGCGCCTTTGGACTCTAGAGTTCTCCAACCTTCGAAGCAGTGCACTCTATTTGTGCCCCTTTCTCTCAAATCGATGTTTGTGTGCCCTCTTCGAGCTGCCTTTAGTGCGGCCCCTCTGGGCTGACTGTTCACAAACACCTGGCTGGTGTCCTCTCCATTCTCCATCAATACGAAGTACTTCTTTCCTGACATTTTCAGCATACCTCCGCATGGATGCTAATTTATCGGGATAATGAAGTTATTGGGTAAAAAAAGCCTTACTGGGGCTCATTTGAATGTTTTTGGGATATCCGAGCTCACATTTCTGCACATGCAAGAGTCTTGGTATTTGCGACACCAGGAATCGCACGAATCGATTCTACCACATGGCGAGCTATCTCGCCCATACTATCAGCTTCAATCTTTACAATTAGGTCATAGTCTCCAAAGAGCATGTTTGCATCTGTGACGCAGTCTAGTGTCAGAGCTATTTTGTGAACTTCTGACTCGCTCCCCGGTTCAACGTTGACTAGCACATAGCCGGCGGACATAACGTTGGTAGAGGGCATTGACGAATGAATGCATCGATTGATGGTTCTGTATCTTGTCGATGGTTACTTATCATATGACCGTCCTTGTCATGTTATGGCGGAGACAATAATTGTGAGGGAATGCCGTCATGGACAGGTCAGGGTGCAGTTTGGTAACATCATCAGAGTTGATGGGGATATTATGGTAATTCCCGCAAATAATAGACTTGCTGGACGAGAGGGTTTGGATGAAAGGATGCAATTAGCGGCTGGTGACGAATTGAGGGCAAGGTGTACGGAAATTGCTGTAGAGAGAAGGAAAGAAGGCAAGCAACCATGCGGAGTAGGGGAAGCTGTAAGTACCTCTGGCTACAATCTTCCCGCAGAGAATTTAGTTCATGTTGTTGCACCAGATTGCAGGAGGCCTAATCAGGATAACTTCAGGAGAGAGCTTCTAGTGAATTCTTACAATGCAATGTTTGACGAAATTTCGAAGATTGTGCCCCGGAAAACGGTAGTTACACCCCCTCTAGGGATGGACGTTTTTGCTTATCCCCACAGAGAGGGGGCGCGGATGACAATGGAAATCATACTCGACTGGATGGATGGGGAAGAGGACCCTGGGGTTGACATGGTCCTCATTGTTACTGATGAGGTTAATTTCTTGAACAATATGAAAACTGTATACCGGGAAAGCGAGGACCAGTTTCCCGGAGTGGACAGGACGAGAGATTTCAGAAAAGGCAAAATTCAGTGATGAACGACCAATGTTCTCATTAACCCTGAGAATACTATAGGGGCATGGGCAGTATTGGAAGCCAGTATGAAAGGGAGCTTAGGTCGGTCTTAGCCGGAGAAATAAACGGAGTAAGGGCTGTTACGAGATCATGCTCGGAAGCAGAGAGATCCCTTGCAATGAGGGTTACTAACAGGCCGTTTCTCGTAGTGAGAGCCCCGGGCAGTGGTTCAGAAGGAACGGGAGATTTACTGGCGCTAAGGGGTGATATATGCTTCCCAATAGAAGTAAAATCGTCAAAAAAACCTCGACTTTATCTTTCGGGAAGAACATATGACCAATTAAAATCTCTCAAAGATATGGGAGAGAGGTGTGGTCTGCTTCCACTCTATGCATACAGACTAAAGGGAGTTAGGGGGGATAGTTGGAGAATAATGAAAGTAGAGGTTTCTGGACTGAGTGGAAAGCTTCGTCACCTATCCAGAAGTATTCCCTCCCTTCCACTGACTAGGAACGGTAAGGAATTCTTAGACTGGGAGCAGGGAATGCCACTGCATAAATTCCTTTCACTTATTTGTAAATCCGATAGTGCGGTTGGGTCTTTGGAAGTAAATCAGAGCGAAATGATTTCTTCCTACATCGCATCTTAATCGAACTAGTCTCCTTTGAGATCCTTTTCCAAATCAGAAAATGACTTGTTTAATCTCTCTAGTTCTGACTTCAGATCACCAAGATTTGCCTGCTTTAGAATCCTAATTATGCTATCTCTCTCTCTACGAAGTGAATCTATATCCCTGAAGTGCTTTCTGGAGGAAGGGTTAGGCTCCCGCATATCCGTCATGGATCCACGTTGAGGTATGATGTAATGTGTGTTTTTGTGGGACGCAGGTTGAATAGGAAGGAAGTGCTGTCGCATCCATGGGAGAAGATGGAGAGGTCACAGAGACCAGTGGGTTTCCTTTCTTCTGGATATTTGTCTTAGCATTCGGGGTATACTCAAACATACTTCCAGCAGGGCTGATTATTGGACTAGCTCTATGGTATACTATGCTAATATATCTCGAGAGCTCAGGATTCCTAAAGAGATGGAATTTGGAAAGAGTAGCTGGCGTCATTCTGATGATCAGAACAACAAGGGGGCGTGTTTTCCTAGAATACATATCGAAGAATAGGAAATTCTGGAGGATTTATGGGGAGTTTTCTATCTGGCTATGCTTCTTGGTCATGTTCTCAGTTGTAGCCTTGATGGTTCTTGCTTTTGTTACATCGATTAATTCTCCTCCACAAGGCTCACTACCTGCTACGGATATCCTTTTCATCCCCGGAGTAACGAGCTTCGTACCTTTCTGGTGGCCTGCCTTGGCACTCATCTTCACCCTGCTTATTCATGAGTATAGTCACGGAATACAGGCCAGAGCACATGGAATGGAGGTTAGGAGCTTCGGACTTCTAGTTGCTGGACCCATTCCAGTAGGAGCATTCGCTGAACCTGAACAGATGGATATGGTATTAGCTCCCAGAAGAGAGAGAATGAGGCTTTTCGCTGCTGGGCCCTCGATTAATTTGGTAGCTACATTTGTTTTCTTGATTGTGATTGGCTTTCTTTCCAGTGGTTTCGTTGCTACAAATCCAGGCGTACACCCACTGGCGGTTATCGATGAGGGAGGTGCGGACGAAGCGGGTATCAAATCCTACGATATAATTACCCATGTGGACGGCAACGCAGTCACCGACTATGATTCATTTTCATCACAAATGGACTCTCTAGAAGCTGGTGATGAGGTTATTTTCACTATAATTCCATATAATAACGAAGAAAGGATTTGGGGAGAGAGTTCTGATGTACTTGTAACTCTTGGAGATAAAGCCCAATATTATCTGAATTTGTGTGATAATGATCAGGAGTGTCTGGATCGGACGGCTGATTTGTTGGAAAGTTATGGAATTGGAGAGGGTGAGGCTTTTCTCGGAGTCAATTCCCCTAGGTCAGGAACTTATCAGACAGATAGATTCTCGTTCATTTTCGAAGAGAGATACACCTTAGGCCAGAAGGCGCTGACACTATTGTTGACTCCGTTGTCCATAATGGGGACTCCCATGTCATATGATGGACAGACAATGGATCTTCACGAGAGGGGCATGATAGAAATCGATGATGGTTTCATACTATCCTCACTGGGTACTGATAACTTACTGCATCTTTTTGACTTTATTTTCTGGCTCATATGGGTAAACTTCCTACTCGGATTTCTAAATCTCCTTCCAATAATTCCCTTCGATGGGGGCCACATGCTCAAAGATGGCGCTCATTCCGTTTTATCTAGAATCATGAAAGGGAGTAATCCCCTAAGAGTTGAGAGGATTGCTGGGTCTATCGGAGGAATGACTACAGTGGTAATGTTGATTATCGTACTTATTCCTATTATGATGCTTATTGTATGATTATTCCTCTTCGTCCTTTGGAGGGAAAGTTGCATCTACCACACTAGGAATAATCAATATCGAAGCGATTACTAATCCCAGCATAGTCCAAGTCTTACTCGTAACATAGTCTGCAGAGGGAGGAGGGGAGAAGAATAATTTAGCCGCTCCAATCCATGGAATTTCCGAAGAGGCTATCCCAATTATCCATTCATCCTTCACCGCAGTAACTGGATTATTATTCTCATCTAAAAGCCCATTTCTTCCATCTTGGCCGGTAGCTGAAAGTTGGTCTATCCTACATCCATTGGTATCCTGATTATCCCCAGTTGTAAGATATCCTTCATGAGAGGGGACCCAATCATCTATCTTCAGTTCATAAACCGAGCCATGATATGAAACACAGCTATATTCAAGCGTCCAATTGATACTACTAACCCCCCTCAGGGTGGTACCTGGGACATCCCACCCACCTGTGTCATTATGGACAGCCTTCAGAAGCGCCCTGTGGATTACAGGAGTATCAGTACCCCCATTTTTACTAAACACAATTACATCCCCGTACATCCCATGAGACTTGTATCCAAAATTATCATCATTCGTGTCTGTGGCTTCAACATATGTCACTACATTTTTTCTGGCTGGATTAATTACCAGGACTAAATCACCTGGGTCTATTACGCCGATTTTTCCATCTTCGTCATGCATCATCGATCCAGATTCGACCACAACCATAGGGGGGAATGTTCCTGTTGAGAGAAACATTGCGCCTAGAAGAAGAGAGACTAGACCACCTGCAAGAAATACTTCTCTGAATACTGCACTGTTCATCTCACTCCTCCTCTTGAAATATCACTGGAGGCCTGGTAAAATCTAAGATTAAAGAAAAGAAGGCGATTAATAATAGGCTTACAGAGTCTAAATGAGGAGGATTAAAAGTAACATTTTCCGTCGACAACAGATATGCTGAAAGATCTAAGGTTTCGTGATTTATTCCCCCTATGCCAATATGTATTCCAAAGAGGGTGTTGAGGAGTAGTAGGGCGATTGCCAATGTCGAGAAAACGATTATCATTCTATTTGCCTTCTTTGTTTTGAGGATCGAGAGAGCTGGAAGGAATTCTGAAAGTTTGGAGTTTTCTGTTTGCCACCACTGACGTTGAAATTCCCTGCCTACGACTGGAGTTTTTTCGGTTAGGGAATTCTTTACAGGAGAAGCGTCTACCTTGAACCTCCTCCCTCCTCTAATCTGGTAATGATCGTATAGTCCCATAAGCCTTGATTGATATTTAGGGCCGAGAATATCTGCGGCATCTTCCGCCTCTTTCCTCCTTTTGAGGACTTCAGTCCTTGCATCCAACTCAAGTATTTCCTCCAAAGCTGTTCTTTGCGACCAAAAATAACCAAACTCAGGTAGAGTGTAGAATGAGGTAAATGACCCAACAACCAAACAGAGCCAACTGAATGGGACCAAGCTATCTTGATGTGAAGGATCTGTGGCTCCTCCGAGCATAAATAGGAAAATGAACCCCCATGCCATAGATGCACATGATAGAATTGTAGCGTAAGTTATGATTTGAAACTGGCTGTCCTTATTAGATTCCCACCACTTGGTCAGAACACCCTTCCTGGTTACCCTTCCGCGAGCCATAGCAACCACTGGACAGAGCACATATGATTAGTCACTTCCTATTTTCTGACTGATACAATTGAAGATTTTCATCCGATTGGTTCATGAGAAGACCATGTTATGGAGGTTTGATGGAAAGGAGCCCCCTGCCAGCAGTGATGGTTATTTTTATCCTAACATCTGGTTGTATGGCTAACGCTCCTGATTTGGATGGAGATGGAATTCAAGACAGTGAAGATCTGGATATTGATGGAGATGGATGGGACAATGATATGGAGCTAAATTGTACTACTGACCCTTTCACCTCCACCAGTGTTCCATCAGATATTGATGGAGACCTGGTCTGCGACTTCCTCGATAGTGACGATGATGGGGATCTTTGGGGGGACTTTACGGAGTTAGATTGCTCCACAGATCCACGAGACAATAAATCGGTTCCTGAGGATTATGATGGAGATATGATTTGTGATACACTGGATTTGGATGCTGACGGCGATGGCCTACCAAATGAGTGGGAGCAAGCCAGAGGTTTGGATTACCTGGATAGTGAGGACTACATCACTTGCCATGGAATGAGCAAATACTGTTTGAGAACTTATGACGATTTTACCTTCGCTGAATCTCATAACTCATTCTCAACCCCGGAAGATGGCATAATTGCTGGAATAAACCATCATACTGGTTTGCAGAGTCAATGGGAGGATGGTATCAGAGCCTTCATGTTGGACCCTTATCACCCGTCTGAATTGAATAATGAAAAGGAGGATGTAGTTTTTTGCCATGCATTGTCCTTACCGAATACTCCCCCGTGTTTGTTTGGTAGTGTTGATGCCTTTGCTTGGCTCAGAAATTTAAGTTCGCTCCACAACAACAGCAGTGGTGACATAGTCAGTCTCCTGATACAGAACTATCGAGTTCCAGGGGAGCATCTGGAGTACCTACTAAATGAGACAGGAATCTTGGAAAGGGCTTACATCCACGAATTAGGAAGCCCCTGGCCATCAATAGGAGATATGGCACTATCTGGGACTGATGTCGTGATTTTCATCGAGATGGAATATGAATATAATTTCACTAAATTATTACCAGCTTGGAAGCACACTTGGGATACCCCATACGGAGAGTCTAGCCAAGATGAAATGACTTGTGACCTAGGGAGAGGCGACTTAGGCCAACCTGTTTGGCACATGAATAACTGGTTGAGTACTTTTGGATTATCGGATGCAAATAAGGCATCTCAGGTCAATTCTTACGATACTTTACTGGAAAGAGCTCTGCTATGCTGGGAAACTGTAGGTAATAGGCCTACATTCATCGGCGTGGATTATTGGGAGCAGGGAGAGGTGACTAACGTGACTAGGACACTGAACGAAATGTCAGATTGGTCCGATGATTTGCCACCTCATCCTTCTTCGGAAATCTAGTTGGGAGCACCATGACCATTCTCCATCCTAAGGTCAGAGGACTTATCGATAGTAGGAAGTGGACACTCTCTTCGATACAGAGCTCGTCCATGGAAGACCTGGTGTCTGGATTTGATAGAGTCCTGGTCTCACCCACTGGAAGTGGAAAAACTGAGGCTGCAATCCTTCCTTTGGCATCCAGATTCATCTCAGAGAATTGGGAGGGGCTATCGATACTCTACATTACCCCTCTCAGAGCACTAAACAGGGATATTGACAGGAGGCTTGCCGAAATGCTAGAACCCTTGGGAATAACTGTTGGGCTAAGACATGGCGATACTTCGCAAAGAGAGAGGGCGAAGCAGTCGAAAAATCCCCCGAACCTACTGATCACAACTCCTGAGACTGCACAAATAATGCTCCTCGGAAGTAGACTGAGGGGACATTTATCCAGAATAAAGGCAGTGGTATTAGATGAAGTACATGACCTAGCATCATCGGAAAGAGGCGCACAATTGTTGGTTGCTCTGGAAAGAATCAATGAATATTGTCCGAATGGGTTCCAGCGGATCGGCCTTTCTGCCACAGTTGGAAATCCTGATGAAACAGCTAGATGGCTATCGAGAGATGCTATCGCAATTGTTGGCCCTTCTCCAAGATCCACCGAAGTTTTGGTCCACAGAGAAATGCCGGACCCATCAGATGAAGCTACGTCAATAATTTGGTCAAGTTCACCCCATTCAGTTGCAGCTCATAGGAGGCTTGCAAAATCTCTCTATGAGAGCTACCCGGCATTGGTTTTCGTTAACTCACGTAATGCTGCAGAATCAGTTTCCCAGCGACTAAGAGGGATTAATCCAGACTTGAAACTTGGCGTCCACCATGGAAGTCTTGCCGCTGAGACCAGGATGGAAATGGAGGAAAGGCTCCGAAACGGAGATTTGCATGCCATAGTATGTACTAGTAGCCTTGAGCTTGGGATAGACATAGGTTCAATCAAAAGAGTCCATCAAATACAAAGTCCCAGAGCTGTTGATCGGCTTCTCCAGAGGATGGGCAGGGCAGAACATACCATCGGAGGTACCGGAAGAGGGGAATTGCTGGCATGGGAGACTGACGAGGTTGCCGAAGGTGCGGTTATTGCCCGAAAGGCCATGCATGGAGAATTAGAGGGTGTCGAATGGCGCACTAATCCAGGTATCGTTGCCGCAAACCAATTTATGCAGATGTCAATTGAGAGGGGGGTAGTTCCAATTGACTTAGCTACCGACATAATAGCGAGGTGTTCAATCTTCAATAAGTGGAATAGGGAGGATACCATCTCCCTGCTCAGAGTACTTAGCGATAGGTGGATGATAAATTTCGTCGAAGACCCCAATGAATCTGACGTTACCTCTTGGTCGCCAAAGCTTTGGTCTAGATTGGCAGATATTACAGAAGGTGATGCTCCTCTTGAGAGGCCATCATGGGATCAAGAGATTGATGATTCGAAGAAGATAAAATGGAGGAAACAGTTGATATCAGGACTTCCAGAATCACTGAAAGAGGGGTGGTTCTCTCCTTCAGCTAGACTAGGCAGAAACCGGATTGACCATATCTCAATGATTCCAGACGAGTTATCTTACAGAGTGAGAGACGCAGTTGGCAGGAGTGTCCTTGGGTCTGTAGACGAGGCGTTTGTTCTTTCTCTGGGTGGAGAAGGGGACGGAAAAAGTGGCAGTAGAGCTTTCGTGATGGCTGGGAGAACCTGGCAAATTGTCGATGCTGACCCCGATCAAGAAGAAATTCTGGTCATTCCAATCAATGATTCGGGAGAAGTCCCTGTATGGTCTGGGGAGTTACCTCCGGTCCCGATTGAGGTTGCTATGGAGGTCGGTATGCTCAGAAGATCTGTTGCCATTGCCATCGGTGCTTCGAATGGTGAAGCTCGCGACCTCGGTGAGTATCCATTATCTGAGGATGCACGTAATCATCTCATCAGTACCGTCACTGAACATTACGATGCATCTGGCGTAATTCCAGATGAGAACACTATTACAGTTTCAGAAAGTGATGGGGCCATAATTGTGAATACCTGCAGGGGATCTAGGGTAAATGAGACACTTGGACATCTTCTACAGGCAATGGGTTCTTTGAAGGACGGGAAGATGGGAAGATCAACGATTGATCCATACAGGATCTCACTACAGGTTCCCTCATTGTCTGCCAGTGATGTCGTGAATCTACTCAATGAAACCCCTTCATCATCAATTCCTTCCATTATGTGGATGACTATCCCTAATGGTAGAGCAATCAGATGGAGAGTGGTTCAGGTTGCTAGGAAGATGGGGATTCTTCAGAAAGGCACGGACCCTAGGAAGGTCAATCTAGAGGGTTTGATGCAGAGATACAGAGGAACCCCCGTAATCGAAGAGTCTCTCGAGAAGCTTTTCCATGAGAGGATGGATATCGAAGGGACGCAGGACCTACTTCGACAGATAAGTAATGGGAGTGTAGAGGTCCACATTACTGCCCCAGGGAGGCTTGGCAGATCACCAAGAGCTGAGATGGATTTGTTACTTCCAGCATGGAGTGATGTCGAAATTAGAGAGAGGCTGGAGACACGCCTCCTCAATGAACGAGCGGTTCTAATTTGCTTGAATTGTGAAAGTAAAACCAGGAGACGGGTAGAAAGATTGGCCCAGATATCTCCTTGTTCGGGTTGCGGGGGAACTATGCAGGCCTGTGCTCCAGAAAGACTAGAAAAATCTCTTTTAGAGAGGATTAGAAGCTCGGACGAGAAAATCACAGGAAGAATTCAGAGGAACGCAGAGCTTGTGAGGACACATGGTCAGGATGCTATTCTTTGCTTGATGGGCAGAGGAGTTGGGGAGGATACAGCAACCAGAATTCTAAGAGGCCCCCCTGGGGATAGGGTAAGATTACTGAGGTCCATACATAATTCTGAATTGCAATATGCTAGGACTCGTCCATTCTGGCGCTAGAAAGCCCTATTTCCCGTATGCCTTCCCACAGCCATGCTTGTGGGATTGACTGGTCGGAATGCTTCTGGGAAAACTACCGTAGTCAATTGGTTTTCCTCTAAGGGAGTGAAGACTACCTCATGTTCAGATTCTATCAGATCATGGCTATCGGAGCAGGGAATAGAGGAAAGTAGGGACTCATTGATTGAGGGTGGAAGGGAGCTTCGTAGAAGAGGCGGTGCAGGTATTCTCGCAGAAATGCTACTAGAGTCATTGAATGGCGAAGATGCGGTGATTGACTCAATTAGAACTCCCGGTGAAGTTGAGGCACTCAGAAAGAGAAGCGATTTTGTTCTGATTGAGATCAGGGCAGGCCTTGATTCTAGGTGGAAGAGATCACAAGATAGAGGCAGGATAGGCGACCCAACAGAGAAGGAGAGATTCCTCGCTCAGGAGAAGGCGGAGGAAGTTGCCTCTGATGAGGCGGGACAAGCCCTCAATGCTACTGCCGCTTTGTCTGATTTGGTAATAATTAACGAAGGTGGGATTGAAGAATTATACTCTGATCTGGAAGACCTCTGGCCTACACTAACTAAACTTGCCTAACACTCACCTGAGCTTCTGACATCATTGACATGGCGATTGCGAAATCCTCCTGCCACCTATCTGGTATCTCCAAATCCTTCGGGAAAACGACCTCTTCTATTCCTGCTTGGATAAGGGATCTGGTGCATCTGGAACAGGGTGGCCAAGTAACATAGGCTGTATTTCCCTTGAGGGATACGCCAACTCTTGCGGCATGCATAATTGCATTTTCTTCGGCATGACATATCAGAGGATACTTCTGAGACCTATCTGAAAGCCTTCCATCGTCATCCTCAATTCCTCTTGGGAATCCGTTGAATCCAGTTGACCTGATCTCTCTATCTTCCCCAACCACTACACAACCGACCTTTGTAGATGGGTCCTTACTCCACAATGAGATATGTTTTGCTAGTTCCAAAAACCTCTTGTCCCACTTGTCACCCATGTCCTCACCTCTATCTCCCACCGGGAGGGTCGTTATCTCGATTCGCCTCGGTTCTATTCTCGTCGTAGCCCTCCCAAAGTTCTGGATTGTTGTAACAATCCGGGTCATCATGATCAGCTTGTCCGCCATTGTCATTGTCAACACCATCGCCACAGTTCCCCGAATTATCAGAAACTGGGTTCAAAATACTCTCTCCGGCGTCCGTAGTCAATAGCGCCAATAATACTCCTGAGAGGACTATGACTAAAGAAATCAAAATCACCTTCGAAGCAGTATCCCGGGATTCCACTACGACTTTTATTTCCGCCTTGGGCTCACTCTTACCTGACATCGATGGGTTACGAGGAGAGGTCATCATACTTGGCTTCTTAGTGAATTGTCATCACTTTTCTCAGATCCAATCCCCTATCTGAGACTACTTTAGAAATTATTTCTCCAAGTAAATATATGCTGCCAGCAACCATTATTCTCCCGCCTTCTTGAGCTGCCAGTCTGAAGCTCTCTTCAAGTGCTGATGTTAGGTCTGTAATCGGGATGATGGTCAGAAGTATGGGACTAACTGAATGTATTATTTCCGTAAGAATTTCTGGAGGTAAGGATGGTTTCCTTCCTGACTTAATCTCTGTAATAATTATCTTCGGTGGCTTCAGTCTTTTCGATACTTCTTCTGATAGGACCCTCATGGTCTCATAGACCTCGTCCTTCTCAATCATCGCAATTAGGATTACATCCACATCTTCTGTCTCTCTTATGTCGTTTTTCATACTCTCGGGATTATGGGCGGCACTGAATTTCAAATCTACTTCATTGAACCAGGAAGAACCAAATCCCGGAGATCTCCCTGGCCAAATACAGTCAAAGTAGTCCTTTTTCCAGCCAAAATAATCTCGCACCTTTGAGGTGATTACCGAATAAGACTCCCAAATACTCAATTCATCGGGCATTATTGCCCAAGAAAGGTCATCTCCAACCCTGTCTTCTATTAGTCTCTGAAGTTCTAATTCTTCGGGCTTAATGGCAATAAATGGATTACCTGGCCTGTGAATCGCTACCTTCTCACTGGCTATTTCGGTAATTGTGTCGCCAAGATATTCAGAGTGGTCCATCGAGATTGTAGTGAGGATGGCCATATCAGCCTCCACAAGTATAGTCGCATCCATTCTCCCTCCCATGCCAGTCTCGATAATCGCTCTCTCCACGCCAAGATCTCTGAATATTACCATTGCAACAAGAAAAGTTGTCTCGAAATAGGTCGGGGATATCGAAGGATTCTCCTCCGAAGCAACCATTACTTTACTTAATGCCTGATCAAACTGTTGTGGTTCAATAGGAACTCCATCAATCCTTATTCTCTCTTCAACAGTGACTAGATGCGGAGATGTGAATAATCCTGTCTTTAACCCGTTGGCAGAGGATGCTGCGGATAGCTGAGCACATAGAGATCCTTTTCCATTCGTACCGGCTACGTGTATAGATGGAAATGAAGACTGAGGGTTGCCAAGTCTTGAAAGAATGCCTTCACAGTTTTCCAACCCTAACTTAATGCCCATATTTGTTCTTTCTTCGAGCCATGAACGACCAGACATCGGGTTTATCCTGCGCGATTTGGTGGTGGGCGCGAACGGGTCAAGGTGATATGGCCCTTGAAGTTCGTGCAAGCATGAGTGCAGGGGGCGGAGGCGGTGTGCTAGCCGCAATGAAAGATCAATGGGCTTCAATGACTGGTATGGCTTTCATGTTCGTATCCACAATTCTCATTGGACTAAGTATCCAGCCATTATACAATATTCCAGAGGCGAGGGCCTTCGGCGAAGAGGGTGCTTCCAAAGGCGCATATGTAGCTCTTGAGCTCGCAATGATAGGTATTTTCACTATAGTTATTATTTGGCTAGCAAGGAAGGGTCGTGATTTCTTCATTAAAGCGATAGTGCTTTTTGCGCTGTGGATGAGTCTCTTTTACGCGCTCCAGCCATATGTAGCATTGGGAATGATCTACAGTGGAACAACCGAGATCAATCCAGTGATCCCTTTTATCTTAGTGACCTATGTAGCCCTTATCTTCTCACTTTACAGATATCCGAAAAAGAAACAATCAATTTCTTTGGCGTTTCTTTTCGGGATTGTTCTCATCCACCTCATGTTTTCTGAAATTCCATTCTTCGTAGTCCTGACCTTGTTATTTTCAATTGGCGCTATTTGGCTTCTGCATATCTTCCCTGAGTGGTATGTGGTCAATGGGGTTGGAATTATGGTCGGAGCTGGAGTAGTCACTCTAATTGGAGTGTCTTTCGTCCCAGTGTTGATTATTGGGTTCATGATTGTCGCTGCGA
This sequence comes from Euryarchaeota archaeon UBA130, assembly GCA_002505775.1. Lineage (GTDB taxonomy): Archaea > Thermoplasmatota > Poseidoniia > Poseidoniales > Thalassarchaeaceae > MGIIb-O5. Next base: position 41,049 of record DAVY01000009.1, on the reverse strand, counting down.
TTTACGATCATTGGGCAGTCAATGGCAGTAAGCACATGTTGGAGCTCGCTGATACCATGATTGGACTGAAGCTTCCTGTTCTTCTTGTAGCTCCCAAGAGCACTAATTACTCATTCATTGATGAAGAAGACAGTGTCATGAGCGAACCCAATTATGAATCAGGGGGGATGGACTGGGATGACCCTGTTCCGCATCTTGAAAGTGCGAAGGTGAAGAAGGGCGGGAGGGATGCTCTATTCATGGGCCTCGGAGATGTTATTTTTCCTGGAATGCTAGTAATATCATCGGTCTCTTTCTTACCTCAGACCGGTTCCGAGATTACCTTCTTCAGCGCTTTTGGGGTGATGTATTCTGATCCATTAATTGTGGGCCTTGGTACATTATTAGGAGGACTTCTGGGATACCTAGCTCTTATGACACAAGTAGCGATGGGTAAGCCCCAAGCTGGACTCCCACTATTGAATGGGGGGTCGATACTAGGATACCTGGTTTCCGGATACTTTGCCCTCGGAATAGGCAACCTTTGGCAGGACATCACGTTCTTCTGATGATTTTTCCCGATTCCTTGAAAGTCAATAGTGATGTGCAGGAGGCGATAATAGTGCTGGACATTACCATGTTCCGTGAGAATGCGGGCCAGATTAGGGCGGATCACGACAGGAGAGGGATTCCCCATGATTCGATAGATGAGATAATCCGACTGGATGAAGAATGGCGCAAGGCCCAGTATGATGCGGACCAAATAAGAAGAGAGAGGAATGCGGCTGCGAAAGGTATTGCAGAGGCGAAGAAATCTGGGGATTCATCCAGAGCTGAAGAGATTCTCTCAGAAGTCTCCAATCTAGGAGAAAGGATTGCGGAACTAAGCTCGATTGCTGAGGAATGCCTTCGAAAAAGAGATAGCCTGAGGATGAAGGTACCGAACATACTACACCCTGATGTTCCGATTGGTGAAGACGACCAGAAAAATACTCTCCACAGTCTACATGGCGAAAAGCTTGAGCTTGACTTCGAAGCTAGGAATCATAACGATCTAATTGAGATGAACGGATGGGTTGATCAGGCACGAGGCGCAAAAATCACAGGTAGCAGATTCTACTTCATGAAAGGAGATTTGGCACGAATGGAGATGGCCCTTCAGCAGTACTCTGCAGACTTTTTGATAGATAGGGGGTACACCCTGGTACAACCTCCACTAATGATGAACAGGGAGGCTTATGAGGGTGTAACGGATTTATCCGACTTTGAGACCGTTATGTACGGTATCGAGCCAGACAACTACTATCTCATTGCGACCAGCGAACATCCGTTGACAGCAATGAGGATGGACGAGGTAATCGAGCCGAATGAGCTACCTGTCAAGTTAGTTGGGGTTTCTCCCTGTTTCCGAAGAGAAGTAGGGGCTCACGGACTGTCAGACAGAGGCATTTGGAGAGTTCACCAGTTCACTAAGATTGAGCAGATAGTTATCTGTCATCCTGATGATTCATGGGGTCACCATGAAGAATTACTGCAGAATGCTGTAGATCTCTGGGACAGCCTAGGCTTGCATTACAGAGTGGTCAACATTTGTACAGGAGACATGGGGACTGTCGCGGCGAAGAAATACGATCTTGAAGCTTGGCTACCGGGTGCCGGTTCCTACAAAGAGGTTGTTTCATGCTCCAACTGTACCGACTATCAGGCAAATAGACTCAGGATGAGATATAGGACAAAGGAGGGGAATGAATCCGTCCATACACTGAATTCGACAGCAGTAGCAACGAGTAGGGCATTGGTCGCCATAATGGAGCAGAACCAGCTGAAAGACGGTAGGGTCAGAGTCCCGGAAGTCCTCAGGCCTTACATGGGGGAAAAGGAAATACTCGAGAGTTTGAAATAGAGTATTTTTTATCTGGTTGAAACTGATACCTCAATCCATTTCGAAGTAGGAGTGTTGCTACCTTCTGCGGTACTTTCCAGTGGGACAAGAACGTTCGCCTCAGGGAAGTAGGAGCAGAGGTTCCCTCTAGGTATGTCATATGGTACGACCTTCCACCTCTCTGAATGTATTTTTCTTCCTTCCCAGTGGCTCGTCAGATTAACTTCCTGACCTGCAGAGGCACCGATATCCTTCATGTCATCTTTGTTCATCATTACTACTCTCCTAGCGTTGTAAATGCCTCTGTATCTATCATCCATACCATAGATTGTGGTGTTGTACTGGTCGTGGCTTCTTACGGTCATTAGGATAAATCTTCCATCCTCCAAGGATCTTTTGGGAAGATCGTGACAGAAGAAATGCGCTTTTCCAGAGGGGGTGTTCCAGATTGGGCCATCTCTAGGGCCATTGGGAAGGTAAAAACCTCCTTTGGCGCGTACTTTGGTATTGTAATCCTCGAATCCGGGTATACATCTGGAAATCAGGTACCTGGTATTCTCATGGTCGCTATACAAATTCCAGTCCATGGGTCCTCCCGGATAGAGCTCTTTTCCTATTCTGGAGATTATTTCTGGCTCTGAAAGTAGGTTCTCTGATGCTGGTTTCAAGGAGCCTTCGCTCGAATGTACCAAGCCCATGGAATTCTCCACGGACACGAATCCAGCAGGATCCCTCTCAGTCCTCCCAAGGCAGGGAAGGATCAAGGCTTCCCTTCCAGTAATCAAATGGGACCTGTTGAGCTTGGTTGATATTTGCACTGTCAAGTCTATCTTGGAAATCGCCTCGGCGACTCTCTCTGTATCAGACATTGCTGATACTAGGTTCCCACCTAGTGCCATGAATGTCCTAACCCTACCTTGTAATGCTGCTTGGATGAACTCTACGACATCGTACCCCTTATTCCGGGGCATATTTATCCCGGTCTCATTTTCGCAGGAGGAGATAAAATCCTCAGTAGGATGATGGTTAATTCCGACTGTCCTATCTCCTTGGACATTGGAATGGCCCCTAACAGGACAGGCTCCGGCACCTGGCTTGCCAAAATGCCCCCCTGCAAGAAGGAGGTTCGAGACCTCCTGAATTACAGCAACACTATTCTCATGCTGTGTGAGCCCCATGGCCCAACATACAATCATTCTCTCCGATTTGGCTATCGCGGTACCGGTCTTCTCTATTCTGTCCCGGGAGATGCCTGACTGTTCGACAATTGTCTCCCAATCTGTGGATTCTATATGCCTCTTCCAATCTTCGAAACCCAAAGTATTCTTTGAGATGAAGTCTGGATCAGTTCCTCCCTGTGAGAGCATGGTCTTGGCGAATCCCTGAAGGAGAGCGGCGTCTCCACCGATCCTAACTGGCAGATGCTCATCCGCAATCTGAACCCCTCTTCCAATAAGATGCAAAGGATTCTGAGGGTGTTTGAATCTCTTCATTGCTGTCTCTTCCAAGGGATTTATACTAACAACAGATCCTCCATTCTCTTTGCATGCGGCTAATGCAGTTAGCATCCTTGGATGGTTGGTTCCCGGATTTTGACCTATTACCAAAATTAAATCTGCTTCTTCAAAACATGACAGCTTTACTGTTCCCTTACCAATCCCGATGGATCTTGACAAGGCGACACCACTGGACTCATGACACATGTTACTGCAGTCGGGAAGATTGTTAGTACCGATTTGTCTTGCCAAGACCCCCCAAAGGAATGCTGCCTCGTTTGAGGCTCTACCACTGGTGTAGAATACATTTTCATCTGGATCATCAGACCCACTAATCCTTGATGCGATAATCTTGAATGCGCTCCCCCAGTCTATTTCTTCATAGGTATCCTCTCCTTCTTTCAGAAACAGGGGATTTGTTATTCTCCCCATCTTGTCCAGCTCCATATCAGTAAGTTTCGACAGTTCCGTAACAGATATCCCCCTCATTTTCTCTGGGGTAACTCTCTTCTTGGTGGCCTCTGTGACGAAGGCCTTTGCACCATTTTCACAGAACTCGAAACTACTCCTATGGTCATCTGGATCTGGCCATGCACATCCCGGACAATCATATCCGTCAAACCTATTCACGGCCAGCATCGACTGCAATGTACGCTTCATTCCCGCTTCATGAAAGCCGATTGAAAATGACTTCTGAACACCCACTATCCCTGCGGCTGTCTTCTTCGTCTTTCCGATTCGGAGCCTTTCCTCTTTTATCGGGGACTGGGCGCTCGGCTCACGGGACACGGTACCACGTGTCCGCAATAGTTCAAATCGGTTGGCATTAAGCGACTCTGGCACCATTGGTTTCGTTATCCTTGACCATATTTCGCCTAATCAGTAGCAATGCTACCAATGTAGCGAAGGAAATCGCTAATATGGGAAACAATAGGGCGATTATGGTAAGAGCAACACTGGCAATATTCTCACTTGTGGCTACCAGTGGATTAGCAGTCCCAAGGGTGAAGGTTGAGCTGATTCCCCTTGCCGCGACTGTGGCTGTCTGAATTGTCGCCGACATCCCCCCTCCAGCAACGATCGCTATTGCCCACTGAATTACTGGCTCGCTCCCCTCCAGTGAGATTGCAGTCATTCCGACTCCTGAGATTATTGCTGCCGGGGTAGCAATAGTGTCAAGCAGATTATCAATAAATGGAACATAGTAAGCGGCAAACTCAGCGAGCATGGCTATTCCAAGCAGAATGATGGCCGGAGTAGTGGTGAAAAATTCAAACTGCGTACCGATAAGATCAATGTCCACAATTCCTGATCTGACTGATAATGCCATTAGAAATGGAGGAAGGAAAACTCGGAAGCCGGAAGCCGCCGCCAAACTGATTCCCATGAATGCCGCGATAGCTAGAGTGAAGCCTTCCATGGTCCCTCGATGTAGTCTTCCCGTATTAATGCAGACCCGAAATAATCATTGAACTCAAACTAACCTAATCGCCCAACTCAACCAATGTTGAACCCATATCTACTCTATCTCCTTTGTTGAAATTTACGGAAATGACCTCCCCTGACTTTGGCGAAATTATCCTGTGCTCCATTTTCATCGCTTCCATAGTCATAAGAGGCTGCCCTTCCCTAACTCTCTGTCCTTCTTTAACCATGACTTCTAGTATGGTTCCGGGCATAGGAGCTGAGAGCCCCCCAGCCGATTCTGATGACTTTCCTCCTTTCTCGACCTCATTGACAACGTATACCTCTCCTTCCAGATGAATCCACCATTTGCCATCTATTTTCATCACGAGGGCGGGTCTTGATCCGCTTTCGGTCTCCAGAATAATTGTAGGGTTTTTTCCAACCTGTGAAATTCTAATCTCCGGACATTCATCAGTAATTCCATTAACAGAAACAGATGAAATGGTAACCTTTCCCTCTCTTTCAGTCAGGTCAACAGAGAATTTATCCTCTAAATCAGCAATCTCCCAATCCATGTAACCACCTATGGAAATCTCCTGGACAATGTCCTGAAGGGGTCGCCAGAATGACCGGAATGGTCGTCCATATCTGAGCTTGAGAGGGTGTTTGCTAATTTATCGAGACCTAATCTCTTGGCTGATGCTGCGATGGACACGATAATTTTCGGATCGGTGTAGTTGGGATCGAATTCATTTATCGGTGTACTATCCAAGAAGTCTGTTGTTATGCTTCCTGAAGTGAAAGAAGGATGCAATAGTGCATTTCTCAGGAATCCTATATTGGTAGTTACGCCAAGGGCGACGAATGATGATAATGCATTATCCATTCTTCTAATCGCGGATCTCCTGTCCGGTGCATGAACAATCAGTTTTGCGAGCATAGGGTCGAAATCAACGGTTACTAAATCTCCTTGCCTGACTCCAGAGTCCAATCTGATTCCAGGACCACTCGGAGGTATCCAAACCCCTAGGGTGCCAATTGAGGGAAGGAAGCCCCTCTTAGCATCCTCCGCATATATTCTGGCCTCAATTGAATGGCCATTTATTCCTACGGAATCCTGTGAAATTCCAAGTGTCATACCTGATGCTATCTCGAGTTGTTTCTGGACCAAGTCAACACCGGTAATCATCTCGGTTACTGGATGTTCTACTTGCAGCCTTGTATTCATTTCCAAGAAATAATACTGCCCATTTGGAGAAAGAAGTAACTCGACAGTTCCAGCCCCGACATAATCAACAGCCATTGCAGCCATAACTGCAGATTCACCCATTGACTTCCTTAAATCGTTAGATACCGCTGTTGATGGTGCCTCTTCAATGACCTTCTGATGTCTCCTTTGGAGGGAGCAGTCTCTCTCATTTAGGTGGATGCAGTTCCCATGTTTATCCGCTAGAACTTGTATCTCGATATGTCTTGCTCCAGTGAGCAACCTCTCAACATATACTGTTCCATCCCCGAATGCCGCAGAAGCTTCTCTTGCTGCTGCCTCATACTCCGTCCTGAGCATTTTCGGCTCGTGAACTACTCTCATTCCCTTCCCACCTCCGCCTGCACTGGCCTTCAAGAGTAGTGGATAGCCGACCCTGGCAGCGACAGTAGCCAATGCTCCCATGTGATCGCTTCCTTCTGGAATCGCTATTTCATCACCGGGAATTACAGGTACTCCTGACTCTATCATTCTAGATCTAGCCGATATTTTGTCACCCATTGTTTCTATAGCCTCAGGGGATGGTCCTATCCAAATAATTCCTGCGTTGGCGACATCACGAGCGAAGTCTGCTCTCTCAGAGAGGAATCCGTATCCTGGATGAATGGCTTGGGCACCTGATGATTTTGCTGCCAATATTATGGCCTCAGAATTGAGGTAATTTTCAGTTAGAGAATTACCGGTTAGGTGCACTGCATCATCTGCCATTTCCACATGAAGAGCATTACTATCGGAATCTGAATAGACGGCGATTGCCCTGAGTCCAGCTTCCTTAACGGCCATTATCACCCTGACTGCAATCTCCCCCCTGTTGGCAACAAGTACGGATGAGAATGGTGTTGGCGCCCCCTCCATCCACTCAGGAAACATGACTACCACTCTCAAGCTACTTCGGAGACCAATTAGGAGGCCTTCTCTCCAAGAAGGCTGAAAGACCCTCTTGACCTTCTATGGACTCTCTCATCTCGCTTGTCTTCTCTAGAGTCCATTCTCTCAATTCTTCATCTGAACCAGTCCATCTATCGAATACCAAGGTCAGTTTCTTTGCCTCGTGGACAGCCATTGGGCCGCTAGTGAGGAGATTTTCTATGACCTCTCTGCAAGATTGTTCAAAATTATTCTTATCCTCTACTATTTCATTTACCAGCCCAATCCTCAGAGCCTCTTCTGAAGAAATCCTGCTGGCAATCATTGAGAGTCTCCTGAATTCGGAGCTACCTGTTTTCCTGTATACGTAAGGACCAATTACGGCTGGGAGTATGCCTAGCTTACCTTCCGAGAGAGCTATTCTTGTACCCGGTTCAGCAATTACATGATCAACACACGAAACCAGACCTGCGCCTCCTCCGAGAGCCACGCCCTGAACGCAACATATAGTGAAGCATGGATGTGACCAGAGTGAGTTAAACAGTGTATCGAGCCTCTTGGAATCAGCTCTGTTTTCCTCTGGACTTGCCGCACCAGCATCTCTCATCATATTGACATCCGCACCAGCACAGAAATGCTTACCCTCGGACTTTAGCACTAATGCTCTGAAGTAAGGCATATCGTTTGGGTCATTCAGTGTCCCGTTTATCGCAGCGGACCTTGAGGAGGTCCAAGTAATCAGATCTATCAACTCGGAAATTAGTTGTACATTCAACGCATTGAATACTTCACTTCTTGAGATGGTGATGATGGCTACAGGTCCCTCTATCTCTAGACAGCAAAGCTCGGTTATCGGGACTTTGTCGCTAACTAAATTTTGCATAATTTCACATCCTGAATACTCCATACCTATTTTCTGGCATCTTAGCATTTAGAGAGGATGAGATACAGAGTCCTAAGATATCCCTGGTATCTCTAGGGTCAATCACTCCATCATCCCATATTCTGGCAGTAGAGTAGTATGGATTGCTCTCCCTCTCATACTTCTCCCTTATTGCCTCTGGGTCGGCATTACCTACAGTTGAAAGAACGCTGGCTGCTTGCTCTCCTCCCATTACGGATATTCTAGCATTCGGCCACATGAATAGGAATCTTGGATCGTATGCCCTACCACACATTCCATAGTTTCCGGCTCCATGTGAGCCCCCTATGATTACTGTAAACTTTGGGACTGGCACACAAGAGACTGCAGTAACAAGTTTGGCCCCGTCTTTGGCTATTCCTCCTGCTTCTGCATCTCTTCCAACCATGAATCCCATGATATTCTGCAGGAAGACTAGAGGAATTCCCCTTTGACCGCAGAGTTCTACAAAATGCGCTCCCTTTAGGGAAGACTCTGAAAACAATATACCATTATTTGCCACTATACCAACCGGGTACCCGTGTATCCTTGCAAAACCGCAGACCAAGGAAGTTCCATACCTCTCCTTGAATTCATGAAATCTGCTACCATCTACAATCCTTGAGATAACCTCCTTGACATCATATGGAGTCCTATTGTCATCAGGAATAATTCCTAGTAACTCTTCTGGGTCGTGATATGGATCCTCTGGGTCCTCCGTATCAAGTCTAATTTTCTTTCCAACGTTGAGATTCTCAACTATGTCTCTGACAGTCTGAAGAGCCTCTGTCTCATCTTCTGCAAAGTGATCTGCAACTCCTGATTCCCGGGTATGCAAATCCGCTCCTCCGAGATTCTCAGCACTGACCTCTTCACCTGTTGCAGCTTTTACCAGTGGTGGTCCTGCAAGGAAGATTGTTCCATTGCCCTTTACTATTATTGATTCATCACTCATTGCTGGGATGTACGCACCGCCCGCTGTACATGATCCCAAGACAGCGGCAACTTGGGGTATCCCCTTACTTGACAGAATCGCCTGATTCCTGAATATTCTACCAAAATGTCCTTTGTCAGGGAACACCTGATCTTGAAGAGGGAGGAAGGCCCCTCCTGAGTCTACAAGGTATATACAGGGGAGATTGTTTGACTCAGCAACTTCTTGGGCCCTAATGTGTTTCTTGACAGTCATCGGATAGTATGACCCGCCCTTTACTGTGGCGTCGTTAGCCACAAAGACGCACTCTTTCCCATGGACCACTCCTATGCCAGTAACTATTCCTGCTGAGTGGGCTTTGCCATCATACATCTCGAACGCCGCCAATGTAGAAAACTCGATGAAAGGAGACCCTGGATCACAAATTTCTGAAATTCTGTCCCTAGGCATCCCCTTCCCTCTGGCCTCATGCCTCTCGACGTATTTTCCACCGCCCCCATTTTTCGCGATATCTACCCTTTCCCTGAGTTCCTCGATTAAGGCTGAATTGTGACTCTTCCTGATAGAGTAATCTTCACTCGATTTGTCGATTCTCGTTGGCAGCCTATCCATGAGTATCATATCCGTGATGGTGTTTAAGCCTTCAATTGAATGGGAAGTATTCCTCCATTAGTACTTTTACTGGCCGATGACCAGTCTCGCTACCCCTCTCAGTCCTGGAGCCATTCCTACGACTAATATCATTAGACCCACTAGTAATCTAAGGTGCTGTTGCCTATGCTCAAAGTTTGCGAAGGCGAAGAACCACCAGATAATCAGACCGAGGCCCGCCTTCACTAATGTGAAGCCGAATGTATTACCGAATTCTTCGATAATCCAAGCTGATAGAAGATGCTTCTCCTCATAGCCGAAGTAGTCAATGCCTATCCATGTCGCTAATCCGTCCATCACCTGTCCTGATACTGCAAGAAAAACCACCGGATACGCCAGCACTGCTTTCTTTCTGTTTTCCTCCATAATCAGTTTGTCATCAGAAACTAGGTCTTCATATTCAGATTCTGACATTCCTTCAGGAAGTATTCCTGCGACAAAGCCCCTCTCTGAGAGAATTCTTGAAGACTCTATTCCGGAAACAAACATCACATAGCATATCAATATGGGGATTCCCAGAACGATAACCAGTGGCCATAGTGTCAGCTTGTCATCTGGAAGAGTTGTGGCGAAGGAAACCAAGGCTCCAAAGAATACCAGTACTCCTCCAGAGCCAACTAGATACACAGACCTCTGGACATAAGTGAATTCCGATGTTGATTCCCTGAAGAATATCGGTAGGAAAGTGGCCGATATTCCAATTAATGCGAACATTGTCAGATCTACCTCACTACCCACCTCGCTCACGGAGATTGAATGACCATAAATCAAGAACTGTGAGAATATTGCAATCATCGAGAGGCTTTCCAGAATTCTATTCTTCTCCCTTTCACTAACTCCTGAGCCATAGTTCCTAACATGATAACCGATGGAGCCAGCAATTATGACCCATAGAGCAGTCTGGAAATGAATACTTGGACTTACAAATAGAGGAGCCATTTCGATATCAAACAGATCCGCATCTTCCACAACCTCCCCTAGAGCCGCCCAGAAGACATATGGCAACAGGGCCAGTATTGTAGCCTCGCTGGAATCTATGTTAAGAATCCTCAACCAAGCACTTAACGCGGCGACAAAGAGGGCCAGGACTACTGCGTAGGTGATTGTGTTAGTCTCATTGTACCCCGCATCCCCTCCTGACTCGTCAAGGATAGGGTCCACATAATATTCAGTAACGAAATCTGTCAGTGGATTTGGGATATCGAGAATATTGAGAGAAAATGCCGAAAGTAGGAGGACGGTGATGGCAGTAAGTGCATATATTGACCATTTCTCATAGTCGTATAGCACATAACCGGTGTCATTCATATGCCTACGAAGAGGTTCATGTCTTAGGAATGGCGGAAGAATTCATTCTTCCTCGTAGATGATTTCCTCATCTTCAGCAAGTTCCAACATTTCGTCAATGGCACCCTTATCTTCAACATTTATCTGACTATCCTTGAGTCTCCTTTCTCTTCTTCTTCGGGCCGCTGATAATCCCGGGACAAGTGAGTCAAATGGAGACTCTTCGTTCCTTCTTTCCTCATAGCTCTCTAGGCTCCTTGAACGGATTCGTTGCCTCTTCCTATCCTTCTCAAGTCCGTGGAGCACGCTACCATGCTCAGCACCCCGTAATATCGACTCTATTGCCGGGTTGGCTACCTCAAGTCCCATCTCATCGCCAATAACAATTACTGATGAGCCATAAATAGCAATTTCAGTTCCAGAGAGCTCCTCAATACGGCTCCTGATCAGGCCATTACGACCAATCAGCCTGCTCCTCATTCTCCTTATTTGGTTTGGTTGTCTTCCAACCCACTCCCTGATATCATATACTCGAAGATTTATTTCATCCTTGAGTAGGTTGACTGCTCTTTTGGGGGATAGTCCCCTTCCTATTGCAAGAATGACATCTGGTGTCTTCATTTTTTTAACAGGATCTACATCTGAATCTGACCAATCTACCGATACTTCCCCAGACCTAGAGTCGATATCCAATTTTCCACCACAGGCTTCTTCTATCATCTTCCTGGTTGATCCTCCCTTGCCAATCAGTACCGCGATACGGTCCTTGGGTATACGCGCTATGGGCTCCACGAGGGTTTCCAATAGGCGCCTCTCTTTAATCCACGCCCGGGAGAGATTCCAAATCTGGTACTGGTTCCTCTAATACCCTGAGGATAGAGTCTGCTAATTCGACCTCATATCCCTGCTTATTTATCCAATGAACCAACCTAGTCACATCTCGCACCAGGAATTCTTCGGAGTGCGGATGTTGTTCGGTGACTCCCTGACCCACGTCTATGAACCAAGGTTGGCCTTCGTACCAAAGGATGTTGTACTCACTCAAATCCGCATGAACAAGATTGGCCTTTTGCCATGAAACAGCAACCATATCCAGCATTTCTGAGAATGTTTCGAGTTTTTTATCTACCTCAATATCTCTTAGTCTGGGTGCTGCAGAAGTGTCTCCAATCAATTCCATTACCAAGACATTCTTGTTGTATGATATCGGCAATGGTACACGTATCCCATGCTTTCTCATTCTTCTTAGGTTCCTGAATTCCTTCTTCACCCAAATGTTAACCAATTCTCTATGTCTTCCAGAAAGACCGTTAAATCGAGGATCCCCGTCGATATACTTGGCCAATCCCTTGAAGACTGCATTCGTAGTATGGAAGATTTTCACAGCTACCGGGCCGTTGACTGATGTAGCGTGGAAGACATGGGCTTCCTTGCCCCTAGCAATAGGGTAATCGATAGTCTCGATGTCACCCTTTTGCATGAGCTTGTGTATCGCTAGCAGTGTAGACTTGTCAAATACTGCATCGAAAACTCTCTTGTCAACCCACTCAAATGGACCTTTGCCCATTACACCTTGGAGCCCATCTTCTATCTCATCGAATATTTTCCTAAACCTCGGCTCAGACATCCAATCGTGTTTTGTCTGCGACTTCATTATCGCATCTATATCTTCGTCCCAGTTCTCATCATCATTCATTTACTCACCCGAAGAATGAGTCTATGTCATCTTCATCATTACTGGATTGGATTTTAATTGGGGTCTCTTCTTCGACTTCGTCCACCTGAATGCTTTCAGGTTCTTGGACCTCCTCAATTAAGGATTCATTATCTTGTTCGTCTTCAGATGATTTTTCCTCAGAAAGGCCGAAGAGATCTACTATTTCAGGAAGAACCCCCTTTCTGGATAGATATAGCGACTGTGTCTTTGTGTACCTCATGCACACGTTGGCCTTTTCATCTTGGAAGTCCCAAGGCTGTATGACTATGAGATCCCCTTCCCTTACCCATTGCCTTCTTCTCATCTTTCCAGGTATTCTTGAAATTCTACTTAATCCGTCTTCACAAACAGCCCTTAGTCTCCGTCCACCCAGAATCTCATCGGCTATTGCGAACATTTCATTGACCTTTCTGTTGGGAAGAGGGACTCTGATTCTGTCTCCACTGCCAGATTCTAGCTGAGCTAACCGCTCAAAATCGACCTTCTCCTCTCTACGCCCCACGGGTATCCGTCGATAGTCACCTATGTGAAGTTGAGCCTCATACCTGATGCATGAATGAGTCGATTGCTCCGTTAACTAAGTCTAATAGCCATTCGCTGACTGGTCCAACACCGCAAAGTAATGTCAATATTGCACAAGCGAAAATAGCCATTCTGAGGGAGGGAGCAGCCTTAAGCGGTTTAGTCGATGCTGGTTCTTCAAAGAACATAACAAGACCAATCCTAAGGTAGTAGAATAGTGACAAGGCGCTATTCAATACAATTGCGGCTGCTAGCCAGAATAATGGATCGACTGATTCGGCCCACGTAGCTATGTCGGAGGTATCGGAGGACCCAGTAGAGGCCGACGTGGAGACGATTCCATTGATCATGAGTAGTTTTGAGAGGAATCCTGACAGAGGGGGGACTCCCGCCAATGAAAGAACAAACAGAAACATCGATCCGGCGATCATTGGGTCCCTGTTTCCTAGACCGTGAAGATGCTCGATATTGTGCCCCTTTCCTTCCGTTTCTAGGTGTGTAATAACCAAGAATGCTCCAAGTTTGAAGAGGACTAATACTGCTAAGTGGAAAGTTACTGCGGTCAGTATTACCACGCTTTCTTCAGTGCTGGATATCCCACTTCCTACCACTGCGAAGGCTGCGAGCATGTATCCAGCATGCGCCACGCTGGAGTAGGCAAGCATCCTCTTGGGATTTTCACTTGTCAGAGCGGCTAGGTTACCCCATGTCATGGTCACAACAGCAAATATTCCCAGGGCCACCATCCAAAGTGCTTCAGCGCCTTCTGGAACTGTGATGATTACCAAGACTCTGAAAAGTGCTACGAATCCCATTGCCTTTGAGGCAGTAGCAAGGAGCCCAGAAATTGGAGATGCCGCTCCAGAGTAGGCATCGGGTGCAGCTAGGTGGAATGGTGCTGCACTTACCTTGAAGCCGAAAGCCACTAACATCATACCTATCCCAAATGCGGCGAATGGGTCAACTCCATCCATGGCCTGCCAGCTTTCTCTCAGAACATCTAGGTCAAGACTCCCAGACCAGAGGTAAAGTAGGGACATGCCGTAGATTCCAATCGCCGAAGCAACTGAGCCAACAATGAAGTATTTGGCGCCTGCTTCGCCGCCAGATGGGGACTCCTTGTGGAAAGCTACTAGAACATAAGTGGAGAGCGAGGCCAATTCAATGCAAACTATCATCATGAATAGATTTGTGGCCATTGTCATCATACTCATTCCCAGACCAACCATAATCAGGAGGATGTAGAAGTCGACTTGCCTCCTGTTATCAATAAGGACGGAAATTTTTCTATCGACGGTCGCTTTGGAATCTGAATCTTCCGGAATTGGAGCTTTTGTCTTTGCTGGGATCCTGTGAGTAGTTGCTACGCTGACTAAAAGCAAGGCACCAAGGAACATCGTTGAGAAAATCCTACTGAAACCATCTGCCATCAAGACCCCTCCAACTTCTCTTGGTGATTCTGAGATCAGAACCAAAGATGACAGGAATGCGACCAAGAATGTAATGTTAGATATCCTGTTTGGCATTCTAGGATCATTGGTCATATTGAATCTAGAGCCCCCCAATAGAACTGGGACTCTTACTGATGTAAGTGGAATCCTGAATTTCGCATCACCTAGATTGGGGATCAGAACTATTGCAATCAGACCTACGAGCATCACAGTCTCGGGCAACAGGGATGAAGCGGTATCCGAGTCAAGAGGCAACTGACCCAGTGAAGTCAAGGTTTCACCCCCTCTGACTGCATGGCTTGGACAAGAGTTTCCAAAAGGAAGCCGGAGCTCCATTCTGACATCATATCCCAGAAGATGAATGGAAGTATTCCGAATAGGATGGTCAATGCGCCCAGAATAATCATTCCAGCATTCTCATGCCATGTAATATCTCTTGGTTCCTCTCCATGTAGTGTGTCGGGAAGTATCCCGTGATGTGGGTCATTAGATTCGAAAATTGTCCTCTGCATGGACGTGAGGTAATAGACGGCCGTGATTATCAGAGTAAGTGTTGGAAGTAGCACCAACCAGCCGAAGGACATCCAGAACGCAATTAGAATTGTCACTTCAGCGACGAAACCTGCCAGTAGGGGAAGGCCTAGGCTTGCCATCCAACCCAACATCATATGAGCTGAGAGCCACGGGCTGTGATGCGCTATTCCTCTCATTGAGCCAATCTCTAGTGTGTGATAATGATGTTTGAAAGCCCCTGCTACAGCGAAGAGGAGTGGGCTGATTATCCCATGTGCAAACATCATGAAGAGAGCACCTGCTATACCCAGTGGTTGCATCGTAGCTATTCCAAGGAAAATAAGGCCCATGTGTGATACAGAAGAATATGCCACCATCCTCTTGAGGTTAGTTTGGCCCATGCAGACCCAAGCGCCGTAAACCAAGCTTGCCATGCCAAGGAAGATCAAGAGGGGGATGAAGGCGACAGTAGATTCGGGGAAAGCTGCGACAGCGATCCTCAGGAATCCATATGCGCCCATCTTCAGCATTACTCCTGCCAGTAGCATCGAGCCAGCAGTCGGCGCCTGTACGTGGGCGTCGGGTAGCCATGTGTGGACTGGTACGCTCGGCATCTTAGTTGCAAAGCCGATAAGTAAGAGTAGCCAAACTAGGTGCCTAAGTCCCTCACTGGGTATGAATTCTGTAGATGATACCATCACTGACATATCAAAGGAGTGGCCTGTTATAGAGCCAGATGAGGCGACATCAGGAGTGTAGAGATACATCACTAGTATTCCAATCAGCATAATCACGCTAGCAGTGAATGTGTAGATGAAGAACTTCATTGAGGCATATTTTCTATCCTCTCCGCCCCATATCATAATCAGGAAGAACATAGGGACTAGGGTTAGTTCCCAAAAGGCGTAGAAGACAAACATGTCCAGGGAAACGAAAACTCCAATGAGGGCCCCTTCCATCATCAAAATTAACGGGTGGAAGAGATGTCCTTTCTTAGCATCCCATTCCACCAGCATTGATATTGGGATTAGTAGGGTTGTGAGCCAAATCATCGGGAAAGAGAGGGCATCCGCACCAACTTTCCAGTAAACCCCAATTGAGGGAATAAGGGCGACTGGGTCATTAGTTAGGTAGTATCCGGAATTGTAGTTCGACCAATCCACATTTCCAATCTCCCCGAAGAAAATCATTGTTGTGATAGCCAGCATTCCTAGTGAGACACCCATACTGATAGCCCTAGAAGCCCTAGCCAGTCCCTCAGCGGAAGACGTTATTTTGGGAACAATGAGAAGTACCAAGCTTACTAATATCGGGATGAGGGTGATGACAGTCAGAGGATCAGAAATCATGAGTTTATCCCCCATAGTAGCGTTATAATGCTCAGCATACCAACCGTGGCCATCAGGATGTAGTCTCGAGCGCTTCCGGTTGTCAGTCCTCTGACTTGGACTGACCCTGAAACTGATCTTGTCTCTATCTGCTTCACTAATCCGTCAATTACGTTCCTGTCAAACCATGCAGTGAACTGGGAGAATGGGATTACTGTTCTAGCCAACACTCCTTCGTACAAGTCATCGAAGTAGAGTCTGTTTTGCAATGCTACGGAGAGATCTGATTCAGCTAGTGAGCTCACATCTTGCTTACCAAACTTGGATGAAGCCGAGACTAGCCATGAAACGAATGGTGTTGACGACTCTCCGTCAGCGAGTTTTCCGCCGTGAATCCTCGCAGCTAAAACGGGACCGACTATGAAGGAGAGGAAGATTGTGACCCATCCAACTATCCTCAAGTTGATTTTCTCTGGCAGGAATGCATACTCAAGCTTGTAGAGAATTGACTCGAGTAGTGTCGACTTGTGGAGCTTGAGATGTCCCGAGTAGTCATACGCAGATGAGAGATAGTCCGTGGCACCAAGTAATGCAAAGGCAAAACCCCCGAAAGCAGTTATTGCGGTTAACACCACGAGTGGCATTTTAATCCACTGAGTTTCTTCGTGGATATGCTCAACAACTTCTGATTTAGGCTCTCCAGCAAATGTCATGAACCACATTCTCGACATGTAGAAACCTGTCATGCCCGCAGTCAGCAAGACCAGTATTGCTGGACCGTACATCAGCGGCTCGTGTTCCAGAGCGGCTAGCCAGGTTTCGGCGATGATTCCTTCTTTGGACCAAAAACCGCCTATGAGTGGAATTCCGATTATTGACATAGAGCCAAACATCATTGCTGTGGCAGTTACTGGCATCTTGGAGGCGAGTCCCCCCATATTCCTCATATCTTGAGGATCAAAATCATGCCCGTGACCATCCCCATTCCCATGATGTATGTGGTCGTGAGCGTGATGTACCTCATGTATTACGGAACCGCTAGCCATAAAGAGCATTCCTTTTGCCATGGCGTGATTGAAGAGGTGAAACATCGAGGATCCAAAGACAACTACAGCTGCATGGTGTTGGTCATTGTTGTAAAACCAGAGTGCAGACCCTAAACCGGTGAATATGTACGCAAGTTGGCTCATTGTGGAGTAAGCAAGAACCTTCTTGATATCATTCTGCACGAAGGCGATGGCCGCGGCCATAAATGCAGTTATTCCTCCGACATATGCAACTATGAGTCCGAGATCCTCTAATCCTGCTACTCCGTGATGGCCTACATCAACGAAAGGTACCATTCTTGCCACAAGGTATAGCCCCGCATTTACCATCGTTGCAGCATGAATTAATGCTGAAACTGGTGTCGGACCTTCCATGGCATCTGGTAGCCAGACATGAAGAGGGAACTGGGCGGACTTACCTACTGCACCAATGAACATCATTAAAAGTGCCCAGAAAAGTTTGTCAGAGTCGACTGTTCCATTGAGTGATGGGTCGTGGAAAATAACCGAGAATTCCAAAGATCCGTATATGTCATAGAGAATGAAGAGGCCTATCATCAGGAAAACGTCGCCTACCCTGGTTGTCAGGAATGCCTTTTTCGAGGCGTATGCTGCACTATCTTTCCAGTAGTAGAACCCAATCAGCAGATATGAGCAGAGGCCCATTACCTCCCAGAAGATGAAAAGCCAAAGGAAGTTGTCTGCTAGAACCATTCCGAACATCCCAAGAGCGAACAAAACGAACTCACCGTAGAATCGATGGTTTCTGTCTTCATTGATAGGGTCAGTATTCATGTAACCCAAGCTGAACCAGCAAATCAGGAAGCAAAGGAATGTTGCTACGAATAAAATCATCAATGTTATTGAGTCTATCCAGACACCCATTCCGAGTATTTTTGACCCGGAAGTCAAAGTATAGTCAGATTGGAGGAGATCGAAAGATACCCATTCAAGCCATTGCGTGACGCTTTGCTGCTCATCGAAGTTTGGGAGTGCATCAACGTAGTCGTAAACAAGCCACACAGCGGCTGATAGTGAAGCTCCTAGGGCTCCTAGGGCTAGAATACCGCCCTCCTTCATTTTGTTCTTCCAGAATTCTTCTCCATTGTACACCTGTCCGACGATAAGAATCACTGGGAATGTCATAAATGGCACTGCGACTATCAGGATTGAGGCTTCATGTGATTCCCACCCCATCACGTACAAAGCGGGGATTACGGCTAGGAATGGCAAAATGTATACCAGAAGACCAAATTCACTCTTGTTGTCTCCCATATTATCGCCTCAGTTCCTCAATGTGGTAGCATCATCCAGAGAAATTGTCTCTTGGGTGCTGTACAGGGAAAGGAAGATTGCCAGTCCGATTGCCACCTCAGCCGCTGCTATTGCAATTGCGATCGAGGTGAATACCCATCCGTCTACATCTCCGTAATGCATCGTCCCCGCCACGAAATTGAGATTTGCAGCATTCAGCATGACCTCGATACACATCAGGACTACTATTGCATTGTTCCTTGTGAAAACTCCAATTAGTCCCACACCGAACAATATCACTCCCAGACCTGCGATCCAGCTTGGATCGATCATTGGTCATCTCCTCCCATATCCCAGACCAGATTCACAAGTCTCTCGTCACGTACAAGGTAGGATGAGCCGATCATCGCCATTGAAAGAAGAGCTCCGAGAACGAGAGTTGCTAATGCCCACTCATTGAAGAGAGCGTCTGCAAGATCGTATGTAGAGGGTGGATTTGTGTTTCCTCCCCATATGGGAGTTCCCCACATTGGGTGAGTCATGGTCTCCCTGAGGAGCACTAGAATGAAACCCACAGTTCCCACTCTGGCCATTATTGAGAGGAATCTCATTCAATGTCCCCCTCTTGAATTTGCCTTCTGGTAAGCATTACTCCGAACTGGACCACTAGCATTACGGATCCGAGATACACGAGAATCTGTACGGCGGCCAGCATCTCAGCGCTAGCGAGGACGAATATCCCTGCAACACCAAAGAAGGTAAGCATGAGGAAGAGCAGTGAGTGGGCCACCCTTTTTCCGTAAACACAGCCTATTGCTCCACCTACTGTAGCTACGGAGAGGATTAGGAAGACTAGGGCTTCGAAGTCTATCGCCATCTATCTATCCCTCTGCTGCCGCTTTAGCGGCTTTGCGCGCTATCTTCGCCTTTTCTTTCTCAGCTCTCTTGGCTAGTTCCATATCCACTCTTTCTTTGTGTGTCGAAGGAAGAACTCTGGTTCTATCAGCATCCATCCATAGGTCTTGTCTTGAGAATCCAGACATTCCATCATACTCATTTGTCATGAAGAACGACTCAAACGGACATGACTCCATGCACAATCCGCAAAACATGCATCTCCCGAGATCTATTCTGCCGGAAACTATGTCCTTCTCAGCAGGCTTCAAATTCGATGAGTCCAAAGTTTCGATTCCTGATCCATCCATCCATCTCACGGTGGCTTTATCTCCGGTCAAATCGATTATTTCGGCAAAATCATATTCAGCTGGAGCTTCCTTGTGTGCGGTCATTAGATCAAAGTTCTCAGCACCTGAGTCCTCTCTTGGCCTCGCTGCAAATCCTCCAGCCTCCAACTCGCTCCCATAACCATGCCATTCATCCCCTTCCTCAGTTGTATCAAGGACGTTTACCCTAACTTCGGAAGTCATATGCAGACAGTCATTTGGACAAGCCCTGACACACGCTTTGCAAGCCGTACATGTCTCCCAAATTACTCCAATTCTTCCATTGTAGTTACCAGGAACGAAAAGCCATGGTTCTAGATCTTCCAGTCTCTCGTAAGGGTACATGACAGTAACGGGTCTCTCGAGGAAAGGCATAATTTGGCTAGTTTCTCTGTCTGCGGCAAACTTCTGACCAGTACTGGGATGTTCTTCCCCTATCCTTTCCTTTGTGGTTTTGTCAATCATTACAGCAGAGCGACCGTGATACTCATTCCTTAGGAACCACAATCTTCCGACGAATGGGAATGTCCTCAGTGCAGTTTTGAGGGTCATCCACATAGGCCTTAGAACCAGATTCCTGAAGTTGGGCGTTGCCCTAGGATGTCCGGTATTATATTCATCTGGGTAAGCCTCCTTCATGTTACCACCTAATCTCTGTGACTCCCTGGAGAGGCCTTGATAACTGCCTGAGTACTATATGGCCTACTCTTGAGTCTAGCTGCCTCTTCATCCTCATCGAATATGTACAGGAGGAAAATACCGAAAGACACTGTGGTAATTACTACTGGAATCCACAAGTTCCAGTTACCTCCATCATATAGCTCCAATCTAAGATAAGTAGCTATGATTAGATTGACTAATGAAAGGGGAAGTAAGTATCTCCATCCAAACTCTAGAATCTGATCTGTTCTGACCCTATGAAGAGAGGCCCTGATCCAGACAAAGACTGCGAACAAGGACCATGCTTTGAGTAAGACCCAGACCAGACCCGGAATAACCGCGAATAGGGTCGTGAATGCCCCGCCCAGAACAGGAAGGTCAGAGAGTGTATGTTGGAAGGGTGCCTCCCAACCTCCCAAGAAGAAGAGTGCGAAGAGTATGCATGCCGCGTACGATCTCATGTATTCGGCCGAGAACATCAGACCCCACCTTATTCCTCCGTACTCGGTCCACCACCCCTCAACTAGCTCGGCTTCTGCTTCAGGCATGTCAAAAGGAATTCTTTCTACCTCAGCAATCATGGTGATGAGGAATAAAGCGGCCCCCAATGGCATCATGAAAAAGTTCCATACGTTCCCTTCATCTTCTCCCATTTGGAAATCGACTATCTCAATTATATTCAATGAGCCACTTAGGACTGCGACACCGAGAACTGTGATCAGCAACGGAATCTCATACGCAGTCAGCTGTGCGGCTGACCTCATTCCCCCTATCAAGGTGTATTTGTTGTTTGAAGCCCATCCAGCAAAGAAGACTCCGAGGGGAGCGACCCCGAAGATTGCCATCATGAATAGAAGGGAAAGATCTGGATTGGCGGCATATATGTGGGGTCCGAATGGGACAAATGCGAATACCATTACTGTAGTGGAGACGATAATCACAGGAGCTACCTCGAAGACGACTCTGTCAGCGTCTTTGGGGACTAAGTGTTCCTTGGTTGCGAACTTAAAGAAATCAGCAAATGCTTGGAAGAATCCTGGAAGAAGAAACCAATACCCATGATAGCTTCTATTATTGACTCTCGCAACAGTTTCCAGTTCGTGATCATTGCCCCATATCGAGTTAAGTGTGTTCACGACCCAGCCTATCGGTGTGCCGATTCCAAAAGGTAGCTGATCCCACCACTCTCCTGCTGTAACGCCACTTTCTCCTACCCAGAGGCTTCTCAATGTAGTGGTGGCACCCAATCTGTCCATTAGTCTCCCTATGAATTTCCTCTCGATGTACGGTATTGCCAGCATTGTGAGCATCAGGGTGGTGAACACTACCGTGCACATTATCGTGGCATGGAAGAAAGATTCTAGAGAAGGCTGTATGGATGAGAAGAAAGATTGGGGGTTGATGGAGCCCAATGGTCCGAGGCCGTACTCAGAGTCCGGAAGAATGTCATGGGTCTGATCCATGGACCAGCCAACTAGAGATTGAAGCCAACCATTCAAGTCTAGCCAGTCACTACTTGCCAATCACTCACCTATCCGTCTCGCCTATGCATGGGTCGAAAGAACCCATTATTGCAGGAATATCAGCCACTTTGTAACCAATCATACACTTGGAAGCATAAGGAATAGTAATGAACATAGGAGACCTTATCGAGACCCTGTATGGATTCTTTCCTCTGGCTTCTCCTCCGCCCGCAATGTAGAACATTGATTCTCCTCGACTGTCCTCAAAGTGATGATAGCCACTTGTCCCCTCTGGCGCTCTGCTGGGTGCCTTTGCCATTAGCTTAGGATCGCCGGGCTCGTGATATGTGTCAGACCCACCTGGCATTTTATCCAAAGCCTGTAGAGTTAGCAGAGCGCTTATCCTCATCTCCTCGACTCGGACTCGATATCTGTCATAGCAATCGGCGCCCTTGATTGATGACCTCTCCACTGGTGGCTCCCAATCCAATTCGCTGTATACAGAGTACGGGTGGGCCCATCTAACATCGTAGTTGACACCCGCAGCTCTGAGATTGGGCCCAGAAACGCCATGATTTACCATCTCTTCAGCCTTGGCATATCCCACACCTTGGGTCCTTACTAGGAAAACCGTGCTTTCATCGAAAAGTGCTTCATACTCTTGGATTCTTTGCAAGAACAGCTCAAGTTTGGATCGGGCTCTCTGAGCGAAACCATGGGGGAGATCCCTCTTGACTCCACCTATCCTTGGGAAGTTGTAATGCATTCTGGAACCGCCTAGTTCCTGTAGGAGATCCATCATCATCTCCCTCTCCCTGAGACACCAGACCATTACGGATAGATTTCCTGTGTCCGGCCCGTAGGCACCCATCCACATCAAGTGTGAAGCAATTCTCTGCAATTCCACAGCGATTAGCCTGATGTATTCAGCCCTCTCGGGTACCTCGACGCCCAACAAGTCCTCTGCAGCGTAAATGTATGAATGGGACCAAGTGTTGGCACTCGCGTAGCATAGTCTGTCACAATAGGTAGTTATCTGAGTAAAATCTCGTGACTCACAAATCTTCTCAACACCCCTATGGATGTATCCAAGATCGGGGACTGTATCAACGACAGTCTCACCATCCACCTTAATTTTCAGTGTCCACAATCCATGTGTCATTGGGTGCTGGGGACCCATTGAAATCCACATTTCTGCCATTTTATCACCTACTTTACCTTGCCAATATCATCTGGCTTTCGAGAGAAACCCTGTGCATCATCATACATTTCCTCGAATCCATGATACCGAAGATTGTGATGCTTCTGCAGAGGATGATATCCAGTTGGTGTCTCATGAGGCTGCAGGACTCGTCTCATACCCTCATGACCTTCGAAATCGATGCCTACTAAGTCCCATGTTTCCTTCTCATTCCAATCAGCACCTACCCATAAATCTTGGATGCTTGGTACGGATGGAGTCCTTGTATCTGGTATTGCTATACT
>DAVY01000009.1:0-17339 GCA_002505775.1 Euryarchaeota archaeon UBA130 | reverse complement strand
ATCGGTTGTTGAACTCCATCAATCTCAGGAGGATTCTTCACCCCTGTCCTGAGAAAGTGGTACACTACTTCCCATTTCTTCTCAGAGGGTCCGTCGGGCCAGTGAATTCCAGTTATCATGGAGCAATAATCTACTTCGTGAGTACTGTATAGCTTCTCGGCTAGACCCCTCCAGTTTTCTGGATTGCATTTCACTGAAACGGTCCATCTTGGTCTAGTTCCGCTGGACCTTTCCACTACCTCTGCCTCGGAGCCCTTTATCCTGCTGATCGCTGAGGCTGTCTTCTCTGCTGCTTCCTTCTGAATGGATGATGGGACAACTCGAGACATTGTATCAGAGGTCTCCTGTAATTAACGGCCTTTGTGTGGCTGGACGATCACTGCTAGGCTTGGCTCCTATCCTGATGATTTTCTGCCTAAGTTTATCGAATCCATCAATCAATGCCTCAGGTCTAGGGGGGCACCCAGGGATGTAGACATCCACTGGAATAACTGTATCGACACCTTCCAAGATATTGTATGACTGGAAGTATGGTCCACCAGATATTGCGCACTCCCCCATAGCAATGCACCACTTTGGCTCTGGCATCTGCTCCCAGAGCCTGACTATTGGGTCGGCAAATTTCTTGCTTATTGGGCCATTCACCAGAAGAACATCACACTGTCTGGGGCTCGATCTGAAAAATACGCCAAATCTCTCTGCGTCAAAACGACTCGCTCCGGCGGCGGCCATCTCCAGAGCGCAGCATTTGATACCCAAGTGAAGTGGGAACAGAGACTTTCTTTGACCCCAATTGAATACCCTACCAGCTAGAACTCCGATTATATCCTTAATTCTACTTGCCTTGAGAGCTTCGTCTGTAATGTCGCCAACTGTATCTACAAGCATCCTACTGTTGAAAACTGCATAATTCTGATCCTCATCCGCCATTGAAGTCACCTCAGATGTAGATTCTGCCTCTCTTTCGGAAGACGTGCCATACACCGGCTCCCATTAGTACAATGAAAACAGTCAGTGTCCCCAAGGAACTGTAGATTGATATAGCTCCGTCTTGTATAACAAGTATACCGCCGAATGCCAGGAACATGAATGCAATATCGAATACGAGGAATATGATTGCGTACCAGTAGTATTGGAAATGGAAATTGATATGAGCGTCGCCAACTGGATCAGCGCCACACTCGTAAGTAGATTCTCTCCTTACGTATAGGGACTGATCCGATTCATAACCCGGAAGCAACCAAGAGCTTAATTTATTGGCGTCATTTCCAGTCTTCCTAGGTCTCAAGAAGCCCGATCCAACGAAGCTCAAAACGGGGAAACCTATCCCAACGAGGGCCATGACAGCCACTGCGAGATAGGCCTCTGGAACTGTAGACAACACAAACACCCGCCGGTCCCGTAGGGACCGTTGACATGAGCCACCTGAAATTGGGCAATAAGCCTATCCGGTGAAGACTCACCTATGCACCTAAGACTCGTCCCGTTCCAAGGCTTGGGCTATCCTCTTATTTTCTGCCCTGGAACGCATAAAAAGTACGATTACGAGCAACGCGCCAAACGCGGTTAGCCCATACACGAGGATGTCCTGCATCTCTTTCGAGAGATTTAGGAATGAGTCTGATGTTACCGAATTCACTGTGAGCTCTACAGGCTGACCTGCTACGGGGATGCCCTCTGGTTGAGCGATAACAGTGAATCTGTAAGAATCGTCATCCAACAGTTGGGATGGGGGTGTTGCCCTCACCTGTATCTCTCGGGTCTCTCCGGGGGAAAGCTCGAATTCGTCCTCGATAATATCTATTGTCCATCCCCTTAGAGACTCTCCAGAGATTATCTCAATGTCCTCGATGATATTGCCATTATTTGTCACAAACAATGAGAAAATTGCCTTTTCTGGATAGTTCACTGTTTGCTCGTCCTCGCCTTCCAATGTGAATATGATATCATGTATGGTCATCACTTGAATCATTACATCCACCGAGGTGATCTGAGCTGCGTTTCTCTCTGAGGCTGCTGAAACCTTGATTATCCCTGACACTCCATTAGATACTCCCTCCATGACTTCCATCTGCACCTCTATGAGTATCCTGCCATCTCTTGGAATTTGAATAGAATTGTCAATCTTGACCCCTTCTACAAAGATACTCCTGGAAACCGATGACTCAAGTCCTGTGATAGTTATCACTGCGGTGTCTCCTGCGGGGTAGTCTCCGGTATTATCTATCCAGAAATAGGTAGATAGCGTCCCACCAGGAGGCAATACTACATCCATCTGACTGGGATCCTCGCCTGGTGACTGGGGCGAGACGGCCATTCCGTAATTGTAGTTAGAAACGACTACTGTCACGGTGTGTTCGGAGGATTCGCTGGTGCCGAAGATTGCTACTCTAGCGAGGACACGCGCTGAGTCAGCATCTTCCTCCCCTTCCACTAAGACGTCTAGATATACCTCAGTTGACTGCCCTGGATCTAAGGCTAATTGTGTGATAGAGTTACCATCAGAGTCCGAGAATGATGATTGCCACATTGGGCTTCCGCATCCAGTTTGATCCCCGGGATCACAAGCTTGGAGCCTGAATGTGTCTCTGATATTGCCCTCGTTAGTGATTACGAGCGGGAACTTGACTATTTGATCAGATCTTCCCGTCTGTTGGTCAGAGACCATGGACGTTGAGACTTCATGTCTGGGTGCGACTGATATTGTTAGGTCCTTAGAATCATATGGAGTTGATCCTCCTCCTCTTCCGATGGTGAATGAGATAACGGCATCTGATTCGGCACTGGCGTCTTCAGGAACGAATACATCTACCCCTACAGTCTCTTTATTATTAGACGACTGAGAGCTCCCTAGTGTTACTGATGACTTTGAGAATGAAACTTGCCAACCAGGAGGGACCCCCGATGTTCCCAGAGCCATGGTTTCCTGGCCATTGCCCTCATTAGTTATCTGGATAGAAAGAGTTCCTGAGGTTCCTGGCTCTACATTTGAAAGAGTCGATCTGCTCAGTGACATAGAAGCGCCAAATTCCTGTCCGACGGTCACGGTGAGTATCTTCTCACAGCCAATATCAGAGCCGGCCCTTCCCTGTATCCCTATGGCAACTTGGGTTCCAGCTTCAAGAGAATCATCAGGTGTTACATCGAAGGTGAAAGTATGGGCATCGTCGGAGGAACCTGGCTCTGTTAGCAGTTTACTCCTAGGGCTATCAAACTCCACCCAGCCTGAAATATCTTCACCATCTAAAGATTGAGCATTTGCAGTGACCGTCCATTCTGTGTTTCCGATGTTCTCGACTTCAATAGAATTTGATGCCTGTTCTCCCGGATCAAGATTGTGCGAGCTGTACTGGAGAGAAGCATCACACTCCTTTATTTCAGGAACGTTGAGGCTGAGGGTCAGGTTATCTTCTGCTTGGTCGGCGGCATTCGGATCGTTGGTGACTGTTGCCTTTAATATGAAACAATGTGAGCCTGCATCGGTCTCTGCGCCATTTGGCATATCAATCGTGACAGTAACTTCTTGCTGATCCTCTGGCTCAAGTTGAAGGACTGACGGATCAACAGTTGCTGATAACTCATCAGATTCACAGTCACTGTCAGATGTCATCTCAAGTTGTACATTTGCCTGTTGTTCCCCGTTGTTTTCAACGTCGACGTCCCAAGTGACTTCGTTATCCTCTCCGTCATAGTTCTTGGTTGTTGATTCGTCTGTTGAAAGGCTGACAGAGTAAAGACCACCTCCATCACCTGCAGTGGTGACCACGGTTACATCCGCATTTGAAGGGGTTCCTGGAGCTCCACCAGATACTTGGCCCTGGGCATTTACTGTTGTCTCACATTCACCGCTGGCCTGATCAGTTACTGTGACAGTCAATGTTACCTGCTCAGAAGACTGGGACCCGACTTGGACAAAGGTCGTCTCCAAGGTAGAGGTGAATCCGTTACAATCATTGCCTTGCTGTGTGCTTAAGGACACGGCAGCGTCGTCATCCCCTGTATTTCTCACCAATATGGTGTATTCCGCAGCCTCATCTGGAGATGCCTCTGCAGATGAGGGGTTAGCTGAAAGGGAAATATCCACATCTGCTGAAACAACGGTAGCAGACATACTAAGGAGCATAATCACGATTAGGACCGTCAGGGGACTCTTGCTGTCCATTGCATTTCGGATACTGCCGGCCCTCTAAGGCCTTCGCACCCTTTGCTCACTCTGGGACCAATTATCAAGCCTCGACTAGTTCTTCGACATCGGCATCGCAATGGAGGCATCTGCCCATGGAAACAATGTCACACCCAGAGACCTGGTTGGCCTTGTGATACCTCGCTCCGCAAACCGAGCATGCCCATGCATCACCGACAATGACATCGGCGCTACATATCCAACAGGGAACTCCACTACTGGTTGATTCGTCGGTTTCCAGAGCTGTACTCTTTCTGTTAGTTGACCTGCTCCTGATTATGCTTGACGGGTTTCCATTGGTCTTGACATAAACAAATGTACCCAATCCGGATAGGAGAGCAATAAGCAAAGTACCGAGGATTAAGGGCAGGTATGATCCGAGATTTGAGTCACTTCCGAGTGACGGCATTACATCTACCTGGATTTCAAAGGTAGACCCATCCACATTTTCGGCATTGATTAGATTTATGGAAATCGTGGCATCTTGCCCTCCGGGTGTGAATTCCAGAATCATTCCCCGTGATTCCCCAGGTGCAAGTACGACTCTAACACCATCAGTAGTCCTAGCGTTCCATGAGTCAGGGGCATCTACGTCAAAAGTATGTGAAACATCCGAGTTTCCGGTATTAGTAACATCGATTCTGTATGTTGATTTATATCCCTCATGGGCAATGGGCTCCGAGTTAAGTGTCCATGATAATCTCGGAGAGTCTTCAACCAAGAGAGACTTGGTGTCGCTAATTTCAATACCGTCACCTTCCATTATTAGTGAGATTATTGGTTCAGTTCCAGCTGGTTCATCGTCTGGAATGACTACAAGACACTCCACAATATCTGATTCTCCCGGTGCCAGAGATGAAGGAGATTTACAATCATATGACCAATCTTGGTCTGGAAGTTGCATCGTTGTTGTTGGCCTCCATGCCCCAGCTCCCTCATTCCAGACCATCCAGTGTAAGTCAAATCCAGGGCCACCAACGGGATGTTCTCCCACTCCCAAGATTTCGTTGGAGGAAGATCCATCTGGGAGGTATATTTGATGGAAGGAAAGCCTTGGAGAGGCTGCCGATAGGACCTCTATTGTCGTATTCCAGTCAATCTTGAAACCATCTGGAGTTGCCATACGAATTTGAATGAGACCGCCGGTAGCTAGTCCATTTCCTTGTAGTATCATTATCCAATTTACAGATTGTCCTGCTGGCACCGTCAGAGGATCGATTTCAACAACATTCCAGCCACCGGGAGATGACATGAGGTACGGAGTGAGATCCCAGTCTCTATTTCCTGAATTCTGAATTGAGAGCTCAATCTCCAAGAGCGCATCGGGGGAGATTTCTGAAATTACTCCTCCTGGTTGTGGAGACAGAGAGAAGTCGTCGACTGGCCCCACTATCAGGAATATGTCTTGAGTCCAAGAAATGGAGCTGACTCTGGAGTGTACAATTATCGCCGCTTCGAAAGTGGTACCCTCTGGTATCATTGCGCCTGGCGGGTTAATTGTGATGTCTATTGTCTTGCTAGATTGCTTTTGCAGGGTCCCTGTAGAACCATGAGACGAGCCTTCGAATGCACCTATTGAGTCAAGCCCTAGATGCCATCCAGCGGGAGACACCAATTCTACGTCATAGGACTGGGCGCCGTTTCCCTCATTCAGAA
Source organism: Euryarchaeota archaeon UBA130 (assembly GCA_002505775.1). Lineage (GTDB taxonomy): Archaea > Thermoplasmatota > Poseidoniia > Poseidoniales > Thalassarchaeaceae > MGIIb-O5. The sequence continues at coordinate 11,500 of DAVY01000009.1, read as the reverse complement.
CAGTGATCTGAGTGTTTGTAGCCTCAAAGGGGCTGACGAGAATCTGCTCGTTAAGTAATTGGATGTTCGCATCAGAGAGCACAGGGACCTCGAAGTAGAGTAATATCTCCGACAGGATATCATTCTCAACGTCGTAGCCGGAGAGTGTCATCGAGTAGATTCCAGGTGGAGGAGGTGCCGGATGAACCATTGTCATACCAACAGATACTTCCTCGGTGGGCATCAGATTGAATGTGTTTGATGTAAATGATTGGAACCATCCGAACTGTGTTCCATCCTGCACTCTGGTTGGTTCGGATACCGAGATAGTAGCGTTGGTCTCAAAGAGCGCGGTGTTTGTGAGAGTTAGGTCCCAAGTTGAAGTTGTAGTAGACGCATCAACTAGAGTGACGGTGTCCTCAACGGCGGAAACCCTGACCCCTGGAGCGCTTACAATGACTATTTCACCGAAGTAGTTGTTTGATTCCGACATCTCATCAAATTGATTGTTTGGATCTATGAATAATTCGAATGACGCATCTCCCTCGGAATCAGGGGTCCATGACCAAACTAAATCACCGGTCTCCCCGGGGGAGAGTGAAATTAATTGCTCCCCGAGGAGAGCTGAGTTGACTCTGGCCATCACTGGAAAGTCAATTGCGGAGCCTGCTCCGAGATTCTTCACCGAGACCGTTACCTGAACTTCTTCACCCACTTGGGGTATTGGAGTGGAAACAATCATTGAATCCGGAACAAATGTTGGATCTGGGCTTAGGTCGTTTACATTGTGCCCCCTTACAGCAATGGAGAATGGTTGCCATGTACGAGAACCGCCATGTTGCGAGTCCTTTACTCTGATTGTCCATATTCCCTGGGAGGTGCTGTCCAATGCAACAACCTCGACGTTGTTAACGGAGTCCTTACTACCTCCTTGGGTGGATCTGCCATTAGTGAATACGTTGCCCTTGTAAGTGGTACCATCGGGAGAGATTACCTCCAAGTCCAGATCGTTCCTCAATTGAATGGTAGAGCTGGAGGAACCTGGATAATCGGACCAAGTTAGCACTGCCTTGAACTCATTACCGGGCGAATTAACATCAAATGTGTACTCAACTACCTCCCCACTCCTGATTCTAGATCTGTCATCAACGAAGATCCCCACTTCCCCCTCTGGTATGAGGGACTGAACCAAATCTATCCTTCCCCATCCTTCATCGTCGTTCGGGATATCTCTGGCCCCCATATCCTTGGCTCCAAGGATCAGAAGAGCCTTTACCAATGATCCCTGAGGAGCCTGTCTCCCTATCACTTCGGTTAGATACTCTCTGACTAGTGCTGAAGAACCAGCCGCGGCTGGTGTGGCCATCGAGGTTCCGCTGTATTCCATATACCAAGTGTTAGACCACGATCCTCCAGCGGAGCTAGCTTCCTGTGCTTTGCACGAACGTACGTAATCCCCCGGGGCAACTAAATCGGGTTTTATTCGGCCATCGTCAGTGGGGCCCCTGCTACTCCAGTAGTACATCTCATCTGGTGCTCCACTGTACCTGTTCTTGTGACCGCCAACAGTGATCACATTCTTCGCAGTCCCCGGAGAAGATACTCCATCGTCCCTTTCGTTGCCGGCAGCAAATAATACTGTCATACCGTCGTAGGACCAATACTGATCCCAAGTAGATGTTCGATCGTCGGCATCCTCTGATTGTGTAGAGTAGCCACCAAAACCACTTTGAGAGCCCCAACTATTGGTATGGATCCTGGCTCCTGCGTTATATGCAGAATTTAGCATAGAGTTAATCCCATAGCTGTAGAGAGCTCCTGAGTCATCATCCTCCATTGCCTGAAAGTACAATTCGGCCTCTGGTGCAACCCCTTGGTATCCGCCATTGCTCCTAAATCCTGATCCAAGAACTGTACACGCAACGTGCGTCCCATGACCATCACTTGGATCCGCGGTTGATGAGTCCCCGGGGGTCACAGAAGTTAACCCTGCTAGTCTTCCAGTGAAGTCTCCGTGGTCTCCATCGAGTCCCGAGTCACCCACTGCGACAATCTGGCCACTACCATTTAGACCTGTTATGAATGCGTTCTCAACAGTGTTAATTCCCATGTTTATTCTTGCCTGGTCGTTGTGTAGAGTAAGGATTGGAAGAGGCGAGATGTACGATACAGATGGATGTGCTACTATGCGTGAGAAATTAGCGAAGTTTGTCGATCCCCAAATTACTCCTGGTTCCGGAGACCAGGGATCTGTGAGATAGCCCATTACTGATTCAATGGAATCCTGTAGCCCTAATCCTGGATCTTTCAGGCGAGACATGTCATCTCCCTTCCATCCTATCACCTCGACCATCAGTTCTTGGGATTGATTGGGGAACCTAAGTGAAGGATGAATTAAGAGTCCGCTCGGAACCTCATGCACAGAGGTAATTGACTCCAGTGATTCCAATTCCGTGAGAGCATTCTCAGTTCCTTGCACCAAGAAACCTGAGGGAGGGATTGTAGAACGGATGGTTATGTCCCCCAACTGGAGTACATCCATTCTCGAGTCCCAAAGTCCTGTATTTCCATCAATCAGTGCAACTGCAAGATCTACTCTTGGGATTGAGAGAGACTCATCCATGGATTCACTTGGAATCAAACCATTTTGTGTGTATGTTCCTATTGTGGAATGTGCGACAACCTGTCGAGTTTCTTCTGAGCCCTGTGAAACGGATGGGGCCCCTAAATCCCTTATGCTTCGTGGATCGGGGGAAATTTCAATCCTCTCGTAATTGATATCCAATCCCGAAAGTGTCGGCTCTTCGGAGGAGCTCTCTTCACCTATAGCAGGAAGATATGACAGTAGGAGCACGGCTAGCACCACGACTACGGCTCGCTTTGTCATCAGAACTCCCCGTGACAGGAGTATTTTGAGCGTATGGGTCTCCTGAACGATTTACTAAAGAATCTTTAATGGGGCCCTTAGAGTGAATAGTTCTAGAGTCCAGGCCCCAACTTCCATCGTAGTCTTCTCGTACACTGGGCCTCTGTAGTTGTCATAACTCAAGATTATCTCTATCGTGTAGTCTTCCCAAACCGACTCTCCGTTAACTATCATTTCAAGCTCGTCCCCCGCAACAGACTTGTGGGCTGAGATTAAATCTGACTCGAAATGTATTCTTTGGATCTCAACATCATCATCATCGATGAAGACAATATCCAAGGAGACTGAGTCTATAGATCTGCTTCCCTGATTGTTTATCTCTGCTAGAACTATGTGACTCGAGCCACTCTGCTTGTAAATCACGTCTACTGAAACTCTGTCATACGGAACAAGCCAGACCAAGGCCAAAACAGAGGCTGAGAGTACCAAAAATGCAGATATAGATGCAAAGACGACCCTGAATGGCGATATATGACTGATCTTTTCCTCTATGATTTCCAAGGCCTCATGTGCAGTTTTTTCCTCGGGCGTCTCCTCGGGCTCTCTGGATAGCCTAATTCTCTCTAACAGACCCATCAGCTACCCCCCATGAATGTGGCAATTAGCGTCATTATGCCCGAAGATACCGGTTCGACGACCATGATGTGCTGAGTATCACCCTCGAAGCCAGGAATAATGTTCAGAATGGAAAGATCGGATGCCATTCCGTTAACACCTATCGTTGTTGCAGTAGGAATTCCCGATGTTGTCTGTGCATCTAGAAGAACCCCCCTAAGGTCAAACTCTTGTCCAGCTACCTCAGCTGATGCTCTGGCTGAAATGATTATCTTACCACCTTGGACATCTGAAAGCTCGATTACCGGATAACCTGGAAGTGTCGACGAAATTCTTCCAAATTCGTGAATGTGTATGGTGGCACTCTTCAAGTCCTCCCCTAATGCTTCCATTTCCTCCATTGTTACAGGAGGAGTTGTCGGGATATTACTAGACCTGATGTATATCTTGTCGACACCGTCTCCTCCTGATCGAATATTCAAACCAAATCCATCAGCGGGTTTGATTATCAGGCTATCAGTCATTCCTTCTGCCAACAATATGATATCTCCCTTGGTATTAATTGACCTACCGAAGGCCTCGATGTACAGGGACATCCCCTCGCCAGATGCACGATAATCCAATGTGGGAATCCCCTGGAACGCTAGACTCTCCCTTATGTCGAAATCTGTATCGGGCTCCGTGGTGAGATTAATCGAGCCTGGGACATCTGTGAGGAAAATTGTGGCTGGATGCCAAGCAGAGTCCATCCATTGCATCTGTTGCATCATGATGGAACTGATTCCTATGCCATTATCTTTGAGGTACTGGTCTGGAACTGTCATATCTATCGATACAGCGGTTCCGAGAGATGCGGTGATATCCACAACCTCTGGAATTTCATCAATCATTATCTCGGTTCTACTACCGGCGTCTCTGTTAATCAGTAAAATATGTGCCCATTCAAGGGGGTTGGTCATTGAATATCTTGCAGAAGTGGATACCTCTGTTATACCTGCAACGTTTTCAAACTCGAATGTAGAGTCAATCAGCATACCCGTTGGGATGCCGACTTGTAGACCATTCAATGTCATTAGGAGGTCTTGACCGTTTATGCCCATAGCTTGAATCATAATCTCACTATGTGCGGGAACCCATCCATCGAGTGCTAACATGACTCCCCAGTCTTGTGAGTCCCCTTCTACAGATCTGGAGACTGACATATCAACCACCGGAGGCAGGTCAGGAATCCAGGTTCTCAGATGGAAGCCGTCTGAAATTCCAGACGGGGAAGCGACAAATGAAACACCATGTACCCAAGGTGGCGTTTCCAGTGACCCATCACCGTGACTGGCCTCAACCACGAGATCGAACGGTGCATTCGCCTCCAGCTGCATACCGAATGAGAAATTTTCATTTGACTCCCCGGAGCTTGAGCCTGTAGAAATATCAGTTGTGATCCCGGAAAGAACAGCATTCACCGACCTTCCTAGATCAGCGAATCCTCCAAGGAAGAATGCGAGCCCTGAAAGGCCTTGTGTCGTGTTTAGCTCAGGAATGTCGAGAGCTTGTCCTGATTCAGAGCTTGTTGGAACCTCTACAGATACCGATGATGGTAGCGGGTCAATTATTGCGACAGCTGTCAAGAGATCCTCATCCATGGTTGGGGCGTGATCCACGCTGAAGCTCATGGGCCTGTCACCTGAGGCAGATAATGACGCCTTTCCCCTGCCATCTGGGCCAAATGCCCCCTCGGAGACAGGAGGAATCCAGGTGACCTCGGAAATACCGGAGATTCTAGATGAGATGGCAGAGGTTCCATCATTCGGGTCATGATGAAACATGAAGTGATCGCCAGACATCGTTTCTGGGACCTGTGAGTCTGTAATCTGAGCCTCTATAGTGCCAATAGATGTGCCCGTGCTCCAGCTTGAATAGGATCCAAAAAGAGCTGTGAACTCGTCTGGGAAGTCGGTTATCTCGACGGCTTGCCTTTGTTCCAAATCCTTTCCAGTGTAGATTATTTTGTCGATTCCATCTGATGATGTGTAGACTGCTGTTTCGTCATCGACGTAAACCCTGATATCATCAGGAATATCTGAGACATATAGGGACTGGAATGAAGACTCTGAAATCGTTCTTGGCTCGTGATCTAAGTACGTGAAATTGAATGGCATGGACGAGGATGTGTTTATCGATATCGTCAATTGATCGAGGATATCATCATCATCCACAGAAAGGGCTGACAGCCCACTGAATCCTATGCTGGCAGCTACTGGGACCAAGGGGTCTACCAATGTTCCATCTCTACTCAAAACCTGAGTTAGTGACCTATCTTTCGCCAAGACCAGATGGTCGCCTTGGAGTATCGGATGAGGACTTGAGCCTATTTGCAACCCGATTCTCCCAATAGATAACTCGTTTCTCAGGGCACCCCAGTTGTCGTGCATTATCAGATTAAATTCCCTGCCCTGCAAATCTCCGCTCGGGCCGACGCTACCGGTGATTGCTTCCACGACAGTCGCTGGAATGCCGTTAAGTACGCCCCCAACGTCTAGGTAGAGGTCGACTAAATCCATGATTAATGAGTCTAGTATACGAGAAATAAAATCCAGGTTATTGGAGTCATCCAAGCTTATGTCATCATCATCTTCGCCACTCACATCAAAGGAACCGTAAAGCACCAGAGCGGTTGGTATTGATTGTATGGAGATGCTGACTTTCCTGTGATCAGATGCTTCTCCTCCTCTCTCAAACCATGATTCATATTCGATTGATTCCAAGGACTGGGCTGACCTCAGTAATATCATACTTATCGGCGGGTATGCTGGATTCACTGGGAGGGTCGGATCATCCTCGTTTGGACTAGTGTCTCTTGAGAAATTCTTGATTCCTAATATCAGACCAAGTCTGCTAGGCTTACCTCCAGGCAACTCAGGCTCGTCAGATGAGCCTAGCATTCTGAAGATCCTTGTTATCTCTCCTTGAGACATTGACCCTTCCGGCATTCCCCTGAGCCAACCGAGTGAATTTGTAGTGTTGCCATGTGCCCCCTGATTCTCATCTATGGGGGTTCCAGACCTATCTTCATGGAAATGAATATGCAAGTCGGATCTTCTATCAGCGAAATACTCCACGGTTGTGAGGCTCCTGTCTCCCTCAATTCCGCCCGCTGCTGGTATAGTGCTGTCCGTTCTGATGACCAATTCCAAATCGCCGGGAATCATCTCCGAGACCCCATTGGGTTTGACATCGAGGCTGATGTATGCTAATTCCCACAATTCCCTGTCACCCTCTGAAGGAGGCGCGAATCTCCCATAGCCAAGACCCACCGATATCCCACAGTCAATCTCACTTGGGGGTAGGAATAGAAGTTGATCTGGGCTGTACCTGTCTGGGCATGAGTCCATGTCACTGGAGTCTAGAGATATAGAGTAGGGCGCGGAAATGCCTATCAGAGTTAGTCCCGAACCATCAAAGTTCGATCCAAATATGTTCACCAATGCCGATATAAGGTCCTGTAATACAGCACTAGCATTGAAGAATACTCTCTCTATGCCAATATCCAGAGAAAAGTCCTGTGGCATTGTTGAGAATTTCGAGTCGACGACCCAAACATAACTCTCTCCGTCCCCAAGTGCAAGTACTGAGTCTGGGCTAGAGTAGGCGAAAGGCTTGATCAGGGAAACTTGCAAGGAGTCCATTTCATCCCATACAGAATCTGTTTGACTTCCATCGAGCACGTCTACCTTGTATGATACCGATGGCTGTATCCACAACGTTCCAGTGTCAATGTCTATATTGTTAAGTCCAAGATTCCCTAGAGATATACTGAGCCCTACCTGGATATCATCATCTCCATCATTGTCTATATCTACGGCGTGGCTCAGAGGGTCAGTTTGAGGGTTAATTAGTGATAGGAAGTTAGTCGTGAAAGTCACAACATTAGTGCCTGTGACGATATTTCCTTCTAGGTCTATGTATTGTGTCAATATGACATAATCAGTTATGTTTACCAATGTCTGCCAGACATTGTCCACATTCACGGAATCTTCCTCACCTGTTATCAGTCTGTACGGAAGAGGGTGTTCGGGATCAGGAGGTAGAGTCTCGGTAAACGATGAGCCTTCCAAGGATTCTCCAATGGTGGATAACGGGTCCGATTGCCCACTTAGGGAGATTCCGTCTCTGACGCCCTGGACGGTCGGACCAGCAATCTGCCCTACTGAGTTAGAATCCAAAACTGCTTGACGCTCTCCCATCACATCAGAAAGCCTATCCAAGATCTCGAAGTCCTGTGACTCTATCCTTGCTTCCGCCTCGGCTTGCTGGATTGGGTAGAAAAGTGGGATGAGCATCAGAAGAACCAGGACCAATGCTCTGTTGCTTGAAACATTGGGGGCACCATGTAGAACACGGACACCACTCTTGTTCATGCACGCACCTCTAAGAGGTGCGCTAAAGGGTATTGCCCTTCCTGATTAAGATAAATATGCTCATTGAGACCGTTTTGAGATGGTCATTCTAACTCTACAATCTCTATTGATCCGCAATGGGGGCAAGCTGTCTTTGCTCTGTCTAACCCGTCTGGTAAATCTACTTCGAACATCTTATCGCACTCAGAACAATTCTTCCTAACTGTTCTGCTTTCTTCTGGTTTTTGGACCTCTTCTTGGACGTGATCTTGTGATTGGGTAGATTGCTCTAGCCCATGCCCTACCTCAGCCCCTTCTTGATTTTCCGATTCCTCTGGGAATGAGTATTCCACAACGCTTTCCTGAATCTGAGATTGGGCATCATCCTCGTCTTCGAATGCACTGAGGAGATCGGCGGCAAGGCTACCGGAGGGCTCCGATGGAGATGGCTGTGAAAGCAGCTCGGAAAATTCTTCCTCGCTGATTTCTAGTGAGGTGGCCTCTGACTCTGGAGAAGAGGCTCCCGACATGCCACTTGCAATATCCCCGATAGCCATTGGTTGCGTGTTTGATAGGGTTCCACTAGAGCCCCCCCACATGGCTTTCTGCTCCTCGGCTGAGGGTTCCCTGGAAGCAGCGAGATCTTCCTCCGCTTCGGTTTCAGACTCGGCGAGCAACGCGGCCATTCTCCTGTTCGAGGCAATTCTCAAATAGGCCATGAAAGAGAATACAAGGAGAAGTAATATTGCCCCTAAGGCCATCAAAAAGTCGTCTAGTCCGATTTCGTTTGCGCTTTCAGCGTCAGTAACGGTAACTAGTATTTCTACGTCTGAAACCAGACCCTCTTCGTTCTGGACCCTGCATATCACTCGGTATACTCCTGACTCTGAGAAAGTGTGCTGCACCGTCGGTCCGACAGCATCCTCGTCGTTGTCCACAGTTCCGTCTCCATCGGTATCTATCTGGGCATTGAAATCCCATGAGTAGTACAGACTTTCCGACTCTTGGTCTTCGAAAGGTACTGCAAGAGTTGTTGATTGTCCCTGGACAGACCTTAGGGTGTTGTCAAAAATTCCGGGGACTGGGGGCGTGGAATCGAATAGTTGGATGGAAGCGGTATCTTCCGAAGACATCCCTGAGAGGTCCGTTACTCTGAGGGTGATTATGTGGATTCCGGATTCGGCCTCCGAAGGGAATGTGTATGCGAACGTGCGTGCAGATTCAAAATCAGCTTCAAAGGTTGATTGGACCGCACCATCCAGTAGCCACTCGACCATCGAAACACCCCAGTTATCACTGAAGGTCGAATCGATGACTATGTTCTCGTTGAAGGACCTTTCAAGAATTCCATCAACCGAAATGTCTACTTCAGGAGGTGACATGTCCTCAACCGTTATGTCTTCGTACACGCTAGTACTCCTTCCATCTATCCCTAGGACTGATAGTCTGATTGTCAAATTGCTTGGCTGTGGCCAGCTGATATTGAAGGCCTTTGCAGTACTGTCGTCAAATCCGTCCCCATCGGTGTCCCATGAGTATCCTGATTCGGGAATTTGATTGGAGAGATTAGGGGTTTCTGATGCATCAAGAGTGATTTCCGAGCCGACGTCGACGATTCCGGAGAGTGGTATTCCGGATACTTTCGGATCCATTATCGGAGTCAGGGAGAGGACAACCGTGGATGCGATTGGAAGTGTTCCTGCACCTCCTCCCGATGGCCCAGGCTTATTGTCCACGACGAGGTAGAGTTCCTTTCCCTCCAAGGATTCTGGAACTGTCCAAACTAGGTCCCTGCTTGATGTTACGAGAAGCAGATCAGTTCCCTGGACTCGGGCCGCTGCTGTTCCTCCCCCATTGTACATTTCCAACTGGTCTTCATCCATAAGAAAAACATCAGGGGCCCCCTGCATGGTGCTCACATCTATCCTTACTTGGGTACCTTTGTCCATCGAGAAGGGACCGTAGAGGGTGGAGCTCTGGCCGGATTCCAATCGAACAATGGTGTCTACTAGAGTGAACGGTTCAGGGATTACAGTTGAGATGTCCAGGGTCACTGAAGCTGGATCTCCTCCTTGATCACCAGACCCGGAATCTTGTGGATGTGCAAGGTTGTCTACTACCATGTACCACCTTGTGGCGTCTCTGTCAGATGGAACGGTCCAGTGCCATTCCCCTGAACCATTGAAAGACTCGAAAACTGAGTCGCTTTCCCAGACCGAGTCGCTCCTGTATGACTGCTCATTCTGATAGACGGTTATTGCGTTTGAAGAAAACAATAGTATGTCTATTTCCGAATCTGTGGAGATATCGAAGGAAATGGTCTCACCCTGTTGAAGCACTCCGAGATCCACCCTGACGCAGGACTGATCCTGAACCTCCCAATTCGCCGGCATCATTTCCATATCTGCTCCAGCACATATCACGACGCCCCTGGAGGAGTCGGCGTGTGCAAGCGGCAAGTAAGTGGCCATCAAGAGGGTGGCGAGGGTCAATATCGTAGTTGCACGCACGGATTAGGGTTATCGTTCCCCTTTTGAATCATATTGGCGATACGCTCATTCATGAGTCAAAGGTTCTTGGGAAGAGGCGTTGGCGGAAACCATCTCAGCAAAACGACATCACCTACCGACCTGACCCACTTCCAAGGTATTGCAAGGTGGGTTCGTCCCTCTACCAAGTCTGCTGGAGGATCAGAGACGAATATGTGGGTACATGACCAGTCATCCGTGTTGACGAAGGAGTCGTACACAGTCCCTAGCAGCCTTCCACTAGGAAGAATGACTGGAAGACCTCTAATCTCCGATGCGTGTAGGTCGGCCATCAATCCATGGGATAGCTCACATGGCATCAATATGACGGAGGACCGTCTCACTTTCCACGGTTCTTGTTGGCCTTGAGACTCGGGCGGAGCTTCTCAGCACCCTTGCCCTTGTTCAGCAGTCCTCGCCCTCTCTTTCCGGAGCTGGTCTTTCCTCTGAATGCACGTCCTGAATGGCTATTTCCTTCTGATACCCATGAGAGTTCATTATCCGAGATAATGGCCGGGTGGGACGGATCCAAGAGTATTACCTCATAGAACTTGTTCTTACCATCCTCGCCAACCCAGTAGGAGTTCAGGACCTCAAGATTGGGATATCTCCTGCTGACCCTTTCTTCGGCGATCCTCTGAACTGACTTGGCCATGGTAATTTTCTTTATTCCAGACTTCGATGGCTTCCTCTTCATGTGGATCTTACCTTTCCTGAGTCCACCACGCCTGACTCTGGTTCTGACCAATACCACTCCCTGCTTGGCCTTATATCCAAGTCTTCGGGCGGCGTCTATCCTTGTCGGCTTCTGGATTCGCTGGAAAACAGGATCTTTCCTCCAAGAGGCCATCCTATCGCGCCTGTGAAGCATTGGCATGCCTTCCTTAGGCTTCTTCCACGTTTCTCGAACGTACTTTGCGATGCCCATGTGATAACCTCCAGCAGCCCGCCGAGCAAAGTCCCCTTTATGAGCCTGCCCACATGTCACAAATACCAAAGAGGTAAGGAATCAGCGTCACATTCGCCCCATAGACGTTCTTCTTACCTGTGTGAGGGCGCTTCCTTGCAAGCTTGAATAGAGCGTCAGGGGGATTAGTGGTCCGCGCTCCCGGACTTGA
>DAVY01000020.1:79869-95223 GCA_002505775.1 Euryarchaeota archaeon UBA130 | reverse complement strand
ACACCTTGGACCGGAGCTACAATCAAGATCGGATTCTTGAACGACGCTACTGGCCCAATCGCAGTTTACGCAGACGGATTCGTGGCTGCATCGCAGATCACGCTGGGTCTCGCCAACACTCTGGCATACAGTCAAGGAGTGCAGTTCGAGATAGTCTACGCGGACTCGGGTTGCGATGGTACAATGGCCGCATCCGCAGCTCAGACCCTTGTTGATGCAGGCGTATGGGGAGTAGTCGGAGCAGCATGCTCCGGAGCTTCAATGGCTGCCAACTCGGTACTTTCCGCTGCTGGAATCCCGCAGGTCTCCTACGCAAGCACGAGCCCAGCGCTCTCTGATGCAACAGCGTATCCATCGTTCTACCGTGTCGTTCCAAGCGATGCGTTCCAGGGTTCGGTTGTGGCTGATGTCATGACTGCGGACATGCAGGACAATGTCGCAGTTATCCACATGACTAACGCATACGGATCTGGACTCGCCGACGCATTCGTCGGTAGCATGGACGCAGCCAGCATCTGCACACAGATCGGATACGAGGAGACAGCTACTGACTTCACTTCCATTGTTAGCACAGTTGTTAGCGAGGGATGTACCTCAGCCATGCTTGTTTCCTATGCAGCTGATGGAGCGGCTCTGATTGAGGAGATGGCACTTCAAGGATTCACAGGAGCTATCTACGGAGCGGACGGAATTGCAGAGGAAGGACTAGCGGCCGATATGGCAGACAAGTCCCTTGTAGACGGCGTTATCGCCACAAAGCCATCAGCTGGTGGTGCAATGTCGACAGTGGGCATGGTCTTCGCCGCACAGTGTGCTGCTAACCCTGCTTGCGCTGGCGGTATCTACACCGCTGAGGCGTTCGATGCTGTTTACATCACAGCATTCGCTGCCTTCACGGCTCTAGCAACCCCCGGTATTACCAAGGATATGGCAATAATGGGGACCGGCAATGGTCTAGAAGGAGCTAGTGGAGCAATCACATTCATGTCGAATGGGGATGTTCCAGCAGCTGGCTTCTGCGTCGGTGAGTTCTCTCACGATGCAACCACGGACACAGTCTCATATGACTGTGCTAGGAACTGGGACCCAGTCAACGGAATCGTTTGATTGGCAACGTAAAGCAGTGTGGCGGGCTTGTCCCGCCACACTGCCCCAACACTTTGATTTCAAATGGTAAAGGTACGTGTAGTAGATGCTGCATGAAGCTCGTGAAAAGCTCTCAAGCCTTCCAAGAGGGATACAGAGAACAATTATCGCCGTACTTCTGTTCATTGACTCAAACCTTCTAGGTACATCAAACGGATTAGGTGTCTTGAACCTCTTGGATATCCTTGTTGGAGGGGGCCTTCCAGACGACTTAGTTTGGCTTCTACAGATTGTTGAGTCAATTACTGCCGGCTTCATTCTAGTCAAAATCCTATTCGACGATGTTCCAAGTAGCAATGTCAGAACCGTGGGACTGATACTGTCCCCTATCTTCATGGTCATTGTTACATTTGTTACATTGGACATCCTACTTCGGGGGCTAGATACCGGAGCTTCATTCACCCTTGATCTGGTATCAATAATCACTGGAACACTAACATGGTCATCCACATACTTGGCCATAGCAATCGGGCTAACACTGACCTACAAGGTACAGAGGTATGGAAACTTCGCCCAATCTGAATTGTTCATGATAGGAATGTACCTCTCAATGATAATGATCTGGACCGACTATTTCTTCCCTATGTCGAGTCTAAGCACTACGAAGGACGGAGTTCTTACTTGGTCCGTACTTATATTCACGCTAGTTTTGGCTTTCATACTTACTGGTCTAGCTGGCATAATAATCGATAGGCTGGTATACAGAGGATTCCGAAAGAGCAAAGCTACCCCACAAGTAATGATGATCGCATCACTGGGCGTTGCGTTAATTCTCCGTGCTCTAACCTACCTACGATTCGGATCATCAAGAAATATGTTTGAGCCCGAGGGAGATTGGAGAATGCCTAGCTTGAGATGGGAGATTCCAACAACCAAACTCAGACTCAATCTGGGTGACAGGACTTTGGAGGACGGAAGGACATACACTTCATGGACATGCGAGGAAACAGGCATAGACGAATCCGGAGAGCCCATCCTGTCTAGAATCGTGAATGAGGCATCCAAACCAGCTTACGAGCTGTACGACACTACAGCAGACTGCGTCACTCAAGCTACCACCAATTATGCATACTACAAGGGAGCAGTTCCCTTTGTCATATTCTCTGCCGTCCTTCTTCTGATGCTACTTCTAAACAAGACAAGACTCGGCAGAAGAATGAGAGCTGTTGCAGATAACCCAGAACTCGCGGCCAGTAGTGGCATCAATGTGGAGAGGGTACACCTGTCCAGTGCATTCCTTTCGGCCGGAATTTCAGGAATGGGTGGCGCCATTTTCGCCATGACTCTCAGGTTCAGTCCTGAAACCGCATTTACACTACTACTTCCCTCCTTCGCGATAATTGTCCTTGGCACAATCGGCTCAATACCGGGTGCCATCATTGGCTCAATCATAGTTGGATTCGTAAGGGCATTGTCCTCACCAGTACTAATTGGAGTTGGGTTGCCACTGGGTAGGTCAAACTACTCCGCTTTAGACGGGGTAATGCCCTACATCTTCCTCGTCGCCATTCTAATGATTATGCCAGAGGGAATAGGAGACGCCTATGAGAAGTGGAAAATTGATAGGCTCAGAAAAAAGAGGGAAGCAACCGACAGGGATGACAAAATTGCGACTGGACTGGCTATCATGCCCACTGGAATTTTCGGTCTCCATCACTGGTGGAGGGGCAGGTCACACAAAGCACAATCTTTCACTGCAATAGCAGTTGCATCCTATGTTTACCATAGGTTTAGCAACTTCGTGGGTAGGAACTCCTTCTCAGACGGGGCATGTGCAGACGCGTGTCTGGACAATGAGTTTGCTGAATCCAACCTCTATCTGTTGACGGGAAGAAATGACGGGGAGATCCTCCTATCCGACTCGCCCCTAACCGAAGAGCATCTCTTGGAACAGACTAGGGCCCCCAGCGACCTAACCCCTTTCGAGGCTGAGCAGTGGATTCCGGGAGCTTTGTCAGATATGCGAGAATCATGGCTTAGTCAGATGAAAATGGAGGTTGACATTGTAAACTTCATAGTTGACACTGGAGATTTGATTTGGCCATTGGCAATAATCTGTCTCTGGGCGTATTCGATTTATGAGGGAATTAGGATATTCTCCGGAAACGAGGAAAAGAGCTCACAATCAAGCCTTTCTATGGCTCTCAAGATGGGTGTACAAGCAGTCTATTCTCCATTCGAATCCATCGGTCAGAGATGGTCCAAACTTGATAGAAATCACGAGATAATGGTTAGATCCCAGAAAAATAAGTTACAGAATTTACTCTCAAGATATGGAAGCAAACTTGACACATCGAATCGAATAAGAGAACTCCTAGGCTCGCTGATGGACAAACTGAAAGTACCTAAAAACAGCAAGGAAGATTTGCAGCTGTATGGAAGACAAAGCCATCTGGGGTCAAATATTCTATTCTATGGCCTCCTACTGGTACTAATTTTGTTCCTAGCTTGGCTTCCTATTGCGGAGTCAGACACATTTGCATTCAAGAAAACACTCCAGGTCTCAAACGTCCTCCTAACCCTTTCAATATTCATTCTGATGTCCTTCTCACTAAACCTGCATACCGGATATACTGGGATGGTAAATTTTGGAGTTATCTTCTTTGTCTCCGTAGGTGCGATAACTGTATCCATCCTAACGGCTCCGGAAAGAGTACATGGTTATGACTGGGGCATTCTGGAAGCCACTCTCATTGGGATGGTACTAGCCGCTGTTTTTGGCTGGCTACTCGCCTATCCAACTGCCCGCCTCAGAACCGACTATTTCGCCATAGTTACAATTTCGTTAGGCGAGATTGTCAGGGTCCTACTGGCGGGGGAGCCACTTTTGAGGGCTGGACCAGTTGCTTCGGCAATAGGAATCTCAGGATATCCACTTCCAATGGAGGATTGGTGGTTCTGTGGCTCCGAGAAATCTGGGCCAGATACTCAGTGGGCCGGTCCAGATGCATGTAGGGACGATGTGTTACTCGACAGTACCCCTGCTTATCACGTAGGAGAGCTACTGAACCTTGGTGAACCAGCCCCATACATGCTGATGCTGATGATTATCTCTTTGCTTTCTGTGGCTGTTGTGTGGTTCATTCTTTCCAGACTCCTGGCCTCCCCCTGGGGAAGGATCCTAAAGGCGATAAGGGAAGATGAGGATGTGGCTCAACACCATGGTCATGACATTCTAACCCATAAGGCGGCCAGTCTAGCTCTGGGGGCAGCAATTGCCGCGTTAGCAGGCGCTCTATGGGCATGGAAGCTGACGGGTTTCGATGCCAGCTTCATGTCTCCCGCAAGATCAACGTTCCTTGTTTGGGCCGCATTCATCATTGGTGGGACATCGAATAATAGGGGTATGGTAATCGGTGCATTCATTATCGTTCTGATGGAATTCGTATTCAACGTGCTCGTGGCGGCTCAAGGATCATCAGATCTGCCTTTGCACACTACAGCAGACCGAATAGACAGTCTATTCGAATGGATTTTGACAAATCAGTGGGATGTGTTCACAATATTCCTGACTTTGGCATTAGTTGGGATGGTCACCAGATCATCCAAGCTTTTCGATATCGGAGCATCGGGCGCATCAATCTTCTTCTTGGCATCAATACTACTAGACCAACGCTCTATCGATGAGTCATTCTTTGGTGGGGTGATTAGTGCAGATATGGTTTACATCAAACTGATGCTGATTGGTTGTTTGATGCTGTTCTCTCTCAAATTCAACTCCAAGGGACTTCTTCCCGAAGTACCATCGAGACCGACTCGACCACTAGGAGGTGGCTCCAATGAGTAAACCAGTCTTGAAGGTGAACAGCCTTCGAAAAGAGTTCGGTGGGCTTGTAGCTGTTAAAGACGTCTCATTCGAGGTTGGGAAAGGAGAGTTTGTAGGCCTAATTGGCCCGAATGGTTGCGGGAAATCCACTACCTTCAATTGCATTAGCGGGCTACTACAGCAGACTTCAGGAGAAATAGAGATGTTCGGGGAGGACATCTCAAACCTCAGGCCAGATCAAATACAGAATAAAGGCATGACTAGGACTTTCCAGCATACAAACCTGTGGAGAGAGATGACCGTCATAGAGAATCTTATGGTACCACCAAGGAATCAATTCGGATCATCCCCCGTCGAATTCATAAGATCCCTCTTTACTACAAAAAATGACTCTGAAAAAGAAAGATTACTCATGGCCTTTGAGGCATTGGACCAGCTAGAAGTTCCACATATGGCCCACAATCTTGCTAGTGAGCTTTCAGGTGGTCAGTCAAAGCTCGTCGATATAGGAAGATCAATGATGGGAAGTCCAAGGCTTCTCCTTCTTGATGAGCCCGTAGCTGGCGTGGCTGGTCCCTTGGCCATGAAGATATTCAATAATCTGAGAAGGATAGTTGATGAAACCGGAATTTCGATCCTAATCATCGAACATAACATGGATTTCATTCTTCGACAAGGAGTCGACAGAATAGTCGTAATGAACGAGGGCGAGGTCCTGATGCAGGGAACTCCTGATGAGGTTAGGGCCAATAAGGATGTTATCGAGGCGTATCTTGGCGCTACGGCAACTCCATCGGAGAGTGAGTAAATATGAGTAGAGTGTTGGATATCAAAGGTCTAGAGGGGGGCTATGGATCGGTACAGATTCTGTACGGGATCGATATGTACGTAGACGAGGGAGAATTCGTCACAATAATAGGGCCAAATGGATGTGGAAAATCAACCCTCATTAAGACAATTTTCGGAATCGCCACATACTATTCTGGAGAGGTATCATACAGAGGGAACGATGTTTCAGGATGGAGGACGGATCAGCTGGTCAATCAGGGCATAGCATATGTTCCACAGGTAGACAACGTATTCCCTTCTCTCTCAGTATTGGAGAACCTGCAGATGGGAGGTAACAGCCTACCAAGCATCACTCTAGCGGAGAGGATAGAGAGGGCATTGGGCATGTTTCCCGATCTCAAAGACAGGGTCCACGACCTAGCCGCCTCGCTTTCGGGAGGAGAAAGACAAATGCTGGCAATTTCACGTGCATTGATATCAGATCCCAAATTCTTACTTTTGGATGAGCCCACAGCGGCGCTATCTCCGTTATACCAACAACAGATTATCGAAAGGATAGACTCTCTCAGGGATCAAGGGATTACAGTTCTAATTGTCGAGCAGAATGCCCGGCTATCTCTAGCCAGATCGGACAGGGGCTACATCGTTTCCAATGGAAAGATTGTACACACCGGAGATGCGGACAAAATACTAACCGATCCTGAGATCGGTGAATACTTCCTGGGGTCAACTGGACATTAGTGAGGATGCTATATCGGAAAGATGCGAAAGAGACTCCTTCATTCTATGGCCATCATCGATTACGACAAGGTCAACTAACTCAGAGTCTTCCGAAACCCTTCTAGATACTTCCAATGGCACAATGTCATCCTTTGAACCATGAATTATCGTAGTCTGATGTCTGATTGTAGGCCATGACATCTCCCTAGCATCCTTCATGAAGTTCCATCCCAGATCAATTTCTAGTTCAAATCCACTGTATCTCCTTACTCCTGTTTTCTCCCAACTATCCAATTCCTCGTCTGTTAGATTCTCCCAACTATCAGATAGACCAAATGCAGGAGCGATCAATAGTAATTTGAAGTCTGATTCCCCCCTCATGCTCGAAGCATTTGCGGCCGCCAATCCTCCCATGGATGACCCAATTACAAGATCGTAACGGCATTCATCAATGAGCCTCAAAAGGACCTCTGTCTGATTCTTTATCGTCCAACCCAGATCTGACATCACTGGAGAGGTTACATCCCAACCAAGAGCCTCCCTCATGTACGTCGGCTTGGAACCCTCAGGGCCACCCTCAAAACCATGAGCGAATAGAACCCTCATGCAATTAGCCTCCGACCTATTCAAATTTTAATCCTAACAGCTCAAGCTCTGCAAGAGGGCACCTCGTCATCGTAGCACCGTCCATCACTCTGATATGTATCTCAGCTACCACTTGAACTGTTGATTCGAACATATGGCCAGCGTGAACACTGTTGTCATCATCAGACCAACAGCAGTGTATGTGGGTGAATGCCTCCCCGTTCTCGGTTCGTGCAATATTTCCCGATAAGCTCACCAATTCAGAAGGGGATTCCAAGTGCCTTCTCTTGTAGACTCCCTCGGAATTCATGTAGCCATACTGATTCTCACGAGTCCTCCCAATACCACTAGTGATGGCCGCAGCATCGAAACCCAGATCATCTGCTAGTTTCTTCAATGATGTATGAATCTCCTCCCCAGGATCTAATCTGACCAATATGTCGCTACCGGAACGTGTGTGTTCCATGAACCTCGTACCCTAATCATTGATTTCAATCTCTCTGAGGAATTTTACACACTGGCGAAAAATAGTAACTACTCCAGTGGAAGGACTATGATCAATGTGAGACTTCTGTACACAAGAAAAAGCTCCACTGGAAAGACAGGGGTCCTAACCTCCATCCAGTTGGGTTATAGACCGTGACTTTTCGTCTAGAAGGCCCGGCGGTTACAACATGGCAATGGCAACTCATGATTCTGGAGCTAGATGGAAGACTTTCCTCTCTGAAGCCAAGGAGCAAGAGATCACACTGTTACTTTCCAGACAAACCGCAAGCCCCGTCATTGACGTATCATTTCATGAGCTTACAGGGTTCGATCCAGAGTTCGCTGAAGACATACTAATTAGCCCAAGACTCATCATCTCTAGTGGCCATAAAATCCTGAGTGAGATATGTAGAGATAGGGGTGTTGACCTAGACGCTATGATTAGACTTTCAGACCTCCCAAAAGACACCATGCGGCCTTTGAGAGAAATCGGATCCAGGGACATCGACAAGCTGAGAAGTCTGGATGTAATTGTAACTAAGATGTCCCAGCTCAAGCCAAGGATCCATCTTGCAGTTTTCCAATGTGAGACTTGTGGGGAGACTCAGCAAATTGATCAGACCAACGAAAGTGAACTGGTTGAGCCCATAAGGTGCCCTCCAGATACAGGATGTGGGGCCTCAATCAGAGGAACCGACTCAACAAGATTCAATCTTGTAATGAACATATCTAGGATGATCAACAACCAGTGGCTGGAAATCCAGGAGCTTCCGGAGAATGTCCCTAGTGGGGCCCAGCCATCCAGGGCACAAGTACTCCTAGAGGGAGATTTAGTGAATAAGCATCTCCCAGGACAAAGGATCACAGCTAACGTAATTCCAGTTGTTAGATCAGAAATAAAGAAGAACAAGAAAACCCCTATGTTCGACATAATCTATCATATGGTGAGCTCTACCCACGAGAGTGTACCCTTCACTGAAATCAAAATTAGCGACGAGGAAAGGGCACAGATTGAGGATGTTGCTGCTACGGATAACCTATTGCAATTAATGGGAAACTCGATAGCTCCCTCTATATTTGCTAATGATAAACTTAGGCTAATCAAAAGATCACTCGTACTCCAGTTATTCGGAGGGGTCAGAAGGAAGACATCCGATAACAACTACCTCAGGGGAGATATACACATATTGCTGATGGGTGACCCAGGAGTTGCAAAATCGCAGTTATTGAGCTATATGTCAAACATTTCGCCAAGAGGTAAATTCGCAACCGGCGGTGGTACAACGGGTGCAGGGTTGACGGCGGCAGCAATTAGGGATACATTTGGAGACGGTAGATTTGCTCTAGAGGCAGGGGTACTTCCCCTGTCAGACAGAGGCCTTGCGGCAATTGACGAGTTCGATAAGATATCCAACGAAGACAAAGGAAGCATGCACCCTGCCATGGAACAACAGAGAATTTATGTCGCAAAGGGAGGGATAACCGCGACACTTCCGGCGAGGTGCGCAATACTCGCAGCAGCAAATCCGAAAGGTGGACGATTCTCAAATAGAAATGAGAACTCGAGTATCATGACGTCATTCGAGGAGACCGGGCTACCTTATCCCCTAGCCTCCAGATTTGATTTATTGTGGCTTATTAGGGATGAAACTGAGACCAATACTGATACCAAGATAGCCCGCCATATCCTGGATATCAGGACCTCATCCGTCACCGAAAACAGGTCACAGGATATTGATTTTGAAACTGAGCAAGAAGAAGGGGATGATATATTCTCTACTGGCGTAGATGGTAAGAAGCACCTGACAATGGAGTTCCTAAGAAAATACGTTGCTTACGCCAAGAGGAATTATTTTCCCAATTTAAACGAGAAGGCGAAGCTCGCAATAGAGGAGTATTATGTGAGTGTTAGAAATGACACTGCCAAGCAAGACCGTTCAGCTGGAGCATTCGAGAATGAAAGTGAAAAGGATAAGGTTATCCCTATAACAGCAAGAGCTATTGAGGCTCTAATCAGACTTACTGAGGCACATGCAAGGATGCACCTAAAGCAAGTAGCTGATGAAACGGATGCCAATGTGGCACTGGCCGTTTACAAACATTGGAGGGACGACTCTCGAATTGAGGACGAGGCAGAGCTCCAATCTGGTCTTTCAGCATCCAAGAGAAATATCAACCAAAGCATTCGAAAGATAATCAGGGAGATTTGTGAGGAGAGAGGAGGGGAAGCAGAAATCACCCTGATATATAACCGCGCTAGAGATTTCGGAATAGTCGAATCACAGGTTGATGATGTCATATCTTCTATGAGTATCAATGGTGAAATCTACACTCCACGAGGCGGAACATACCGATTTGCCCGTTGACCCTATGAGAGAGAGCCTGTTCGTTATTCATATGGAGCCCATGGGAGACGTCTCTAGACCCTCATCTCTAGATGCTGATGCTCTTGGTTTCATGTGTGGATTGGAGATCCACCAACAACTTGCCACGGGCAAGTTACATTCCCGAATGCCGAGCCAACTCTATGAATTTGGAATTGAGGACATTCCAGAACATTGGAGGATTTCGGAGAGGAGACTCAGGGCATCACAAGGAGAGAGCGGTGAAATTGACGTCGCTGCAAGATTCGAACAGAGAAGAAATAGGACATTCGTTTATGTCCAACCCCCAAATGCCGGACTCATTGAGTTGGACGAGGCTCCACCATTACGACATGATTCTGAGGCAGTAGACGTAGTGCTAATGATGTCAGCAATGCTGGAAGCGAAGCCTGCTCCCTCTCTGCAAACCATGAGAAAGACAGTTGTGGATGGTTCGAACACCAGTGGTTTCCAGAGAACAACGCTGGTTTCAACAAATGGAAACCTGAGGACTGAAGGAGGGGATGTTGGAATCTCGGTAATATGCTTGGAAGAGGACTCAGCTAGAAAATTGCAGTCCAAATCCACATCCGAGGGAGAAATCGTCACATACACATTAGATAGATTAGGACTCCCCTTGGTTGAGATTGCAACGGAACCAGATATAACCAGTCCTGAGCATGCCAAGCAGTCCGCTCTTGCCCTAGGCTCACTTCTAAGAGATACTAGGATGGTCAGAAGAGGGCTTGGCTCGATAAGACAGGATCTGAATGTCAGTATCGCTTGCGGAGACAGGGTCGAGATCAAGGGGTGCCAAGATCTTGATTGGATACCCAGGATAATCCAAGTTGAGATGGCAAGGCAGTTGCACATGTACCGAATGGCAAACCTCCTGAGGAAACAGGCAAACCTCCCACTCCTGCCTCCTGACAGAAAAGATACAGAGGTGACTATTGAGAACAGGGTCGCTATGGCCGCAAGATCCAGATTGCCAATGGAAATC
This sequence comes from Euryarchaeota archaeon UBA130, assembly GCA_002505775.1. GTDB lineage: Archaea > Thermoplasmatota > Poseidoniia > Poseidoniales > Thalassarchaeaceae > MGIIb-O5. The sequence continues at coordinate 84,365 of DAVY01000020.1, read as the reverse complement.
CAGGATATCGCAGTACCCCTTTCTGCCTGTGAATCTACAATCGTCAGGGATGCAATTTCCAATGGGTCTTCGACCTTAGCCGTCAGGCTACCCGGGTTCTCGGGAAAGCTCGGGTCAAAGGAGCTTGACTCCGAGGGTTCCCAACTACCAAGACTAGGTAGAGAACTTGCCAGTGCAGCTAAATTAGCCGGAGTAGCAGGAATTTTCCACTCCGATGAGTTACCAGCTTACGGTATTTCAATGAATGATGTCAATGCAATCAAGGAATTTTTGAAGATTTCCAAAGACGACGCCTTCGCTTTTTGTGTAGCTCCGCATTGGCAGGCAAAACTCGCTATGGAGGCCGTTATCCTCAGATCTAGGATGGCATATCATAGAATACCTAAGGAAGTGAGGAACGTCATAATCAGAAAGGGACAGCCTGAGGACGGTACTACTAGTGCCCTAAGGCCTCTCCCCGGTGGAGCGAGAATGTATCCAGAAACCGACATACCAATTCAAGAAATTACTACCGAAAGGTGGGAAGAAATATGTGCTAATCTCCCTCTATCATCTGAGGAGAGGATGGAGAGGCTTAGTACACTGGATATATCCCCCAATCAAGCTGAAGCCATCCTAAATGCAGAGATGGATGATATTCTGTTTGATGGGATAGAGGGAGAATTATCACTTCCTGCCAAGGCGTGGGCGAGTGCTCTGCTAGAGTCAGGCATATCCAATATTCCGGCTCTTTCTGTGGCGGTACACTTGAGGGAAGAGGGAGTGATAACAAAGGATGGAATCGAACCACTTGTCAAATCTTCGGAATCATCCAAACCAGCAGATATGATTGAATGGATGACCTCTGAGGCCTCCCTAAGAGGATTCGTTCCTGCTGATAGCACTGAAGTTGAAAGAGCAGTAGAAGAGGTTCTAGAAGATAAATCTGAAATTGTCAATGAAAAGGGAATGTCCTCCATGGGCCCCCTCATGGGAGTTGTCATGGCAAAACTTGGAGGATCGGCTGATGGCAAGATAGTAAGTAAAATTCTACGTGAAAAGATTTCAGAAATGGTAGAAAAGTAGAAACTAATAGTCAATATTTCCAATTTTATTAGCATAGTTAAATTACCAGCTTCCAATCGCTAGGAATCCATGTCAGAAATTATCAAGCCAGCCTCAATTATTTTACTCGTAATAGTGGTCGTTTCACTGCCATTTCTCCAAGACTCAGTTAACGATGAGGCGGCTAAATTTGTTAGCGACAGCGAGTCGTCCCATGACGGCCTACCAACTCAGTGGGATGGAAAGCAGGCAATCTGTATTTTCTTCCCTGAAAGCAATACCCATCCCGAGTTCTCAACTGGCGTGACTATGATAGATTCCGACGGTGAAACAATCGGAGTAAATGATGCGCTCAACTCAACCGGGGCGTGCGTCGGGGGATTCGAGGGATATGAACAGGGGATGGATTTCATGATGGATGCAACAAGGGTCGCAGGAGGCCAACTGTCCGTCGGATACACAATGGACCCCAATTGGGGGCCGTTCGTCCACACTATAGGAGGGCTAAACGTTGATGAGGTCCAAGGAGATTTCAGCGGTGCCTACTGGAGTTTAAGCCACAACGGAGAATATTCTATGGTTGGAATTGGGGATCTGATCATGTCCCAGGGCGATGTCATCTCTTGGGAGATAGCAACATGGTGAATGACATAGAGGCGTAATCATGAATAGATGCACCCTTCTATCGAGGTAAGAGTGGTACTGATGTTAGACGCGCACGCAGTAGTACTATCACCGATTGAAGCGCTCTTCCTGAACCTCTCGTTATTGTGTATTGTTGCCTGGCCTATGTGGATTGCTGGGAAGTCTCTCAGGCCTGGAAACGACCTCGCTATGCTAGCCCTACTCGCCCTTTTCGCTACATCAGGAAGGATTCTTCTAGACCCTCTACCCAATATCCAACCCGTAACCGTCGTAGTCCTTCTCGTCGGAGCTCACTACGGAGCATCAAGGTCAGTAGCCTTCGCATCGGTTGTTGCAATATCTTCCAATCTGGTGTTGGGTCACGGTATATGGACGCTTTATCAGGCATTAGCTTGGTCCTTGGTCGGAATAACCGGCTCCTCCCTTTCGAGAATATTCAGAAATGGAAATGCAATCTCCATCAGACGTGTGGGAGCCGTTGCCTTTGTTGCAGGCTTTGCATTTGACTGGGTGGTCTCGATCAGTGCACTCCACTCCATACCCTTGGAGAGCTTCCCATTTTACCTAATGGTAGGCCTTCCATTCGACTTGGTTCATGCCACAGGAAACCTAGTGTTTGCAGCATGGCTTTCTGGGCCACTTTCAGAGATAATGACCAGACAATCTCCTCAGAGTAAGGCGGTGGTGGAACCTGTCAAAAACGCCTCCTGAGCTTACGATGGTCTTAGTGACCAGGGCCGATCTGAATCTTTCCAAAGGAAAGATGGCAGCACAGTGCGGACACGCTGTCTCCGAGTGCGTACTCAAGGCAAGCTCCAATGATGCAAAGCTTCTGAAGAGGTACATTGGGAACGGGGCAAGGAAGATTGTAGTGGCCGCGCCTCATTTGGAGGCACTCAGGAGGATTTACGGAGAAGCTGCGGAGAGCGGAATAATTTGTTCCATCATAAAGGACGCAGGACACACAGAGATTCCACCCGGAACAATAACGGTAGTAGGGCTAGGCCCTGGAGTTAGAAGCGATATCGACTCAATAACGAGTAGCCTGCCCCTCGTCAAGTGATAATAATTGAATTTTTGATATCGGCAGACTGGGAGGAAATCCCCCCAGCCCGCCTTACGAATGTTCTGTAACGGTTTACAGATCTAATTGACTGCTTCATCGACCTTGACAGCAACTAGTGCCCCAATGCCACACATAAGGCCATCTACTATCCAGGCCTGAGCAATCGAAGCTATCTCATGACCCTCACTAAATAGAGATGATGCCACCTCACCAGCTCCAGTTGTTGTCGAGGATCCTGAAGCCATTACTGCATTTCCAGCAGCATCAACTCCCACTGCCATGGTCCAATCATAGGACATCCCCATCATCCCTGCAAGAGCCATCACGGCAAATCCACTTACCCAAGCCGATTCAGCTCTGGTGTGAACGGTCCAGAAGATTGCGCCTGCGGCAACCATTGTAATTGCGCCCCAAGCATCAGGAGCCTCGAATCCAGGTTGTATAGTCTCCCAAGGGGAGTCTAGAGCACCCATTTCTGACAACAGTGCTATGGCCAAACCGGCTCCCACGACCTGTGCTATTAACCGCATGCCATTAGGCATCCAGTTACCTTCAGTATCGCCAAGGTCACCTGTCATTATGTGCATCCATGTTATCACGGGAAGCACATGAGCCCCGGAGAATGCCATCCAAACTGCTGCCATTAAGACGGCTGCGGTAAGGTCCCATTCCATTCCAATTCCGATCACGAGCCATGCTACTGCGAAGGCACCGCCGATCTCTGCTTTCATTGCGTTCATATCTATATCCATTTTATTTCCTCCTCACCTAAGTGAGCGATATATGGTATAACTCATACAATATAAGTAAGTCCCATATAATCGCTGAAAAAACGCTATTTTTAGATGTTTGAGATTTCGCCAGTGTAATTTACAACACCTGATTACCAAAATAATATCTAGTTTATTTCGATTTATATGTAATTTTTCTATCACCAGGCACCGATCGAGCGAATCTCGCCCCGCCCACGTTTGATATGTGACCCCCGCCTGCGAGTCCCCATGCGCCACTATCCTAGTGACAGTGTGGACCTCAGGAGCGACACTGTAACTCAGCCAACACCTGGGATGAGGGATGCTATGTCCGCAGCTAGCGTTGGAGACGATGTCCTTGGCGATGACCAGACAGTCATCGAGCTACAAGAGAGGGTGGCACGGATGTTCGGCAAAGAGGAAGCCCTCTTCGTGCCCTCGGGTACTATGTCCAACGCAATAGCCATCAGGGCTCAGACAGAACCCGGTGACGAAGTTATCACCCAGAGGCACAGCCACATTTACGTGTATGAAGGAGGGGGCTATGCCGCACTTTCAGGCTGTTCCATAGCTCTGGTTCCTGGGAAAGATGGCATCATGTCCCCAAAGGATGTAGAATCTGCAATTAGGAAGGGCGACGGTAGCCTCGGTCACTACCCAAACGGAAGTATGGTATGTGTCGAGAATACATCCAACAGAGGAGGAGGTACTTGTTATTCGTTGGATGAGCTAGATGAGATTGCAAGGGTCGCCAAGGACAACAACTGCAAATCTCACATCGATGGCGCTAGGATATTCAATGCATCAGTCTCTTCTTCACTTAGTACTGAGAGGATGGCAAGAGAGTACGACACAATCTCCGTTTGTCTGAGCAAGGGTTTGGGCGCACCAGTCGGTAGCGTGCTCGCAGGTCCTTCAGATACGCTCTACAAGGCGCACAGATGGAGAAAGATGTTCGGAGGGGGGATGCGTCAAGCAGGAGTTTTGGC
>DAVY01000020.1:0-79486 GCA_002505775.1 Euryarchaeota archaeon UBA130 | reverse complement strand
AGAGAAATCGCATCAGCAGTGAGTGATATGGATTCTTACACTGTCAATTTGAACCAAGTACAGACAAACATGGTCTATGTTGGTTGCGAGGAGGGAGATTCTGAAAATCTAGTAAGACGACTGGAAGACAGAGGAATCAAGACTCTTACCATTGATCACTCTACAATCAGGATAGTCACACATCTTCACATCACAGATAATGACGTACAGAAGACGATAGAAGCTTTAGAATCAGCACAAACATGAGCAACTGTTCAATAATGGCCCCTTTCAGCAAGGCTCATGAGGAGCGTCCTTGCCATACTAGTGGTGGCTATAATTCTCATACCAGTGCAAGTGAGCGGCGCCACAGGTCTTTTTTGGGACCATGCCAGGTACGACTCAGATGGCATCCCAATCGAGGGAGGCGTTGTAGGGTACGGGATTGACTGGAATTTAACCTCCAACAACGGGTCATCCGAACTAGAATTCATCTCTGATGTCGAATCTATGCCGACAATAGTTGAGGTATATACTGCAACATGGTGTGTTAATTGTGTTTCGACTCAAAATATTCTCAATGACGCCATAGCAGACTCGGATACAGAGATTATTCATTACCATAGTTACTGGTATGACTCTCTTGACCCATTTGGTAATAATAGTACCGAGGAACGATGGGAATCAAAGTATGGCCATGCGTCCGCGCTAAGATATACCCCGAGAGATGCACCAACCAAGGTTGTTGATGGTGAGAGATTCCATTGGGGCAAGGTTCCCAAGTCTGACTCCCTTCTAGATGACTACTCTGCCTCAGTATCTAGAGGCTCAACAGCACCTCTCTCTGGTAGCCTCACATTCACAATTTCACAAACCCAGTACTCATTGATGGTCGGATGGAACATATCTTCGATTAGCAATCACGCTACGACAGGAGACCTCTCGATTGAACCATGGTTGCTTCTCGTCGAAGAATCATCATACTACCCGGACGGCCTTAACAACCTGCAAAATTACGAACACGTCCTACTAGATGCCATACCCTTGGAATCTGAGTCTGAGAATCATGGAACTTCAAATCTAAGTCTACCAACACTATGGGACGGCGACGACTTAAGGATCATCATGCTCTTAGATTGGTCGATAATTTCGATGGAAGGACCGGCGACTTTGTTACCAGCCCCGGGAGTGATAGTGACACTCTCCTCACTATTCGCTATGGCAGTCGTTAGGCCCCCGAGAATGCATTAAATGCCAATTCTGACAGTTGGGTTGAATAACCCCCTTAGTGGTTGGACAATTCTAGGAGGTCGTTGAATGAACTTGGATGGAGAATCGATCACTATCGAAGAGACTCCTCCTGGAAGATTTCCCGAATGGCTCTTTTCTCACATAGTCAATCAGGCTTTAGATCCAAGGCCCGTATCTGAGGGAGGGTACTCGAAGATTCTAGTCCTATACCCAAACGAGGAGAGTAAGAGGGAGATAATGGCCCGATTGAGTGATATCGGATTTGCCTTTGACAGGACACTCCATCACACCTTGGATTCTCTAAAATCCTCCCTAATGAACGATCTCAGACTTCCCAGGAAAATCGCGTTGGATCCTTCATTCCATAGGATATTACACGACTACTGTGCGATGAAGGCGTCCAAGCTATTCTTCCCTTTAATCAACCCACTTCCCAATATGGCATGGGGGCCAGGCAAGACCTTGGCTCTATCGCAGTTGCACTCCTTTCTTTCGGAGGAGCAGGCTGTAGAGTCTTGGAAAGGCCCAGGAATAAACTCATTCACCGAAATACTTCGCGAGATAGAGGGCAAGATCGGTGGCACACATCCTGACTTCCTAACTTCGAGAATAATAAATGGTTTAGAGGGGGGAATAACACCATTCACTCTTCTGGATATTGACGGAATAATAATGCTCGACCACGCTCCCTCAATGACGAGATCTAACACCAACCTACTTTCCTCTCTGTCCCGGATTAAGCCAATTCACCAACTTACCTATCCAGGAAGCTACAGATTAGGGCACCACGGCGCTCAGATACAAGATACATACCCGATAACAAAAACAGATGATTTACCTTTGTGGGTTCCAAGACATCGGATATCCAAAGACAAGGAAGACCCAGAACTAGAAAGGATACTAGTCAATTCTGAAGACCAGTCATTTGAGGCCGCAATCAAGATTGCAAAGAGTGTTATGGATGAAGATAGCAAATCTACAGTGATGATAATCGATCCAGCATTTGAAGAGAATCAGGCGAAATGGAAGAAAATGAGTCACAATATTGGTATTCCATCCACCGGAACAAAGCAACCAATTACATCATCCCCCATTGGACACTGGATCCATGAGTTAGCTAATCTGGGAAGTGGCCCAAACGCATTCTCCATGGAGAGGCTCAGACTAATTGCCCTGCAAGACTCACTAAATCCATTTTCGGCTCACTCCGACATAAATTCAGAAGGCTCAATAAGTCCGATCCCAGATATCGAACTACTGGCTAACATCGCTAGATCAGAACATATCCTTGGGGGCCAGGGAGCACTTAGAAGATGGTTGGAAGCCCTTTCAAGGACCCCGAGAATCACCGATAATGCCGAGTCACGCGAATCTACGCACTGGTGGCTACTATCTCTGGCCTGTTCACTATCTCCACTTTTGGAGGATTCTGATAGAAAGATACTGTCTGATGAGAAGCTCACTAGGGGATGTCTTTCTAGCCAGAATTTGAAAGTTACCACACCTCCTTCAGATGGAGATGAATGGCTACAAACGATAATCAAGAGCCTCGATTTGACCCTCCAGGAGGCAATCCTAGATGGGAACACATTACCTCCCTCCTCCATAGTGAGCACGATAATAAATGAGCACTCAAAGCTTAGGTACTTACAGGATTCAATGGATCAGAAACCACCAAAGGGGGGTCAAGATTGGGTTGTCGAGATATCATCAATTCTGAGAGACTCCCCTCTTCCACTACAGTCGTCCGGGATTAACTCAAGATTGAATATCCTTCCACCAGAAGCAGCCCTAGGTTGTAGTTCTGATTTAGTCATTCTGACCAATTTATCCTCATCTTCCTGGAACTTGAAGTCCCCAAAAATGCCTTTCATCGGAGAAACCGAGAGACATAAATTTGGATTATTGAGGCCGGATACGCCAATCAGAGATGCGAGACATCACCTGAGGCATATTGTGAACTGTGGTGAAAGGATCATCCTAATAGATCCAAGTATCGAGAAATCATCACCATTGGCATCTCCAGTGGAGGAGCTCCTTCACATGTGTAAAGATCCAATTTCCTTCAAGGGAACTCATGATGATTATCCCGGCCCTAGGGATCAAAGACAGGCTGATGGTAGACGAATAAGGGAAATGCTTCCACCTAATAAGATTCCACTGAATCCAAGTTCGGTCACAATACCACTGGATAGGGAGCTACAGAGAGATAGAGAGAGAAGACAGCCGAAAAAGGCTGATGAAGCAGGATACCTAAAGCCTGAGAACAGGAATAGGATTATTCAATTCGACTATGAAGACCTCATAAGAAAGACTCCTAAAGGTACAGAAAAACCCCGATATGCCCAAACTTGGCCGGTCATTGGAGCCTTGAGTGAGAATGGAAAGAAGACAGCAACAATAGATCCAAGGCCATTCTCTCCATCACCGACAGGGGCCGAAGTCTCAGATGAGAGGCACGGATTCTCCTTCGGTACAAACCAGACTGTAGAGCGCTGGTCACCAAGCAGACTCCAGGAATGGGCCAGATGCCCGAGAAGAGGATGGATGACCAAGGGACTCAGGATAAGGGACGAGGAGATCCAGAGTGAAGACCTTGATCCAAGGACTCAGGGTGACTTACTTCATCAGATTCATCATGATTTGATCTGTGATATTCTGTCTATGGAGGAGAGAAAAGAGAGGGACATCTCAGAAGTTCTCGAAGGTGAGACTCCAGTCAACCTATCAACGTCTGAAATTCCTCCTGAGGAGCTTATGAAGAGAGCCCTAGGAAGTTTGGACAAACTAGCACCATGGTTGGAAAGAGCCGACGGAGTTTCTACTTACAGGCTTAGAATGCTAACGGGAATGCCTCGTGACGAGTGGAGGTCGTGGCTAGCAAGCCCAAAAGATACCCCCCTAGGCGGAAGAATCGGTGAATTAATTCTCTCAGAGTTGAAACTCTCTGATTCCATGCCGATAGCGATTGAATGGGATATATCCGATGGTAAGCCCGAAGGTACCCAGATATTCTTGGAACCATCTGACACTAGCCCCCATCAGGTCGAGCTTCCCCCCATTTACGTGAATGGTTTCATAGACAGGGTAGATTTAATCCCTTTCGATGAAGATGCCACTGTATGGGTCGATGAAGATGGCAGTGGAGAGATAGCACCCATAAGAGTCTCTTCAAGAAAGGACTGGAAGCCTCGTAGAAGAGTTATCATCAGAGATCTGAAAACCTCTGAGGATAAACCAGCGGATAGGAATAAGAAGGGACTATTGGAAGAGCTTCAACTAGCCATTTACGCCAGGGCTTGGGAAGTATGCCACCCCGGGGATCTGGTGGTTGGGGCCGGAATTTCCACTATTGGTCACGAGACTAGCCATTTCCTAGAGGCCTCTCCAAATTATTTTCCTGAAGCAACCAATATCTCAGTAGGGGAAATATCTTCACTCACCGAGTCGCTACACAGATTCCCAGATGAGTCCAACGAGCCAACCAGTGACCCATTCAGGGCTTGGCTCTCACAGAGGCTATCTGTATCTCTAGGGGTCTCCAAAGGGGCCCAAGAAGGGAGAGTCCATCCCACACCCTCCAAGTCATCATGCAGATACTGTCCGGTCAGTAGCATATGTGAGGTCAAAACGGAGGATGATTACTGATGATTCCCAATACTGCCCAGAGGCTAGCCCTAAATCTAGACTCACATATCGTCATCGATGCAGGCGCAGGAACAGGTAAAACGAAGACAATTGTAGACAGAGTGATTGAACACTATCTATCTGGAGACCAAAGAGCTACAAGGATTCTCCCAGTTCCCGAGAGGCCTCTACCAATTTCACGAGGGACACTTCTCGCTCCCTCCGCTGAGACAGTAGATCCTAAGGACCACCCGGGACTTCTACCCGGAGAGGTAGTGCTACTGACATTTACAAATAAAGCCGCAGATGAAATGAGACATAGGCTCAGGGAGGAAATATCCAAGCTAAAAACCGGATCCTCAAGCATTTCTGGTAGAGCTGATCCGAGAGTTAACTCAAGTTTGTCCGAACAGCTCTTGACTCTGTTGGAGGATGCACCCATCGGCACCATAGACTCTTTCTTTAATCAATTAGTCTCGCCTTTTAGGGGCCTTCTGGGAGACGCCCTAAGCAGAGAGAATATCTCGGACGCTAGCAGGATTCTTCTTATCGAGGACGCACTTGACATTCTCTGGAGGCTACCCAGCTCGATAATAGGAGTCGGAGATGCTGTTGATGCTGGAATCCCCTCAGAAATAGCTCTCGATGTCCTTGAGGCAAGGGAGAGAATCGCCAGGAGATACTCGGGCAGGAAGACGGCCGCAAGACTTCTCAGTGGGCTTGTCAAGAAGTCTGTATTCATCGACGAGGGATTGGGGCCAATAACTGATGACTCGGGATCTGTAAATCCCATCCTACTTAAAGAAAGAATTTTTTCGTCCGCTGACAATCTCCAAATAGATACAATATACACTAAGTTGAAGGAAATCAGTGTGAGGTACTGCGACACTATTCTTTCCTCGCCAGAGATGGTAGGATCTGGGATTCAAGACGACTCGAGGATGGCCTGTCTGATCTCCCTGTGCAATGATTCTCCCACTACCCATGAGGACAAGCTAATTTGGCTCGCACATCATCTAGATTGCACATCCAGTTACACATCAGTTCAAAGCGAATCTCCGACGATTTTTCCACGGGACAACCTTCCGAATGACTCCCTTTGGAACAGGGGAGTGAACTCATGGAGCTCAATCAAGGATAAGAAATTCAAGGAATCAACAAAAAACTCCCTAATCTCACAAATAGAACTGATAAGACACACTTGGGAATCTGCCGAAGGATCACTGATACTACACTTTGCACAGGTTGCCATGCTCATTGACCCCAACCCGACTCGAAACTCCCCAGAACCAAGAAAAAAGCCTCTGATACCCATGCCCGAAAACATTCCAGATAGAGCTCCATCAGGCGAGAGATCCGATAAGTTCTACTTTCCCTTGGAGTCGGAGGCTAGGAATCTAGAGGATCTAAGATTAGTCCACTTGGGCTTCAAGGGAATCTTGAAGACCTTGAAAGAGCGAGCCGAAGTTCATGATTTCGATGATATACAGGCACTTGCAGGAGATTTACTTCTATCCAATTGTCCAGAAGTATGCAGAAAATTCTACCCACAGTCGGTAATCAGAGAACTGGACTCTATCGGAGAGGATCCTTGGAGGGACGATCATATTGATAGGGCATTCGAGGAAATTTCAATTCTAGAAACAAATCCCGGCCTAGCAGGAGAATCAGCGTCAAATCTAGGAGTAATTAGACTAGATCTAGAAAGAAGGCTCGAGCTTCTGAGAAATATCAGAAGAAGGTACATGGCCTTCATCATAGATGAAGCTCAAGATAACTCGCCTCTGCAGTGGAGACTACTCTCCAGATTATGGGGGGAGAGGGAAATCATGCAAGACGAATCCTCACCTCCAGACACTCCATGGCAACCAACCGTATGCTATGTTGGTGATATCAAGCAAAGCATCTACGCGTTTAGACAAGCCGAAGTTGTAGGTTTTCTCGAGTATGCAAGAAAGTTAATGCTCATCAATCAACACGAATTTTCTAGTATACCACAGTTGCACGCAGAGCCCCCTCTTAGAAAGAAAGATAGTAGCAGAGACCCTAGAAATGCCCATGTTCTCAGGATAAATGAGGCCTCTAGACTAGCTGAGAGAGCGGGAACAGACACTACGCAATGGGTCCCATTTGATTTACCAGACGATGGTAAAATTCCACCCGAACAAGAAGTTGCCCGAAGGAGGAAGGGACTCATCAGACTCAATGTAAACTATCGGACCGAGGGAGGGCTCCTCGATGCGATGAATCATTGGTGGGAGGATATATTTTCACGTAGGCACAGAGACTTCCCAGATGGTGACTTCTATGCGGAACCACAGCCTCTAAGGGCGTGTAAAGACAAGTCCGAGTCGCCTGGGTCAATTGAATGGATATGCCCAATCCTCACCGAAGGGTCCTCTGATCCACCCGAAGACCTGACTTCTCCAGTGGACTCATTCGGTTTCGGAAAGCCGGACTCAATCGAGAGACAAGCTATGATGATAGCAATGAGAGTAAGGAACCTAGTCCAAGGAAACCCATCAAGGGTCCTTTCCTCGAAAGGGGAATGGATGGAGATTCCAGCAGAAGAGCCAGTAAATCCAAGTGAAATAATGATTCTGCTTCCCAGTAGAAGTAAGCTGAGAGACAGCATAGTTAGAGAGCTATCCAATATTGGAATACCCTCCCAAGCAGATAGGGAGGGTAGCCTTCTAGACCGTCCCACCGTCCACGCCCTACACGGACTCTTCCAACTAATGGCTAGGCCAAAATCAGCTCATCATGCGGCATGGCTGGCAAGGTCTCCGCTAGTTGGCCTCGATGACCAGATGCTACAGAGTTTCATCTCGAACTCTGCAAAGGGAGAGAACATGCTCGTTAGGCTAGAGGACTTTTCATCTAGTAGCAGGCAAAAGAGAATGATCTCCAGATGGAATCATCTCTCATCAAGAGGGGCATACGTGGAGGCATTGGAGGAGACACTAGACAGATCAGATTTGTTAGTTGCCTACCCAGATCACTCCTCTCGACAAGACTCTGAGAAATTCATTGATTTGGTCAGAACTTTGGCAAGTGATCTCGGTGGCGACTCAAAGGTAATTGCGGATAGCCTGAGGAGGCTAAAGGACGGCGATAATAATGCCACAGAGGCCATTAACACCCCTGAATCTGATGCTGTCAGCGTCATGACCATACATGGATCTAAGGGACTAGAATCCAAGGTTGTAATTCTGGCAGATGTGTTTTCAGGAAGGCAAACTAACATAAGAATAGAGTCATCAGAACGACTTATCGTCACTCCAGATCTTTTCGCCGGACATCCCAAACCTTGGCCCAACGGAGACCCGGTCTCTCCCCTTTGGAATCATGTGAAGAAAATCCATCTGGCTAGGACAAATGCTGAGGCTAGGAGACTATTCTACGTGGCAGCGACAAGGGCTGAAAGCAAGCTCATTGTTTGTGGCTCACCGAAGCAAACTAGGTGGGAGGATGGTACAGGGATAGCCTTCGATTGGACGTATAGAAATCCCATTCCTCAGCTGGGGGAGATGTGGCTCGAATCTCTAAGACAAGGATCGTGGAGTAGATTCGAGAATGACTCTCACTGGATTGCTAATGAGGATGTAGGGGCAAAGGGTAGACCCTCGTTAACTAGTAAGGGAACTAGAAAATTAGACCCGGGGAAGGTGCTGTTTTCAGGGATGCTCGGATCAGAATACTTACGTGGATTGCCCATTTTTCACCATCCCGAATGCTTCGAATTAACCGATGGATCATCAAACTCCATCCTGACCCCCCTCCAGCGAATCGAGAGGACATATCAGGCCACTAAAGAAACTGCGAACCCTCTCGGGGATTCCGAACCCCCTCCAAGGTCCGATAGTAGAAACAGAGTTAGAATTGCACCCCACAATCTTACCTTACTGAACCAGTGTCCTCGGAAGTACTGGATGGATACCAGAGGCGGGGACAAAGGAAAGTCCTCGGAATATCACTCCGATTCAAAAGACATCGAATACATGACAACCGAAATTGACCCCGCTCTGTTAGGAAAGGTGATTCATCGTATTTTCGAGATAGGACTGATGAATCCAGGCCCTCCTGAAGACTCCAAGCCTGATCTTCCAATATCTTGGACCACTAGGAGCCCCGACCTTCTACTGGACCATGATTTGATGAACCAGGTATTCGATGAAATACTTCCTCCAGAAGCCAATCGAGCGGAATACTCTGAGATATCTAGATCCGTACTTAGTAGAATCAGAAAAGGCCCCCTTGGTGAGATGTGTGAGGGCTCCACTGTGGGAGGGCACGTCGTTGAGGGTTTGAGGACTGAGATGCCGTTCCATCTATCCAGAGAAATTGATTTGGATGGAATCATCAGGGGGAGATGGACGCCAGAAGGATCACAACCGCTTTCCTCAATCAATAGTGCTTCATTGGATATGGACGGGGTAATCGATTTGGTCCTTTGTACGAAGTCTGGAGATAGCCACTATATCAGACCAATCGACCTAAAAACGGAGGAAGCGATAGGCTTCCAGAGCGACGATTATGAGGGACTTATCTCATCTCTGGGGGAAGATGGCCTAAACCCTTCTTCTGAATTCGAGAAGAATATGCTGGAGCATCACAGTATGCAGTTGACGCTCTACTACCTAGCACTAAAATCAATTGAGGATGAAAGAAAGAGAAGGGGCCTTCCACACAGGGAAGTCCTTAGGCCTGCAATACTAATTGGAGTCACTGGAAGGATTGTAGAATACCCTGAAGAAATTTTCTCGGAATGTCTGCATCGGATTGAGGAGACCATGGGAACTGCGACCGAAATGGCATTACTATCCGAGGCTCCCATATCCAAATACAAGTGCAAGTGTTCGAATTGTACCTGACTTCCAGCTGTCCGGCGGACAGAAGAGTCCATTTGTGATGCCTCAGACAACGGTACATGGCGCACGACATGGACCGACTTTTGGAGATGAGTGAGGAAATATGGGAGAACTCGATTATTCCAAGCCTGAGTGAGTTCATCGGAATAAAGGCACTATCCCCTCTGTTCGAACCGGACTGGGAAGAGCTTGGTGAGCTAGACGATGTTATCGAGCTGTTCTGTAATTGGATCGACATGCAAGGCATCAGCGGCCTAAGCTACTCCGTTCATAGGTTAGAGGGAAGGTCCCCGGTGCTATTAGTTACGGTGGAAGGTACAGGTAAGGGGGAGGTAATCTTCTACTCACATCTAGATAAGCAACCCTCGAAGCCAGAGTTGTGGTCAGATGGACTTGGTCCCTTAGACGCTGTAAGAAGAGGAGAGTGGCTCTTTGGAAGAGGTAGTATCGATGACGGATATGGCGGATACCTTTGTCTCGCTTCTCTAAAAATTCTTCAGGAATCTGGTATCCCTCACCCAAAGTGCTCATTCCTAATAGAGACATGCGAGGAATCCGGATCATTCGACCTCCCCCCTTACTTGGAAGGTCTGAAAGATGATCTTGGCGATCCCGATATGATAGTGGTAATGGATAGTGGCGGGCCAGATTATGATCACATCTGGATAACGGAGTCCTTGAGAGGCCTCGTCTCTGGGACCCTCTCCATCAAGGTGTCCCACGAGGGTATTCATTCGGGTACATCCGGAGGTTCCATACCCTCATCATTCAGAATTGCCAGAAAAATACTGGACAGGGTAGAAGATTCGGATACGGGAGAGGTTCTGGTCCCGGAGATGCACGTCGAAATAACTCAGGATTTGAGAGAAAAGGCTGAATCTCTGGCCGCAGTTATTGGGGAGTCACTGTGGGAGCAACTCCCGACTGTCGACTCTCTGACCCCAGTCTCTCCTAAAGTCTCGGACATGATTCTCGGTATGAATTGGCAACCATCGATGTGCGTCATTGGGGCCGATGGCCTACCCTCAGTGCAAGTAGCTGGTAATGTACTGAGAACCAATACCGATCTGAAGTTGAGCTTCAGAATCCCTCCAGGGGTTGAAGCCGGCTCGTTGGAGCCAATTCTGAAGGAGCTCCTAGAGTCAGACCCACCTTACGGAGCAGAGGTCTCCTTCGTCCCAGACTCCTCTGCCAACGGGTTTCATTCCCTTCCATTAGAAGGGGAAGTCAAGAGGGCCATCTCCGAGGCCGCCACTTACTTCACAAATAGCCCTCCTCTAGCAACTTGGATAGGAGGGACCATTCCATTCATGGCAATGATGCAGAGTAGATACCCTGAAGCAAAATTCCTCTGCACAGGTGCTTCGGGACCAGGGAATAACGCCCATGGGCCAGATGAGAAGCTCCACATCCCATCAGCAAAGAGACTCACTGCCGTGTTGGCAAAAACTGTCGCCGCTGTTTCCAGATGAATACGGCTAATGACGTGTTTGAGTATCCCCTTTCCGCCGGGGTTAAAGGGGAAGCTGTAGTCCAGCAGTTTGGGATAACCATGAGCGAAGAAGAGACGATGCCTGTCGAACAGGATGATTTGGCCGAGCAGCTTGCCATGGAAAAGGAACGTTTAGACAAGCTCTACGTCGCTTATCAGGCACTGCAATCAGAGTTTGATGACTCGAAGGCGCATATCGAGGTTCTGGAGAAGGAAGCTATAGACAAGGAGATCGAAAAGGAAGGATTGGAAGAGCTCCTTAACGAGAAGGACAGTAGAATCAGAAATCTCGAGATAGAGTCCGCTAAGGCTGGAACCAGGGTCAAGCACCTAGAGCCAGAGTTGGAGAAGATGGAAGAGATGTATACAAGGGAACAAGCAAGGCTCGGACGGGTTTTCGACGTAGCTGAGGAGCTCGATGAAGCACTCCAGACCGCTACTGCAGAACTGAAGGCAAGAGACGACTGGTATGTCGAGCACATGAAAATCTTCGAGGACATAAAGAAGGTCACTGAGACAAGGTTCGAGATGATTGACAGGGCCATGGAGTACTTCAAAGAGTTCCAAGAGAAGCAGGATACATTCAGGGACAGGATGGATGAAACCCTCGAGGCGGTCAAGGAGGCCGCAGCCGAAAATTCGTCAGAGGAACCAGAGCCTCAGGAAGAATCCCAAGATAGTACTGACGACAGCTGATTGTTCAGTCGGGCCTAGAACCATCGGCCCTTCTTATGCACTTGGCAGGTATTCCCGCCCAAACTTCTCCGGGAGGTATCTCGGTCCACTTGGGAACGACCGCCCTCGAAGCCACTATCGCATCTTGTCCGATAGTACAACCCGGTTGCACAACTGAACCCATACCAAGAAGGGCACCATCCCCAACCGTGACAGGAGCCATCACCAGCTCTCCCTTCTCTGTAAGATGTGCGTTAATGGTTGCATTACCTCCGAGCACCACACCATTTCCAAGAGTGACAGATCCAGCATCGTTCACATGTGCAGAATTGATTTGAACTCCTTTACCCAATTTTGCCCCTGAGAGTCGGTAATACGTGTTTCCTATGAATGAAGGAACAAGATATGGCAGGAAGAATAGGGCAATTCTGTGGAATATCATAGACCAGGCCCATTGTATTGTTACGAATGATTGCAAAGGGTACCTGCCAGGCTCTAGTCTTGGACGGAATAGTCCTCCCAATGCCCCTGATAGTATTACCAGAGTCACTCCCCAGGACATTATTGCCATCCCCAATCCCACTCCGACAAACAAGAAATCCAACAAAGACACGGACTCAATTTCCGAAAATGAGGAAGCTTTTACTCCGCCCGACTCCAAAATAAAGAGAAATAGATAGATTGCGGGAATAGAGGATATTCCCACAATAACTGTCAAGAATGGAATAACTATTGCAGTAAGCACGTTTTGAATGACTGTGAAGTTCCTCATTCTTCAACGACTCCCATGGCTTCGTCATCCACCTCTTTAGCAACCCTGATCCCTTCATCAACATCCACTACGAAAAAGAAACACATCCCCATCAATATAGGGACTACAACACTCAAAAGACCCATTCTGCTATCCATTGAAGCGGCTACAATCGCATAAACGATAGGTCCCAGTACAGAAACTGCCTTTCCTATGAAGGCGAAGAACCCGAAGAACTCAGTTGTCTTGGTGGTAGGAATTAGAACACTGAAAAGACTCCTTGAGAGTGCCCCTGCCACTCCCATCACCATCCCAAATGACATACCTAAAATGACCCACTGGAGGTTTATGCCAAGTCCAGCAGGCTCCCAAATATTATCTCTCAAGAAATTCGGCCACCAATCTATCGGGCCTCCCTCAATTATTGTAGGATGTTCATCTCCAACGGAGACATCACCGTCCAAAGGCCCCCCTTTGAAAGAGAATGAGAACCTGTGATTGGTCTCATTCACCATCTCAGCCGAAAGAGAGGAAGCATCATCCAAAGCCAATAAGCTAATCTCCTCGTCCCCATTCTTCATGAATGAAAGGAAAGCCAACCTGAAATCCTCATCACCCTCTCCTGATTCACTGACCCACCCATCAACCCCCCTATCATAGAGTGTAGACAGCTTGTAGGCATCTTCGTCCTCATCCCAGTCATATTGAAAATCATACCTCTCATGATCGCTACCCAGCTCAAGGGGAGCGAAGCCGACCCCAAGAACTGAAATCACACAGAATATGGTTAAAGCGCCACCTAGAATATTCTTATTCCCATATTTGCTAGCTAGTGAAGCTCCGATGATGGTCATCGGAATCGCTACAATATTTGCGGACAGAAGAAGGACGAAATTCATGGTAAAATCAATCCTTAGAACCGAATCAGCATATGCCGCCGCCAAACCCCCTATGGCGTTTACACCATCATAGAAAAGCAAGTATCCACACATGAAGAGACTCAGGACCTTGTATCTTCGAATCTCCGAGAAAGTGGTCTTAATCTCCCTCAGCCCGTCTTTAACCGCTTCAAACACGTTGGGGTATTCTGTTGGGTTGGGTATTTCTGGTTCAGGGGTGTTTCGGAACATTGGAACCGAGAATCCTAACCACCAAAGTGCGCTAGTCACGAAAACAAAACATTGGACGTCTGGATCTTCAAATCCAAATCTCAGTCCTACAGCTAGATGGACTGTTAGGAGTATGCAACCTCCAAGAAAACCATACGCGTATCCCCAGCTAGAAATGTGGTCCATTAGCCTCCTATCACCGAGGTATGGAAGGAAAGCTGAGTAGATTGCATGGCCTCCTGCGAATCCAATATTGCCCATGATTAGACAGATTGCGAGGAATTTGTAAGAAGAATTATCATCCATGTAAGGGGCTAAACCCATTAGCCCTGTGAACAGAATTCCCACTACGGTGTAAACCCTCAAAATCTTCTTCTTTATTGGCATTCTATCAGCTATAGCACCCAGAACCGGACTAACTATCGCCACAAAGACACTCGATATTCCAAGAACGACGGCATAGAAACTGTCCCCGGTAAAGGTCATACCAGCATAATCCGCACTCCCTCCATTCGCTAGATTGAACATGTTAGACAATAATGTCGGAACGACTACCGTGATTACGGTAAGTGCAAACGCTTGATTGGCCCAGTCAAACCAGTACCAACTTTGCAATGATTTCTTGTCTGCTGGGTCCATCTCATCCAGAAGCCTATCTACAGTTTCTGAATTGGCCAAAAGTCCCCCAAAGCCTCTCGCCATGGCCTCCTGAGAATATACTTGGTCTTTAGTGTCGCCTACGTAATCTGGTAACCTGGGACTCACCTACTTCGGTCAATGTTCAATAGTACGCCCCCAGAGGGAATGTCATGACTCAGTCTTGCGGACTGATGGGCGATGGTGAGAAGCCAGTCAAAATCCACCATCTCGTAAAAGCTCCTGAGAATACTCCTGAATCAGTAGCCTCACGAGAGTCATGGGACGCTTCCAAACCAGTTACGGTATACAAGACACCGGAGAATCTCCCCGACGGATCTCCCTGCACAGCCGTCACGGTAATCCTAAGAACCAAGGGTTGTGCATGGTGGTGGAAGTCAGGTTGCACATTTTGTGGCTACTTCAATGATGTCAGGGACGATGTTACATCTGAGGATATGTTCTCTCAGTGGGAAGAAGCCAAGAGGAAAACTGAGAATTTCAAGGGATGTAAAATGGTCAAGGTATACACATCTGGAACATTCTTTGAGGATAGAGAGAACCCTCCTGAGTGGCAAGAACATGTGTTGAGGGAGACCTACGAGATGGGACTACACCTAGTCGTCGAAGCTCAGGCACAAATGTGTACGGAAGAGAAATTGGCATGGGTCGCCGAGAGGCACCCGGGTTGTACTGTAGCAATAGGTTTGGAGGCATATGACAACACCGTTCTGAGATTTCATGCTAACAAAGGCTTCTCAATCAGACAATGGCACAGGGCCGTGGAATTACTTAGAGAAAACTCATTAAGAGTAAAGACATATCTCCTTTTCAAGCCACCATTCATGTCCGAGGGAGACGCCTTAGAACATACTTCAAAGTGGGTAATGGAAGTATCCAAGATATCTGACGAAGTGTCAATAAATCCAATGAACATTCAAAGGGGTACAATCGTGGACAGGCTCTTCAGAAACAGGGAGTATCGCCCTCCGTGGCTTTGGTCATTGGTAGAAATGATCGTAAGGACGCATGCTGATGTATCCAATACCGATTGCAGGGTAATCGTACATCCAACTGCAGGGGGGAAGACCAGGGGATCTCACAACTGTGGCTCGTGCGATTCAGAAGTCGTGGCAGCAATTGAGAGGTACTCCGTTTCCGGGGACTTAAGGGAATTCACAGGGTTAGAATGCGAGTGCAAGAAGGCATGGCACGCCGAGATTCAGAGTGACGCTACTCTTCCTGCCCCTATGGGCGCAGGCATCCACAGGAGGGGGAACCCGTTGGACCGCATGCGTGCTCCTTGAGTGCTGGGGACATTACACCCCGCCCAATGCTTAAGGGGCAATCTCTGTTGGTTCGGTCCGCTTCTGTCGCGTTTGCGAGGTGTGTGTCTATGTCTGCCGATGTACCGAGTTCTGTTGATGTGTTTATTCAAGGTGAGAAAGAGCCAGCTTCCTCTGGAATAGTATTGGTGCTAGGATTCGTAACTATGCTATCTTTCCTTGTACTCTACGGCATCTTATTCCCTGGCAGAGACATGCCTGTGGTCTCCGAAGTACTTCCTATGTTTGAGGGAGTATTCGATTCTGGGATCTGGTTCTTCCTCCTCGGTGTTATTTTTGGTGCATTTTCCATAATCGCGACCATGCTTGCGGAGGCTACTAGCGAGTAGGTGATATCATGGATGTCATAATTTCCACTTTAGCAGTCTTTTGGCTCATCTTGGCTATATTCTTCATACTGATAAAGAGAGGCCTGTGGATATTCAGTGACGTATCCAAGAGCCTCAGCATGTTCATGCTCGAGAAGGCCCTCGGGCCGGCAATAGATTTCGTCAGTGGACGCCCCGGCTCTGCAACAACTGCATGGATAATCCACGGTTTCGTTTGGACATTCGCGGCCTCAACATTCACCTTCGTAGGGCTCTGGCTGACACATGACCCCACCGCTCTACACAGCTTTGAGTCATGGGGATATCATCCAAAGTCATCTGAGTTTATTTACGCAGGTAGATTGACTGCTTTATTTGGAGCTATCGGGATGATGGTTATCGGCGCATCTCTGCACGCCCTACCAAAGCTATCCGGAACAAACTTGGCTAGCGAGTCCAATGCTACGTTGGTATCCCTTCTTTGGACACTGTCCGTATTGCTGATGTTCATAGGCTCGCAGAATAGCGTCATTCTTGGAATTACAATACTACCCGTCGCAAATCTATTGCTTTCCCTGGCCTCGATAGCCATTGTAATCAACATGATAATCACTGTTTCCGAGGCAACCAAGGATATCCCATTCCCTGGATGGCTGATATTGTTTGCAGTCATTGGGAATATTGCCGCGATTCTAGCAGTGTTCGTGAGTGGCGCATATGAGGAGGGAACAGGCCAATGGCTACTCTTCCACTTGTCAGGAGGGACCTTCTTTTTCTGTGGTCTGGCTGGAGTCTCCCTATACTCGGCATCTGTTGGTTCAGGGAATCCATTGTGGTCAAAATCCCTGGTGGCTTTCACACTATTCGGAGCATTGGTCACTATCAATCCCATGGGATCAACGGACTCGTCGATGGTAACCGACTTGTTCTCCTTGTCCTCAAGCGAACTCGATGCCACGTCGAGGGACGTTATATCTGGCTCATTCCTGATGGCCCTAGCCGCAATGCCAATTATCGCATTCAGCGCTAACATGCTGGTGACTCTCAGGGGTTCAGATGCCTTTGTCGAGAATCCTGATGCACCCGGTATCGCGGAACTGAATCTCGGATCATGGATGCTTGTCCCGGTTGCTATCGGAGCTCTTTTTGTGCAGACAGACGCTCTCGGAGGTGTCAACGAACTAACTGGAATTTCGCAGTCTCTCGATTTAATGGCGATTTGGCTTGTAATGATTCCACTTTCCCTCGGTGCGGCTCTGAGTATCCTCCCAAGAGCCAGTGGTAGGCATCAATTATCGGAGAACAGGTCTAGGTGGGCCTATTGGATGATGACCGCGGGGGCCTTCCTCGGCCTATTGATAACCATGATGTCTGACTTCACTGATATGGCTCTCACGGAGTCAATGGCCGAGCAGGGTGCCTCAATAAATGACGAACTCAGGAAGGTCGGGTCAGTAATGTTCTACGGGACCGTGGTTGGTGCCATATTCCACTGCACCAACGCCATAAGCGGTCAATTCAGGGGAAGGGCGGTCCAAACCGCAAGTACTTCCTCAACTTCATCGATTTCTGTTGAATCATACACACTGACATCACCAACTACAATCAGAAAGATTCTGGCTAGCGGGGCTACTCTCGACACTGAGGTTTCTCCCTCAGGACAGAGTGAAGAGGAAGGCTCAGCTACCGAACTTTGAGGATATGAAACCCCTCGCATCGGGCGGTAAACATGCGGATCGGACTAGTCGGCAAGCCAAATGTCGGCAAATCGACGATATTCTCTGCTATGACACAGACACCAGTAGAAATCGCAAACTACCCCTTTACAACCATAGATCCCAATGTTGGCGTGGCATGGCTACCCCTGCCCTCAAAGTGCCCTTGTTCAGAGTTAAGAGAACGTAAAGAGGATGCGGGGAGACTCGAACCAGTCAATGAGGACGATACAAGAAAAGGTAGTATATGCGAGCCCAACTCTGGCTCTTGCGTTGAGTATCGAAGACTAGTCCCAGTCACTCTTGTTGATGTTGCAGGTCTGGTTCCAGGGGCTCATGAGGGCAAGGGTCGAGGCAATCAATTCCTATCTGACTTAGCTCGATGCGATGCGCTGATTCAGGTAGTCGATGTATCCGGCTCCACTGATTTGGAGGGAAATCCCGTTGGTACCGGGGGGTCAGAGCCTATAGAGGAACACCGCTTTCTTGTATCGGAAATCGAGGCTTGGATTGCTGGTATCCTACGCGGGGGATGGAGTCGGGCCGCTAGGAGAGTTCAGGCAGAGGGTGAGAAGGCTCTTTCTGAATACATACTCACTCAATTGACAGGAATAGGAGCTACGGAGAGCCATATCAACACAGGCATTGCAGCTGTACGCACTCGTCATCCTGGGTCCGAATCGGCGTCGCAATGGGGGGATTCTGAGTTAATGACTCTATCTTCAGAGATTCGCAGGGCATTGTTTCCAATATCCATCGCGGCAAATAAGGCTGACAATCAAGTACATCGCTGTAACGAGCTGAAAACAGAAATTGAGGCTTCAGGGGGAAAGGTCGTCCTCACGAGTGCTGAGGCCGAACTTGCGCTGAGTAGGGCCAGTGCGGCTGGATTGATCGAACGTCGACCGGGAGATTCGAAATTTGATATCTCTCAGAAGGGTGAGGAGACTATGAACGAGCAGCAGAGAAAGGCATTACATTCCATTTCTGAATCTCTGACTTGGGAAGGAGGCGGGCTATTCGGGCTACTCTCAGAAGTCGTATTCGGTACACTTTCTCGCAAGGTGGCATATCCTGTTCAGGACGAGACACATTGGGCAGATGGTGATGGAAATACTCTCCCAGACGCTATCCTTGTTCCCCCAGGGACTACCGCTAAGGGACTGGCATTCCATGTTCATACTGATTTAGGCCAAGGATTCATCAGGGCCGTTGATGCCCGAACTGGAAGGATAATCGGTTCTGAGTATGAGATAATGGATAATGACGTTATCAGGATACACTCAAAGTCCTAAGGATCCTAGGCCAATGACTCTTCGATGACAACTTCGTAAGTCACCATCCTCCACGTGATATCAAATTCCTCATCTGAGTCCACTATCTGTCCCACCACAGGAGCCGAGTTAACTTCCGCCGTGAGCGTAGCTGACCATGTCCCAATACCAAAACCGCCATCATTCCACGTCTCTGATATTGTTTTCTGTGATGATGTGATAGTGAAACTCTCCCCTGTGTAATTGGTGGTAACATCCCATCTGATTGTGAACCCACCATTTCCTCCGGCACAGGTGCCATCTGCACTCTGGTCCTCAATATCACCAGATGAGTGCCCCTCAACATCCATTAGATCACTTATTCCATCCACACTGTCAGTAAAACCCGGCCCAGGATCGTCATTATCGTTACACTGAACTATCAATTCTACGGACCCTATCTCCATTTCTCCTATGTCATCGAGCCCCACAATGAATTCTGTAATGTGGGTATCCCCGTCTTCTAAAACTGCTGACTCTTGGAAAATAACCTCACTCTCAATGAAGCTAACCTCCCAATTTCCTTGGGGTCCCGCCCCTCCAGACGACAGACCTTCATCCGCTAGAGGCATCCATGCGAAATATAGTGGAAATAAAACCATGAATGCCAACGAACCCGCGAGCATCCCAATTTTCCTCGGACTATCGAACATGCCTTTATTCCCCTCCTACTCGGCACTTGAAAATCACTCCCTCTTTCAAATCCTCTCTCTGAAAGTTAGGATTTCAAGTCAAATAATACCCTCTGACAAAAACGCCTTTCTTGATTTTCTGAATTCTGGACTGAAGTAGCCAATCATGGAGCGCTCTCCAAAACTCCACTTCCAAGGGCACCTAGGAAGGGAATCATGCCACTCACGAAGGAAAGTAGACCACTCATCTCCATCTATTCCCGATGGAATCTCGAATGAAACCATAGTTATGCTACCTGCAGAACCAGGTGTGTAGCTCCATGATCTCAAAGACAGACCCACTCCAGAACCACTATCTATCGAGAGCCCAATCACTCTTGCTGACCTAGCTATGGGCATTATGATGGCCCATCTGTGAACTACCCTGCTTTCTTCCAGCCTGGTCCCTTCCCATCCTCGTCTTTCACATGCTATTCTGAAGTACCTAATCGCATCGGTGGGGGTTATTGAGACTGGAATCTCTAGTATACGATTGGGGTGCATCCGGCTTCGCTAACAGGCTATCGCCCATAGCGCCTTCGCGAATCCTATCTTTTGCTAATGCTTATCCGAACAAAGAGCCGAGACCCTCGAATCCACCATCGTCTTCCTCAGGCTCCTCTTCAGCAGCGGCCTCGGCAGGAGCCTCTGAAGCTCCTCCTGCGGCTGCGGCAGGCGCGGCGCCTGTGGCAACGGGTGCTGCTATAGCGGTAGCCATAGCTTCTCCGATATCGACGGATCCTAACGACGCAACCAGTGCCTTAACACGGGCGCTGTCAGCATCCACTCCAGCGGCGGTTAGCACAGCGCTAACGCCATTCTCATCAATCTCTTTCTCAGCAGAGTGCAGTAGCATTGCAGCATATACATATTCCATTTTTTCACCTTCTATTTCATCCGAAGAGATCGCCAAGTCCACCGAACCCAGCTTCCTCCTCTTCCTCCTCTTCCTCATTTGCGACTTCTTCGGCCGCTCCTTCAGCCGCTTCGGAGGAAGCGACTTCAGCACCAGATGTGCTCGCTACCGCACCAAGTGCGGCAACTAGCTCTTCATCGAGAGCTGAGGAATCTAACTGGCCGGCTATGGCCATGGCACGTGCGTTAGCACGGGAAATTATCGCCGAGGCAGTGTCTTCGTTGACGACCCCAGCTTCCAAGGCAACTGATAGGGCCTCACTGCTAGCCTTGGAAAGCAGAGCAGGCATTGTGACACTGGAGAACCAGCGTACGTTACATGCTAGGTTGTAAGCGTTCGAGGTAGCTGAGATAATATCGCTCTTGAGACCATCTGTGTCCAAGTCTAGGTCTGAGGAAGAAAGAACTTCTCCGTCATCAATGACTCCCATCAGTATCAATCCGATCTCGATAGGGTTTATTCCAAGCTTTGAGAGCATTAGCCCAAGATCTCCCTCGATTGGCTCTCCCTTGTTGACTACAGTAACTGTTTTCTGGATAGCTACCGCGCCCTTGTCTATCTTTGCCGGAATCCCAACTGCGTTGAACTCACCGACAATCGGTCCCGGTCCAAACTCTGTTGGCCCCGCTTCTACGACAATGTCCTCTGGGGCAATTTCTCCCTCCTTTGCGGCTCTACCTTGCCTGGTTTTCTCCAACTCATCAAACAACTCATAGCAGTTCAACGAATCAGTGTGTACCACGCATGGCTGAATCGCGCCTTCAAGGAGCTCTTCTAGATCATCCTCGGAAAGGCCGGCTTCCTTCCATGCAATCCTGATAAGGCTCTTTTTGGCCATGGTCATTGTCATCATTCCCCTTAGGGAGTTTCTCATGTCCAGCATATTCTTTGCAGGGACTCCCGAAATATCCACAACACCAACAATTCCCTCTTTGGAGACTATGTCCCTTAGCTCAGTCACACGGTCCGGCTTCCATGACGCGACCTTGGGAATCAAGCAATCACCTCGACCTTGTAAGAGGGGCCCATGGATGTCTTGATGTAGCAGGACCTGATATTTCCAGGGCCTCTCTCAAGCTTGCTCATCACTCTGTTCCAGATAGCCATGGCATTCATCGTGAGATCGTCAAGGCCCTGCTCTCTGGAACCTAGGGCGGTGTGGAAGGTTATCTTATCTCTGGACCTCACAACCGCTGTGTCCTTCAGACCCGCAGCTATCATTGCGGGATCCACATTCGGAGGTACGGGGCGAGGCATCTTACCTCTTGGTCCCAAAACGACCCCGAGGAACCTTCCGACGGTCCCCATGTGTGGAATCTCGGACAGGAAGAAATCATATCTATTCGCCATCTTTCTTGCTTGCTGGCGATTACCTCCAATATCCTCTATTGTCGATGGGTCGATTACATCCAATCCAGCCGCCTTGGCCTTTGTGGACATCTCTCCTCCTGCGAACATTGCGATCTTGACGGGTTTGCCCCTGCCTGATGGGAGCCGAACCTCCTCCTGTATCCTGTTAGCTGGGTTCTTGAGATCTACGTCCTTCAATGTAAATGAGATCTCCATTGACTCTACGAACTTACGCTCAGGAGACCCTTCTAGGGCTTGCTGAATAGCGTTCTGTATATTTTCCTTCATTCTAAACCACCTCCGCGGTCAACGAGGTTGGACCTCTCCCGCAATTCGTGTATGTCAAGCGAAATGCTCGGCAAATTCCCCCTTGCTCATAGCATTCAAGGCGTCTTTTGGAGACATCCCCTCGACATTTACTCTCATTGATACGCATGTTCCCATGACTTCCCTGCACCTAGCGTAAAGAGTTGCACCAGTGAGGCGGTCTTTCTGCTCATCAGCGATCTTCTTTACCTGATCCATTGTGAGGTTTTCCGTTGCTTCCTCCCAGGATCCGTTACACTTCTTTTTACCAAGTGACTGGATTATTTTGTGAGGGGTTTCATTGCGCGCTGACATACTAAATCCCCCTCCTGAGTGCCTCGCCGACCTACTCTCCCTATTTGAGCGTGATGTAAGTGACCAGATCCCCCTAATCTCACTCCATTCTTTGGGTGACCCTTACCTGATCGGCCCTTATGTTGAGGGCTACTGGGACTGCCGCCTCGAATAACTCGACCGTGACTTCCTCTTTCGACTCGCTTACGCCAATCACACGGGCCGAAGCACCCTTGAAGGCGCCCCCGCGTATTTCCACGATGTTTCCTTCCTCGATTCCGGTTGTTGCGGCCTTCGGTTCTAGGTATGGTAGGATGTCCCTTAATGGCGACTCGCCGTCCAACACCTTCCGACAGTTCTTCATTGGGGTAGCTGATACTCCAACTCTGCCTATTAGTTTCTCAACGTGATGAATGGCGGTGGCTTCGACGAATATGAATCCCTTCAGATAGCTAGGACTTAGGACCCCGAATATCTTGTCTTGAATGTCTTGTAGCGATCCAGTCCCAGATAACCTAGCCCTGATTTCCCTGGCCACATTCTGCTCTTGACCCATGCTGGTCTTCAATATGTAGAGGAATGAAGCCACGTCACCATACATATTCCCGAGTTGAGGGACCATATATCTGGTTGATCTGCTATCAGAGGAATCTTCGGGCTCCACCCAGTTGATGTAACCCGGGTCGACCCAATTGTAGCTCTTGTAAAGTCCTTTGGCGGTTACCTCTTCGGTATCACAAAGGAAAAGCAGAGGAGTTACATCATTCAGCCGGTTCCCGAACTCAAGACCCCTGGCGTCACCAGATCTGACGAAGGTCAGGCTCTCATGGGGAATACCTGTTGCCTCCTCGATCCTCGAAGCAACTGCATCTAGGTCATTTGAATCTCCTACTCCGTAGACTCCATCCCAAGCACCGGGGAAATCAGAGACCTCATCGGCTCTTTGCATCAATAGGACCTTCTCTTCATGACGAATGTAAGCAACAAAAGCATCTGACATGTTTTTCACCCTCTTAATTGGTCAACCATCTGAAGAAGTCAGGCAACAAGGTGTCCATCCCCCACAGCATCACGAATCCTATTAATCCGAGCACCAGCATACCGATTCCACAAACTATCACAGTCTGCCTGAACTCTTGCTTGGAGGGCTTTCTTGCCATCTTCAGGATTCTAGCGTAAGAACCAGTTTGCAGTCCCTTAATCCTTCCTTCGATACCGTCCTGCCAACCCTGTACGGTCTCTTCGACAGCGCCAACATTGGAACTCTCAACACTCATGGTTCTACCTCAAAGCGGTCTGCCGACCGACGAGCCTCATTTAAGCACAGCGGACATGGCTGTCGCGTTTGATTGTCTGCTATCCGACAAACTCCACTGTCCTACTCTTCAAATTCCTCATCTGGGTATGCAACGCAGCACCATGAATCTGCTCACTCTTCACTCCTGTCAGAACCAGCAGAACTCTGATGCCATCGCCCATGCTAGGATCAGTAGTAGCTCCCCAGATTATTCTAGCATATGGGTTGATCTTGTCCCTTATGATCTTGGCACATGATTCAGCGTCACCGAGAGAGAGACTGGGGCCACCTACGACATTGACTAACGCGCCTCTGGCATCGGACACATCGATATCCAGAAGTGGAGATTGCAACGCCTCCTCTGTGGCGGCTTCTGCCATTCCTTCACCTCTGGCCTCACCGAGTCCGATCATTGCCACTCCACCTCCATTTTCCATAACAGATCGCAAATCCTGGAAGTCCAGATTAACCACTCCTTCTTTGGCTATCATCTCTGAAACCCCCTTGATGCTTCGCATCAGGAGCTCATCTGCTACTCTGAATGCCGCGTCGAGAGGGAGCTCTCTTACTCCATCAACCTCCAAAAGCCTCTCATTTGGAAGCACAACAACTGTATCGCAGACCTCCCTTAATCTCTCTAGGCCCCACTCAGCATTTTGTCTCCTCAGAGCTCCTTCAGATAGGAAGGGATAGCTAACCACTGCGATTGTTAGCGCGCCAGCGGCTCTGGCCAGCCTTGCTACAACATGGGCACTTCCGGTCCCTGTTCCCCCGCCTAGACCAGCTGTGATGAAGGCAAGATCGCACGACTCAATCTCCGCCTTCAGGGACCTCTCGGATTCGTATGCCGCCTGTTCGCCCTTTTCTGGATCTCCTCCAGCGCCCCTGCCTCGCGCTGATCTTCCAATCAGAATCTTATTCTTGACAGCCACTCGCAACAAGTGTTGCGCGTCAGTGTTTACTGCAATTCCTCTGACATACTCGTCATCGAAGAGGTCCTCATGTTCCAGTCTTGCAACAGTATTAGAACCACATCCCCCACATCCAAAGACACGTATCTTTGGTTGCAATGACATCAGTAAGCTCTGAAGCTCCGGATCACTTTCGGTATCTATAGGTCCTAAGGGTAATTCGGACTCCTCATCAAGCTCCAGAACTCTGTTGATGAGATGCTTCATGTGGGTTAGGCGAGTACTACAGAGGATAACCATTACCCTCAACCATGCGTGGTAGGGCACCATTTGGTCACATGGCTACTTCAGCCGTCATATTAACTGAGAGCGAGTCTTGATGAATCTCACTAGAAAGGTATAGACCCCTCCCCAGGCAGATACTGCTAGAGCGAAGGTCATCCCATTCAGTTCACTGTTTCCAAGGTTCAACATCTCCATAATCCAATGCATCGAATCCATAGAGATTCCAGAAGCTCCCGAATAGGCCTGCCAAGATGCAACAAGAAGGCCGACAATGGTAAGAACCATCCTGTCTGCTCTGGAGAAACCTCCGTAAATACGATCCAACCCCACTGATTGAGCCTGAGTTCCCATATAGGAGCCGAACAGAGTCATTAGTCCTGCAATTAGGCCAGTACTTGGCTCAGCAACAAAGCTCGAGTTCATTCCAATTGCCACGAGTAGGCCTACATCTACCACCCTGTCAATGGTATGGTCGAGGAAGTCCCCGTAAGGACCATCAGTACCTTGATGCCTTGCCAACGCCCCATCCAGAGCATCCAATACACCGGCAATTAGGATTAGGAATACGCCTCCAATAATCCAAATTGATCCGGTAGAGTCCCCTGTTGCCTGAGATAATAGGTAGAAAGAGAGGATTGCAAGTCCCAGACTGGCCCAAGTGAGAGAACTGGGGTCAAGGTCACCCATTCTGACAACCAATGGATGTATCGCGTTAGTCCATCTTTCACGCATCTTCTCAAACATCGCAAGTCCCCCGTTCAATCCAGTCTATTGTCGTGTCAGGGGCATCATGCTTGAAGCCATCTGAGATCCAGGAGCGAATAAGTCCCACAATTGACTCTGGAGAGTTTTTCGATGTTTCGAACTCAGTCCAGGGGATATCATGGGCATACTCGTTCCAGGCCCCTCCAATGAACTCCCATTCTACATTCGAGTCAACCTTAGAATCAGAGTAATTTCGAGAGACAAGACGAGCACGTAGAATTTCGGGATCGCACCTGAGTACGATGACTCCCTCTACAGGCAAGAGATGGGATAGGTGACCGTCGACTATCGTCATCTTTCTAGGTGGATCGCCCCAGGCTCCATTTAGAATCGTTTTCAGTTTATCGACGTCTATTGGACACGCCCCGTCCCTCGGATCTTCGGCTTCTATGCACCCGTGCTCAGATGCCAGTGACTCGACTGTCAAGATATCGAATTCGCCCTCCCTCAGTATTTCCGCAATGGTGGTCTTCCCTGAACCAGGAGCCCCTGTCAGTCCCAACCTCCGCATGCCCTGCATGCCACCCCGTCCTAGCGAGAAGCAATGAAAGCTCCTGCTTAGGCGCAACATTCACCTCACATGAGGCTCTGGGAAGAATGAGTCACATGTCCTCCGAGATTAGCTGGGTTCAAGCCATGAACCCTAGAGATAGTAAGCTGAACCTATTATTGATAGCACTTCCAATAACACTCTACTTCGCATATATCGCGCATGACGAGTCGATGTCCTTCGTCTTCTCCCTTCTGGCCATAATGCCTCTTGCATTCCTGATGGGGAGGGCGACTGAGGAGATAGCACTCTATACCTCAGAATCATTGGGCGGGTTGTTGAACGCAACGTTCGGAAATGCCGCAGAGATGATAATCGCCCTTCTTGCAATTTATACCGCATCGAAGGCGGCCTCTGGAAGTGATACGGAAGCACTGATGGTAGGCCTAGTTCAAGCAAGCTTGATAGGTAGCATACTCGGAAATATACTCCTCGTCATGGGTCTTGCATTTTTGTGGGGTGGAATCAACTTCCCAGAGCAGAAATTCTCTGAAACCCAGGTTAGCTCAAACGGCTCACTTATGTTGCTAGCAATGATAGTTCTGATCATTCCAACGGTATTCAACTCAACCGTGGGGGGTGTCGAGGGAGAGGAGGGAGTAATGCGACTGAGTCACGTTGCGGCCGTGGTTCTACTTTTCTTGTACGGCCTATTCCTGTACTTCCAGTTCAAGTCTCATGTAGACCTGTTCGCAACTGAAACTCACGGGCACGAGGCTCCAGAGATGAGTAAGCGCGATGCCATAATCCTTCTAGTTGTAGCAACCATCCTTGTATCCTGGATGGCAGAGATTCTCGTACACTCAGTAGAGTATGCTGCCTCGGACGATGGCCTAGGACTACCTCATCTATTCATCGGAGTAATTCTACTGCCTCTCTTCGGAAATGCGGCTGAGCACTTCACCGCTGTGGTGGTCGCGGGCAAGGACAAGATGGACCTCTCATTTGCTATCTCAATGGGATCATCCACTCAGATCGCGGTCTTTGTCGCTCCGATGATGATTCTAGTGGCTTGGGCACTCGACGTTCCACTGACATTCGAATTTGGCTTATTGGAGACAGTCTCGGCATTTCTCGCTGTCTTGATAGTCAACATAATTGCATCTGATGGCAAGTCGAACTGGCTCGAAGGCGCAATGTTGCTTGGGACATACCTGGTCCTGGGGGCCGCATTCCTGTTCTATCCATGATCAGAACGGCATTTCCATGAGGCCCACTGAATCGTACAGGCTTGGTCCACTGCCAAGGAAGTAAACAGAACCCCGTCTACTACGGGAGTCCTCCGCAGTGGAGTTCGAATCCGAAGCGCACGAGTCTGTGCAACCATCTGCAAAAGCCACGAAGACCCTCCCTTCCCTGTCTATATGCAGGTCATTGAAATCAAGCAGATTTCTGTTGGACCCTCCAATATCCCTACAGTCTCCGCTGTTTAGGCAGATACTGCCGATTTGAACTGGGTCATCCGTGACTCTGTAGGTGTAGAACGTGGGAGATGGATCCAGTGCGTTCAGACTGAGTGTAATGTAGAGGTGATAACTGACGTTTGTGGTGGCGTAATGGGCGTTCCCAGTCCAATTTTCTCCATCTATATCAGGCTCCCCCAACTCGCTTGAATTTTCACTTCCCAGGTATGTTATTGCTATCCTACCAGGGTCTCCTGCATCGACTTGGGGGAACGTCGTAGAGATAACCTCTATCGGACTTATCCTGATGCTAGTTTGCTCCCAGCTCTCCCCTGAGTCTATACTTCTGGACATATACACCCCCTCATCACCACCCGTCCAGATATGGTATGCATTGGACTGGGTATCAGTCGCGACTTCCGAGTTCTTGCGTGGATAAGGTGTCCCTACGTCCTCGCCCATGGTGTATTCGTCCCAGCTGAATCCGTTATCTTTGGAGACAATCACAGTGGGAGTTTCAACTCTCGGGGTTACGTAGACGGTCCCATCGGGAGCGCTAGTTATCGCCCCGTGTAGGCCACCATTTGACGTTGCAAGACCGAAGATCTGCCCTCCAGCCTCGAACGTGGCACCCCCGTCAAAGCTCGTGAAGCAGAAAATCCCCACTCCCTTGTTGTAGCAGTAGTAGACTGCCTGATCGTAGAATGACTGTGAAATCGATCCACCTATCCCATATCCGCTACTAGTCCAAGGCCCCGTTGCTAGCTTAATATGGTCATTCAGAGGGGTTGTGCCAGAGTCGTGAGGATTTCCCAACCAGCTCTCTCCGTCGTCATCACTCCAGCAAATCCAAGAAGTCTCTAGACCCTGCATCTGGACGTTGAATATCCTGTCCGTCACAGGGTCCACCCACCCGTATGGATCACTGGTGGTGAAAGAGCACTCTGGGCCAGTCACCTCCTCCCATGATTGCCCGTAGTCACAAGACCTCATGACCTTCTCAAATGCAATGAAGAATATGCAACCACTGGAGGTTATTCCAATGCTGGGCTCAGCTCCGTCCTCCCCAACATCACTGAATACGAACTCCATTTGCACAGGCGGGAGACCCAAATCCATTCCATCTGGGCCAGTGACGAAGACTCTGGTTTCGCCCTCGTCCTCAATATTATTCGGACTACCGCCGTCATTGGTGTGGATACAACCGGTTGCAGGGACTAAAACCATCATCAGAACGACTAGGAGAGAGCCCACCTTCATGTTTGGTCGACTTGGTTTATGCACAATTATGTTGCCCCGGTGAGTTTTCTCATTCGACGTCTACAATCCATCCAAATTCATCAGGAGAGCGCTTCTGCTGTATCGCCGTGAGATTCTCGTATAGCTCCCTAGTTACCGGCCCAACTTCCCCGCCATAGTACTCTTTTACCCTCTCCCCATACTGGATTTTCCCTATAGAGGACACTACGGCCGCTGTTCCCACGCAGAAGCACTCATCAGCACTCATCGCATACTCCACATCGACCTTCTCTTCCCTCACTTCATAGCCCCGTGCCATAGCAAGCTCGATTATTGATGCCCGAGTCACCCCGGGAAGAATTGTTCCCGTTAATTCAGGCGTCGAGATGACTCCATCCTTTACGCAGAAGAAGTTCGCGGCCCCTACTTCTTCGATGTACCTATGATTTACCGCGTCCAAGTAGATAATCTCTGAATACCCTTCTTTCTTTGCCATCTTGGAGGGTATCATCCCGGGTGCGTAGTTTCCAATGGCCTTCACTCCTCCTGACCCACCGGGAGCCGCTCTGTGGAACCTATCCGATACTCTGAGAGAGGTCGGAGTAATCCCCCCTTTGAAGTATGGTCCAACGGGAGAGGTGAATA
Source organism: Euryarchaeota archaeon UBA130 (assembly GCA_002505775.1). Lineage (GTDB taxonomy): Archaea > Thermoplasmatota > Poseidoniia > Poseidoniales > Thalassarchaeaceae > MGIIb-O5. The sequence goes on along the minus strand of DAVY01000020.1, from coordinate 49,781 downwards.
CCAAGAATGTGTACTCAGGGGCTGGAGCGACTCCTAGGATTGGCCCACTCCCCATAAGTAGGGGCCTGATGTAGAGAGCGCCCTTGCCCATTGGTGGAACCCATCTGGAATTCTCCCGTACGGTCTTGATGACCGCATCCAAGAAAATCTCCTCAGGCACAGGGGGCATACCAAGTCTCATCGCCCCCTCTTGCGCTCTCTTGGCATTCCTATCTGGCCTGAAGAGAACGATACTTCCGTCTGAAGCCCGCTGGGCCTTCATCCCCTCAAAGAGGCCCTGTCCGTAATTGAGGACTCCAGCCGCAGGAGATATCACCAGATCCTCGAAGTCCATCATTGAACCGACAGCCCACTCTCCTCCCAGCTCGCATTTGGAGAGGTACATCCTGTCTGTCTTCGTGAAGCTGAAAGTGAGAGAATCCCAGTCGACCACCGGTTCACTTTCGTCTAGCACTGTCAGTCCCCTGCCTCCACGGAAGCAAGCCGGCTTTCAACGATTACGCACGCAGCCTCTCCTATCTTTGATATGGTGGCACTTCAGTACATACTTTGAAGACCGTGTGTTATCCCCTGACAGCGAGGCATGCGGATGGAGTGGGAGGGTAAGATGTGCATCGTGTCCGGCTCCTATCAATCAATAGACTCGCCTTCCCCAAGAACTGTTGTCGAGCTATGGTGCAGAGCCGAGGAAGGCCATTCCGTCCTGCTACTGGTCCACGGTCTACGTCCATACTTCGATATCGCAGTGCGAGGACCACCTGACCACGAATACGTTCCAGACCTAGAGTCTGTAAGGGAAATCACCGAGGTAATGGAAGTATCAGAACCAGTCATGAAGTGGACTAGGCATGGTGTCAAGAGGCATTGGAGGGTCTACGCAGATCAGCCTTACTCAGTGAGGAGACTCAGGAAGAAGCTGGAGGACTGGGAAGTCACCAGCGCAGATATACCGTTCCAGAACCGCCTAATGCTGGATCTGGACTTAGGGCCACACATCAATGCGAGAGGGGAGGTTCTTTGGGCGGGCGAAAGAGCACCAGATGCAGTAAAAAACAGCTCTAATACTGACCCATCCTCAGTTGAAGAAACCGTAGTGAAAGAGGGCGGGTCTGGAATATACCCGGTTGACATGATACTTTCCTGCAATCTCCAAGGATTATCCAGAACCGATCCCTTTCCCGCCCCCTTCGTTACTTTTTCTTTCGACCTCGAGACAAGCATTGCCACTAATCGCATACTATGTGCAGCTGCGGTAATAGATCGTGCTGGGGAGCGTTCGGAGCACCAGTTCAGAGGCGAAGAGAGGGAAATTATGGAGGGGCTAACTACCCTCGTCAGAGAGCAAGATCCAGACTTCGTCACAGGGTACAACATCGATAATTTCGACCTTCCAAGAATGGAGGAGAGGGCCGAGGCAATCTCCCCAAGGCCGAAGTATAGCAGATCACCTCTGTTCGGTTGGGGCAGAGTTCCCATGAAAGAAGGTGAGGGGAAACGAATTTTCCCAACCAGGCAACAAAATAGGGTCTGGAGAATTCCCGGAAGAATCCCCATGGATGCATGGTGGCAGGCCCGACAGACTCTGAGGCCACAAAGGGAGTCACTAAGGTACGTATCGCAGCTTCTATGGCCTGAGAACGAGGACATGAGAAAGCTCGATGTGGATGCGAGTAAGATGGACGAGGAATGGGCCGCTAGGCCCGATGTGGTGATGGAGTACTGCGTCAGAGACACTCATCTCCCCCTAGATATTCTAGGACATCTCAAGGCCATAGCAAGAAAGGAGGCCCTTGCATCAGTTTCACTTACTGCAGTGGAGACAGCCGCGAATGGCACCACCAGCCAGTGGATTGACTCATTGGTCATGAGACTGGCAGACAAGGAGTTGATAGCAGTACCAATGACAAATGCAGGACCTAGGAAGAGAGATCAGATTGCAGGAGGCTACGTGCATGAGGTCGAGCCAGGAATGGAGCCATGGGTAGTCGTTCTTGACTTCAAATCCATGTACCCCTCCATAATGATAAGCAACAACATTTGCTCCACCACCCTGGTAACTGATGGAGATGAGGACAAATCACACAGTGTTTCCCCAACAACTGGAACTAGATACAAATCAAAGGAGGATATGAACGGTCTAGTCCCCAGGCTTTTGGAGGACTTAATGGAAAAGAGGGACCTTTACAAGAGGGGCATGGAGGAGGCACAAGAGGGAAATGATCCAGTCGAGGCCTTTTTACTAGACCAACTGCAGTATGCGGTAAAAATACTGATGAATTCATTCTATGGGGTATTTGCGTCTAGTTTCTACAGGTTCACTCACCCAGACTTGGGAGCTAGCATAACCGAATGGGCTAGACACAACATCAAAGCGATAATATCACAAGTCGAGGAAGGCGGTAACGACGTCATTTACTCCGACACAGACTCGATTTTCGTGAAGTCACCAGTGGACTCAGGAGCTCCGACGAACCGATCCGAAGACCCCATGGTCTCGAAGGAATGGAACAAGGCAAGAGAAGAGACCTTGGAGTTCGGGCATGAGCTGGCGAGTAGATTCACCAGGGAGGGAGCTGAGCTAGAATTCGAGACAGCACTTTCCGCATTCTTCAGCCATGGTGCCAAAAAGAGGTATGTTGGAAGAGTAGTGTGGCCTAGGGAAGAGATGCTGATTAGAGGCTATGAGGTGAGGAGGACCGACTCTTTCGATTTACTATCCGAGACAATGACAGAGATGTTCGAGATGCTCCTCGATGGGAACACAGAAGGAGCTGTAGATATGACGAAGTTAGCGATCGACGAGGTTCGTAGTGGAGATGTCGACCCATCTAGACTGGTAATCAGTCGATCATGCAAAGGCAAGTGGAATTCAAAGAAGAACGAATGGGACTTTGACAGTGTCTACGCTAATCCTGATGGCCTGCCGTATGTAAGAGCCGCCAAGCAAAGAATCGCAGCAGGACTTCAATTCACACCCGGAATGAAGGTAGGATACGTAATCACGAAGCCAGAGGGTGGTGACAAGAAGCTCGGAGTCAAGGCATGGCTCGTTGACGAAATCGGTGGTGAACCACCCGAATACGATACAGACTACTACGCCAAGCGCCTTGCCAAATCCCTCGGGAGAGTAACAGAGGCTTTCGGACAGGGGGAGAAGGAGCTATTGGATGGAGCCAGGCCCAAGGGCCAGAAGAGCCTCCTAGACTTCTAGCATCTTATCGTAGGGTTGATTTCATACGACTTCCCAGCGGTGTCCATGAGAGGGGGCAAGTCTGCGGGCCTGTTGATGGTCTTGATGATGATTTTCACTTCACTGGCCGGCTGTATGGATGTTCTTGGAAGCAACAGTCCTCCCACTGCAAACATGACAATTGACCCCTCCGGATCTGTCAGGGCTGGAGATAGCATCACGTTCAGTGCTGTCGGGTCCTCAGATCCCGATGCTGATCCCATGACTTTCACATGGACCTTTGGTGATGGAAACACTGGAAACGGTCTCACAACAAGTCACTCTTATGCTCAGCCTGGCGAGTATTCCGCCAAGCTTGCCGTAAGCGATGGTACCCACGAGGTAACCACCAGCAAGCTCATCTCGGTAATTGACTCATCAGCCAGAGAGCCCCACGCTGAAATAACACCCAACAAGGACGACAACTGCGATGGAGACAGCCCGCCCAATGGGGACTTCGTGATGGTATGGGTCTGCGAGGAGAACGAAATAGATGACAGGCAAGTTTCGGTTTCAGTCACAGTCCTACTGGATGGCTCCTCGTCGTGGGCAGGATGTGATCCCGACGAGCCAGATTGTTATGCAGAGGAATATATCGTTAGTTACGAATGGGATCTCGACAGGAACACGGATTCTGACGGAGATGGCATAGAAAACAACGATGTTGATGCAACCGGGGAGACAGTAGAGTGGCAGGAGAGGCCTGCAGGAGCATGGGACGTCAGGCTCACCGTTACAGATAACAATGGACTCACTCACTATGATGACTCTACAGTCTACGTCAACTACCAAGGCAAATGGAGCGATTTTGAGATGGACAGGAGGATACAGGACACTATTATCATGACTTGGGAATTCCCTGTGACTTATGACGAGGACACGAAAGACAGGATTAGATACCTCAGAACCAAGGTTGACTATCCACAGCAGGACGATGACCAAGCGGGCGGGGGAATAGGCGGAGGTCCTGTCACTACAACAGATAATAAGCTAGACATCTACCTATACAACGGCACGGATGAAGAAATAGCGAACTCAACGGGCTTATCAAATGACAACAGGAATGCAGGAGACTGCGGGTCGGACGACTATTGCGTCTGGTTAGTAATTGGAGCGTCTACCGTCAGGGGCTTCATACCGGGGGACTGGACAGCGGATCTGGTCAATGAGGAGACGCATACCACCAAGGTGAACTACTTCATAGTGGAACTCCAGTATAGATAGCCGTTTTCGGCATCCTGAAACGCGTTTGTGTAGGCATACACGGATACGGGCCCCGGGGAACGATTCATATACGCCCCTTCGGTCGGCGGGCCACACTTAGAGGTGTATAATATGGGTTCACAGTGGGAAGACAAGAGTAAGCCGCATCTGAATATCGTGTTCGTAGGGCACGTAGATCACGGAAAGTCAACGACAGTCGGTCGTTTGCTTCTGGACAGCGGTCACATAGAAGCGCACGTAATTGAGAAGAACGAAAAGCTAGCTGCAGAGGCAGGAAAGGCCGGTTTTGGTCTAGCATACGTTATGGATGGCTTGAAGGAGGAGCGAGCACGTGGGATAACCATCGATGTCGCACACAAGGAGTTCTACACACCTAACTATTACTTCACAATCATCGATGCTCCTGGGCACCGTGATTTCGTCAAGAACATGATCACAGGCACCAGTCAGGCAGACGCCGCGGTTCTCAACGTCGCAGCTAACGACGGAGTAAACGCTCAGACCAGGGAGCACGCTTTCCTAGCTAGAGTTCTGGGAGTAAGCCAGCTAATCGTCAATGTCAACAAGATGGACATCAGCGGTGTAGATTGGTCCCAGGACAAGTACAACGAGACTGTCGCAGAAGTTAGCACACTACTGAAGGGCGCTGGTTACAAGCCGGACGAGATCACCTTCGTACCATGCAGCGCGTTCCTCGGGGACAACGTCTTCAACAAGAGCGAGAACACATCATGGTACAGTGGCCCAACTCTGTTCGAGGCTATCGATGCTATCGAGATGCCACCAAAGCCAACAGACAGGCCTCTCCGCCTGCCAATCCAGGACGTCTACAAGATCAGCGGAATCGGGACCGTCCCGGTCGGTAAGATCGAGACAGGTGTCCTCAACACAGGCAAGACAGTTATCTTCAACCCAAGCCAGAAGTCTGCTGAGGTCAAGAGCATCGAGATGCACCACACAATGGTAGACAAGGCTGAGCCTGGTGACAACGTCGGATTCAACGTACGTGGTCTTGCAGCAACTGACATTCGCAGAGGAGACGTTGCTGGATACGGAGAAAGCGAGCCAGTTTTCGTCAGGCACGATGAGACATTCGTCGGCAACATCCAGATGATGGAGATTCCGAAGGCAATAGGCGTAGGATACACCCCAGTGTTCCACGCTCACACCGCACAGGTCGCAGTCAGGTTCGTAGAGCTTATCAAGAACCTAAAGACCGGAGAGACACCAGCGTTCCTAAAGTCTGGAGACGCAGCAACCGTCAGGTTCCAGCCAACCAAGCCAATGGCTATCGAGGTCAAGGACAACTTCCCTGAGCTTTGCAGATTCGCTATCCGTGACATGGGTAAGACCGTGGCCGCTGGAATGTGTATCGCTATCGAGAAGAAGGCTTAGACACAGGTGATGATCAATGCCCGTCGTCACCACTATCAGGCTGACGGGAGAGAACCATACCGATGTAAACCAGGTTTGTGATCAGATAAAGTCGATCTCTGACGAGACCGGAGTCAAGCTGAGGGGTCCAATACCCCTGCCCACCAGGAGAATCGTGGTGCCATGCAGGAAGAGCCCTGACGGAGAAGGTGCCGAGACCTGGGATCACTGGGAAATGAGAGTCCACAAGAGACTTCTGGAACTAGTAACCAACACATCCAGAGACGAGAAGGCTCTGAGGAAGGTCCTCAGGATTCCTATCCCCGACTCAGTGACTATAGAGCTCTCACTCAGGAACCTTGGATAACTAGGCTAATGACCCCATTGGGTCCCATGCATCCAGAACCGTTGGCTCGGTCTCGAGTCCATCAAGCATCTTTTCGCTAAGGTACTTCCTTGCAGTTGCTATTTCGAACATATGCTCGTCATACCAACTATCATTCATTGTGTAGAATCCCTTCTCCCCAGAGTCATCCCCCCACGAGTTCTCGACTCTCCATCGCCTTGGTTTACCATCGACGACATCCACCCCCGTGAATAGCATCGCATGCGTCATCATGGTCTGTCCGTACCTCAGCCGGTCCGCCTTGCTCATCCCGTAATCAACTCCATACAGCTCATTTGTCTCAAACAGATTGGCATCCCAAAGCCCTCTCTTCCTATCCATCTGCTTCCCGACATCACAACCCATCCACACTGGCAGGCCGTCTTCGAGAATCTTCTGTGTTATCGATTTCATTTCATCGCTGGGTACGTTAAGGTAAACCACAGGAGGGCCCCCAGCAACGTTCTGTAGATATTCCACCGTGTAAGTCCGGTAATACTCGTTTCTTGGATCGTTGACTATGCAGACGTAGTCTTCCCAGTCAATATCAACAAACTCCTCAGCGAATTCCTTTGGTGTGATCTTTCCCCTTCGGTGGAACTCTTTGTCTTTGTCTCTCCACTGCCAATCGAAACTCTCCGGAGGCGTCCCGAGGTGTATGCATAGAACTCTCCAAATGTCCTTCATCCTCGACTCCTTGTGAGTCCTAGCATCTTCCACGGTACCTCCAGAACCGATAATTTCTCGGAGCTCACTAGCCGTGCTTCTCAGTATGTCCTTCAGAATAGAGTTCATCCATCTTGTAGAGCTACTGCTATTTGACTCTGGATAAGCCGACTTAGGGACTAGTCCATGCTTCCTGATGAGGTTCATTGCCATATTCCACTGGCCACCATCACCAATCGGGTCCGATAGCAAGAAGTGAATCGTCCTGTCATCAACGGCCCTGTCTGATGTCTCGATGATAGCTTCTAGAAAGTGATTTGAACGTTCAAACTTGTCCCAGAAGTGGATGTGCGCCTGACTAAACTCAAACTCCTTCACATTCATCTTCTTCATCGTACCGGGCCGGAAAAGATTCAATGTTGCGAACAACCAGCATCTTCCACTGCTCTTCTGATTTGTCGCCTTCCAATCATCCAGCTTGGTACTGAACGTGAAGTCTACTTCCTGAACTAGATCCCTACGAAGTGATACCGACGCCACATTGTTCCCGGTTACTGCGTTCTGAGCTACCTTGGCTGATGGGTCACCATCAAATTCCGCTCTCATTGATTCAATTTGTTTTTTAGTTATCTGACCTGGCACTTGTAACCCTCTCCAGAGTCGCCATGAAGGATGACGAACCTAAGTCATTGCCTATGTCATATGTCAGCGGGTTCGGCTATTCCAGCCGCAATAAGGGTGTCCGCGATAATCGAAGGACAGAACTCTATGTCTCCAGTTCTCAGAGTTATCTCTTCTCCTCCTTCGGTAATTATCGGGTCATCGAGATCCTGAAGTATCAGTATCCTCCTCATTTCGGACTCCTCCGGGGTATCCTCCGATAGCTCAGAAGGGGGACTTGATACGCCTGATATCTCAGGGAAATCGTCTATCTCTCTGATCCTGTCCTCCTCATCGTACTCAGGGTCCTCCCAATGCCGGTCCGATTCTTGGGCCGAAACTGGAGGCAACTGTTCAACCTCGTCCACATCTACCGCCCCAGGTACGAATTCAGTCAGAGGAGTGTGTACTGGAGAAAGAGGAGGAGGAGCAGGTGTATCCCAATTGTTGCTAAGCAGGGAGTTCCATGAGACATCATGCTTGTATTTGTCAGCCAGATGCACAACCCCTGAGTAGAAAGCCCTCTCTGATGGATCATGCTTATTCCACTCTATAGGGTCCAATCGCATTCCAGGAGAAAGCCTCCCTTCTTCTGGTGATTGAGTCAGCCTCACCAGTACAGCATGCTGAGTGAATGCATTGAGTCTATTTCTCGCCAAGTCCTTGACAGCAGTCCTAACAACCCCCAGCTTCCTAGATTGCAATTGGGCCTTTGCAGTCATTCCCTCCGACCTTATTGTCTCTGCCAACTCAGCTTCGAGGTGCTGGACTAACTGCCCTACTGCGTCCCAGAAACCAGGAATCGGGAGCTCTATCGGAATCGAGGATCTGCGTTGCGTCCTAGCAAGCTCATCCAGAGCCCTGTCGACTGCCATTAGACGAGCAGGACTAAGCCTAGGCATGCTCCCGTCGTCCATCATCCTCGGTACCCGGGGCTAGTGAGTGCAAGGAGACTCTTGAACAATTCTCCTCGGAAACAGTAGCCCCTCATGAAGCGCGGGTATCAAGTGTGAGAATATCCTCGCATGACCGCAGGTGTACCCGAGTGGTCAAAGGGGGAGGGCTCAAGATCCTCTGCGTAGTGCTTCGCAGGTTCGAATCCTGCCGCCTGCACCACCACTAACTACCAATCCTCTCACAAAGTGCCTTGAGTAGCTCGAGGGAGCCTTCCTTCCCATGGGCATCCGTGACCAAGTCAGCAGCCTGCACGACCTCAGGGTAATTCCTACTCACGCTAACACTGAAACCCACCAAATCGAACATTGGTATGTCATTTGGAGCATCTCCACAGGCGATAACCCGAGCAGGATCTATCCCCCTCTGTTCGAAGGCGACACGAAGCCCTGAAGCCTTGTCATGCCCAGGAATTGTAAGGTGCACAGCAAATCCTGTGGGAACCACGGAGATATCCGACCACTCAGAAGAGGCGATAGCATCTCTGACCTCCTCCCAGTCCTCAACCTCAGTAAGACACCATTCTGTTTCTCTCCACCTATTGGACTCTATTCCTTCCGGATTAAGTCCTTCAATCTGGGTCCCTAGCCATTGGGCGGCCTCTTTTGGTCTGGAGCCATCAGCTAGCGCCTTGATGGGATGCCCCTTTCCAGAGTCCCAAACCATCCCGCCGTTCTCACCTACTATGAACCCCGAAATTCCGAGTGATTGATGAATAGGCGTGATATTTGGGAGGGTCCTTCCGGAGGCAAGAGAAACCACCATACCCTTTCTCTCCAATTCCCTCACTAGGTAAATCATCTCTGGAATAATCCCCTGTCTATCAAGGAGGGTGCCGTCAATATCCAGCACAATCATGTCCCACACACAATCCTCGGGTAGCTCGACCATGTTACCCGAGATTGGCTGTTGCTGAAGATATCATCGTATGTATTCTCATCATATTGAAGGGACCCCTCCTTTTCGGAAGGTCATGGAGGGGACGGGTCCAGCATCCTCCCTAGTGCCTGACGGAATCCATGAATTCGATTGGAAAATCAGAGGCATGGACTGCGCTGATTGTGCAATGAAGGCGACCAAGGCGGTCAGCAGGCTTCCCGGCATAGAGACATGCAACATATCAGTCACCGAAGGGTCCGCGAGAATATCACTTGACATTTCCAGAGGCAGAGTCTCAAAGACCAATACCGTTCTCGAAAGCCTTGGTCATAGCCCAAAACTAGATTGGATGCAGGTTATCGGAATTACCCCTGGAGAGGCTGCAACTAGATTGGGTACAAACAGGAGGGGCCTCAGAGATGCCTTATTGGACGTTCCGGGGATATTATCTGTTAGATTTGAAGATGGCTTCATCGAGATAAGAAACGTTTGGATTCATGACTCAGAACTTAGGCTAGTTGCCCAATCTATGATTTCGACTATTTTAGGTGAAGAAGTACAGTTCATGGTGTCCTCAAGAAGGAAGCTAAGAACCGATCAATGGAAGCTCATATCTGCCGTCATGACTCTTCCCATACTGTTCGCGATCATCGCATCAGAAACGATGGGACTCCCTAGTTCAATTCCACTCTTCCTTGGATTCTTCGGCGTAATTTTAGCAGGTGCCAAGATGTTCCAAGAGGCTATTGCCAGTATACAGAATGGAATTTTGGGTTTCCAAGTCCTTACCTCATTGGCGGTTATCGGGGCTTCCGTGCTAGGGGAGTGGGTCGAGGCCCTTACCGTGGTAGCCCTCGTCTCTTTTGCATCACATCTGGAGGATAGGGCGATTACAAGAGCCCGTGAATCCATGCAAGGTGGACTAGATAGAATACCCAGATCTGCCAGGATCGTCAACCAAGTTAAGGGAGGCATACACCAATTAAACTTGAGTATTTCACAAATTCCAGTCCATCACCCTGCTATCAACGACTCGCAGAAGACTCCCATTGAGGCAGTATTGGTCGGTGATTTAGTCGAGGTCAGGTCAGGGGAGGTAATACCAGTTGATGGTACGATAACAAAGGGAAGTGGCTCTATCGATAAGGCCCCACTGACGGGAGAACCAGTTCCCATACCAGTCTCTGAGGGAGACGAGGTTCAGGCTGGCCTGGTCCTAGTGAGGGGTCCGATAGTTGTGAGCTCAGAAGCGACGGGGGAAAATACCAGGCTCTCCGGACTAATAGAAATGGTTAGACAATACAGGGAGAAGCCGACGAGGACTCAGACCATCATTGAGAATTTTACAAGATTGTGGGTCCCACTGGTTCTTCTGGGAGCCCCCCTAGTTGGATTCCTGGCTCATGGATGGTCGGAGCAGGGTTTCTTGACAACCCTATTGCTCTGGGTTGTATCGTGCCCCTGCTCTCTTCTACTGGCATCCCCGATTCCCCATGCGGCCGCGTTATCCTCTGCCTCGTCCTCTGGCGTTATTGTTAGGGGGGGAGATGTTTTGGAGGCGGCCGCAGAAGTCGAACTCGCATTGCTGGATAAGACGGGCACACTCACCAGCGGACGTCCCAAATTGATCAGACTGACTACCCTGCCTACAGAGTCAGAGGATTATGCACTCATGATTTCAGCGGGGCTAGAAAGAATGTCCAATCACCCATATGCGTCCACCATAATCAACGAGGCTAACCTAAGGTCTATCCATCCTTCAAAAATTTCCGAAATATCAGATGGTGAGGCAGGCGTGACTGGCACTATCGACGGCCAGAGGGTGATGTTGGGTAGAGCGGATTGGCTGATTTCAGAGGGAGTCGAATTCGCAGACCAGATTCTCGAGGCCTTAGAAGAGTCAAGGAAGGCTGGTCATGGCTCAAGTGTCCTTTCCATTGGAGGGAAGGCCATAGCATGTCTCAGTTTCTACCATGATGACGCAAGAGAGGGGGTTCCAGAGCTTCTTGAGTCACTAGGTGAGAACGGAATCGCTGTTGAGATTCTTAGTGGAGACGAGCAGTCCAGCGTCGAGGCTTTCGCAAGGAAATTCGGAATCCCATCGTCTTCTTGCAGAGGAGGGGTGGATCCAGAGGGGAAGGCCCTCTGGGTCACCGAGAAGTCAAAGGCAGGCAAGACTCTGATGGCGGGTGACGGCTTCAATGACGCCGGGGCTCTTGCAGCTGCGGATGTTGGGATTGCTGTGGGCAGTGGGGAGCAAGTCAATCTCGATGCGGCGGATGTTCTGATTCCGGGAGATGATCCAAGAGTCCTAGCAGATTTCATCTCTCTTGCTAAGACCACTCGTAGCATCGTCTTGGCGAACACAATAATCTCGGTCGCAGTGACCGGAGTCTTGGTTGCCGCAGTTATGCTAGGCTTTGAGATGAATCTTGCAGCAGGGGTGGCTCTGCATGAGGCCAGCGCCCTTATTGTGATACTGAACGGAATGTGGGTAGGGGGAACAGGTGTTCAGAGGCTGAATACGCTTTTGGAATTGGCCAAGGACGTTGTCAGTGACACCGTCGAGGCATTCAGGGACCTTTTTGGCCTTCAAGCAGGCACTACTCTGGGTCCTCTTGATAAATCCGGGCCGTGAGGGAAGGTTATGTCGGAGATACCGGAGATAGAATCCAAGCACACCCCACCAGCGGCGGAGTGCGCTCACTGCGGTCATATGCTTCCTCATGGATTAGGCGAGAAAACATGCGTAGTTTGCGGAGCAGTATGCAGAGTTACACATCAACCAACCGTAGATGCGCTGGCTTCAGAGACCCTCCCCTGTCCTCATTGCAATACAGTAGTGGAGGCTGGTAGTTCTGATAGGCCATTGGATGTGGCCTGCTCGGCCTGCTCCGGGGTCTTCAGAATCACAGAGAAGCCATACAAGGTCGAGATTGAATGCCCCAGTTGTGACAGAAAACTCAGGATAAGGCCGAAGCCGGGTACCAAGCAATTGAACTGCCCCGCCTGCGATGCCGCGTTCAACGTAACTTTCTGAGCCGTGCCTACGGCACGAGTCCGCAAATAGCATTTATCCGCCCTCTCCAACCCTCCTTCCTCAAATAGGGTGAAACTAGCGTAGGCCTGGGGATGGGTACCCGTGAGTGAGAGCAAGTCGACAACTCCTGACGATTCGGAAAGCAGTGACGAGCTCGCTGCTCTCAGGGCTCAACACCGTTTGGCAACCTCGCCCAGCATGGATTCAATGGCGAGAACCCGAGAGCTCCTGGACGAGGAGTCTAGGGTCAGAAGTGGGGTTAGGAGAGAGCGCAGGATGCGTATTGCCGAGATGACAGAGAGACTATCTGGAATGCATGGTGCCATGAGGAAGGCGAATGACATACTATTCGACGAGCAACTACAGCAGCTCGAGGCTGATCTCAGGGCAGAGCTGGAGGATGAGATCGAGAGACTAGAGAGCGAAGCCCTGGAGAGGGAAGAGAGGCTCCTGAGAGAGGAGATGCTACATCGTTTGAGAAGGGAGGAAAACAGACTCAGGGAGCAGTTGGATCTGGAGAGAGACAGGAGGCTAGAGGCGCACACAGCTAAGCTCAGGGGTAGACTAAGGGGGGAAATGGAGATCGAGATAGATCGAAGAAAGGCATTCCTGAAAGAGCGTTTAGAGCTCGAGGCATCCCAAGCCGAGGAAAGGATGCAGAGAAGGGTTGAGATGGATCTGAGGGAGTCCTCCGAGGCACAGGTACACCGAAAGATCGAGGCACACAGGCTCGAGCAGGAGATTCAGATGAGAGAGAGGCTCGCAGAGTCCAGGAGGGTTCATGAGGAGAAATTCCAGAAGCTTCTGGATGAAGAGAGCTCTTCACTGGAATCAGAGATGAGATCGGATGTCGAGGCCCGCATAAAGGTCTTGGAAGAGGCCTCGGAGAGGAACTCGCTTTCCGAGCTAGAAAGGAGGTTCAGGTCGGAGAGAGAGACCATGGAGGCCACTCTAGCACTGAGGAGACAGGAGATGGCCCTGGAGATGGAGGTCGAGATGGAACAACGAGTTGCTGAGGCAGCGAAGAACAGGGAGTCCGAGATGATGGCCAATCTAGAGGACAAGCTCTCAAGGAAGGAAGGCCTCTCAAAAAAGGAGATTGAAGAGATCCTCAAAGGCATAGAGTCGGAGATAAGAGTCAAGTGGGAAGCGATACTGATGGAAGCTCGTCAAAACACTCTTGAACGCTCAAATTAGCTGAGGCTAAGCCCCCAATTCAAGAAGACCAAGACCATCTTTTGGGAACCCATTCATACATAGGCACAATAACCACGATTCACTCCCAAACCCGTGCTTGGTAGTTTGACAAACAGGGAGAAGATGAGTACAATGCTCATTACACTGCTTATGATAGGCGTTCTTGGACACGCCTCCAGCCCTGTTTCAGCAGAACAGATCGTTACTCCGCCAGACACCTATATCTCACAATTCGGCCCTGGTTTTGAGGAGGTAGTAATTGCCTCCAGCACAGATGGCTTGGATGAGCCAAGAGACCTTGAATTTCATCCAGGCATTGAACGAAGTGATGAATTATGGATCGTGAATCGTGCAGATGATAGTATGGTAATTATTCATGAGACTGGTACTCCCGATCAGAATAGTGAAGAACGTTTAGATGCATACAGAAATCATTTCATGGAAGAGGTAAGTGCAATGGCTTTCGGAGCTTATGATGATGAGTTTGACTATCAATTTGGGACTGCCCAAGAGTCAAGGAATACGTACAATGATGCGAGCGATCCGAATGATTTCATGGGACCAGCTCTTTGGCCTTCTTCATTGACTCATTTTGCAGTTGAGAATCAAAATGGAGAAAATGGCCTCCTTGGAAGCCATATCGATATGTTGCATGAATCCCCGTTAGGTATGGGAATTGCACATGATTACGACAATGTATACTGGTATAACGACGGTTTTTACAGTGAATTAGTACGCTATGATTTTCAACAAGATCATGATACTGGAGAACACGATCACTCGGATGGCATAGTGCATAGATATTCTGAAATTGAGTTAAGTCGTTTTGCTGGTGTACCTGGGCATATGATTCTTGATAAGGATACAGGAATCCTCTATATCTCAGATACAGGTGCAAATAGAGTTCTGTGGGTCAATACTCATGATACTGCAACAACTTCAGTGGATATTTATGATGACTCGTCTCGAGTAGAGGATTTGGCTGAATACATGGAAGTTACTGATGTAGAATGGGGCATATTTGACACAGGGCTAAGTCGACCATCAGGTATTGCATTGCATGATGGAACCCTGTTCGTCTCTCAGAACGGCAATGGCAAGATTACAGGCTTCAATCTAGATTCCGATGGCAAGGGATTCTCGAACTCTAGAACAGTGAACACAAACGCTGGGTCAATCATGGGTCTTGAGATTGGCCCCGAGGGCAAGCTGTGGTACGTTGACTCATTGAACAACAATGTAATTCGACTGGACCCTTACGAAGACGCGGATTTCGATCGGGTTAGGGATAGCACAGACGCGTACCCAAATAACAGCCTTCTATGGTCCGACAATGATGGAGACGGCTATGCCGATCAACAGGGTACGAATATCTCCGATGACTGTCCAGATACATATGGTTCCTCAACATCTGGGTCTCTGGGATGCTTGGACTCAGACGGAGACAGTTGGTCGGATCAGGATGATGAGTTCCCCTTGGAAGAGACACAATGGGCTGATTCTGATAACGACGGATACGGAGATAACCAAACAGGTGCTAACCCGGATATGTGCCCTACTATCCAGGGATTTTCGCAATATGACAGGATGGGTTGTCCCGATGCGGACGAAGATGGCTACTCCGATCCTTCATCAGATTGGACCACGACTGACGGAGCAGATGCATTCCCCACAAAGTACACTCAGTGGAAAGACTCAGACTCAGACGGGTTCGGAGATAACCCCTCACCTGCCTACCTTGCAGACGACTGCCCAAACGAAGCGGGTACCAGTATCCAAGACCAGTCCGGATGTCGCGATACTGATGCGGATGGCTGGTCAGATGAAGGAGATGCGTTCATTTACGAGCCCAGTCAATGGTCCGACAGCGACTCCGACGGATACGGGGATAATGCATATTCTACCTATCTCCCGGATTATTGCCCTAATCTATGGGGAAACTCAAGCATGTCATTGCTTGGATGCCCTGACCTGGATGGTGATGGATGGGCAGATATCGAGGACTCCCACCCAATGAATTCTCTGCTATGGAGTGATGTCGACGGAGACGGATTTGGGGACCAAGAAGGAACAGGGCTGTCAGATGACTGTCCGGAAGTCTTCGGTATATCGAGTGAGGACAAACTAGGATGCATTGACTCAGATGGAGATGGCTGGTCAGACGAAGGTGACTACTACCCCTCTGACCCAAGCAGGCACACAAGATCTCTCCTCCCAATGATAGTAATTCTCTCTATCTTAGCTCTTGTTGCCTCTGTAGCCCGATACGTACTGAAGATGAAGTAGAATCCCTTTATGCCCTCAACTGAGTTTCTCAGCCCCAGTTCCCAGTATACGGTCTATCCGATCACTCGCTTCCTTTGTCAGCTCCCAGTATGCAGTACTCCCAGGATTGGATTTGTTCGGACTCTTCGCTATTACGATCGGAGCCCCCTCCAGAGGTGCTTCAGCAATAGCCACGAGCCTGGGAAGCTCGGTCTCGAAGACCCTGTCTCCGAAGTGCCTCCTTGCCTGCTCGGCCACCTTCTCTCCGAGCTTACTGTTGCCCTGTACCAGTGTCATGGCTATTCCAAACATCTTCAACTTTGGATTGATACTCTTCTGTACGTCCTTTATCATCCCAAGTAGCTGACCCATTCCCTCGAGCGAGTAGAACTCAGCCTGGACCGGTATCAGTACCCACTCCGCCGCTGAGAGCCCGTTTATGGTCAGGAGCCCAAGGGAGGGGGGAGTATCCACGATCACGACGTCAAAGCTCCCCCTCGCCTGTTGGAGTGCTAGCCTGAGCCTGTGCTCTCTACCTATTCTGGTAGCGAGGTCGATTTCCACTCCAGAGAGGTCCAGATCGGCTGGTAGGACCCACAGGTTTCGAGTCTCGATCGCCTTCGGAGCCCCCCTCTTCCTCTCGGGGTTGTGCCTCTTCCACGATTCCCTCATCGCCACAGTCAGCTGAGCAGGGTTGAGAATGCACTGTTGCAGTGGCACGTTTGAGTTACCCGCGCCTCCCTTGAACAGCTCGTTCATAGTGGGACCGAGTGATCTCTTGTCGATACCAAAGGTAGTTGCAACGTTACCCCTTGGGTCAAGGTCGACCAGCAGAACCCTACGGGACCTTATCCCCATCTCAGGGGACCCCTTGGCCAGTGCCGCAGCCAGATTGACTGCAGTTGTGGTTTTGGCCGTCCCTCCCTTGTGGTTGACGACTGCGATGACGACTGGCCCACCCTCCACATGCATCACTCCGCCCCACAGTGGTGGCGCTAGTACCGTGAATGTTACGAATCACTGTATTACTGGCACAGGGACTTCGGACAGTATCTTCCTCATGATGTGGTGTCCTGTAACACCTCTGATCTTCGACTCTGGCTTGAGGACTATTCTGTGGCTGACTACCTGAAGCGCTACTGCTTTGATGTCATCCGGAATCACGTAGTCCCTGCCGTCTATGGCGGCGCTTGACCTGCTTGTCTTGAAGAGGGACTGACTAGCTCTGGGCGATGCCCCAGTGATGATCCTGTGATCCTCTCTTGTCCTCTGGACTAGCTCGACGATGTATGACATGATTGCTGGGTCGACGTGCACGGTCTCGAGCGCCTTCTGCATGGCCACGACCTTCTTTGGGCTGGTGACCTGCTCTATGTCGTAGTCATCCTTGCCCCTTAGCTTCCTTCGTTGAAGGATGGCCTTCTCCTCCTGCCTGTCAGGGTAGCCCATTGACATCTTCATGAGGAACCTGTCCATCTGTGCCTCAGGCAGAGGGTATGTCCCCTCCTGCTCAATTGGGTTCTGGGTTGCCATCGTGATGAACGGCGCGGGGAGCTTGTGGGTTATCCCCTCGATTGTAACCTGCTTCTCTTCCATTGCCTCTAGGAGAGCCGCCTGGGTCTTGGGTGGAGCCCTGTTGATCTCATCAGCTAGGAGGAGGTTGGTGAACAGGGGGCCCGGCCTCAGCTTGAACTCACCGGCCTGCTGATCGTACATGTACGTCCCCATCACATCAGCGGGGAGGAGGTCAGGGGTGAACTGGACTCTCTTGAACTTGCATCCGAGGGCAGATGAGAAGGTGTTTGCCATCAGGGTCTTAGCCAGTCCGGGGAAATCCTCGATCAGCATGTTACCGTTCGATAGGATGCCTATGGTGACTCTCCTGAGGTTCTCCTGCTTTCCAATAATGACCTTGCTGACTTCGTTCATAAGGCCGTTAGAGATCTGGGAAACGGTCTGTATGAGCTCTCTTGACTTCGCATCTCCGGATTGGGACATCGACATTCTTCACTCACCTACTACATTCAGGCCCTCTTATTCACTACTTGAGTGTTCGGTTCCCATGGGACGTACAAACTTCATTGCACCTAGCGTCCCCAGAAGTGGTCGTCCTTGCGATGAATTGCCTGAAGCTCCTCCAGAACCTCGGCCTCGGCGGCGCTCAGGTCCATCCTGATGAGCTTCCTAGCGTGAGACTCCGGAACGTCCACCAGGAGTACGTCCTCCTCCTCGATCTGCCTGCCGGCTGTAGCCCCATCTATGGCGACTGCGACCTCAGCTCCCTGCATGGCCTCCTTCATGGACTCCTCTCCAGAGCGGATGGACTTTATCCTCCCAACCCTGATCCCATCCTTCAATAGATACTGGCCGACGTGAATCCTCCCAGCGAGAACCCTGACTCCCATGACAGCGGGCTTGGATATTCTGAAAGTATGGTCCCTCAGGAGGAGGATCCTTCCGGGGTAGACAATCGCCTCCCTGCTCTCCTCCTCTATCTCCTTGGTGCGTCTTTCGACCCACTCCTCCCTCTCCTCGAGTATCCGGTAGATGATGTCCGAGCCTATGTGGTGGACCCCCTTGTCGGACTGCGCCATCTCGCTCTCGGCATCGGGGAGGATGTCAGTGCTGAATGCCATGATTATCCTGTGGAGTGGGTCTGAGGCGGCCTCAGCGCTCCTGACGTCCCTCCTGCTGACCTTTCCGATCGAAGCGCTCCTGATGGGGACGTCGACTGCCTGCAGCTCCTTCGCCAGGGCCTCGAGGCCTCCTACTGTGTCGGCCTTTATGCAAACCCCCTCCTCGTCCAGCCCTATCGACAGCTCGGACTCGGATGTTGCCGCTGAGATTGCCTCCTCGCGCTCCTCCTCGCTGTTCACCACGCGTAGTGTGGTTCCTGCGAGGACGTTGTCCAAATCTGGAGCCGATATCTTGAGGCCCGACGCGGCGTGGGCAACGTCCGTATCGTCCCAGCGGTCGCCAGCGTCCCTCATCTCACTCATCCCCCTAGGGCTGAATAGCCCCTTGACGCGTGTCGATATTCCTCCCTCAGAGGTAGCCACGACTATCTCGTCGCCCTTCCTGATGGAGCCCCTGTGGAGGATAACGTCCAGGGTCTTGCCCAATCCACGCTCCTCCTTCATCTCGAGAACCGTCCCCTCTCCAGATCCCTCGACGTCTGTCAGCTGCTCGGTCAGATAACGCTCGGCCAGTCCGATCACGACAGCCAGTAGGTCCTGTATGCCCTCGCCCTCCCTAGCGGAAATCGGTACCAGTGCGATGTCCTTGGTGAAGTCCTTCACGCGGTCGTAGCGCTCTATGTTGAGCCCCTCCTCCGCGAACTTCCCTACCAGCTCCCAATACCTCGTCTCGAAGAGGGCTATGGTGTCCTTTGACTGGTTCCTCATGGAGAGTGCCATGGCCCTTCCCTCCTGAGCGTCCCACCCATGCACCCTGTCTACCTTGTTCGCGGCTATGACGAAGGGCGTCCTCGCGTTCTTCAGGACCCTGAGGGACTCCAGAGTCTGCGGCCTCGCCCCCTCCATCACGTCCACTATGAGTATCGCTATGTCAGCGAGGGACCCACCCCTGGACCTCAGCGTGGAGAAGGAGTGGTGTCCCGGGGTGTCGATGAACAGGAGCCCGGGCGAGTCGAACGTCTTTCCCCCGAGCAGTGGGGCACAGAGGTCGTTGAGTATGTCCGAGGGAACCTCGGTGGCACCGATGTGCTGGGTTATGCCACCAGCCTCCCTGTCCATTACCGAGGCCCTGGAGTCAGAGCCCAGTCCCCTGATGTGATCAAGGAGAGAGGTCTTGCCGTGGTCCACGTGACCTAGTACAGCGACGATCGGTTGTCTGCGTCCTGACATTCCGACCACCTCATGCTCCTTCCCCGTGTAGTGTGATAATCACTCGTAGATGTGCTTCTCCGCGTCTCGGGACCAGTCGACCAGTCCCTCTGGGAACCATAGGTCGAGCTCGAAGGCGGCCGTGTCCTCGCCGTCCGAGCCGTGGATGACGTTGTGGCCTATGTCCATTGCGAAGTCGCCACGGATCGTCCCTGGGGCGGCTACCCTGCCATCAGTGGGCCCGATGAGGTTCCGTGCGACGCTTATCGCGTCAACGCCGGTCCATGCCATTGCGACGACAGGTCCGGATGTGATGAACTCGATGAGTCCGCCGTAGAAAGGCCTCTCCTTGTGGACCTCGTAGTGGGTCTCTGCGAGCTCCAGTGATGGGGTGAGCTGCCTCAGCCCTACCATCCTGAGCCCCTTGGTCTCGAATCTCCCGATTATGTCGGCCACTAGGCCTCTCTGTACGCCGTCTGGCTTGATCATCACGAAGGTCGTCTGCATGTCTCCCATGCTCCCGCCGACCCACCACCCCTATTTCAACGCAAAGCATGCCCCGTAGGGGCAATATATCACATATCGGAAATAGTATTTCTGAGAAACTCAGGCAGACAGGGTCTCTTCCCATGTCTCCGCCATCTCAATGGCGTCAGTCCAGAGCCCTACTCTATCGGATTGTATATTTCCCTCTGCGTCTATGAAAATGAGGTAAGGCCTTCCGAGTACCTCCACCTCCGCCGCTAGTCCTGGCGCGTGTATGAATGGCCTCTCCAGATCCCTCTCCAGATACTCTTCCATATCCTCGTTCCACCCCACCATGTCGCTGTCAGCCGCTTCTGTGTTGAAGACCAATAGCCTGTCATCAGGTATAACCAGGTCGATGGAATCCAAGGTGGGGTGGCAGTGAGTGCACCAAGTCGCAGAGAAGTATGCAACCCATGCCTCGCCCATCATCGCCTCCTTGGTCACGCTCTGTGAAGTCAGACCGTCCTCAAGCTCGAACTCGGGGAAGGTGGCCGGTTCTGCTGTCGTATCTATAACGAATAATAATGCCAATGCGACTAAGGAACCGGCGAGCCCTAGCATCAGAGGCAGATTAGCGACATCCTTTGTATTCCCGACCTTCTTGATGTTCTTTCTTCCTCTCTTCATGTTACAACCTCAATTCCTTCATTTCTATGTCTCAGGGATAGAGTCTCCCTAGGTTCCATCCTTCCTCTGACCTTGTCAGCACCACCCTCTCATGCATCCTGCTTGGCCTTCCTTCCCAGTACTCGACCCTGTCCGCTCGTACTGTGTAACCCCCCCAGAAGGGCGGGAGCGGGATGTCCTCGCCGTCGAACTTGGAGTCGTACTGATCGAACCGCCGCTCGAGTTCCTCCCTCGAGCCAAGAGGTCTGCTCTGGTCGGATGCCCACGCCGCCAGTCTGCTCTTCCTCGGGCGCGAGGAGTGGTAGTCCTCAGCGAGCCCCCTGTCCATCTGGGTAGCTACCCCCTCTATCCTTACCTGTCTCTCCAACTCCGGCCACCAGATAGTGGCCGAGACCATGGAGTGCCCCTGTATCTCGACGGACTTGTCGCTCTCTAGGTTGGTGAAGAAGCCGATGTCGTCCCCCTCGATGTGCTTTAGTAGCACCATCCTGTTCCTCGGGTTGCCCCTTGCGTCAACAGTCGCGATGTTCATCGCGTTGGGCTCCGTGACGCCGGCGTCTATGGCATCCTGCACCCATTTCGAGAGAAGCTCCAGTGGCTTGGTGGGGTCGTCGATCTCAATCGGGGCGCCCTGTCCGTAGTCCCTCCTGACGTCTCTCATGGGGCACAGAGGGGAGTCTCGGTATTTCTACCCGTGTCTAGTAGACGAGCTGAACCTCGGAGGCGGAGCTGAGCTTGATGACTCCCGGGGGCCCACTCCACTCGATCCTTTCATCGGGCACTATCAGGGCACCGTCCCCCTCGCTGTGCCCGAGCGTGGCCTTCACTGAGGCGAACGAGCAGTAGAGGGTCGCGTTGTCGGTTATCGAACCCATCATGTCGGAGACCATCGTGGAGCCTTCCCCCATCTCCTTGTTCAGCTCCTCTATGTATGCAGGGTCGAGGAGCCTGGTGCCTGCCGCCGCGAAGAACACGCTAACATCATGCCCCTCCTCTATCGCTCTGGCGGTGCATGCTACGCCCACTATCGTCTTGATTGTGTCATTCCTCGGCTCTGATACGAACTTCACGAAGTACTTCCTGCTCATGCAATCCAGACAGCTAATCGGTACTTGATGGATTTGGAGCCCAGATGACCAAACTTGATGAGGCGCTCACAGAGCCAGTGCCATGGACCTGGAGGAACGGGGGCAGGCCGTGATAACCAGAATGAGGGGGATACCGGCTCTCTCTCACCTACCTGTGGACGATCTCCCGTCCATACCGCTGGGGCTACTCAGGCGGAGCGCGACTAGGCTGCACGCGGTCTGCAGGTACAGAAGGGGCGCGCGCAAGTCCGAGGGAGTAGCGCCGGCGGATGTTAGGTGTATCGATGTCCACCCATACGCTCTCACGGATCAGTGGTCCAGGTATGCGGACTTCCTTCTTTACCACGAGTACATACATGCCCTTGGCATATCCAACCATGGTAGGGAGTTTCGGGAGCTGGAGGCCCTTTGGCCCGATGAGGGTGCTAGGTCGATGGGCCAAGAGTTCGGGAGGTACCTGAGGGAGAGGTCCTCGAAGTGGCTATGGGTCTGCCCATCCTGCGGAGACAGGCACCCTAGGTCAAGGAGGGGGAACGGACGTTACAGGTGCAGGAGTTGCAAGGTGATCCTCGAGGACGTGAGAGGGTCCTGAATCAGTCACATTAATCTGGAAATCCTCCGTGTAGGGGACATGGGAGAGCTCGGATCAACATGGTCCCCAATCCGTGCAAACGCCCTCCTCCTCTCCACTCTCCTCCTCTCCGGTTGCATCGGCCTAGTAGGTGACGACTCCGAGGGCCTTGGACTGGTTGTTGAGCCAGACTCTAGATATGGGGTAATCCAGTTATCATTCGAGGACGGGTCGCAGACAAGTGTCATCTACCCCTCAGTGACCTTTGACTTCTCAGCGTCTACTAACTACGGCCAGAGCGTGGTCTTCGGTGTAGACCCGGGAGATGGGGGGGAGCCGATAACCATCGCCCCCTCTGACGGCTCAGAGATTTCCGTCGAGTTCAACAAACACGGGCTGTACTCAGTGAACGCCTTCGGCGTCGATGAGTCCGGGCTTCGCATCGACCGATTCATCGAGGTGAAGATAGAGCAACGAATAGACTGGTACGAGAACAACACCGGGACTCCAGAGGACTTCGTCTTCGACTCAAAGCCTGGGAATGATGGGCCGATTCCATCTCACTTCCTGCTGAACTCCACTGTCGAGAATCCCAGTGTGATAGAGATTGATGGCAGGGAGGTCGATGTCAGGTGGGAGATCGTCAATCACGAGGGGGTGTGCCAGACGGCCTACGAGAACGTAGGGAACGGGGACCAGACGCTTTGGAAGACCATTCACTTCGGCCCTCTTGCGGTTCACGAGGTGAGGCTGACTATTGAGGAGGGGCAGGATCGGATAAACGTCCATCACGCCCTGGAGATAAGGTACGTTGGATGATGAAAAATGCCTGAGATAGATGTCGATGGGAACCGCTTCCACTACTCAGAGAGCGATGGCGAGGGCCCTCCCATCCTAATGCTCTGTAGCACGGGGCTTGACTCGAGGCAGTGGAGGGAAATGTTGCCCCTGATAGAGGGCAGGAGGTCCATCTGCCCGCACTACCTCTGTTATCCGAAGTCAGGCCAGTGGTCCGGTGAAGGAGAAATCGACTCATGGACGGACTACCTGGCCTCGGAAAGGCTCCTCTTGGCAGAGAAGGGGCCGGTGGATATCCTAGGGCACTCATACGGTGGCTTCATCGGACTCATGCTTGCGAAGAACCATCCAGACAAGGTCAGGAGGATGTCCTTCCATGAGCCGACGGTTTGGGGATGTCTTCAGGCGACCGAACGGGACGACCTGAAGAACGAGTTTGGGGAGGTGGTGGAGACTTTCTTCACAGAGGGACTGAAGCCTGAGGACTTCCTCAGGGATTTCGTGGACTACTGGAACGTTCCGGGTACTTGGGACTCGATGATGGAGGGAAGGAAGGTTATGTGGAGGGAGCTCCAGCCTAAGATTCTCAGTGAGGTAAGGATGCTATGCTATGACAAGACTCCTCCGTCCTACTATGCGGACATTCATGCCCCTGTACTCATCACTTTGAGCGATGAGACCCCTCCACATCAGTTCGAGGCATGCTCGCTACTCTCAAGGGCACTTCCGGATGTCAGGGTGAAATATGTCCCTGGAGGGCACATGGGTGTGATTACGAGGTCCTCAGAGGTAATGCCCCATCTAGCTGACTGGCTAAAGGATTAGGGAATGAGGCGCCCTTCCATGCCTCCTGCGACCTCGATAACCTGACCGGAGACATGCCCCGATATGATATCAGACGAGAGGGCGACCACAGCCATGGCAACATCCTCTGGAGTAGCCAGCTTCTTCAGCGACATCGTCGCAGTCGCCCGCTCCACGAGGGAGTCGTCGATACCCTGCTCCACCTTCTTTGGGGTAATGGTCCAGCCAGGCGCGACGGCGTTCACCCTAACACCCCCGATCTCCGATACGTCGTTCTTCAGGGACAAGAGTAGTCCGGAGGTTATTGCCCCCTTGGCGGTCGCGTAGTCAGAGTGCCCCGCCTCTCCATAAACCCCAGCAGTGGAACCCACCATGACCAAGGAGCCAGACCTTGACTTGGACGCGTGCCTGAGGAAGGATCGGGAGGTGTTTACCGTGACTCCCAGGTTGGATGAGATTGTCTCCGACCACCTCTCCGACTCTATCTCCCAGAGTGGCTTGGAATCTACCGGGTAGCTCCCGGCATTCGCAATGCAAACGTCCAGAGAACCGTGCTTAGAGACTATTTCATCGACTAGCCTGTCTGCCGACTTCTGACTCCTGAGGTCAGCCTGCATTGCGGTACCTCCAATCTCTTTGGAAAGGGAGATTGCCTCTTCCTTGGATTCATTGTAGTGAACCACTACCCTCGCTCCCTCGGACGAGAAGGCTCTGCAAATGGACTGGCCAATACCACCGGCTCCTCCAGTGACAAGTACCACTTTCCCTTCCATTCCAGTTTCCATGAATCCCGGAGGCGGTCATGCTACTTATCTGGTCCGAAGAGTGGGCTATTCTCCTGATAGACGAAGGAACATGCCACGAGAGTTCGGGAGAGTCGGCTTGAAGCCCCACTTCTCGTAGAAGCCGTCAACATCGGCCATGAGGTTGATGTAGGAACTGGGTGTCGCTTCCCGGGAGATATAGCCCATCAGGCTGTCCATGATCATTGAGCCACCTCCCTTTCCCTGCCAATCCCTGGAAACAGCCATATCGCAAATGTGAAACACAGTCCCTCCGTCCCCGACAACTCTTCCCATTCCCACTGCTTCCCCGGAGTCTTCCAGTCTCAGGATGACCGAGAACAGCTCTGAACCGAGGCCCTTGGACGCTCCAGAGTGGGTTCTGGGCCTCATTCCAGCATTTTCCCTTAACTTCAGGTATGTCTCGACGTCCGGCACTCCAGCCTCAATCAAAAACAGACAATCACTTCCGTCCGAACTTCTTCTTTCTCTGACCGCCACCCTTCTGTCTGAAAGACTTCCTCTGGGCCCTCTGTTGCTTGGTCTTTCTCGAGGGGACCGAGTCCGTCTTCCCCTCCTCCCTAGACTTCTTCATCTCTGCACGCATCATGACTCCAATCTCCCTCATGATCCCTTCCTTGCTGTCCATGCCAGTTGCATCCTTGGCATCCCTTGTTGAGATGATCAGCCTCCCCTCCTGAGCGAAGGGCCTTGAGGGGTGGCTTGCTTCGGGTTGCTTCTTCATTTTCCTTATTCCTACTTTGTTAGCTGCCCAGGCCACGGCATCTAGTGTGGGCTGAGGGATGCTGGCGTCTTTGCTGACCCTGCGTCCGCCGGACCTTGAGACTCTGGAGTCGAAGTAACCAGTCCACACGGTCATCTTGCTCGGATCGCCGGACATGCTAACGTTCTCCTCTCAAGGGCCGTGTGACTTGAGGGCTTCGTGCCTTTAATCCTCTAGGAGAATTCCAGAAGCGACGCCATGCATTCCCGGGCGACTGGTTATCCTGACCCTGCCCATGCTTGTGTCCACGATTGATCCTTTGGTCACGATGTTCCTCCTGATGAAGTTTGGATCAGCGTCATTTTCCATAACGCTGTTGATAGTTGCCTTGACTGTCTTCCCGTCCTTCGGGGTACTAACATTCACTGTGTTGACTGATAGGAGCCTGGCCGTCTGCGATCCGGCGTTCTTCCTGTACATCTTCCTCTCGTCCTTTTCTCCGACGTAAGCGTACTGTGCTTCACTGGAAACCTCAGTTCTGCGCTTGCCTCTGTAGCGGTTAGGACGCTTCAATCGTCCGCCCGAGGGCTTGCGTCGGGAGATGCCGTGCCACTTCGCCATGCGTCTCGCCGACCGACCTCCCTTATTTCAATGGATTGGAGATAACAAAGCCCCTTGCCAACGGCATATGTTCTTGGAGCGCTCTCCACTGGACGATACATGGGGGAGGCTCGGATAAGAAAGAGGAAACCTGTACGGCATAAGCAGATGAGGGATGCTGAGAGGGAGCTCGGTGAGTCGATGGGACTGCAGATCGATATGTCATCCGGATTCATAGAGCTCGCTCATTTTGAGGGCAATGACATAATGATGCTAGACCGGGAGATAGTCGCCATGAGGATTGAAGTCTCTGGTTCGATGGCGTGGGTCCCAACTCTCAGGGGGATAATGAAATGGGAGCCGGAGAGGAGCTGGGCGGCTGTCGATAAGGGAGCCATCCCTTTCCTGATGAATGGTGCAGACTGCATGGGGGCTGGAATCCACATCGCGGACCCCTCTATCCCTCCAGGTGGTTTTGTCTGGATTAGGGATCAGGATACAGGGGCGCCATTGGCATCTGGAATCGCCCTAGTGGATGGCGAGGAGATGATGGAGATGACCAAGGGGAAGGCCATCTCCACCATTCATTGCGTAGGGGACGATCTCTGGGCAGTAGAGACATAGGACCTCATCCTTGATGAGGGAGGACGAGCACGCAACACCGTGCGCGCTCCAGCCATACTCCTCTCGCTCCTCGTCCTAGTGCCAACCCTAGTTGTGGCAGCTGAGGGCGGTGTGAATGAGGAATCCTCACTCGTGGGGACAGATATAGAGGGTATCAGTCATGAAATTATTACAAGGGAAGGCGTTCCATTTGACATCTCCGTTAGACTCTCTGAGGAAGCCGATAAGAATGGTACGACTGTCAACTGGGTGACTCAGATTTGCATCAATTCCGGTGTCTGCTATCCACCAGCCATTCAACCTCTAGAGAAGGGCGAATCTGGGAATTGGACCGGTACAGTCATCCCCGATGAGTCAGCTACATATCTCAATTGGAGGTTTGTGCTGAATTATGAGGACGAATCGAAATCAACTATTCCAGAGTCTGGATGGGGTTGGAAGGTTTGGTCTGACTGTTGGTATGACAACGGTACTTGGGGAGGGCCATCAACGGAGTGCCAGGAAGACGACGAGTCCCTGCCCTGGATTTCAGCGCCCCTGCTAGCGACGTCGATGGCTATGGCAGCATTGATGTTCAGACGCGACTAGGAATCCTTGTGTCCGGCGACGGCGATGGCTCAGGTTTCATCAATCTGGAGTTTCATGAGATGGACTCGGAGCTGATGTCAGAACGAGCAAATGAGTTCTACGAGCTGATGAGGAAGAGACGCACTACAAGGCACTTCTCAAGCCGGGATGTTCCTAGGGAGCTCATTGAGCGGGCTATCCTGACAGCCGGTACGGCCCCTTCAGGGGCGCACCTTCAACCATGGACCTTCGTTGTGGTATCAAACCCTGAGATAAAGTGGAGGATAAGGGAGGCTGCGGAGGAGGAGGAGAGGAAGACATACTCCGAGAGGATGCCAGAGTCATGGGCCGAGGTACTGAGGCCACTGGGTACCGATCATGTCAAGGAGCACATTACCGATGCTCCATGGCTGGTGGTTCTTTTTAGACAGAGCAAGAGGGTAAGGGAAAACGGCCAGTGGGCCCCGACATACTATTCCCAGGAGTCCTGTGGAATCGCGGCCGGACTTTTCCTAGCCTCAGTTCACAATATGGGACTAACCACCCTCACTCATACTCCTTCTCCAATGGGCTTTCTCAGGGAGATACTTGAGCGACCTGAACATGAGCATGCCATGCTACTACTCCCTGTTGGATTCCCAGCGGATGAGGCAAAGGTCCCTGACCTCAAGCGTAAGGAGCTGCATGAATTCTCGGAATTCGTCGAATGAGCCCAAGCCCTAAACGATCAAGAGACGGGCTTGTGGCGCCCGGCCCATGACCAAGTGGATCAATGCAATGACTGAGATTGGAATGACGAGAATCAGAATGGACGCTATTTGTGCCTATCAATCGATAAAGGGCGAAGACGGAGAATCCGAATCTCTTCTTATCTACACAGCGGACAATACGCTGTTTGAGATTATTGAGAATTCAGAAGAGATTGCCGGGATCCTAGACTCAAACTTCGAGTTCCAGGACTAGCTTTCGGCTTCTCCTGAAGGGGCCATGAATACCAGTGCCACTCCGGACCCAACGATTAGCACACCTCCTATCCAATCGGAAATCCCCAGTGTCTCGTTGAATAGTGCGAATCCATAAAACGTGGCCACTATAACTGTCAGGTAGGAGAATGCGCTAACCCATGCGGCGTTCGCTCTGTGGTATGCCATGGTAATTCCCACCTGCCCACCTCCAGCTCCAACTCCGATCCCCACCAGAGCAGCAAGAGTTCTCCAGTCCAGGTCAAAGATATCAGGAAGGGCTTGTAGCATACTCCCAGCGACCGAGAAAGAGGCAAACCAGAATACGACAGAAGACACCGAATCAGTATTTCTGAGCTCACGGACATACATGTATGCCATCGCGGCGAAGAAACCCGACCCTAGTGCCAGAAGAGCATCGGGATCCACACTTGAGAGATCTGGAGACACAATCAGTATGATACCAGCGAAAGCAGTTGCGACTAGGATAACAACAGCGGGCTCAACCCTTTCGCTGATTACCCTCCCAGAAAGAAGTGCCACAAAAAGTGGGGCGGTGTATTGGAGAGTTACTGCCTGCCCTATTGGAATTCTTCCGAGGGCAGTGAAGTAGAGTATCATGGCAGTAAGGCCGACAACACACCTCAGTAGCATGGTCCTCTTGTCAATTACTCTCAGGGAGATTCCCCGGCTGGCAGCAAAAACAGCCACTGCGAAGGCAATTACGGCCGATCTGACCATGATTATCATCCAGACATCTGCATGAAGGCTCGTCCATTTGACCAAAGCGTTCATCGTTCCGAAGCTGAGGCTTCCGAATATCATCCAGAGAACTGCTATCTTGGGTGAATCGCCCGGTGTGATGTAAGATGGACTAGTCACCGATCCGTTCCGGGTCATTCTCTCAGGCCCCAACGTCTCTCAAGAACTGAGACCACATCTCTGTAGTCCTGCCCTCCAGCACTATTCGGCTCGTGTAGATGAATTGGGACGCCATGGCTTGGCGCCTCAGCTAGTCTTATGTTTCGTCTGATCGCTGGTTCTACCATGAGCTGGGGAAACGCCTCACGAAGCTCAGAAGCCACTTGCTGGTTCAGTGTGGTAGGTGCATGCATAGTCATTAGAACCCCATCTACTCCCAATGACGGATTCAGCAGTGCTCTGACTTCCCTCACGGTTCCCGAGAGAAGGGCGAGCCCTTCCAGAGCGAAGTACTCAGTTTGCACGGGTACGACTACCCCATCACTCGCAACCAAGGCGTTCACAGATACAATCCCCAATGAGGGGGGCGTGTCAATAAGAATCAGGTCGTAGTGGGGAAGTAAGGGGGCCAGTGCCTCACTAAGCCTCCTCTCCCTCCCTAGCTGGCGTAGCATCTCTTGCTCAAGCCCTATGAGTGTCTTGTCACCCACGATCATGTGGACATTATCCACGGCAGTGGCATGTCTGGCATTTACAGCGGTTTCTGGGTTTAGTATCAGGTCCCTTGTCGTCGTCTTTACTCTGCTCTTGTCCACTCCTAGGCCAGTGGCACAGTTACCCTGCGAATCTGCGTCCACAACAAGGATCCTATACCCCCTCAGTCCCAGCTGGGCGGCGACATTTATCACTGTCGTAGTCTTTCCAACACCTCCTTTCTGGTTGATCACCGTCACTACCCTAGCCCTACCCTCTGGCGTCGGTAGAGACATTGGCAATTCCATAGGACTGGAGGCCTTCTTGGTACGAACACTTTCTACCGAATCCAGTATCGGAGAACCTGCAATCTCCTCACTCTCAGTGAACTCGACGTCCACTATCAACGGATCCTCATTCGAAGCCGATAGAGGTCCTGAGTCATCTTCCACGAGCGCCTCCGGCGCTCGACGGGCCATTCAAGCTGTCGATGTAAACTCGAAACAGAAGAGGTTTACAACATACCTAGTTAGAGCTCGAAGTTAATATCCATCCAGCCATTCTAGAGCTCTCAGCGTCCATTGCGAAACGCAGTGAGCGATCTACCCCATCACCCTCGCTCCAGGACCTCTCTCCCAGTAGAGCGACTCTCCCGTCCCCAATTCCCCCGGGAAGAGAGGAAAGTAAGTCGTCTTGTGTGGAAGTGAAAAGGTAACCGAGCTCGACATCAGTGAACCAAGACCCCTGCTCGCCTTCAATCATGTTATTCAGATCCGAGTATCGGAAATCATCCAGAAGCCTTCCTTCCAAGAGAGACATGGTGTGTGTGTCAGGGACCGCGTCCCTGTCCCATGAGGATGTCCCGGAGTCATGCTGACCGTCCTCAATGAGGTCGCACGACTCTCCAGACTGCCTAACCTTGGTCCATCCAGACGCATCATTTTCCGTGACCCAAGACATGTTCCACTCTGGCGAGCGGGTCGGCTGGGACCAGTAAGCCTGCCATAGGTATCCCGTCGACTCCAGTGCGTTGGATGCCCCGCTACTTGGATGATTCTCCAGAGTGCACTGTATTGCTTCCTCCAGATCGAAATCTCTGACTTCAGACTCATCCGGCATTGCTGAAATCCACTGTCTTTGAGACGAGCTACTAGGCTTGTCCTCACCTGGCCCAGGTCGGCTATCGTAAGTTGAGTACCACTCAATGTTCTTGCTACCAGAAGAGCTGGTTAGCTCTGACATCGTCATCGATATCTCCAGCCTTCCTTCTGGAAGTGACATTGCCGCAGTTCCGGCTATCAGCCCGCAGCTTCCTGTCTCGAGACTCTTATCCAGTCTCAAGTCCACAGTTTGTTGGACGGGCCATGGGTTTCCGCTCTTGACTAGTAGATTTAGCCTGGCATGTCCAAGGCAGTCTTGTATGTCCTGGTTCCACATCTCGATTTCATGTACATGTCCGAAGTCGTCTGTCTTCTTTTCGGATCCCACAGTCCATCTCCACTCCGATGACCAGGTTGGGTCGTCAGTCCAGCTACTGCCCTCCCTTAGCACTAGGTCACCAAATACCTCATGCAACTCGATAGGGGTTAGTGGGAGTAGGAGTGGAGATATGCCGCTTATCCCAGATAGCTCCTCCAAATCATAGATTATCGCCCTTGCAGCAGACAAATCGCCATTATTGTCCGTGAAATCAACTAGAAGGTCCGATCTGATACTCTCTTTGGATGTAATCTCAACCCATTTCTTTGAAGTGATGTCAGCCGTATTATCTGGCAGACTAACTCTTCCACCACAATCCCCGCTACTAGTGAATCTCCTGAATGTCAGGTCCATATCAAGGTCATAATCAAGAGTCTGCTCGGCAGATAGATGATCTCTACCATATGCATCAGGCGAAGCGACGGCACCAACGAATTCTTGGTCAGATGAGTGTAGAATGTCCGCCAGAGAACCCTTCCTCATCACGGAGGACCCTTGGCCCGATACAATATCTACTGAGATCTCGTCGCAAATCTCATCGAGCGCGCTTGGAGACGTCGAATCTCGAACCAGATCGATCATGTCGTCACCTACTATACTGATCGAACCATCATCAATCGAGAATGTCATCTGATCGCCATAGCGTAGCTGTCTTGCTTGGAACGATGAGTCTGCAGAGAGGATGTAGAATGCGCCAGCCCCGGCAATCATTATGGCCACTGCAACTGCAGTAATCGGCTTCCAGTTCTCAAATAGGATATCGAATGATGGTAGTACAATCACCATTGAAGATGTGTCAGGCGGAGTCTCTAGAATTGGCCCTTCCTTGGATTCTCCTGGAATGCTCCATGTGTCAGCCTCTTCGGGTTGTTGCACATCTTCCTCACCGACTATGTCCGCGTCCATTATTTCGGGAGGACTTTCGGAAACTTTCGACGCTTCCTCACTCTCCCTCCTCTCAAGCCACTCGTTCCCATAGTGGGCCCATTGCTCCAACGTCCACCCCTCAGGTAGCCCCTCCTTCGGGATATCTGGTGCTCCCTCAGGAAGTTTGACTTTAGGCTCAGGAACAGCCTCCCCAGTCGGCTCAACCACTTCTTTAGAGTCGCTACCGTCCTTGTCGAATCTTGCAAGGAGCCTGTCCACAGCATCTCCGACGTTCTCATTTGGGCTTGGAACTTCATCCTCATTGGGAGATTCTATTCCAACAGACTCGGCGTCCATCACGACCGATTCCCCGAGAATTCTCTGAATCAAATCGGACTTCTTTCCCGATACCATAAGGCCTAGCTCTTTGCACATCTCCCTTAGCTCATCCAACTTCATCGAAGACAGCTCACTAGGAGTGGGCGGAGCCTTCCCTGACGTCGTCATCATGCTGAGCTGTATGTCGAGCCTTTCAATTCCTTCGCCATATTGAACACTAATCCACTCGCTATGTGCCATTACGGGCAACGCCGTAAGGCAACAGCCTCAAGAGCACCTCCCTTGGGCCAGCAATCATGGAACCACGCCTAATCATACTGTCTAGGGCCCCCAGCCTGTACAGTACGAAGAGGATGAAGGAGGAAGCAGAGGCAGCAGGTTGGAATGTCCGAATAATCGATCCTCTAAAGCTTTCAATTGTCGTCGATGACGATGGTGGAAGGCTGTTACACAAGGGCTGGCCTGTTGATTGCGACGCGGTCATACCAAGGATAGGGCACTCAATTACCAGGAGAGGCGTATCTGTGGTTCGTGCCTTCGAGCGGATGGGAGTTATAGTTCTAAACAAGGGAGACGGTATCCAAAGCAGTAGGGACAAGCTTCTGGCATCACAGAAAATGAATGAGGGCGGAGTACCAATCCCGACCACAGCGCAAGTCGGCACATGGCAAGATACGAGGAGGGCCGTATCAAGAGTTGGCGGTACCCCCTGTGTGATCAAGACAAATGAGGGAACACATGGTTCTGGCGTATTCCTTGCCCACACGGAACAACAAGCAAGACAACTGGTATACCAAATGCTAGAAAGAGGACTAAGGCCACTTGTTCAAGAGTATATCAGAGAGTCCCATGGACAGGATATCCGGGCTTTCGTAGTTGGGGGGAAGGTCGTCGCATCCATGAAAAGGAAGGCCAAGGGGAGCGAGTTCAGATCCAATTTCCATCTCGGAGGGGAAGTAGAGAAATTGGCGATCTCTGATGAATACGCGAAGATAGCCTGCAAAGCCGCTGAAATATTGGGATTGGAGATAGCTGGTGTTGATATGCTCGAATCAGATAGGGGACCCCTAGTGTTGGAGGTTAACTCAAGTCCCGGACTTGAGGGAATTGAGGCCGCTTCCGGAGTAAATGTTGCCAGCAGGATAATCAGGAATCTAGTCTCGCTCCACAAATCTAGGCAGGAAGCTGAAGAAAAACAGCAGATATCTGACTCCCAAAGTGTCGATGAGGAAGCTAAAGGAAATGCATAACGGCAATTTGTCCTATCTATTCAAATCTAAACATTGGACTCTCGATTTAGAGAAGCATTCAATACCTCGGTAGTCTACTTGGCGACGTCCTAAGGGACAGGGATGCACAGCCGCTTGCGGTTGGAGGCGAGGACATGGCTTACCGAGAGGGATACGGAATAGAATCACAAAGACCGATTCTTTCGAATCAAAATCCGACAATCCCGCTAAGACTTCATCGCCTTTCCACACTCCCTTGGTACGATTGCTGGGTACAGCAATTGAGAGTCGAGAAGAAGAGTAAGCACACGATTAGAGCTTACACATTATCTGCCAGAACGTTCAGCACTATTAGACTTCCAGGGGAGAAAGAATATTCTTGGGAAGACATCTCCAAGATTTCGGTAACCGAGTTCCACAAGAGGGCAAATCCAGATAGAGGCCGAATGGACTCTTGGATGAACACCCTTGGAGAACTTAGCCCATCATCTCTGAATGCTAGGATAGCGGCTGTCTCTCACCTCCTAAGGTGGCTTGGTCATGTCGTTCCTGACTGGATACAGAGGCCATCGAAAAGAAAGTCCCTTCCGCGCACACTTGGCAGGTCAGAGCTATCGAGGCTCAGAGACGCTTCAGGGAAATCAGAAGATCCTCTGGCATTCCCAATCGTGACTATTCTTCTGGACACAGGACTGAGGGTTTCAGAGCTCTGTGGACTCGACATAGAGGACATGGACCTGGACGATCAATCGGCACTGGTAATAGGCGGGAAAGGGGAGAAGGACCGAACAGTATTATTCACGGACGCCACTGTAAGAGCTGTCGAATCGTGGTTACCCATTAGAAAATCCAGAGCGAGATTGACCGGGACAGATGATAATGAGAGAGCACTACTTCTTTCAAGCAGAGGAAGAAGAATGAATCCTCGTTCTGTTCAGAAGCTAATTGACAAACTTGCAGACGCATCAGACATACCCCGTTCGAGATTAAGCCCGCATACTCTGAGGCATACATTCGCAACCGGACTTCTCGAAAGAGGTGCTGATCTTGTTACAATCCAGAGGCTTCTCGGGCACTCTAGCATCGCGACGACCAGAGTATACCTTGAGATTGGCGATCAGACATTGAGAGAGATATACCACAGGGCTCAGAACTCTCCTCACATCAGCAAGCAACCCCAGAGTGGAAGTCCAAAGGTAATGGTGGATCAGTTAGAGGAAATAGCAAGCACATTCGACTGACTACTTCTTTGCTGGATTCTTCTTGTTGGCACGCTTATCCACAGAATCAGGACCCTTCCAATCCCTCCTCGCTCCCGAACCATTTCCCTGATGGCCCGGAATCGGACAATGTTTACCAGATCTGCATCTGCTGCAATTATCTCGAGGAGGATGGTCGACTACCTTCTGAAGACGTCCATACTTCCTTCGAGGCATAAAATTCGAGATATGGGGAGGAACTTAGCAATTACTGGGCAAGTAACCTTGAACAAAGCCCTCCAGCAGAATACATGGACGAGGACCTGGGAGTAGTTTCTGATCCACTCAGATCAGTGCTGTTTGCCCAAGTTATGCAGGGGGACCCTAGGATGAAGATTGACGGAGAGGGTTATCTCAGACCCGAGTCATGGCCCGGAAACGGAAGCCAAGTATTTCTTGGTGATGTGGCCAAAGCTATCTTGAGGTCCCTGGGCCCTCATGATCCTCCAACTTTCTCATCGCAGCCTGGTTACGATGAGCAAAGGTGGAAATTAGAATCTAGATCAGGACAGCTTTCTGTAAGCATTACCAGTGACTCATACTGGGGAATGGGACTCTTCGCCAGGTGCTTCTTCAATAAAATTGAGATTATTGGACCACTCTCCCTCAGGGCCCGTTGTATCCATGACGTCGTAGCATCCCTGGGTAGGAACCCTTGGGAACCATACCGTCTTAGAAGATTCGAGAGAGTCACCGGGATTTCATCAGAGGAACACAGGAGAAACTGGATGGAACTAGTCCAATGGGCATCTGAAGACATGCGGTCAAATATCCTCGAGCTTCAGGAGAGGGCCGATTTCCTCTCCAACACAGGTGGAGATGAAGAAGCACTAGAGAAGGCAATTATGGATCTGCAGGAAGCTAGGAAGGCATTGGAGGATAGGAACGCTCCCGCTGTGGAAAGGGCTCTAGGAAGAGCGAATAGCGCCCTCATCGAGGCAGATCCCAGTACCGAGGTCCTCTCCTCTGAATATGAATCAGTGAAGGCCTCGCTGAGAGGGGAGCAATCTGATGAGATACCGTTTGTAGATTTGTCAGAGGAATAGCTCAAAGACCGATTGTATCAGCCAGCCAAGACAATACATTGTGGTTGGCTAGGTATATGGTGATTGAGAAAACAAAGCAGGCCACGTAAATCATCGTCTTGGATATCTGGATAGCATCCTCAGACTCCTCGTCGAAGTATCTGATTAGTCCAGCGGCTTGCTGAATCCCGCTACCCTTCTTTTCCTTCGCCATCGAACCGCCGGACCTACCCACACTATTTCAAGCCCGCTAACGCTCAATTCACGGCTCTAAGGTCTCGATTAGTACGCATCCACCGTCTAACTCAACAATCTTTGAAGCTGCATTCACTGCCGTCTCCAGCCCAGCAGTCATCAGTATCTCTCTTCTAGACCCGACGTCACTCTGGAATACGAGTCTATGACTCAGCATCTCTAGTACCTCATGATCAACTATCTGCCAGACCCAGTCCTCTCCCTCAATAGTCACCAAAGCCTCGACTGGCGTGAGGGGCCCTTGCTCCAAACCATTGGCTTGTGCCCTTTCCACCAGTTCAACCAACTTTCTTGTTGACTTACCCTGATCTAAACTCACTGGCTCTCCTGCATTTCTTGAAATTCTTCTCCTAAGTGTTCTCATAGCATCCCATCTGCGGCAACGCCGCAAACCCTGAGTGACTCATCTGATGTTTAACCGTTTACAGATTTTCTGCGCGAGGAAACCTGTTTGTCACTATGAGATTCAAAGCCAAGCATACGAGCCATTGATTCGCTGACGCTGTTTCCGACGCACGTGGTGGACTCACAGAAGTCATGGTCAGAGCTCGCTTCTTCCAGCCTCCTCTTGAAGGCAGTGTCCTCTTGGAGAAAGGACCCAGACAGCTGGTTAGAGGGTTCCTTCGAACGGCTGCCAGAGACTGTTAGAGTAAACCCATTGAGAACTGACAGTAAATGGGTTGAGGAATGGATTTCAGAACAGGGCGGAAAGCCCGTGCCTTGGTTTAAGGGACCCGGAACGGCGTGGGAGATGCCATTCAGCAGAGGGCTCGCGGAGGGCAAGGCGAGAGAGATGCTGATAGCTCTCCATGAGACAGGTAGAATCACACGTCAAGAGATTGTATCGATGATACCTGTATTGGCACTACAGGTATCTACGGGCGATTACGTACTCGATATGTGTGCTTCTCCTGGATCAAAAACGACTCAAATCTCTGAGTGTCTAGGAGAGGGTGGGGTTGTATTCGCCAATGAGATTTCAAACTCCAGGGCAAACACTTTGGTTTCCAATGTTCACAGGCACGGCTCGAAATCTGCTGTGATTATCAATCATGACGGCAGGCATCTCCCAAATATGCCAAATCATGGTTTTGACAAGGTTCTGGTGGATGCCCCATGTACCGGATCAGCTACTACCAGGAAGAATCCGGAAGTATGGCAAAAGTGGACCCCAGAAGGAGGCAGGTCACTGCATGACCTTCAGATAGAACTTCTCAGGAAGGCTGTAAGACTGACTAGGCCAGGGGGGAGAATAGTCTACTCGACGTGCTCCTTGGATCCTGTGGAGAATGAGGCCGTAGTAGCCGAGGTCATCAGATCGGATCCAGATATTGAACTGATTCCTGTCTCAGAGATTCTCCCCGAGCTTCCGGGAAGGAGGGGGCTCCAATCATGGGATAGCCTAGACTCCGATGCGAATCCCTCCACAGATATTATCTTGAAAGACTCAATGCTACCTCCAAAGGAAAATAGAGTTTCAGAGTCTTTAGCTAATTGTATGAGAATTTGGAATGACGATATTGGAGGAGGGGGATTCTTCATTTCAGTCATGCAGAAGTCCCAAGATGCCTCGACTGGGCTTGTAGATGTGGAATCTGCCAAGCGTTCAGATTCTGTCAAACCAGATATCCCCATCTCTCCTCAGCCAATAGAGAAATCTCTCAGGAAAACAATTGAGCAGAAATGGGGGGCTGCTCCAGATGAGCTTTGGCTCAGGGGAAAGAAAGTACTTTGGGCAAATCCAGAAGCAAGGTCTGTCTGGTCATCTGGAAGGACAATCAGAAACGGCAAAGTAGCCATACCAGGGGGCAGGTGGAGGCCCCTTAGAGTAGTTCATCTTGGAATGGAGCTGGCTAGGATAAGGAACGGGCAGATTGACAGAGTGGTTGGAAAGGCCTGTCAGGAATTCTCCAAGACACTCTCCACTGGAGTTACAGATATAAGCGGAGATTTACTAGATGATCTACTACTTAGAAAGTCTCTGACTAAAGAAGAGATAGGCATTTCAAGTGATATTTCTGGTGGGCATATCCTAGTCTCAGGGACAGATGCAATACCTGTGTGGGTTGGCGAAAGGGTCACTCTGATGGTCAACGATAAAGAAGTAATGATTAGGATGTCTCAAAGAGGCTTGGGTACCGATATTGGATAACATTCCTGAACAAGCGAACATTGATTTTCATTAATTTATAGCATATGTTCATTAGCCACATTCACCAATCAACACTGCGGGTGACTATTTGATTGATGAAACTGACCGGAAAATAATACAAGTACTTCAGGAGGATGGCAGAGCGTCTCTGAGAAAAATCTCAGAAATCGTCGGAGTAGCTTTGGGCACAGTAAGTAACAGGGTAAACAGGCTGGAAGATAGCGGTATAATTACAGGGTATTCAGTTAGACTAGATCCTGAAAAGATAGGCTGGAACCTCAACGTGGTCATTGGCCTCAGGATACAGAAGGGTAGGCTAATCGAGATACAGGAGAAGATCTCTGGGGACCACAGGGTTTCGGGAGTCTACGACGTCACGGGTGATTATGACTCAATGATCATCGCTAGAGCCAGAGATAGAGACGACCTTGACGACCTGATTAAGAATGTCATGTCTATTGATGGAATTGAAAGGTCTCTAACCCAGCTCGTGCTGAATACTGTCAAGGAGACGATGACAGTGGCCCCTGAGTAGCTAGTTGTGATATGTTAACAGCCCCACCAGAGTTTCGATATGGGGCCTCAGTGACTCAACGGTTCTTCCTTCCGGCTTCATACTCTTCATTAACTCAATTCTCAGGGCTTCATCTACTTTCACATCTAATGACTCAAGGCGCTCTCTCAGTAGCTTCTGTAACCTCCCTCCCGTTCTATCCCAATCCATCAGTAGTATTATCGAACCACCTCCATCAACTTCATTTCTGATCCCGTATTTTTCATAGAGATACGTTACAAGCTTGGGCATGCCCCATCCCCGGTTAACTTTCTCAATATCACCAATGAAACCCAGTTCTCTCAATGCTTTGACGTCATTAATGCCCTCTACAACCACAGGGCAACCGCACCCCCCATACTCGATCGGAGAGTTTCTAACTATGGAGTCATGGATGGATCTGGCCGCTCTGTTGAATCTGGAAAATCTATCATGCGGACCAGGGGTAATTTCTCCATTGCCAGAGTCATTATGCTCCATCGACGCTCGTTAAGGGAGGTTTTGCTTAGGAGTTTTCCCATCATGATGAAACAAAATCACAGGCTACGCATCCGTATCCCTTATGAGGGGAATTCGTACCCGTCGATACGGGTTGTGTCTTGACTATACAGAGCTCTCTATTCCAAGGCCTGTGGGACTACTACATTGTAATCTCTATATTAGTGTCTGTTTTCACCTTCACTTGGCTTTATCATCACTCTTTCTGGTATCGCTCAGAAGATTCGGATGGCTATGATAATCCCGATGAAATAGCAGTAGGGGTTTTCCCGAAGCATAACGATGACATGAGGCTGGAAGTAGCTTGGACTGTCGCCCCGTTTATCCTAATAGTCTGGCTTACTTATGTGTCATGGGTGCCATTGGACGCTGTATGGTCTGAGACTGGTGAGGATGGATACCATGGCGAAGAGTGTGAGGATGGCCAATCTTCCAATAACCAACTTGATGGTTATGGGGTCGTGACCTCCGAATGTTACCACGTGATAGAGATTACAGGAAAGCAATGGGTCTGGGCATTCGATTGCCTCGACCTTTCTACGGAGTTATGCGACACAGGTAGTGACAATGTAGAGGTCTATGGGACAGTTCCGCTTCTCTCTCTCAAGAAAGGCGAAACATACCTGGCAAATATGAGATCTGAGGATGTTACCCATGCCCCGTGGTTCCTGGGAATGGGCGTCAAGGAAGACACTCTGTATGGGGCAGAGATAGGTCCGTCAGAATACGAATGGCCAACCACCCTCTGGTTGCCAATCAGCAGTGAAGTTGGGGACCAAATAATTCTCTGCACCGAATACTGTGGAGATGCTCACTCTGTCATGGCGGGGAAACTGGTAGTCCATCAATAGGAGATGACTGAATGAACAAGAAATCCGCACGAACATTGCTGGTCTTGTCAGCACTTGTCATGGCATTGGTGATATCACCAGCCGCAGTCTCCTATCCTAATGGCATCCAAGGGGTCAAAGACTCGGGGTGTAACTGCCACGGAGCAGTAACAAGCTCAGAAGTTGTACCCTCGATTACCGGACTCCCAGACCAATACAATTACTCGGAGACTTACGAGATAACTGTCTCATTCGTCGGAGGTCCATCAGATCCTTCAAACATCAATCAGGGTGGATTCAATCTTTGGGTCAGTGATGGTGAGCTATCCCCTTCTGATGCCACAGTCCAGTCATACAGCGTGAATGAGGTTAGTCACACAGAAGCAGGCAATGACCAGACATCATGGACTATGACTTGGACCTCCCCATCATCGGATAGAAATGTTGAGTTCGTCCTTCATACTAACTCCGTCAATGGCAATGCAGATGGCGCCAACGGTGGAAGCTCAGGCGACATGTGGAACAGACTAACCGCCAAAGTATCCCCTCCTGTTCTAGTACTGGAGGAAGCTGATCCTTATGTTGTCCTCACCACATTGATAATCGTCTCAGCGGTCCTCTTGGTCCTAACGTTGGCGTACGTGTTTTACAGGACTAACCCTGAATCGTTCACATGGGAATACTTCGCACCTTGGATTGCTGACTGGCTCACCACAACTGACCACAAGAAAGTAGGAACGTTGTACTTTGTTGCTGGTCTTTTCTTCTTGGGTGTAGGGGGAATAATGGCCATGATGATTAGGATACAATTGGCCGTTCCAGGAAATGACTTCCTGACTCAGGATCAGTACAACCAGTTCTTCACGCTGCACGGGACCACTATGATTTTCCTTGCCGCGATGCCTCTAATCAATGGCTTTGCAAACTGGATGGTGCCTCTTCAGATCGGGGCCCCAGACCTTGCCCTCCCCAGACTTAACGCCATGTCATTCTGGTTACAACCAGTAGGTGCTTTGCTAATCTTCACAGGTGTCTTCTCAGGCCAAGGTGCAGATACAGGGTGGACAGGATATGCTCCATATGTCGTGAGCGAAACTGCTCACATGGGAACAACAATGTGGGTAGCGGGGCAGATTATGCTAGTAGCCTCCTCGACACTTACAGGAATCAACTTCCTGACCACAATTGCTGTCATGAGGGCCCCGGGAATGGGTTGGCTCCAGATGCCTCTTTTCACCTGGTCAATACTCATCGCTAACCTGATGCTTTTCCTCTCAATCCCAGCATTCGGTATAGGCCTTATCCAAGTCTATCTGGACAGGGTAATCGGAACAGCATTCTATGATGTCTCAGCTGGCGGAGACCCTCTTCTATGGAGCCACTTGTTCTGGTATTTCGGACATCCAGAGGTTTATGTTGTGATAGTCCCGGCTTTCGGAGTCATATCTGAAGTAATAGCAACCAGTGCAAGAAGATCGATATTTGGTTACAGATCAATGGTTTACGCAATGGCGGGAATAGGTGTTGTTTCCTTCATCGTCTATGGCCACCACATGTTCACCAGTGGAATGAGCCCGACCCTAAGATTCGTCACCATGCTAACTACAATGCTGGTTGCCGTCCCAACGGGAATTAAGATATTCAACTGGCTTAAGACGATGCATGGGGGCTCTTTGGTATACAGGACCCACACTCTCTGGACCTTGGGCTTCCTAGTTACATTCACTCTCGGGGGAATCTCGGGAATGTTCTTCCCATCCATCGCGATGGATCTTCACCTCCATGAGTCATATTTCGTTGTGGCACACTTCCACTATGTCCTCGTAGGTGGAACCGTCTTCGGCTTCTATGCAGCCATCTATTATTGGTTCCCGAAAATGTCTGGAAAAATGCTTGATGAGAAGCTAGGTGTACTACACTTCCTGGTAGGATTC
Organism: Euryarchaeota archaeon UBA130; assembly: GCA_002505775.1. GTDB lineage: Archaea > Thermoplasmatota > Poseidoniia > Poseidoniales > Thalassarchaeaceae > MGIIb-O5. Next base: position 7,573 of record DAVY01000020.1, on the reverse strand, counting down.
ATCTCATACAATGCCCTATTCTGGCCAATGCACAGGCTTGGAGTCTGGGGAATGGCTAGGAGGCACCACACGTACTTCGTTACCACAGAGGAGGCTATGGGTGCCCTCCCCATAGAGGCCGCGGGATGGAACATGTTCATCTCTGTCTCTGCCTTCATATTCTTCTTCTCCAACTTCATCATGGTGGCTAACATGATCAAGAGTCTCATCCGAGGACAAGACGCACCAGCCGATCCATGGGGAGGATGGTCATTCGAGTGGATGACAACTTCTCCCCCTCCAACCCCAAGCTTCGACCCCCACAATCTCCCCGTTCTCACAGATGCCAACGAGCACATTGCGAACGAACCAGGAACGTTGAGCAAGCTATTCAACAGACTCATGGTTAGTGAAGACGAAACAGAGGAGGCGGTACATTGAGCGTACATGATGATCACCACCCTAGTGCATGGGGCCCACACGACTGGAGCCATGGAGCGCCTCATAACTCATGGGCGCCTTTCATCATGAGTGTCGGATTCGGGATATTCCTGTTCTCCCTAGCAGGTGTCTACAAATGGGGAGAGATGGTCGATGCTGCTTCGATTGGTGTAGTTTTCGCTGGACTTGCGATAGTCATGTTCGGACTCACGATATTCTGGAGGCAGGATATGTCATTCGATGGGTCATACGAACCCAAGGCGACCGGAACCCCCTTCAGAGGAATAGATATCAGAAAGGTCTCAATGTGGATTTTCTTGATGTCTGAGATGATGGTTTTCACATCACTGTTCAGCACATACATGAGGTACAGATTCGGGATAGAATCCTGCGAGTCAGTTTTCGAGTCTGGGCAATGGGTAGAGGGCACATCAGTAACCTGCTTTGAGCCCGCAGGTCATCTAATTGCCTCATCCTGGTTCCACATAGCTCCAGGCGCGATAAACACCTTTGCCCTGATAGTATCTTCATTCACCGTTGTTCAGGCACTTAGGTATGCCAAGAAGGTGGATCTAGACCATGAGGTTAGGACCAAGCTAGTAACCAGGTATCTAGGAGCTACAACAGTCCTAGCAATACTCTTCCTGACACTGAAGATGATTGAGTGGTTCATAGGATTCCCACTCCCAGAATTCCTCGCTGAATATAATCATGGAGATACGACTATCAAATCACTGTATGCAGAGGGATACTTGATCAACGCAGACAGCTACCAACACCACTACTACGATACTGCATACTTGGCTGATCATGGTCATGGGATATCCCACGATACTGAGCTTTATGCAATGATGGAGGCCGGGACCCACTCTGGTGGACAGATGATGGCTAATATCAGGGTCAGCGCCTCCACTTTCTACGTCACGACAGGAACCCATGGAGTTCACGTACTGGGCGGAATAATCGGACTCATCTATATGACATTCAAGGCCAGCAGAGGGGCATATACCCCTGAAAATGCGGTTTCGATAGAATACTTCGGACTTTACTGGCACTTTGTTGATCTTGTTTGGGTCATCGTCTTCCCGTTCTTCTATCTGTATTGAGGTGATAAATTGGCGCATTATACTATACTTGGAAAAGACCCATACTGGATGAACTTCATCGGCCTAATGGTATTGACTCTGATAGAAGTCGTAGCGGTCGGATTCCATCTTCCAGATGAGAGGATTTTCGTCTTCAGCAACTATACTCTGATGATACTAACTGTCATAGCAATCCCCAAATTCATAATGATTGCTCTGATATTCATGCATCTATACGGAGAGGAGGACTCAGGCATACTGACTGTCACAGCTCTTTTTCCATCATTCTTCATCATCATAATGATCTTATTCATCGGATTGACTCACCCTGAAGCCACAACCGGCCTCCCAGCGTGGTGTAGACCTGGAACCTACTGATAGAAAGGTTTCATTTGAAAGACCTATTCGGAAGGGCGTAGCAGACGTCGCATAGCCTGGTATTGCGCCGGATTTGAAATCCGGTGTCCTAGTGACTCGGGAGTTCAAATCTCTCCGTCTGCGCCATCAAAACTCAATGGACGTTAGGCGGATTATTCCCGCCACGAACATTCAAGACATTCGAATGGAAATCAAATTTTACTGGAGTGGTCATTGATATCTCCCCATCCAGACTGATGTAGAGAGGGGGATCATGTCCATTCTCAAGTGTTGGTTCACCATCCTCATCGAGCGCCCTAATCTCGAAGGTCTTACATGGCTCCATGGATATCTTCCCCCATTTCCCCACATGCTTTCCTTTCTCCAATGGCCCCATCACTAACAGCATCTGGGTCTTTGATAGACCGAATCCCAAGATTATTCTCGAACTATCTCCGAAGGGATGCATTCCTGGAGCTACCCTATACCCTCCTCCAAAAGTCTCAGCTTGCATCATAGCGAAAAGACCTGTTAGGTCCACCTTCCTACCAGGCCCATCATCCACCCTTATCCATGCCATCTGACTCTTCCACGTAAGAATAGCCTTCACTGCTAGGGCGGTATACTTCTTCTGACCGCTGATCCAAGAGAATTTTCCCTCGTCTTTCATCCTATTGATAGAAGATGTTACGCCCCCATCACACTCAAGAAAACTCCAGCGAACTAGATTCTCATCTCTGGAAGGCTCCCCTGTAACCGGATAGTGCTTTGGTGATGGTACTCCTGGATGCTCAGGAGCTCTCAAACCTTCAACTCTTATTCCCCCGACCGAGTAGTCGGAACCGCCCTTTAGGAGGGAAACAGCTCCTTCTAAGTCGTTGAGAGGAATTCCTATAGCTCTGGCAAAGTCATCGCCATTCCCCATAGGAATAATTCCAAGGCGTTTATCGGAGCCACGAATCCCATTCGCAACTTCATGTACTGTACCGTCCCCGCCTACTGCCACTATCAAGTCATAGTCACTTTCTCTAAGATCGCTCGATATTTCAATTGCATGTCCTTTCCCGCTTGTCATGAATATATCGAATTCTATTCCAGAAGATCTCAGAGCATCCTCTACTTTCGGGAAATTCTTCCCAAGTTTACCGTCTCTTGCGTTGGGGTTGACTATGCAGGCTACTCGTGCCACGGTGCCTGAGCAACAGCATCGGACTTCAATACTGCCGAAGCAAGGTATGATATCGAAGATGGTACCGCGTTAATTCAGCAATGGACCATGATGACCGATTTATGAGGCTCGCTTTAGACCTCGGGTCTAGAGGTGGATACAGGGTCATGCCGAACCCTAGAGTCGGGTGCGTACTCGTGAGGGACGGAGAGGTGATAGCAGAAGGGTGGCACGATCACATAGGGGGCCTTCACGCAGAGCAGATGGCGATTGCAGATGCCGAGTCCAGGGGTGTAGAGACACAGGGGAGTACCGCATATGTTACACTGGAGCCGTGTAATCACTTCGGAAGAACCCCTCCGTGTACGGAAGCACTACTCTGGGCAGGAATAGAAAGAGTGGTCATAGGGGCATTAGATCCCAATCCAACCGTTCGTGGGGATGGTGCTAATTCACTAATTGAAAATGGAGTTTCTGTAAGTACTGGCTCGCTGGAAAATGAATGCATTGAACAGATGGGACCATTCATGCACTGGTGCGATAAAAGGAGGCCGATGGTATTGTTGAAGGCGGCTACTGACTGCAATGGGAATACGGATTGTGACTCTAGCATCGAATCATCAAGGTTCACGTCCGAAGAATCATTGAGGCTCGCACATGACCTAAGAGCAGACTCAATGGCTATTCTAGTTGGGATTAACACAGTGATAAGAGACGATCCAGCTCTTACCGTAAGAGGTCCAGACATCGGTCCCAGGGAACAGCCCTTACGAGTTATCATAGACCCAAAATGCAGAATTCCTGAGGATTGTAAGGTGATGTCTGACGGAGAGGCCATGACCTTGCTAATTCATGGAGTTGAGCCAGATGTCAATATTGACCCTTCTCATGTTGAGAGAGTCATACTTGCTGAGGACGGAGAAATTCCAGTTTCAAAAATATTGGATATGTTAGGGGACAGGGGTATCCAGTCAGTGCTTATCGAGGGCGGGTCTGATACATGGACAAGGTTCCTGAACGATGGGGAAGTGGACTTCGCCCAGTTGTGTAAATCTCCTTTGGAGCTCGTAGGAGGAAGGCTCCCGTTCAATGAAGAACTCCTCGTTGAATCCGGTCTTGTGAAATACGAGGAGTTTGAATCTGGGGGGGATGTCATAACGAGATGGAAGAAAAATCATTAGATTTCCATCCCAGGTCTAAGTATGGTGGGCGATACAGGATTCGAACCCGTGTCCAAGCGTCCGAAGCGCCCGATGATATCCAGACTACACCAATCGCCCAGTTACTCACGATAGCTCTTACATTTTCAATCCGACGGATGGAAGACTGCGATAACTCTCACGAGACTTCTGTGAACTCTAACAGGGCATAACAGATGAACCCTCCATCCAATACTCTCTATCTCAGACTCCAATTCAGACCATGGTCTTCCCATCACAACAGCTTGTCTTAGGCTCGCCTTCGTCAAGGCCTCGGGACCAGCAGGCAACATTGTAGAAACGACTCCTGCAGGGTCAATTTTTCTCGCTTCCCTAAGGGTACTAAGAAAGACCTCTATCGAGTCATCGGATCTCCATGAACTACGCCCATAGGGCGGATCAAAAACAAAAGAAGAGCCTTCACGCTCGCCCCAGAGATTGAAGATTTCAGATGCGTCATATTTTTGGACAGTGCTTTTCTTTCCCAGCCACTTGAGGTTGGAGATGGTTCCTTCAACCATTCTAGAGTCAAGGTCACTTGCTAGAACCTCAATGTCTTGCAAGCAACCCTCTATGGCAATACCTCCAGTACCGCAAAATGGATCTATTATCGCCTTCAATTCTCTACCCTTTACATTGGAGAGTGATATCAGAAGCCTGGCCTGACGTGGTTCAAGTGAGACGGGCTTGAAGAAAGGCCTCTCTGTAGGAGATCTCCCTGAGAAGTCCTCTTTCTCCCAGCTCATTTCCTTGATTCCCCATATTATCATAGTCCCTGAGAATGGGATTGGCTCCGGATGGGAGTTAATTTCATTAGAACCAGCAATAATCACCACTACTTCATTTTCCGGGCTTTCGAGGTCAACAATTCTATCGTGATTAGCGACATGCTTCCCGATGGATCTTTCGAAGGCCCTGCTGCTCAGAGAGTCAGGAAGCTCACCAATTTTCCTAGTCCGAATCGCAAAGCTTCCCTCGCCCATTGAATTCATAGCCCAGTCTGCAATCTCACTGAAAAGGTGCTCATGTTCCTCAGGTGAGTCATTCAGCTCATGACATCCTCCAAAGATAAGTACTTCATCCAGAAGAGCTGATCCAGATAATCTTCCCAATGTTTCAGCTTCAATTTTACAGGAAACTACCCGAGGATGAAGGAGGTCTACCTCCCCAACTATGGCCATCATTTCCTCCCTGAAGAGCCAAGAATGCCATCCCATTCCGAGAAGTGCGAAGCGCCCCATCCTCCTCCTCCAGCCACTTACCAAAACTTCAACCCTAAATGCCTTGACATTACCGCAAGTGTCAGGAGCGTAGGTTATGGGGTGTAATTTGAAGGATCTAGCTCCGGCCAAACCAATTGAGATTAGTGACTTATCTGGACAGAAGGTAGCTGTAGATGTCTTCTTGAATGCATATCAATTTATCACATCGATGACAGGAGATGATGGTAAGCCGCTATCGTATGAAGGTAAACCAGTCTCCCATCTGATGGGATTTCTGGACAGGGCCTCGATTCTTGTTTCTGAGGGCATAGACCCGGTCTTTGTTTTCGATGGAAGGCCGCATGACTTGAAACGGGCTACCTTGGATGATAGAAAGTCAAGGAAGGTTGAGGCCAAGGCTAGGTGGGAAGAAGCAATCAGTGCTGGGGACCTTTCTCGAGCCAAGAAACTGGGGCCACAGACCGCAGAGTTCACACCCGAGATGGTATCTGAGACAAAACGTCTCTTTGATTGTATGGGGCTGGTCTGGATTGAAGCGCCAATGGAGGCGGAAGGAGCCGCCGCCGTCATGTGCAGGAGAGGAGAAGTCGGGGCTGTTGCAAGTCAAGACTGGGATACACTACTCTACGGGGCGCCCGTGATGATTAGGAACCTGACTGCACACGGAACCAGAAAGTTTGGTAGAATGATGCAGGCTGAGATGATTTCATTGGAAATAATGCTCGAAGAATTACAGATTACCTACGATCAGCTAGTTGACTTAGGGATAATGATAGGAACTGACTTTCATCCAGGCATAAAGGGAATAGGTCCCAAAACAGGACTGAAGCTGATAAAGGAGCATGGTAACATGGAATCTGTCTCATCCTTCAAGGGATTCGATCTTCCAGATAATTTAGATGAGATCAGATCGCTATTCCATAGCCACCCTATTGCCGAAGATCCAATACCCCAATCGAGACAAGCAGTGGAAGAGGATTTGATTCAGTTTCTACAAATTGAGAGAGGATTCAGTGATTCTCGTATGAAAAGGGCTTTCGATAGGCTGAGCTCAGTGGGTAAACTGAGGTCAAAGAGCCGACCCACATTGTTCGATTTCTGAAATTTGCGGACACTTCTGGGACTGTAATGCCCCAGAAGTGCCCTGTCTCCACCAGCATTTAGCCAGCGGGCCGAACGAAGATTACAGTTCTAAATCAAGTCACTGTTCTCTAAATCGTCAGGGATTCCGTCACCATCGTCGTCATCATCTAGATGATCTGGGATGCCGTCGTTGTCGTGGTCAAATTGACCAGTCATGTCCCAACCGTCGTTCTGCTCAAACCAATCTGATAGACCGTCGTTATCGTCATCGTTGTCGAAGCTGTCTGTAAGTCCGTCATTGTCATGATCGTACCTCCATACACCAACAACGCCATCGGCTTCATCAACATCCAGGATGTCATCGTTATCATCATCAGTGTCGATACCGTCATTTAGCCCGTCATTGTCATGATCGCGCGAGTAGTCCTCGCCGTTAGGTCCAATGTCGTTCCAGTTGTCGATACCGTCATTGTCGATGTCGAAATCCAGGTTGTCAGGGATGCCGTCGTTGTCGTGGTCATAGATGTCCGTGTTGGGGTTTCCGTCATCGACTTCGTCTTGGTCGTCAATTCCGTCACCATCATCGTCATCATCATCCGCATCATCGATACCATCGTTGTCATGGTCTTCCGGACTTGAGTCTTGGGAGTCTGGGATGCCATCGTTGTCATCGTCATTATCCAAGTCATCAGGAATTCCATCACCGTCGTTGTCGTTCTCTCCATTTTGGTTCTGGTTGTCGAGCTGCTGGTTTTGCTGCTGGTCGGACTGCTGAGTCTGTTGCCCTTGGCTATCGCCTTGGGTCTGACCCTGTTGCTGCTGGTTCTGACCATTCTGGTTGTTACCGTTCTGATCTTGGCTCTCTTGGTCGCCTTGCTGGCCACTCTGTTCGCCACCTTGCTGCTGCTGTCCTTGTCCGTTATCTTGCTGTTGACCCTGCTGACCTTGTTCGTCGTTCTGGCCCTGCTGACCGTCCTGGCCTGATTGTGAACCCTGATCCTGGCCCTGACCTTGCTGGCCCTGACCTTGGCCTTGACC
>DAVY01000005.1:15097-23726 GCA_002505775.1 Euryarchaeota archaeon UBA130 | reverse complement strand
GCGTTCTTGTAGTCCTCCTCGGCCTCCTCTATGTCATTCAGGAGGAGGTCCTCGGCTGCGTCCCACAGGGCTTGTAGTGCCGGCACCCAATCTCCTCCCTTGTCTCTTATCGACTCATCGAACCTCCAGGCGTCTGACTCGGTCTTGTTGTGGACGACTAACCATGACCAACCCATGGCGGACTCGAGCCCCTTGCCCTTCCTTGCTAGGGAGACAGTGGAGGGGACCCCGTCCCCGACGGCCTTCCTGATCAGCCTGTCAGCCATACCCAGGGGCTCGGGCAGCTCCTCGTTTTCCCACGGGAGCCTACGAAGCCTCATCTCTGTGTCCAGCTCCTCCCCAAGCTCTCTGAGGAATGCACCGAATCCCTGCTTCCTCCTGGCCTGCCTCTCTAGGATGCCTTGTGACTCCTCGTCACTCAGTCCGAACATCCCCGCCAGTACTGTCTTCCCGTGAGCGGGCCACAGTGACACGAGGTTTGGATGACATGCGCCCTGCTCCATCCTGACCACATCCGAATCCAGATTCAGTACGACCCCGTCGGATCTGATGTGAATCCCTCTGTCCAGTGAGTCCAGAATCGTGGAAATCGCCCTTTTCTCGTCATCAGTTCCCGTTAGATGATTCAGGAAGCCCGCCCTGTCCTCTTCGTGGAACCAAGAGCTCCCGACCACGTGACCCTCCTCTATCGAGTTCAGGACACTGGCTCTGCATGCCTCTGAGAGCTTGGCGTCGTCCAGCGACATCCTCAGCCAGGTATCCAGAACCTCACTCAGCCTCTCCAGCCCCTCGGATGGCAGACTCTCCCCCTCGGGCCACCCTCTCGGCCTCCACATCCACTCTGCCTCACACACCTCTCCCAGTTTGTTTGGAGGCATCATCGTGATTGCCAGGCTCTGGGCGAAAGGCTCCTCCGTCTTTGCCAGGGACGTGGGGGAAATCCCGACCTTGGTCCCGTCCTGGAACGTCAGTAGAACCCATCCGTTCTCACTGAATTCCTCGTCTCTGACCATCTCCTCGGTCAGACCGACCGTCCACTTGACTTCATCTCCGGATAGGTCCACAGAGGACTTGTCAAGAACCCAGTCAACCCATTCTGGGGGCGCCTCGGCTTTCGAGCACGAGCAGACGAAACCACCGTCCCACGAGAAGAAATGCTGTCCGGCCTTCGCATGACCGTCCCACACCAAGAGCCTCAGCCTGGGATGGTTGAAGTTCTGAATTCCAGCAAGGTGGCTCTGCTTGCCGTTGCCCCTGCGGAGGTAGCTCGAGGTCCCATAGAGGGGGTGTTTGAACACGGAAACTGTCGACAGGTCCTCCTCTCCGGCTGCCAACAGACTTCCAGCAAGGGCCCTGCAAACCTCGTCACCACCCTTCTTGACCATCCTCTTCTTGAGCCATCTCTGGTCATGCCTCTTGGCCGCCAGAATCTCAATCTCCTTGAGGGTCATTGCCATCCTGTCCTTTGATCCGAAGAAGGATACCTTGCCTAGCTCCCCGGTAATTTCCGGGACGAAGCACTCAGGGTCATTGAGGAGGGTCTCGAGATTCGACTCGAGCCTTCTCTGAATTTCCTTCGAAGCCTGCTTGATGCCCCTAACTCGGACCTTCTTCCTCCTGTTTCTGCTCCCCGGAAAGCTAACTTCAGCAGGTGGTTTGGCCATTCTCTCCGCTCCTCTGGCCTCTCCGAGTACTTCCTACCAAATCAGGTATCCGCTTTATGGTGCTCAAAGGCATCTCGCTCCATCCCGCTGAATGAGGCGGGGAAAATAAAGCAATGAATGCGCCCGCCTGCGACATCCGAGATCTCGGAGAATGAGCCTGAAACGAGACGTTGATCAGCCGTTCCAATGTCACTGAGTAGTATGCAGTCCCACTCAGGTATGCGGGATTCGAGTGAGTCAAAGAAATCGCCTTCCTTATCATCGAGGCGTCCAGCCATTTCCATCACAGTGGAAAATGCCTGCTCTGGGGACATTGGAATGGGTGCATCTACGCCCATGCCGGTTGGATCCAGGTCCAGAAGAACCAGGGTGTGCAGATTATTCATCTGGTTGCCGACAATCATCTCCAGGGGAGATACTGGAAGGTAATCGCCGTACTGGTAAGGGATGGTGACCTGCCTTCCAAATCTGTAGGATTGTAGCCCAGACAAGGACACTGCGAGACTGGTAGCTGAAATTCCTGGTATGACATAGAAGGGAACACCCTCCTCCTCACACCTAATCTTCAGGTCTATGTGAGTGGTCGCCTGCATGGGGTCCCCGACTACCATAAGGGAGACCCTCCTGTTCTTCGCCTCCATGATCATCTCATCCGGGCGCTCCACTGTCTCTCTCATCGCCCTCTCCCAGCTCCCGACGAGTTCGGCAAGCCCCTCCTCCTGGTCTTCGGGGAGTATAGCGGTGTACCCCTCTAGGTATCGCCTGTCCGATGACCTAGCCGCCTCTACTGCAAGATTCGTCATATGCCTCAGATCACCAGGCCCTAGTCCTATCAGCCAAAGCCCCGAGTCCTCCCACTCACCCGTCATTCTGAAGCGCGCTGACCCGTCGGACATGATGAACGTGATGCGACATCTGAGGGTCCCGAATAATTCCGTGCAGGACGTAATCGTCCTACTGAAAGACAACGCCCTCCATTCTGAGACCATGAGGATTTTTCCAGACTCCGACGGCAAGCACAGATTGATACCCCTCTCAGAACAGGCACCAGATACGCTCCCAGCCTTACTCGATGGATATCAGTTAGTCATTGTCGACGGGGTCCCTTACGGAGATGACTCAGGAGACTGGTGGGAACACCTCCGGGAGTTAGTCGGCGAGGAGAGCATAACTCTCCATGGGGAGAGCTGGCCCTCGAATCACGAGTTCATTGGAGACATGATGATTGTAAGGATCGAAGAGGACGTCTCTCAATACAGAAATGAGATTGCCTACTCAAAGATGACTGCTCACCCAAGGGTCAGGATCTTGATGGAGGACAGAGGGGTTCAAGGGGAGTTCAGGATAAGGGACCTAGTACCAATAGCACTCAGAGAAGATGACGAGTTGATCATTGGGGATATCTCAGAGGACAAGATAGACACCCGTGTGATGGTGAGGGAGTCTGGAAAAATGATACTTTGCGACCCCACAAAAGCGTACTTCTCAACCAAGCTACAGGCAGAGAGAATCGAGACACTGAGCATGGCAAGGAGACTCAGGGAGCTGCTTGGTAGGCCGATTAGGGTCTGTGACCCGTTCTGTGGAGTGGGCCCTGCCCTGGCTAACATCATCACAGAGGAATCGTTAGTTTCGGACGTCATGGCCGCTGACCTCAACCCAGACGCAATCAGTATGCTTCTGGACAACCTCAGGAGGTGGGATGGAAGGAAATACCCCGAAACCCCTTCGGCCATACAGAGAATATTTCCGGACCGAATCGTCGGTGTCGCGGATGCAACCGAACTGTCCAGTATTGCCGAGATGAGCAACTCATGGGACATGCTTGTGGTGAACCTCCCTCACAAAACAATCGACCTGCTCCCCGGGCTGATACATCTACTGGACAACGAATCTCCCTCTCTCATCAGGGGAAGGGTGATTATCGCCGAATCCGATATCGAGGAGACCATCAACAAAATAGTCGAAATCACATCCCCACTGCACCCACATCCCCCGTCTGTAAGCCTCAAGGTGAAGAGGGACTACAGCAGCACCCTGAGGCTCTGCTCATTCGAGGCATGGTTAGGCACAGCTGAGAGCGATGAGTAATTTCGAGTGGCGCCCCGACCGGGATTTGAACCCGGGTCGCAGCCTCGACAGGGCTGCATGATAGGCCACTACACCATCGGGGCTTGGAACTCTACGAGAAGGGTTCTCTTTTTCAACCTTTGAGAGGGCATTATTCATCACCCTCCTGCGTCTTCGACGTCTATGGAGGACCGAAAACTGGTTATCGACGTGATAGATAATGGCGGTCAGTGGACGCACAGAGAATGGAGAATGCTCAGATATCTAGGAGTAGACACCAAGATTTTCCCAAATGACACGCCCCTGTCTGGCCTCAGGGAGGTTGACGGACTGATACTCTCCGGTGGGGCGGCCAGAGTGGGCCTAACGGGCGAGCTGGGAAACTGCGCTGAATACCTCACCCTCGACGTTCCGATTCTGGGAATATGTGCGGGTCACCAGTTTATGGCCGGATATTATGGGGGAAAGTCAGCTGAGGCCCCCAAGCCAGAATTCGGAGCAGCAACGATATCACTGGTGGGTTCAGGAGGGAAGATTTTCAACGGAACCCCGAGCACTCAGACAGTCTGGGAAAGCCACAACGACGAGGTCACCCAAGTACCGACGGGTTTCTCGATCACTGCAAGGAGCGAGTCGTGCGAGGTCCAAGGGATGGAGAACTCTGGAGGGGACAGATTCGGCCTTCAGTTCCACCCAGAAGTAAACGACTCTGAGTATGGCAATGTGATGTTTCAGAACTTCATCAACGTCTGTGAAAGCGCCAGAAAATGAATTTGAGACATAGGACAGGTTGAAGAAGGACATCAAAGTCGCGGGCACGATGGCGAACGAGAACGAGTACATGGTCAACCATAAGTGCCGGAAGTGTAATCGTACCGACAGAAAGGTATGGAACCCCTCCGAACCGCCAAAGTGCAACCACTGCGAGTCATCGATGGATCCACTAGAAATTAGGTACAAGTGCCTCAGGTGTGGGCACCTGACCTGGATTGAAGCAGGATCCACAGGAAAGACATGCCACAAGTGCGGTTACAGGGTCTTCGCCAAACCCAGAAGCCAAGGCAGGCCCATCAAGACGCTAAAGGCGATATGAGAGAGAGTTCAAGTCCCCTCACGCGAACGAGGGGTCATGGCGAGCTGGCTAACCGAGTACTCTCCGAGTAATTTCGATGCTCTGGCGGTCCCGCAAGGAGTAAGGAGTGCCCTTCAATCCGCATCAGTCAGTCAAGACCCCCCCCACTTGTTGATCACGGGCCCCCCCGGAGTGGGGAAGACCGCGTCTTGGAATCTGGTAGCCAGACAGATCTTAGGGCCCGGATGGAGATCAACGACACACGTGCTACAATGCAGAGATCTAGCGCGTCAGTCAGGTGCAATGGCGAAATTCGAGAACTTCCTGAGGCCTGGTGGATCCAGCGATACCCTAGCAGGGAGAATGAGTCTGGACGCCTTCGACAGGGGGATGGCGCAAATCCCCGGGGGCGACTCCCCCCCTGCGGGCTTTGAGACAGAAACAGGACCTGGGACTATACCAGTTAGTAGACTCATAATACTGGAGGATGCAGATCACCTTGGGCCCATCCGCCAGGCCTATCTCAGAAGAATGATGGAGAAAGTAGGAAACGCATCCAGGTTCATCATGGTGGCACGCGCCCCTTCTAGGATAATTGACGCACTCAGGTCCAGGAGCAGGATGATCAGGATACCTGCTACTGACAGGGAGAGAATCGTCCATACCCTCAACTCTCTGAATGAACAATCTAACTCTGAGGCCAGCCAAGAGGTCATCGAGGATGTGGCGTATATTTGCGATGGAAATCTGAGAAAGGCTATCTTCACATTGGAGATGTTGGAATCTAGGGGGCTCAGTGCAGATAGGTCAGCTGTCCATAAGCTGGTCCAGGCGACAACCCTTCAGACAGGGCGTGTCTTGGTCGAGATGGCCCTGAGGGGAAGGGTAGTCGAGTGGAAGTGGGAGAACAAAGGAGGCAGAAGAAAAAGAGTACTGGTTGGAGCATTGGCCGAGATCGACCGTCTAATGAATGAACACGGCCTTGATGCAGATGACGTCGTCCAGCAATTGCACGACGTACTAGTGGGGAGAAGGCTGGCAATACCCGACACACTCAGAGACAACCTCCTGGGTGCCTTGGCGGAGTGCGATACCAGCCTGCGGAGGTCAATGCATGCAAGAGTTCCCTTGGAGAGATTCCTCCATCGGGCCGCTGAAGCAGGCGAGCTTCACGGACTGGCCTTCACATAGAATTCAGCATTCTTCCAGTGGCGGGCGCGGCAGGATTCGAACCCGCGGTCCCTGGCTTAGGAGGCCAGTGCATTATCCAGGCTATGCTACACGCCCGTATCCCGCAAAGCCTACCCCTCAAGAAGTCTAGCGAAGAAAACGCCCCTTCTGGCATCCTATCCTCCGATGCCATCAAGCACGATAACTCTTCACACGGTACATGGAGGACCCCCTCTCTCCACTGCCGACCCCGTATGGGGAGGACAGTGGATTTGGAGCTAGGAACGAAAGAGCCCTCTCTAGAATGATTGCCAGGAGGGACGCTGGAAGGAGGTTCTGGGTCTGGCTTTCCTCGGTTAGGACTACCTCAGAGATCAGACTGACCCTTCCCGCAGTGGCCACCGTCTCCTGTGCAGTTTTGCTAGTTGGGTGGGAATACTCCTCGATCGAACTGAGCATCGGTCTGTTCACTGCTATCTCAATCCTTTACATCCCGACCAATATGGCATCATGGTTCTCATCGATGGTGGCCAGAGACAGGCTATCACTCACAGTAGAGGGGCACAAGTCGAAGGGATCGTATCCAGGATCAGAGAGAATAATCAGCACCCTGAGGGACAGGGGGATAAGGGAGAGGCTGAGGCTAGCATCAGCAATTCTTGGCGCGGCATCACTATACGTCCTGATGAGACTAAATCCGGGTGCAGTCCTAGCCCCCTCCCTAATGGCATCAGGGGCCTTTTTCGGAACAGTCTGCATACTCAACTCGCTCAAGCTCGAGGGAAGTATCCCAATGAGGTCAAATGACTTCACACTACTCTCCTTACATGCTCCAACACTGCATGACAGCATACTCAAATCGGTGTTTACAGACTCTATGAAGGCACATCTGGACCCTGAGACAAGCGATCTCTGGGATGAGTGGCTCGACTCATTGGAGTTTAGCGTTAGGACGGGCCAGACACCCAATTCCGCTGTCGAGCGCACACTACAGGCAATCCACTGGGAGCAAAGAGGGATTATAGATCGGAACAGAATGATTTCAGAGGTAAAATCGGTGTTCAAGATAAGCGCCACAGACGCGCTCTTCGACCCCTCGAAAAAATTCAACGTCTCTTCACTGAGCAAACTGCTCGCACACACCAGGGCATGGGAGCCAGGCCTCTTCAGGCTAATTGACAGACTTCATGACTCTGTATCTGGGATACAGGGAGAGGATCTTGACTCGTGGAGGCTTGACCTAGACCTCCCTCCTAGGTGCTCAGAGGGGCAGGGGGAACTCTTCGTCATGATTCACAATCACACTGAGGCCCTCAAGACATTCGAACTCGACATAGTAGTCGCCAAAGGAGAGCCAGCACACCAAAGCCTGAGAATCAGCGCGCCGACAACACCACACCCCCTAACCATCACAGATGAGAAAATTGACAAGGTCGCCAAACTAATGAGGATGCTAGACAATGCTGTCGTGCTGTGGATAGGCATAGCGTGGCCGGATTCCGAGTCAGGCCCACACCCCGTTCAAGTGACTCTGAAGGGCGAGTCTGGCGAGACCCTATCCTCGATGGTAATCCAGACTTCATTGACAACCGGAGTAAATCCCGAAAGTGCCGCAGTACGCATGACTGAAGCCGCTGAAGCAGTCAGGAGAATAGCGATTCCCCTGAGCGATAGGCAGAATTAACCAATGTGCACCGAGCGTCATATTCATGACACCTTTCCCAGTGGAAGGGCCGATAGGCATGGAGTCGTGGGACGTCTTAGTACTGGGTGATGGGCCTGCGGCCCTGAGAGCGGCCATATCAGCGGCTGACGCTGGAGCGAATCCTCTACTGGTTTCCGAGTCTTCGGTTGGGTCAGCTTCAGGACACCCCCCACTATCCGGCCTCGCCGCCTCATTGAATGAGACAACTCCCTCTTCTCATATCCAGGACACCATCTCAGCAGGGGGCGAAACAACAAACGAGGAGGCGGCCACGAGGATATGCTCATCGGCAGTGGAAAACCTAGCTGAGCTGGAAAGATGGGGGCTAGTCCTCAGGAGATCACCTGATGGGTCCCCGCACCTTTCCCAACTCCCAGGGCATAGTATCGCCAGAGTTGCAGGTTGCGGAGACAGCACTGTGAGGGAGGTTACGAGGACCCTCGAAGAGCAGACCATGAAGCGTAAGATAAACAGAAGGTCAGACCTTCTTCCTGTCACATTGGTGATGGACAACAACCAGGTACGAGGAATAATTGCACTAGACATTGAATCGGGGGATCTCATCCCTATCCAAGCCAAATCCGTCATAGTCGCCTCTCAGGGGTATCAGGGAATCTGGTCTGCTCCCTCACATGGTTCAGGAAACGGTCTCGCGATATCCCATGCAGCCGGAATAAAGCTAGGAGGAATGTCCTCGGTCCCGATGCACGCTCTGACAATTGCCGGTACTGGAACAGTCCTGCCGATGGATATTCTGGGATCAGGAGGGAGAATTCGAAAAGACTCAGGGGAGGACGCAGGGCCGTTGGAAGTCATGGATGGAGAATCCTGCGTGCTTGATATGCGATTTATGGAGAAATCCTCAGAGGGATGGTTCGAAGGGACTATCGCGAAGGTCCTCAACAGGACAGGACTTGATGTCAGAACAGAAGTGATACCACTATCCCC
>DAVY01000005.1:686-14723 GCA_002505775.1 Euryarchaeota archaeon UBA130 | reverse complement strand
GTTTTTGATTCTGGGAAGATGTGGTACACCGGACTGTATGCCGCAGGTCGTTCCGCATTCACAGGCATGCATGGGGGGCACCCTCTCCCTGGCAATCTAATGCTCGAGGAGCTAGTAACCGGATCTGAAGCAGGCAAAAATGCCGCCGAATGGGCCTCAACATCCCTCTTCGGAGGAGCCACGAGGATGGAAGAGGAATTGTCTGCGGCCCAATCCAGAGTAGACGCGCTATTCTCTTCTGAAGGAAGCCCGGTCGGACATGCTGCAAAGGCGCTCTCCACCGCAATGAGGATAATCGAGGGAAACAGCGACCAATCCTCGCTAGCAGTGGTTCAGGCTAGCATAAATGAGATATCTGCCTCTGGAATTAGAGTAACTGACCCCTCAAGGAGAATGAATACCGAGCTAGTCTCCGCATTGCATTTGGAAGGGCTTTTGGCCATAGCCGGAGCGATATCCTCCCAAGAGGAAGAAGAATGAAAGACGAAAAATCACTTTTCACCAGGATCATCGAAGGAGAAATCCCCTCATTCAAGATATTCGAGAATGAATACGTCTACTCTTTCTTGGATATCAACCCCGCATCATACGGGCACACATTAGTCGTCCCCAAGGAACCAGCGTCCTCGTTACACGAGCTTTCACAGGAATCAGCCGCAGAACTTGGAAAGGCATTGGTCAGAATCAGCAAATCGATTCTGGAGGTCACGGGAGTAACTAGCTATAATATCGTACAAAATAACGGCTCTGAGGCAGGTCAAACGGTTTTTCACGTCCATTTCCACATCATACCAAGGTATTCTGACTCGAACCACGAACTGACGTGGCCCACTGGGAGTCTTGACAATAAAGATGCATCAGAGCTGGCGCACAGGATCTCCATGAGTATAATGTAGAATCGGTGCTTTCTCAACTGAGACCCTGTCTGACCACACTGTGAGCGACTCTCTGGAGGCCCCTGACATAGACCCAGTACTGTCTAGTGGGGCGTTGAAAATCAATCCCAAGAAACTGGACAAAGTTCCATGGGATCACACAGGGGAGCACCCCGGTAGCAGGATTGCATGGGCAGTAATCAAGACTCTAGCCGAGCTTTCGAAGTCATATATCTTCAGGAATAAAGAGGAAGAGCATCCAATCAATAGCAAAGGAGGCAGAGTCTACACTTCAATGCATATCAACGGACTCGTAGATCCATTATCGATAATACTCTCACAGGACAAAAGACCCATCACCATGGGTAGGCACGATCTCGCAACCATGCCACTCATAGGTTGGATCACAAGGAGAATGGGAAACCAACCGGTGATAAGGCGAGCAGAACAGGCTTCTGGAATCGTCGGCCCGGAGTATTCCAAATCAATCAACCATCGTACGCTGTTGACCATGTCACACTGCATAGCAGGGGGCCATGGAGCAGTTGTTATGCCAGAGGGAAAATCACATCAGGATTCAAAGCTCCACCACCTGAGAACTGGAGCATTGAGATTCTCATTGAACGCAGCATCTATTGCCGATGCAAAGGAAATTCCTCCTCCGACCATCCAACCTGTGGGCCTCCACTTCAGATGTCACCATTGGTTCCGTACCGATGTTTACGTGGAGTACCCAGAACCACTACAGATTCCAGTAATTGAAGACCCACTTCATTCTGCTAGCCTAATTCAAGGCGATTGGTCAGAGCCCCCCGAAGAAACAGTATTGGAACTCAGGAACGAGCTATACCGGCGATTGGTCCCCATCACCCCAGATGCACCAGATTGGGAAACTTACAGGGCATGGCACCTCCTCGGACACCTCAGTTCCTTGGCTGGAGGAGAGAAGCTAACGGCATACTCGGAGGAGGTAAAGGCCGCTAGAGAAATCCGTGACACTCTCAAGGTCAAAGAGAATCCGCAATTGCTGAAAAAGTCCAAGCGAGCGGAAAATATCCTTCATTCAAATCAACTTGATGGGAGATCTATCTCGAAGGATTTTACTTTAGAAAGCAAGGTTCAGTACTTGAATGGGATTATTGGCGTATTATTGATGATAGGAGCTTCACCCCTATCTATCCCCTCAACTGGGCTTCAGGCCCTTATTGCTAGGTATTTAGGAGATAACACCGATGAAGGAGTTGATGCTAGAACAACTTACCACATGTTCGCCGGGTTCTTTTCTCCATTAACCATATGGCCACTGGTTGGAGGAATTATTGCTTACCAAGTTCTGGAGGGTTCGGTCGACGGAGCGGAGTTTCTCTTATCGTTTGTCATCTTGGTTTTTCTCATATCAACAATCTTCCATTTTTCCAATCTAGTAATGCTCAGAGGTTACGATTTAGTCACAGACTTCAGGATGTCACTTAGAAGGCGACGTTTGGCTCATTCGGAAGACGGAGAGCTACTGAACAATCTAATCAATTCCATTGTTCCTGAATTAGTGGCTCTCAAATAGGACAAGCTCTCCGCCTGAGCGTGAACAAGAGAGATGCCGCCCAGGCAGTCAGAGAATGGCTCCAGAGTGAGAAGTTGGAGGCCAGAGACGTTGAAGATCAACAGGCCCATTTGCACATGCACGTCAAGTACCCACCAAGTAAGAGGGGTCACCTGTTCAACGTGGTAATTCCAAAGAATAGATCCCTCATTCTTGTGTACTCTGTAACTAGGGTGGACGAGGGACAACAAGAGCAGATGAAAGAATACTCTGAAGAAAACTCCGATGAATGGAAGAAATGGCTACACGATACTCGCTTGGACCTGACTAGGGCAGATCTCGATTGGGTTCTCCACGTCGGGTCAAAGGTGAACGAAGTCCCCGGCCCACTACAGGCCTTCAACCTCTCTAGGCCAATCTGGTTGGATGGACTCACCCAGAACGAGTTCATGCACACCATGAGAAGAGTCTGGCTCACCAAGCTCTCTCTTATTCACAGAATCAAGTTCCTATTCGGTACCGGTTCTGGCAAACCCGGTCCTGTCGATGACTGGAACAAGAAGAAAGGCCAGGCTTCGACTAGGAAGTCCAAGCCGACAGCCAATGAGCCAAGGGAAGTAGATACTGACGAGACAGGCGGTTTTGGAAGAGATTTTGATCCAGCAGACTGGGCTTAGCGTACCATATCGAGCCTAATCAGAAGTGACCGCTATCCGTGTAGGTTAAGTATGCAATATATCTGAAAGACTCGCAGATAATCACCGGGTGGTCAGATATGTACAGATCGAAGAAGAGAAGTAGTATTGCAATGGTTATGCTGATGGTCGTGAGCCTTTTCGCTGGAATGAGCTTCCCAAATGTCAGTGCTAGCGAGGTAGTAATGACAGATGCAATCGAAGTTACCCCCGATGGCGCATTCAGTGACAGGATGGTTTCTGTAGACGCCGACTCACAGGGAAACACTCACTTCGTCTGGAGCAGAAATACACAGCACCTGTATTACAAGATGCTAGATCCCAGAGGAGAAGTACTGATTGATGATACCAAGATCTCCAATGCGGGGGCACACAGAGCTTGGCACCCAGATACCAGAGTCGACCACAATGACATGGTACACATCACATGGACCGACAAAGCGGGGCAATGGACGATAATGTACACACTCATCGATCCTTCACTAGACGATCAGAATGGGGACCAATCGACCGATTCAGCAATCACAATCATCAATGATTTCGAAGTTTCATCTCATCCACAGAATAGGGACTGGCCCGCGATCGATGTTGACTCAGCAAACGATCCTCACATAGTCTGGCAGGACTCTTACGAGCCCTTGGATAAATTTTACCAGCAGCCACAGATATACTATGCAATGCTAGATCCAGATGTGGTTTCAAGAACAGTGGAGTTCGCTGTCGGAGAGACACTGCTCACACCAATTATCGGTCATAAGGGACACCCTGACATAGCGATCGATTTGAATGACTTCGTTCAAGTTGTATGGGACGATACCAGGGGCGGAAAGGTCGAAATGGTGATTCCAATCGATACATCTGGGTCCATGCTCGCAGAGTGGGCTGACATGTGCGTTGTCTTCTACGGAGGCAATTTCGTGAGCGGCTCCTATTTCCAAGGTTTAAAGCCCCTTCTAATCAGGGCCAACATGACCGTGTATGAGACCCTCTATGGAATAGGTGGCCACACAAGCGTCTCGGCAGCTACTTCCGGAAACTGTGCGACAGCTTACCAAACAGGCGGAAGCGGCTCTCAGGGGCCAAGGTCAACCCCACTCGGACTAGTTCCCGGTGATGACAGTGGGGGAATCAGGAAGCTAAATGGCGTAATCATGAATGGCGGAGCCCTGACAATAAACTACGATGGAGGAGGAGTTGGCTCTGAATCTTGGGGGCCTTCGAGTACATGGGCCTGCCTGTCATGGAAGGACGCTCAAGGAAACGTACCAGGGAACCCACCTACGCAGCTAGATCACAAGTGGAACCCAAATGCGACCAAGATTATCATTCCCGTATCCGATGAACCCCCCTATGACGGCACCGGTTGGGATTCCCAAGATACGAATACAATCCTCGAGGCTCATGATGCCTGTGTGAATGCCGGAGTCATTCCGACCCCACTTTGGGCACAGAATAACGAAGACGTCGGCTCATCCATGAAAGATCTAGCTCAATGCCCTAATGGCATAGTCAGCTCCTCCTCATCAAGGAATTGTCCGGGTACGAGTGTCAGACTAACCGATGCCGGAGGTCAGATGTACAGCTTCCCAACTGGTGCTTCAAGCGCCGCTGAACTACAGCTGATGGTGGAAGCATTGGTGTATCTAGCTACAAACAACTCTAGGGAGATATTCATGACCGTGCTAGATCCAAGGGCGCTTCTAGAAAGCCCCCCTCCAGGTTGGCAGAAAGGTGACTCAGGTACGATAGTGGATACCCAAGCGGACACTTACACTGAGGATTTAGGCCCCTCTCTAGACGAGCTTGGCTACGGTCACCTAGTCGTTGTCAATGATACCAGAATCACTCTGAATGATGCATTCAGCCTACATCCAGCGATAGCAGTGGACACATCTGGGAACACACATCTTGCTTGGATGGATGGAAGGGCTTACGGTTTCGAGATAGATGTCAACTACGAGGTATACTACACCAGACTGAGATTACAAGGAGTTGGAGAGTGGGATGGAGTCGAAGAGGGACTCCCGACATTCGGAATTAAGCAGATCACGGACTCAGCAATCTCGACTGTCGAAGGACTCGGGGGCATAGACTCTAACAGGCCCTACGGCGCAAACTCGCACATGCCGGCCATATTGACCGACGACTTTGACAACGTTCACCTGTCATGGCTCGACAACAGTAACGAGAGTCAGATGGAGGCAGTGATGTATGCGAGACTCAATCATACCCACAACTCTCACCCAGATGGCTTCCCTTTGAATTCCCTGGCCACGTCCGTTTTGGATGAATGGGAGGTAATACCCGTTACCTCTTGGTCATCGAACAAACTGGGCCCCAATTCTCCTGCATCCCCAGACTTGGGACAACCCCCCGCATTTGCGAATGATCTGGGCTCAGGTGCGCACATAGCTTGGTCTGATGACCACAAGTGCTCCGATCAGAACAACAACGGAAAATTCACTATCTGCTACACACACATCTTAACGGGGTTGGTTGACATATCTCTGGGTGAGACTGAGACCTACTACCACACCATACAGCCAAGCGGTCAGACCACCTTCAATATGTCAATTTCAAACCCGACACCGGGACCTCCTGACTTGGTCTCGGATACGTATTTCATATCGATGGAAGGCGTTCCCAATAATTGGAGCTCCACGCTCTTCTTCGCAACAAACCATACTCCCATCTTCCCATCAACCCCAATCTTCCTACAAGGAGGGGAATCCGAGCCGATTTACATGAGGATAAGGTCCCCCACAATATATCAGGCAGATCAGGATGAGCTAGCAACAATTGTGCTCTCGGCAATATCTGACAAAGACCCAGCCATCAGGGATGAGCAGATTACACTAGTTCTAATGGATGTGGTGCATGGTATCCAATTGGATACCAGTCACTATCAGGCCGATGTTGAACAGGGACAAAATGCTGTGTTCTCCATATCCATAACTAATACCGGCAATGTGTATGACACGTTCGCTTTCTATGACCCAACAACTCTCGAAGGTCAGACGGAATGGGCGTTGCCATTTGGATGGGGAATATCGTTCCCACTATCTCTGTCTCTCGATCCGAGTCAGTCTGTCACTAGGAATCTTCAGGTAAGTGTACCAACTTCTCAGGAGCCAGGGACCTTTGTCATATATCTCAAGGGATGGTCAACCGGGGAACCCGTCCTTTCTGTGGATAGGGGGACCTTCGACATACTGGAATTGTGGGTCAACGTCTCTGTGAGGACAACAGGGAACATCGTTTTCAATCTAGGCGAAACCACTCAGAACGTTCTTCCGGGAGAATGCTCAGCCTTCGATGTTCAAGTTACCAAGCATTTCACCCCCGGTCATCTGATTTTCAGTACGCCCGGTGGCCCTGACGAGAGACCTCCAGAAATTTCTGAAAACACTTGGAGGTATGACAACTGGGTAGTGGATCTGGACTTCAGCGAAGCGCCGGGAGGCAATGGAATACCCGATGACGCTCCCAGATACTGGTCCCAGATAGGAGTTCCACAAACCGTAACCGCAAACATGTGCGCCCCTTACAACGCTACCGCAGGACTAGGAACATCGGTTTCATTCAGGGCCTACTTAGAGGGCTCCCCACAGGTAAGCGACAATGTAGTCCTTCTCACCAATGTAATACAGGTTTACGATCTAGAGGCATCGGTGCCAGATACCATTCTTTCACTTCACCCCGGTCAGCAATATGTGATGCCGACAACAATAGAGAATACTGGTAACGGCCAAGACAGGTATGACATGGCCATCCAGTCGATAACAGACTCAGAGGGCTATACCCATGTTTGGGATTTGGATATCCCACGGGTCCTCTTCGAGGAGCTCGAAAGAGACGAGTCACAAGAAGTGCCCATAACGATCAGTGTTCCAGAAAAGACACTGGCTGGGCAATATACCATTGTCCTAGAGGTGATGAGCGAGGAGAAGTACGAAGGAACAAAACTGAGGGATCTAATCACCCTTCAGGTAGAAATCATAGAATTCCATGACATGAGAATAGTACTTGATCCAGCTGTGGAGAGCAAAATCAAGACGACTGCACCAGGAAGAACAGTAAGGTTCGTTATGAATGTCACCAACTTCGGAAACGTTCCAGACACCCCGACCCTCCACAACCACACAATTGACGCGGCTGGAGAATGGGATATTCAACCCGGAATGAACCAACTAGACAAATGGCAAATCAGGTACGCTCTACTGGACGGTTTTGATACAGAGTTCCCAATTGAGAAGAACTGTCTCGAGCTGACCATGGATGATCCGATTCCAACAGATGAATGCTATGTCTCAGCTACCACGAACTCCCTGACTTTACCTGAGATGGAGGCGTATACCACACTGAATATCGTGGCAATAGTGGATATTCATGCTGAGGCTACTCTGGCGGACAGGGAGATAGGAATCAAGGTAATGTCCGACTTCGGCTCCAGCGAATCTGGTGGCGACCATGATGAAACTCCGACCTGGGAGGACTCCTGCACTCTCGATTTCAATGGAGACGGCCTACCAGACAACTACCCTCCAAACTGCGATACGAATGAGCAAATCATCGAATTGAGACTAAGGGCTCCAGACTTGGAGATATACTCCGTTGTTGTGGACGAATACCGTGGTTCTGTTGGGGACATGCTCTCAGTCAACGTCCAAGTCAGAAATATCGGCAATGCTCACGCGACCGACATCAACATAGTTCTCTGCTCAGGTCAGACAGAATCGGACATCAAGAAGAACGGGTGTAAAGAGGAGAACATTGCCTACAGACAGACAATCGAGGCAATCATGCCTTCAGAGGATCCAGATCCTCCTACCATCACACTACTGTACATGGTAGAGGCAGGCTCTCACGATATCGTCGTGGTGGTCGATCCGGACAATCTAGTTGTCGAGACTGACGAGGATAACAACATCCAGGCTACTGGTAAGAAGATGGGTTCTGATCTTGGGATTTTTGATGTCGGTGTTGAGGCTGTAGTCCAGTACTCCGTACCTGCAATAATTTTAGGGGCAACATTCGCTCTTTTCGGTGTTGTAGGAGTGGTGATGTACGGGCGAAGGATGGAAGCTCTCCAGAGATATCAGGAGAAGAGTAGCTTGTTGGCAAACCTGTCTGATGATGATATCACATTCTGATTATTTGACCATCCACCAAGGCAGGGGGGTGTTCTTGTTCGTAGCCATGAACTTGCCATGATTCGCCCCTAGGTCTCTGAGCAATCTTTCCCTTAGGGTCCTCATCATCTCTTCAGCATCATTCGATTGCATGCGCATGCTATGTGCGAATACATCCAAATCCAAGGGCCTCCTAGGTTGTATCATTAGAGCATGGGCCATCTGCCTTTCTTCATAGCTGTCTAAACCATCACTCAGGCTAAGCGAAACCTTACTCATCACATGTTGGTGCAGAGCAATTACAGCATCCCTCTCCTCGTCTATCCTCTCCAGACATTCGTCCAATTCAGATAGAACCTGCATCCCCTCCGCCAATGGGATATTTCTCCTAGTGCCAAGCTGAGATATCATCCCATCGAGCTCTTCGGGTAGCTTAGTTGAGAGTCTAACCGGACCTCCTCTAGGCATTTTCCTATATTCAGAACGAAACAAATCAGGACCTAGATCCAATCTCAGTGAAAACGACTGATTAACCTTGTACACCTTCTTTGGGGGCCCTCCTTTCTCGGATGGAACCTTATCCGACTCAACGAATCCACCTTCTTCCAGAACCTTCAGGTGCTTCATTACCGCTTGTTGGCTGACCTCAAGCATCTCAGAAAGCTGAAGTGGATAATGTGGCTCCTTAACAAGAAACTTCAGAATTTCTCTTCTGGTGGTATTCTCAAGTATACTCATCGCATCATCGAAGTCGACCATCTCTTACCAACCCGGAGTTGTCTAATAGCTCCCCTTCTAAAAACCCAACCTGAACATAGTATAATATCCCAGTGTTAGATGTGGTGTCATGGGAGCAGCGAAGACAGTCTTCAAGACCGTGATTGTGATACTAGGTATATTGTTGATCTTAGCATCATTTGGGGCCCAAGTTGCGGCCAATGAGATAGACAGCAGAGTATCGGAGGATTGTGAGGATGCAGTTGGCTCAATAGGTGAGATCATAGGAGCCGATGAAGAGCAGTGTCAGGATGCAAGGGATTTGAGAGACAGTCTAAGATCCGCCTTCTTGCCATTGATGGTTTCTGGGTGTCTAATGGTCATAATCCCAGTTTCTTCCACCATTTTGGGGAAGAACGACGACTAGAAACATTATCACCCGTTATCCCAGTTCTCCCAGTTTTCATCAGCAGGCGGGTTCACATCATCTACTAAGTCAGAATAATCAGTTTCAGTCACCTCAAGGAAGGGATCTGGTGCAGTCTGGCGAGACTCGACCTCAGCCTGTGATTTCTGATATTCCCTATACAAATCAGAAGTGGTCATCAATTGATCTTGTGGTTGGACTAGGATTGACTCCTGAGCCCCATTCTGCCTCCATCCGATTATAGCTAGACACAACGCTACTAATCCCACCGGGCCTCCTATGCAACAGCCACCAATCATAACGACTATTGAAATCGGATTTTCTTGGAATATTCTAGTCTGTGATCTGAAGTCATCGACAAGCCAAAGGTCACCACTCTCAGCATCGTTGTACAGGGTGTAGTCACCTGTCTCATTCGGTAAGAAAACACGGACAACTCGGAATTTGGGACTATCTGGATTCAACTGCCTGTCAATGTGTATGATACTCGGATCGTCCGAACGACACTCATCGGATCCGAGAGTCAACCTAACTTCGGGTAACGGATCACTTTCCTCGACAATTCTCATCGCTAGGTATTCCCGCTGACCCAGAAAAGAAGTTGAAGAGATATTTACAACGACACTCTCTCCCGGGCCAATCACAGCTTCATTGAACTGGGAAGGATCAAGATACTTCTCACTCTCATCCGATGCGGAACTCCATGCTACAGTACCCATAAGAAGAAGGAAAAATGACAATGCTGAGAGAATCTTTGCATACTTCATGATGCCCCGCGCCATGTAGCTAGCACGGGCTACACCCTTTCAGTATTAGTTATCAGTATCCTAAACCAATGGTATCTAATTTCTCTGGAAGGTAGGTGTCTGTGACGAAATCCAAGCCATATTTGGCTAGGGACTGCTGCTCAGCCTTCTTACCTAGTTCCTGCATCAGTTTGATCTGCTCCTGCCACCATCCAGTGTTGAACCTAGGATCACTCAACTCTGCTTCCAGTGCCCCAATATCCTGCTTCGTCAAGTCATCACTAGGAAGGTCATAGGCTAGAATGTCATCCGCTGTTATTCCCAGATATGTCGCCTCCTTTGTTGCGAGATATTCCGAGATGTGAGCAGTCTTGATAGCTCCGTAAGCGATACTGGCGTATATCCTGAAAGACCAGGGATCACAATCAGCAAATACGACAACCGGCTTTTTCCATTCGTCACTAATTCTCCTGATTATTCTTCTCGTAGACCTAGCAGGCTGACCCTTCAAGTGAATCAATGCACACCGCGCCTCCTCGTCAAATCCATTTTCGATTAGACGATCAAACATCCCTCCGGTCTCTATGGCCATCACGAAGTCAATATCCTCGTCTACCAGCTTCAGCTTCTCCTCTTCGACGTTGTAAGGGACGCCATATCCCGAATCCCCCACATCATCCCTGCAGTTTATCCTCATCCACTCCCCTCTTCGATTCTTCTCTTCCACAGTAATATTGCCGATTATTCTAGCACCATCTTCCTCAGGTCTGAGCTTGAAGTCCTCTCTCAGACACTTCGTTACAATCTCTAGGTCCTCGGCCAGGTTATTGCTCTCATTCTGGGAGCCGAATTTCCCGTTCCCCCATCCCTCAGAAATGTAATACATCTCTCTTAGGGTAGAAGATTTTTCGCTGTCGATCATCTCTTCGATAAACTCTGTGATATGCAATGTGCGTAGGAGTTGTCTGGCTGATCCCAGCTTTGTAGCATCTCGCACAGTTTTGTTCTTCCCGTACTTGAATACGCCTAATTTGTTGTCGAATGAAATATTTGTCTTGGACCTTACTGGAAGAGTCATTCTAGGGGGGTCTCCCCTCTGCATTCTGTTGTGCATTTCAGCAGCGACTTCGTGCAGTGCCTCCACTACCTGCTTCCTGTTTTTTCTGGGCGCCTCACTCATTCCCATCACCTTCCATGCCGAACCAATCAGTATTTGCACTGGGTTCTAAGACTTCAATCGGCCTCTCTTTGATTCCTTCTGAAGGCGCCGAAGATCTACGCACCTCCTCTACAGCAGCTTCCAAGGCCTCAGCCTTACGTTGCTCGTCCAAAAGTGCTTCATCCATTCTGGTTGCACCGATTATCTCTCCATTCCCTCTGAAGAATATGTCTGTCTCGTTCCAGTCTCCCTTGGACAATCCGGATATTCCAAACTCTAGAACCGTTGAGGTCCCGGGATCCAATGTGTCCAGCCTCCAAGCCCAGAGGCCCTTTGCCTCCTTTCTTCCCCCTCTGGGATTGAACTCCATGGAAGTGTCTTCTCCCTCAGGCCACTTGGCAAGAATAGTGTATGCCCTAGCTCTAGCAGTGTAATTGTGTATTGTAACTGAACACATAGATAGACGAGACTCTTTGTTCCAAGACAACTCCTCTTCCAAGAAGACCGCATTCATGATCTGAGTGATTACTGGGGCTAAATCTGGCTCCTCCCTTCCTAAAAGTTCAGATGACTTTTTGGCAATCTCCGGGAGAATGATATTTACTAGCTCGAACTTCTCCTTGGCCTTTTTTCTCTCCGAGCTCTTCTTTAGATGGTTCTTCAATCCTCTGCCAACTTCAAGCATGGCTTTTCGGACCTCATTGAAGACCTCCTCATTGTATGATACAGCCTCCTTTGCCTCACTCGTGAACTGGACGTTTGTGGAGGCCAAGTGGACCAACACAGCCGCTGGGCCCTTGGGGATACCACTGCCACCAGGTTGCTCCAAGCCGTAACTTTTCCAGTTCACCGCCTCCAAGGCCTTCGTTAGAAGGCAACCTCCCTGCTGATACATCAGTGGCACCCTGTTTGCAAATCTCAGAATCTCAATGGGGCCTTCGGACGAAAGGTCCCCACCAAAAACAAGACCTACTTCAATTTGGAATGGATTTCCCTGGCTAACCGTCGGGCTCCTAGTCACTGTAGAGGCGAATCGGGAGTCAATGGCCTTTGATAGCCCCTTCTTTATGAGAAGGTCCTCAATAGGAGATAGGCAGTCCATTGGTGGCTTGAGAAGCTTCACAGTCTGGAACGCTGTAATCATCGCCTTCGCTTCTTCGGGCTTGATTCTCTTTGGAGTTCGGCCCTCCTCGATATCTGCCATCCCAAGAATCTCCTTTGCCGCTCTTGGACTGACTCCCGAAAAATTGTGCTTCAAGAAAGAGGTCATCCTTCTATCAGTGGACTCTCTTAGCATCCTCTGTAGTGTCCCCAACTGAATTCCATGTGGATGCGGTTTGATTTCTTCAACGACTCTAGGCAATTTATTGCTAGTCCTTACCCAGTTCCCTTCCTCGATAATTTCCCCTTCTTTGTCCATCACAACAAGAGAAATCGATGCATGCGGATTCACAATTGAGGTCATTCTCAAATATTGGTAAACGGATTTCTTGCCCCTTTGGTATTTTGCCTTCATGACAGTTGTTATCTTGAGCCCATGAGAAACCTCCTCACCGGTCCTTTCATCAATCCAAATATCTCTCTTTTCGCTTGATTTTATTGCTTTATTCTTCTTTGTGTCAATCCCCAAGTCGACAAAAACTGCGGAAGAATCACTCTTCACCTTGGAGATAACACGTGTTTTGGCTCCAGTTGTCAATTGGCTGTACATCACTACACCTGTGATGCCGATTCCCTGCTGACCCCTAGTCTGCCTTATGGCATGGAATCTTGAACCAAGTAAGAATTTACCAAACACGCCCTCGATTGAGTCTCTCGGAATCCCAGGACCATTGTCCTGAGATATCATCTCCAACTCGTCAGATTTAGTTCGTCGCAGCTCGACTCTGATATCTGGTAGTATGCGGGCCTCTTCGCAAGCATCTAAGGAGTTATCTACAGCTTCTTTGACTGCAGTAATTATTGCTCTTTGTTGGGTATCAAATCCCAGAAAGTGCTTGTTTTTCTCGAAAAATTCTCCTATTGATGCTTGCTTCTGTTTGCTTGAAATTTCTTCTGCTTCATTCATGCGGATCACCCCATCAGGTCCTCCCAATACCCTAATGGAACGGGGCCTGCTTATGGTTACAGTATCCCGCTAACCGATACCTATTGAATCATACTGATACACAGGCAGGAAAAGTAGCGATTTCCCTTCCAACACTGGTTTCCGATAATATGGTTAGTTAACACTATGTTATATGTCTTGAACCATTTTTCATA
The DNA here is from genome assembly GCA_002505775.1 of Euryarchaeota archaeon UBA130. GTDB lineage: Archaea > Thermoplasmatota > Poseidoniia > Poseidoniales > Thalassarchaeaceae > MGIIb-O5. The sequence goes on along the minus strand of DAVY01000005.1, from coordinate 1,170 downwards.
CACTCTTTCATTACCTAAACCAAAATCCAAACACCATGAATAACAGAGTTGCTAGCTTAACCCTATTGGTGATTGCAAGCCTTTTGCTTTCTCCAGTCGTGGTTGCAGACGACACTCAAGACATACCAACGAACGCCCAGAACACCGGTATACATGACTCCCTAGTGGCCGCTCTGTCCCATGCCGAACTCGTTTCCGCATTGCAGGCTGATGGCCCATTCACTGTCTTCGCTCCAACAGACGATGCGTTTGTCGCTGCAGGGATTGACTTGTCTACATTCGACACCGAAGAGGAAAATGCGACCCTGGCTGACATATTGCTATATCATGTGGTAATTGGAGAGGTCACTGCTTCAGCTGTTACTGATGGGATGAACGCCGAGGCACTCAACGGCGACGATCTCTCGTTCACTGTCACCGACGGAGTTGTAATGGTCAACGACGCAACCGTAACCTCAGCTGACGTAATGGCATCCAACGGCGT
>DAVY01000005.1:0-367 GCA_002505775.1 Euryarchaeota archaeon UBA130 | reverse complement strand
TGATGCCACCAGCCGACGAGCCAGCGGTTACCGAGGCCGATGGGGACATCTGCTACAACATGGTCACACACACCGTAGTCGCAGGCGCCTCGTTCGAAGAGTGCATGGCGTATGCATACTACGAGGACTACGAGATGAACGGCCAGACCTTCACAGGCTGCTACAACATGGTCACACACACCTTCACAATGGTAAGTCAGGCGGAGTGCGAGGCGTACATGTGGACACCCGCGGTAGACATCGCCATGACTGCAAGTGCTACAACGATCCACAACTCTCTCGTTGCGGCACTAGCCCAAGCCGACCTAGTCGCAACTCTTCAGGGGGACGGGCCGTTCACGGTCTTCGCACCAACAGACGATGCGTT